>JANQLW010000013.1 GCA_028280405.1 Bacteroidales bacterium
TGTATTTGCACTAAAGAAATTTGCTCATCGCGATCATATAGGAGAAAAAGCAGCTGCTGATATTAATGACGGAATTGATACTGTTCTTACACTATACCATAATCAAATTAAACAAGGCGTTGAAGTAATAAAAGAGTTTGGAGAAATTCCCAATATAGCTTGTTTTGCTGATGAAATTAATCAGATATGGACAAATTTATTTCATAATTCATTGCAAGCAATGGAAAACAAAGGAAAGCTACATATCAAAACCTGGTTAGAATATGGCAATGTAAAAATTAGCGTCACTGATACAGGTGGAGGTATACCAATGAATATTCGCGAAAAGATTTTTGAACCTTTCTTTACGACTAAAAAAGCGGGTGAAGGAAGTGGCTTAGGACTGGATATAGTAAAAAGAATTATCAATAAACATAATGGTGAAATAGAACTGATTTCTAAAGAAGGAGAGGGTACGACCTTTATAATATCATTACCTGTTGTTTAGCAGGAATATTTTTGTAAATTTATCGTTTAACTACTAAAGAACAATTATGAGTAAAAAAGCGGTCCTCTGTGTCGATGATGAAAATATGATCCTTGACAGTCTAAAGGAACAGATTGAAAACCGCATGGGAGATGAATACATTTATGAAACAGCAGAAAATGCACAGGAAGGGCTGGAAGTAATTGAAGAATTAGTTGAAGATGGCACTGAGGTTCTAATCATAGTTTCTGATTGGTTAATGCCAGGAATTAAAGGAGATGAATTTTTGATAGAAGTTCATAAAAGATTCCCTGGAATTGTAAAAGTAATGCTTACCGGACAGGCTCAGGAAGAAGCCATTCAAAACGCTAAAAACAAAGTAAATTTACATGCCTGCTTATTTAAGCCCTGGTCGGAAGAAGATTTAATTAATGCCATTAAAAGCGGATTAGGAAAACTTTAAAGAGATTCTTTATGTCAAAACCTGTAATCTTATGTATTGATGATGAAAACATCATAACTGAAGCATTAAAAGATCAGCTGGAAAGAATGTTCGGGGCAGACTATGATATTGAAACCTCAGACAGTGGTGAAGATGCACTGGAGTTTATTGAGGAATTATTAGAAGATAAAATTGATGTACCTCTCATTATTGCAGATTATATTATGGTGGGCATGAAAGGTGATGAATTACTGCAAAAATCACATAGTCTTTTACCTGAAACATTAAACATTTTACTTACAGGACAGGCAAATATAGAAGGGATCACCAATGCCATTAATTTTGCCAACCTTTACAGATATATTGCGAAGCCATGGGATCAGGATGACCTGGAAATGACTGTTAAAGAAGCTTTAAAAAGTTTTTACTCTGCCCGTGAAATTAAAAAGAAAAACATTGAATTAGCAGAACTTAATGCCGGGCTTGAAGAAAAAGTATCAGAACGTACTAAACAATTAAGTGAGTTGAATGCGACAAAAGATAAATTCTTTTCTATTATCGCACATGATTTAAAAAATCCATTTAATGCATTAATGGGTTTTTCCACACTCCTCATTGATGATTACGACAGTTTTGATGATGAAGAAAAAAAGGATCTGATCAAAACCATGAATGATGCTTCTGAGAATGCTTATAAACTTCTTCAAAACTTATTGGAATGGTCGAGATCACAAACAGGTTCTATAAAATGGGAACCGGATAATATTCAAATTGATAAAATTGTAAACGAAACGATCGGTCTCTTACAAAACCAGGCGGTGAATAAAAATATTACAATTAAAGGCATTATTCCTGCAAATACTTATGCTTTTGCAGATGAGAATATGATTACAACAGTAATCCGGAATCTAATGTCAAATGCATTAAAATATACATCTAAGGGGGGCGAAGTAAAATTATATGCCTCTTCAAATAACAGCCATGTTGAGATAACAGTAGAAGATAATGGAGTTGGTATTCGACAAGAAGATATCGAGAAACTATTTCGTATAGATGTTAACTTTTCAACCAATGGTACGGATAATGAGGTGGGCACAGGATTGGGGCTTATTCTTTGTAAAGAGTTTGTTACTAAAAATGGGGGGAACATATGGGTGGAATCTGAAGAAGGAAAAGGAAGTAAATTCAGGTTTACTTTACCTGCAAATCAATAACTGAATATGGAAATTCTAAAAATAAAAAAAGCACTTTTCTGGATATCTACAGTTTTATTATCCATCGTAATGTTTGGTTCTTCCACTATGTACTTTTTTAAATATGATCAGGTAGCAGCGGAATTCACCAAGCTTGGTTACCCAATTGAATTGATCTATCCTCTTGCTATTCTTAAATTCCTGGGAATAATTGCTATTCTAACTAAACGATCAATTTTTTTAAAAGATTTAGCTTATGCCGGATTCTTTTTTAATTTGGTATTAGCAATTTTTTCTCACATTAATGCCAATGATGGGAAATTCCTTCCAGCAATTTTAGCTTTATTATTTCTCATAGGTTCTTATTTTTTACAAAATAAGAAAACGGCCTAAATATAATAACGTATTTATTTTATAATACATTTTTATTTTTTATAACTTTACAGCAAATATCTATTTAGATATTTAGATTATATGCTCCCCAATGAAGTCGAGATTAGTATTAATTAATCTTAATAAATTCTTTATATATGAAGAACAAATATGTTCGTATATTATCTATTGATGGAGGTGGTATTCGAGGGATTATTCCAGGATGGGTACTCGTTAGTTTGGAAGAAAAGCTAAAGCTTAAAACTAATTCCGAGGCCAGAATTTCAGATTTTTTTGATTTAATTGTAGGAACAAGTACAGGTGGGATATTAGCTTGCGGTTATTTATCCAAACCGGCAGGAGAATCTTTAGCTTATGATGCAAAACACGTAGCTAATTTGTACAAAATATTTGGACCTTATATATTTAAAAAAGAAGCTTTCAGATGGGGAATCTTTAAAGCAAAATACGATTCGAGAGGCTTGGAACAGGCATTAAAAGCTAACTTTAACGATGGAATGCTCCGCGATTTGCTAAAGCCTTGCCTAATAACCTCGTATGATATTGAAAGAAGAAAGGGACATTTTTTCAGACAGCACAAAGCAAAAACAGACCCTTATTATAACTTTTATGTAAAAGATGTAGCCCGGGCTACATCTGCAGCTCCAACTTACTTCCCCACTGAAACAGCTATATCTGAAAAAGGAGTTGGATTTAGCCTGATTGATGGAGGAGTATTTGTGAATAATCCGGCATTATGTGCATACAGTGAAGCCCGGGAAATATTTTACAGAAAAAAAGATCAAAAGTATGTCACAGCAAAAGATATTATAATGCTATCCATAGGAACAGGAACCAGTAGAGAACCATTCAATAACAAAAAAGCTAAACATTGGGGAGCTTTGGGCTGGGTAAAACCACTCATTGACATCATGATGTCCGGAGTTGCTGATACAGTCCACTATCAGCTTGACCAGATTTATGATGCAATTGAAGCAAAACATCAGTATTTAAGGATTAATAAGGAAATTCCTGAAAATATGAGCACTGCTATGGATGATGCTTCTGAAGAAAACATGTCAGAGCTTAAACAATTCGGAATTGAGTTGGGACATGAATACGATAAGCAATTAGATGATTTTGTGGAGCTATTAATTAAAACAAGTACAAACCCTCCAATCCAAATAGAAAAATGATCAGACAAATTACATCACAGCTAAAGCCATGGACATATTTACCATTGATCTTATTATTTATAATAAGCTCCTGTAAAGTAAATCTTATTGCAACCTATAATGCTGAAGTATCAGCAGAAATCCAAACCCTGGCAAAAACTGTTGATCGTTTTTACCTGAACATGCTTGATAATACTTATGAAGCAAACAATGGAAGGGCTTTCAAGAATTTTACAAATGACTATGTTAACATTGAAGTGGATCTGAATGCATTGTATCTTAAAAATAAAATCAGGCCCTTAAATGAAAACTCTACAAAAATTTGCAAAACCACTCTGGATCTATTTAAAAAGTATAAAGCAGAACATAAAACAAAAAACACGCTCAGTGATGGTTTGATAAAGCTTAACCGGAAAACTTTTAGTGATCTGTTTTATGCTATGCAAGTAGCAGAAGATGCTAAAAAGATAATCAGTAATTCATCAACAAATAATTAATCAAATGAATTTCGACATCAATAATACTATCAATGATATGCTTGCTGCAATAAAAGGTACTGTCAGCGATCATTGGGAACATGTAAAAGAGACAGCCATGCAGTTTCTTCAAAACGAAAAGGAACGCCTGGAAATGATTGCTCAACTCAGAATCAGCGGCGATTTAAACCAGGAAGACTTTGAATCCCGTTTAAAAGATTCTCAAAAAATCATGGAAGCAGAATTGGAAGCTTTAGCAGTTCTTTCAAAAGCGATCATTCAAAAAGCTGCCAATGCAGCCATAGACGTATTGTCAAAAGCTGTGAAAGCTGCATTGCCAATTTGATTAAATTTCAGGATATCCGAAAATTGGTTAGATTTATACAAACCTAAAATCCTATAAAATGTCAAAGCAGTCACTTTTAACTCTACTATTTATATTTTGCTTTTTATTCCTTGGCTTACTCCTATTAGATTTGTTGGCACTAAACGACATACATAATGATTATGTAAGCACTTCTGTATTAGAAGGGATTAAAGCAAATAATATAATTAGCCAGTTACCCGATTGGTCAGATACCAAAGGCGAATGGCTAGTCATTCAAATAAGTATGCTTGCAAAATTATTGCTGGCAATTGTAAATATTTTTATTCTGTTTAAAATATTTAAGCAAAAACAGATTAGCTAAACAGCTTATTTAATAGATCTTTATACTTCTCAACAATAAAGCCTCGCTTTAGTTTTAAGTTGGCTGTTAATTCTCCCGTTTCAACGGTCCAGGGTGAATCCATTAATTCAAAACGCATTACCATTTCCGTTTTGCCAAAATAAGTATTGTATGTATCAATCTCTTTCTGGAATCGTTTTTTAATTCTTGGAAGTGCAATCATCTCTTCATTAGTAGTATATTCAATATTTTTCACTTTACACCAACTTCTTAAATGATCAAATTCAGGAACTACCAATGCAGCTGCATATTTTTGATTTTCACCTAATACTACAATGGTCTCAATGAACGGAGATTCCTTGAATCGGTTTTCCATCAACTGAGGGCTAATGTACTTACCTAATGAGGTTTTAAATATTTCTTTTTTACGGCCGGTAATTTTCAGATATTTCCCTTCATCCATAATTCCGATATCACCGGTATGGAACCAACCATCTTCCGAGATAACTTCTTTTGTAAGTTCAGGTTGTTTATAATAACCTAACATCACATTCGGGCCTTTACAAAGAATTTCACCATCCTTTGCAATTTTAACTTCAACACTTTTCAATAAAGGCCCTACAGTTCCAAACTTAATATTTCCCGGCTCAAAATTATTTACAGCAATTACCGGAGATGTTTCAGTCAGGCCATAACCTTCAATTACAGGTATACCTGCAGCATTATATACCCTTCCCAACCTTTCCTGTAAGGCTGCACCACCGGAAACCATCACTTTAAAATTACCTCCTAAAGCCTCCTGCCATTTACTGAATATTAGTTTTCTAGCAATGCCTAACTTAAAATGGTAGAACCATCCATTTCGGCCTTCAACTTCATAACGCAATCCTAAATTCACTGCCCAGAAAAACAAAGCTTTTTTCACCCCCTTCAATTTTCTGCCTTTTGCTATTATCTTATCATATACCTTTTCCAGCAGACGGGGAACGGTAGTCATAATGTCAGGCTTTACTTCTTTAATATTATCTGCAATGGTTCCCATGTTCTCTGCATAGTAAATAGATATGCCTAAATACTGGAAGAGATAAATCAACATTCTTTCATACACATGGCATAAAGGAAGATAACTCAAAGCAATGCCTTCCTCTCCTACAGGAGGAATATGTTTAACATCCATGAAATTACTGATGATATTGGCATGGGATAACATCACACCTTTGGGATCACCTGTAGTACCTGAAGTATAAATCAATGTGGCAATGTCATCTGTTTTGATTACAGATTTCATTTGTTCAAGTTTCTCAGGATCCGGATGCTGAGCACCCAATTCTATCAGCTCATTTAAATGCTTTACTTTATCAATGTCTTTAAAAGTATATAAGCCTTTTAAAGAAGGAACTTCAGGTAGGATATGCTCGATTTTCCTCAGTAAATCCTTCCCTGAAACAAAAACATATTGAACTTCGGCATGATTCAGTATAAATTTATAGTCCGACTCACTAATCGTAGGATAAATCGGAACATGAACGGCCCCTATTTGGGAAATGCCCATATCCAGAAAGTTCCATTCAGGCCTGTTATTGGAGATTGTTGCAATTTTATCTCCATTTTTTACTCCCAGCTTTATAAAGCCATAACTAATATTATTTGCAGCTTCTATATACTGGTCGATATTGTATTTCACCCATTCACCATTTTCTTTGCCGGCAAGCACGTCATCTTTAGGCTTATAAGAGTTTTTGTAGTTAGGTAAGATGTCAAAGAGTCGTTCGATTTTCATACGATAAGTTTTGTTCACAAGCTTTAGGAAGTACAATTATATAAAAAAAATAACATATAAAAAAAAGGTATCCAAAAAGTCAGGGTGTGAATTTACTTGCAAAATTCTTCAAAAGATAAAATGCATGTATTTAATTAATTAACAATTCACGCCCTGACTAAAAATCATTTTTTTACCACTTTTTAGACAACCTCTTCAGTTTATAATATTGTATAAATATTTACCTTCGTACCAAATTTGTGGCACTAGCCTGAGCAGTAGGCATAATTAGAAGATCATTAATATTAACATGCTTAGGCATAGTAGTAACATAATAGCTGACCTCGGCAATATCTTCTGCTACCAAAGATTCAAAGCCTTCATAAACTTTATCTGCAGCATTTTGATCACCTTTTAGCCTAACTAAAGAGAACTCCGTTTCAACCGCTCCCGGAGCTATCTGGCTTACTTTAATACCATGTTCCAGTAAATCAATCCTCATACCCTTGGTTAATGCATCAACTGCATGCTTGGTTGCACAATAAACATTTCCTTTAGGGTAGACTTCCTTACCGGCTATAGATCCGATATTAATGATATGGCCCTCTTTATTTTCTATCATGAAAGGAATGATTTCTTTAGAGATATAAAGAAGTCCTTTCAGATTAGTATCTATCATCTGTTCCCAATCTGAAAGATCAGCAGTTTGAATAAAATCAAGCCCGGCAGCTAATCCGGCATTGTTTACCAAAACGTTTATTTTTTTCCAATCTTCAGGTAAAGAAGCAACTGCACTTACAACCTCATCATGTTTCCTGATGTCAAAGCATAAACTAAAAATCTTAACATTATATTCTTCTTCAAGTTTAACTTTAATTTTATGAAGGCGATCTTCTCTTCTTCCGGTGAGGATCAGATTATAATTATTTTGAGCAAATTTAAAGGCACAGGCTTTACCTATACCGCTGGTTGCTCCGGTAATCAATGCTATTCTATTCATTGGTTAGTTGAATTATAGATTTATATTATACGTAAATCCGGCACGAATCCATCTTCCCGGCATCACGACATTACCGATATCAAAATAAGATTCGTCCAGTAAATTTGTTGCTTCCAAATATACGTTCCAATTTTTAATCTGCCAATTTAAACGGGTATCAATAATAAAGAAAGGGTCGTAAGCAACTTCCTGCCCTAATGCAAAATCTGCATAAGTACCTGCACGATCCTGGTAAATCATTTGCCAGTTCAGACTTACATTTTTTACGATATTATGAGAAACATTTAAACCTAACTTATGTTTTAAATAATCAAGGGCATACTTAGAAATAAAGTCTCCACTCGACTTCTTAACATCAATAAAAGCATAGCTTAAACGGAAACTGTTTATTGGTAAATTAGCATCTTTAAACATTTTCTTATTAGCGATAAAAGAAAATTCAACACCTCTTGTATCAAGCTCAGTAATATTTTTACTTTCCCATTTATCGGCAGTATTCAATTTTACCCAATCAATAATATTTTCACCATTACGGTTAAAATAAGCAGTTTCTAAAATAAAATTTTTGGCAAAATACTTAATTCCACCTTCTATCGTTACTGCTTCTTCTGGTTGAATATCAGGGTTTCCAATATTTGTAGGACCTACATAATATAAATCGGTAAAAGTAGGAATACGGTATGATTTATTAACTGAGGCAAATAATTTAAAATCTTCAGTTAAATTGAAGCTAATATCAACTCCGGGGAAAACTTCCCAGTCAAATGCCGAGTTATAGTTAAGCATAGCACCGGTACTAATATTGAAAACATCTGAATAGTAAGCATGTTCTACGAAAAATGATAAATTATCCCGGGAATCACTTTTTGTATAAAATAAATTATCTTCTCCTCCGATTTTTTTAGGTTTGTCCAGATCCAGGCCAAGTCTATTGCTATAAATTTTCTCGTTGCGGAAAGATGCGCCTAAAGCTGTTCTTCCTAATGAAGATATAAAGTTTAAATTACCTTCTATACCATAAACATGTGTTTGATGATAGTTATGAGTTGTATACCAGGAAGCCGGATTGTCCCTGAACAATTCAAACCTGTCATTATGCTTTTTATAATAGCTTGAAAACTTATATTTTACTTTTTTTCCACCCTGATATCTTGCAGAAATGAAATAAGTTCTCGTTGCTTCGTATTGATTAGGATATGCAGGAGTATAGAAACTATTTGCTCCAAAACCTTTATCCTGATAAGCAGCCTGAAAATCAAGTATACTGTTTTTAAATTTTAATGCCGCCTGATAATGTGCATTTCTGATTTCGTAATCTGTATTTTCGATGTAACCATCAGAAGCATTTCTGGAAACACTAAGGTTATTTGTAAAATTACCATCTGTTAATGTAGCTGAAACAGATTGAGAATTGATTTTATGCTCACCAAATGAAGCACCCACTTTAATTCTGTCTTCATCAGGTCTGGTTGTAATAATATTGATTGCACCACTGAAAGCATTTGGTCCGAAAATACGTGAAGCTGGACCTTCCAAAACTTCTATTCTTTCAATGCTACTTACATCAACAGGGATGTCCGCATTATGATGGCCTGTTTGTGGGTTATTAAAAGGAATTCCATTAATCAGGATTAACGTTTGATCAAAAGAACCACCACGAATACTAATATCAGATTGAACACCATGATAACCTCTTTGACGAACATCTACGTTCATGGCATACTCTAATAAGTCGGCTACACTGTGAACAGGTGCCTGACGGATTTCCGCTTTGGTCAGCACATTAACAATTCTTGAACTTTGAGAATAAACGGCCGGAACTTTACTCGATTTGATTTTTATTTCATCAATCCAAATGGTATCGTTTGTGGCGTTTGCGAATAAGAATGAACAAATTAGAAATAATGATAAGCTTAATTGTTTCATGTTTTTAGTTTTATATTTATTTTTTGTTTTATTATTTAGGACATAAAAAAAGTCTGCTTTCTACAATTTGTAAAAAACAGACTTTGAATATGCCGTATAAAATTTTTAAACAGACTATTTTCCTGTGACGAGATAACTGAATTAAGATTAAAAACAGAAAGGGCTAAAATCACAAAGAATGATAATTGCAGCATGCTTTGATCCGCAATATTTACCTCGCTTTCGTCATCTTCAGAATCCTCCGTATTTTTTGAAATGGTAATGATATCAACCAAACCTTTAAGCAGCGTTTGCTGACAAATGCCGGCTTTAAGCACCCCAATTTTAACCTGTTTCCCCAGGGAAGCAAAAATAGCATAATTCTTCCTGCTCCATTTAGAGAAAACCAGTTGTTCGGACGATATATAGTTTCGTTGATTCATTTAAGGTGCAAAAGTAAAAATTCTTTTTTAGCTAGGCTTGATTCTTTATCCATTCTCTGGCATTCACAAATGCTTCTACCCAAGGAGTAATCTCATCGTTTTTACGCTCTTTCGGATATTCAGGCCATTGCCATGGCATGAAAGCACGTTCCAGGTGAGGCATCATTACTAAATGACGCCCGTCGTCAGAACACATTCCTGCCACATTGTAATCCGATCCGTTCGGATTTGCCGGATATCCTTTATAAGCATACTTCATAACTATATTATAAGTGTCTTCACTATAAGGAAGGCTGTATTTCCCCTCACCATGAGCTACATGGATACCTAATTTCGACCCTGCTAATGTTTTTAACATGATCGAATTATTTTCCGGAATATCAACACCTAAAAAATTAGCTTCGAATTTATGTGAATCATTATGTAACATTTGAGGCTTTTCTTTATGATCCGCATGAACCAGATTCAATTCCATCATTAGCTGACAACCATTACAAACACCCAAGCTCATTGTATCTTTACGAGCATAGAAGTTTTCAAGTGCCGTTCTTGCTTTTTCATTATACAAGAAGGCTCCGGCCCAACCTTTAGCTGACCCCAAAACATCCGAATTTGAAAATCCGCCTACAAAAACGATAAAGTTCACATCCTCTAAGTTTTCCCTTCCAGAAATTAAATCAGTCATATGAACATCTTTTACATCGAAACCCGAAAGATGCATAACATATGCCATTTCACGGTCTCCATTCACACCTTTTTCGCGGATGATTGCGGCCCTTATTCCCGTTTTCTCTTTTCTACTTAATTCAATATTGTATTGATTTGCCTTACCCGTAAAGTTTACTGGGAATAAAAAATTCAATTCATGGTTTTTATAGTTTTTAAAACGCTCTAATGCTAATGCTTCGCCGCATTGCTTACGATCGAATAAATAAGAAGTTTTAAACCATAAATCCCTTAATTGATTTACATCCAATGTAAAATGATTATCATAATGTTTGATCGCAACAGTTCTGTTTACTGTTGGCTGTCCAATTGAATGGTAAGTTATATTGTTTGCGCTTAAAATTTCTTTTACTTTTTCAGATGCTTTAACCTGAATAATAATACCCGGGTTTTCACTGAAAAATAATTTTGCAGTATCTTTTTCTTTAACAGAAGAAAGATCCACATTTAATCCAAGGTCATTTCTTCCAAAGGTCATTTCCAATAATGCTGTAATCATACCTCCGGCAGAAATATCATGGCCGGCAAGTATCAATTCTTTCCGGATCAAATCCTGAATAGTATTAAATGCATTTACAAAATACGGAGTATCAGTAACAGCTGGAGTTTCTGCTCCCAATGCATTAACCAATTGGGCAAAACTACTTCCTCCTAATTTATATTCATCATTTGATAAGTCGATATAAAGAAGTTCTGTTTTTGTATCATTATCCAATACAGGGCTAACAACTTTACGAATATCATCTACCTCTCCTACTGCAGAAATAATTACTGTACCCGGTGCATATACAATATCACCATTTGAATATTTCTGAGTCATCGATAATGAATCTTTACCTGTCGGAATATTAATCCCTAAATCACATGCAAAGTTACTTACAGCTTCAACCGCATCATATAAACGAGCATCTTCGCCTTGATTTTTAGCAGGCCACATCCAGTTTGCACTTAATGATACACCTTTAATATCATCCTGCATTGGAGCCCATACAATATTAGTTAAAGATTCAGCAATTGAAAGTACTGATCCTTTAACCGGGTCAACCATTGCTGCAACCGGTGCATGGCCAATCGCATTTGCAATACCTTTTTTACCTTGATAATCCAAAGCAACAACTCCCAGATTATTTAAAGGCACCTGGATTGTCCCGGCACATTGCTGTATGGCTACTCTACCGGTAACGGAACGGTCAACTTTATTTGTTAACCAATCTTTACAAGCAACTGCTTCCAATTGCAATAAATCTTCTATATAGGACTGAATTTTTGACCGGTCATACTGAACAGCTTTAAAACCATTTTCCTTTTTCTTATCTCTAAGTATTGTTTTGGGAGGTTTTCCAAACAGATATTGAAGGTTCAAATCTATAGGATTACCTTTTCCCCCTTCAAAAACAAAATGTTCATCATTACGAACTTTACCAACAGCATAAATTGGAGACCTTTCACGTTCAGCAATTTTATTTAAAAGGTCAAAATCCTTTCCTTTCATCACAAGCCCCATTCGTTCTTGTGATTCATTTCCGATAATTTCTTTCGCTGACAAGGTTGGGTCACCGACAGGTAATTTTGAAAGGTCAATAGTTCCTCCGTTATCTTCAACAAGTTCAGATAAACTATTTAAATGTCCTCCGGCACCATGATCATGAATAGAAACGATGGTATTTTCATCAGATTCAACAATACCGCGAATAGCATTTAATACTCTTTTTTGCATTTCAGGATTTGCACGCTGAACGGCATTTAATTCGATAGCATTTCCATATTCACCGGTAGCCACAGAGGAAACAGCACCTCCTCCCATACCAATACGATAATTATCGCCTCCAAGAACCACAATAATATCACCTTCTTCAGGTTGTGCTTTCAAGCTATCTGCTTTTTTACCAAAACCAATACCACCGGCAAGCATAATTACTTTATCATAACCAAATTTCTTATCATTTTCAAAATGCTCGAAGGTTAGTAAACTACCGTTAATCAAAGGCTGTCCAAATTTATTTCCGAAATCACTGGCTCCATTTGAAGCTTTAATCAGAATATCTTCAGGAGATTGATATAACCAGGGGCGTTCATCAGTTTTTTGTTCCCAGCTTCTGTTTTCTTCCAATCTCGGATAAGAAGTCATATATACTGCAGTACCGGCAATTGGCAAACTACCTTTACCTCCTGCCATACGGTCACGGATTTCGCCACCGGTTCCGGTTGAAGCACCATTGAATGGCTCAACGGTAGTAGGGAAATTATGAGTTTCGGCTTTGAGCGAAATAACAGTATCTATTTCTTTAATCTCAAAAAAGTCCGGCTTATCCTGAGATGTAGGAGCAAACTGCTCAACTTTAGGTCCTAAAATAAAAGCAACATTATCTTTATATGCCGAAACCAAGCGGTTAGGATTTTCTTTGGAAGTTTTTTTGATCAATGCAAAAAGAGTGTCGGTTTTCTCTTTTCCATCAATAATGAAAGTTCCATTAAAAATTTTATGACGGCAGTGCTCTGAGTTAACCTGAGCAAATCCATAAACTTCTCCGTCAGTAAGTTTACGGTCAATTTTTTCACTTACTTCTTCCAGGTAAGAAATTTCATCCTGACTTAAAGCCAAACCTTCAGTTTCATTATACTCCGCAATATTTTCAATTGAAATGATCGGGTCGGGTTCTTTTTCTATCGTAAAAATATTTTGATCAAGATTTTTATAAAGTGCCTGAAGCATTGGATCATATTTAGCTTCGGCATTATTTTGTTTATGGAATTCTTCTATACGTTCAATACCCTCAATACCCATATTTTGGGTAATCTCAACAGCATTTGTACTCCAGGGAGTAATCATCTCTTTACGTGGCCCGATAAAGTAACCTTCAACTTCCAGCTTATTCAAATAACCGGCTCCACCAAATAACCAACTAAGTTTTTCCTGATTTTCAGTATTAATTTCTACTGAGGAATTTACTGCAAAATAAACTCCATTTTTCCCTTGATAGTAAAGAATCGTTTTTTCCATTTTTCCCGTTTGAGAGCTGATTTAAAATTTTGCTGCAAAGATATAAAATGATAAGCAGATAAATGAGTCTAAATTAAGTTACAGGCAAAATATTATATCACTCTGTTTATTAAGCTAAATTGTGTTATTCTATTTAAAATCTTCAGATGAGACACCAAAACATTCATCCCTGTTTTCTGTACCCAAAGGTTCTACATGAATCAAAATATCATAAACGTTTCCCAGATCTTTTCTTATCTGAGCATCTAGTTTATGTGCCACATCATGGGCATCTTTTACACTCATTTCAGCATCTACTTCAATATCCATGGCTATCAGATAAGTATTGTTAATTTGACGGATCCGAACATGATGAGGGTTATGAATTTCTTCAATTTTTTCTACAATAGAGAATACTTCTTTATAAACATTTGTATCCTCAACGCCATCCATTAATTCAACATTTGTTTGCATAAAGATTTTGAATGCCACATACATGATCCATCCACTCACACCCAATGCAATAATGGTATCAAGAATTGGAAGTTCAAACACAAAGGTAAATATTAATCCTGCCAGTACTGAAAGTGAAATAATCACATCATTTTGCATATTTTTAGCATTTGCGATCAGCATGGAACTATTGACCTTTTTGCCTACTTTAAATTGATACAAAGCCAGTCCTAACTTTCCGGCAATAGAAATAACAGTAACATAAATTGCAATTTCGGATGGCATAGTTGAAACTTTATTTTCAATAAGTTTCACGAAAGTGGAAATAGCCAATTGTGCCCCTGCAAAAAAGATAATGAAGGATAAAACTTTTGTAGCAATGGTATCAGCTTTTTCATAACCATAAGGATGTCTCATATCAGGCGGGCGATTCATGATTCGGGCTGTTATTAAAGTTATCACTGAAGTCACGATATCACTGGCCGAATCTATACCATCTGCAACCACTGCCAAACTACCGGAAATAAGTCCGAACACAATTTTCAATACGGATAGGATGGCATTTCCAATTATGCTGATCCAACTTGCTTTTTTTATGGTTTTATTTTTCGATTGCATTGGGCAAAATTACAAATTTTTCAGGGGCGACGCCCCTCGGGGCGTCGCCCCTGAAAGCCTAAAAAAAATCCCCTCGCTTCAGGCGAGGGGATTCTCAATATTAGTGTGATAAAAATCTTTCTGCTTCGATGGCTGCCATACAGCCTGTACCCGCCGCAGTAACAGCCTGGCGGAACACATGATCTTGAACATCACCACAGGCATAAACCCCCTCAATATTCGTTTGGGTAGAATTGTCTTTGGTAATGATATAACCGTTCTCATCAAGATCCAAGTAATCTTTAAAAAGATCTGTGCTAGGCGTGTGTCCGATAGCAACAAAAAAACCTTCTACTTTAATTTCTTTCTCTTCACCGGTCTTAACATTAGTTAAAACAGCACCTGTAACAGCTTTGGAAAAACCTTCTGTTTTACCAGTAATTTCTTTAGTTGTATGATCCCAAAGAATTTCAATGTTTTTAGTATTAAAAACTTTTTTTTGCATCGCTTTAGATGCTCTTAATTCATCACGGCGATGAATCAAATAAACTTTATTACAAAGTTTAGCAAGATAAGTAGATTCTTCAGCAGCAGTATCACCACCACCAACAACAGCTACATCTTTTCCTTTATAGAAAAATCCGTCACAAGTTGCACATGCAGAAACACCATAACCATTAAACTCCGATTCTGATTCCAATCCCATCCATTTTGCAGTAGCTCCTGTAGCAATAATAACAGTTTCAGCTACAATAGTTTTTCCATCATCGGCTTTTACTTTAAACGGGCGTTCAGAAAAATCAACTTCAGTAATCATTCCAAAACGAACATCAGCATCGAAACGGATTGCTTGTTTTTTCATATCCTCCATCATTTCAGGACCTTGAGTTCCTTCAGGGTAACCCGGGAAATTTTCAACTTCGGTAGTGGTGGTTAACTGTCCACCTGGCTGTAAGCCTTCATAAACAACTGGTTTTAAATCAGCACGTGCGGCATAAATTGCAGCTGTGTATCCTGCAGGACCTGATCCGATGATCAGACATTGTACGTTTTCTATATTTTCACTCATTCCTGTAATAGTTTTATAATCGTTTTTTCAATTGCCCTTATCGGTTTTAGAATCAATATAGAGCTTCTAATTTGCATCTGCAAAATTATAAAAAAGCGTTGACATATTGAAAAAAGTGAATGTGAAATTCTGTTAATTGATAATAATTTTTACGAATTATCAAATAAGGTAATTTACAGATATCAAAAGGAAGATTTATTTCGCATTATAGTTTTATGATGTTGACACCATTATCTCATTGCGCCGGGCAATCAAAAATTCTTCAGTGATTTCGAAGATTTCCAAAGGTTTTATATTCACATCATCAATTAATTTACCGTAAAAACTTAACACATGCTGATTCCAACAGTCAATTTTCACCGGAGTTTGTTCATTTAATTTTAAGAATTCCGTTAATTCTTCATCATTCTTAAATACATATTGGCAAATCTTCTTAACCCTGGTAAAACAGGCAACACGTTTTTCAAAGTTAAGTGTTGAACTACTCACAAGTGGTTTCAAATCGTGAAAATGTAAAAACTCAGAATGTGGAGCGTTAGCAATCGGATTAAATTTTACCTTTTTTTCGTTTTCAGGGTGAAAATCAGATAATCGGTTCCTTCCCATATCAGTACAGCTATTTAATTTAGGTATTTATTATAAATTCCAATATTACTAAAAAAGTAACCTCTCCATATTAAAAGAAAGTTAATTTTTTTGTATTATGAAATTGTTTGTAACAATTTTTTCAATTCAGCAACTTTATCTTTATAACCTATTTTATTGTATGAAAATATAAGATCCTTTAATAGCCGATGCATAATTACCATATGGTTAGCCGGATTATAAAAGGATTCGTTAGGTACTAGTTTTAATTGTTTCAGATAAAGATCTATTTCATTTTTTGTAAAAACGGCACCTCTGTTAAACGGGTTCAGGTAAAAAAGCACATCCGAATCTTGTAACTCCTCATTTTTATGAATAGACGCACTATCTAGATAAGCCAGAATAAAATGATTTGGTAAATTAATCCCGTAAATAGGAATTTTCAAACTCTGGCAAACAATCAAATAAAGCAGGCCCAATGATAATGGATTGCCTAGTTTAGTATCCAGTACATTATTAATGAAGAAATTATCAGGAGAATAGAAGTTCTTTTTGTTACCTCTGAATTTATTTACATCAAAAAATATATGATTAATTACCTTTACTTTTTCAAGTCCGGTTAGATCATTATTAATTTCAAGCCATACATCCTGGATAATTGAGTTCACTTTTTTTTCAATTTTACTCACATTCATATCCGGGTAATTATACTTTGAGATCAAAATATATCCCTTTAATAAATCTGTAAATTGAAAATGTGCCCAATTATTGAGTTCAACATAAGTATTCTGGAATTGAATATCGTGTATTAAATCCAGGCTTCTTTTTTGAATCAAATCATCAAAAGATTTCTCCCAGTTACTCTCCAATACAGGAATAGCATCCAACCCATAAGAAAAGATCTTAGTACTGATCTGAGCATAAACTTCCTGATCAGGCTCATCCATGAGACGAATTAAAGCTTCGAGTTCTTTAAAAGATGTTTCTTCCATAGATTTAATTCAAAACTAATCTACAAAACAACGACTACGACATACAGAACATTAACATTTTTAACAATCAAATGTTAAAAGAATAATATATTGAAGTTGTTTAATGTTAGAATTAATTTTTATTTGCTGATTAGTCAAGCCCCGACTCAAGATACTATTATTGAAGTACAGCCAGCCATAAGGAATGTTTAAACTTCCTTCGGCAGATGAGGTACGAAAGTCGGGATTTGGCTTTCGACAAAAGATGTTAAAGATTTATGAGCCTATCCAATAAAATTTCAATTAGTTTTTTCATGGGTGTATGATGATCCGTACTATATTCTTCAACTCTTCGGTTCGCAATAATGGCACAAATAGTCAAGACGTTATGCCCTAATGATTTCCCCAATCCATACAAAGCAGAAGTTTCCATTTCAAAATTAAGGATCTTCTCTCCATCCAGATTCACATCTTCGATTTTTCTGTAAAACTCAGGGTGATTTAATTTCATTCGAAGTTGCCTTCCCTGCGGTCCGTAAAAGCCCGGTGCAGTAATGGTAATTCCCTGTAACATATCAAATCCGACCTTTTCTGCTAAGTGCTCAGATGATTTCACAATATAGGGCCTGGCCCATTCAACGGGCCAGTCTGTTTGCTTTATCAGCTCTTCTTCCATCTTTGTTTCAAAAACCGAATTTTCCGGCTGATAAAAATTAAGCAGGCCATCCATTCCCAATCCATATTTAGACATCACATACGAATCAACCGGGATTTCTTGCTGTATAGCTCCGGAAGTTCCAAGCCTTATTATATTTAACACCTGATGTGTTTCTTTTTTAAGCTTATTTCTTAAATCAATATTCACTAAAGCATCCAGCTCATTTAAAACAATATCAATATTATCAGGCCCCATACCGGTTGACATTACACTTAAGTGCTTATTTCCTATCCAACCTGTATGCGTCACAATTTCCCGATTCTGTCCCTGAAAATCAATTCTATCAAAATAGGCAGATATCATTGAAACCCGCCCCGGGTCACCAACGATTATTACTGTATCTGCAATATCCTGCGGACGTAAATTTAAGTGATAAATAGCTCCTTTATCATTAACGATCAATTGTGAATTCGGTAGTTTTTCCATGATAAATATATTACTGCTTACAAATTTAGAAATATGTTTATAACGACATTATTAAATAATTACTTTTGTGTTGTGAAAGCAGAAATCATAAATATAGGTGATGAAATTTTAATCGGCCAGATAGTCAATACAAATGCCAGCTGGATGGCCGAACAATTGACAAATACCGGCATTGAAGTTCATCGGATCTCCGCAATTTCAGATAAAAAAGATGAAATATACAAAGCACTTGATTTAGCGATTAAAAATTCTGATATCATCCTAATGACCGGCGGATTGGGCCCGACAAAAGATGACATCACTAAACAAACGCTGGCTGATTATTTCAATGCTAAGTTAGTTTTTAATAAAGAAGCCTATCATCAAGTCAAAGAGTTATTTGAACTAAGAGGATTTAAAGTTTCTGATATTAATAAAAAACAAGCTGAAATACCGAATAATTGTACACCTTTGCAAAATAAAAACGGCACAGCACCGGGGATGTGGTTTGAGAAGAAAGGAAAGATTATCGTTTCCATGCCAGGCGTTCCGTTTGAAATGAAAGACTTAATCTCAAATCAGGTTATACCCAGGTTACGGGAGAAATTTAAATTCAACATTATTTTAAAAAGAACTATTTTAACCCAGGGAGTAGGAGAATCTCATTTAGCAGAAATTATTGAAAATTGGGAGAGTCGTTTACCTGACAACTTCAAATTAGCTTATTTACCTCAACCCGGGATGGTTAGATTAAGAATAACTGCAATAGGGATATCAGAAGATAGTCTTCAATTAGAATTTGAACATGAAATAGACAAACTTTTAGCTCTTATTCCTGATTTAATATTCGGAATCGAAAATGACCGCCTGGAAGAAATCATTGGAAAATTATTAGCTGAAAAACAACAAACTTTAAGTACTGCCGAAAGTTGCTCAGGAGGATATATTTCTCATTTAATTACAGACATTCCCGGAAGCTCAGCCTATTTTAAAGGTTCAGTAATTGCTTATGCAAATGAGATTAAAGAACAGGTATTAAAAGTTAAACCATCCAGTTTGAATGAATTTGGAGCAGTAAGTAAGGAAGTTGTATCGGAAATGGCTTTAGGAGTTAAAAAGTTGTATCATACTGATTATGCAATTGCCACCTCAGGAATTGCAGGGCCTGATGGAGGAAGTAAAGAAAAGCCGGTTGGAACAATTTGGATTGCTATTGCTTTACCCAATAATGAAGTAATCGCAAAAAAATATTTATTTGGAGAACACAGAAGTAGAAATATTAGAAAAACTGCACTCACAGCATTAAACACTTTGCGAAAAGAACTCCAAAAGGAATAAGTTTTTGATCTGATTGATTTTTATAAAAAATTTTACAATCAAAGACTTGTCTGTTTAAAAAATAATTCCGTAATTTGCACTCCGATTTTAGAAACAGGAAATTTAAAATTATAAAGAAATGTCAAGAATTTGCGAAATAACTGGAAAGAAGGCAATTACAGGAAACAATGTTTCTCACTCTAATATAAAAACCAAAAGAAAATATTATCCAAACCTTCAAACTAAGAAGTTCTACATTCCAGAAGAGGATGCATGGATTACGTTAAAAGTTAGTACTGCTGGTTTACGTAACATTGACAAAAAAGGAATTTCTGCTTGTTTAAAAGAAGCTCGTGAAAAAGGATTTTTAACCCGCTAATCAACCTTCAAGATATTTAAAGGCTGTTCCAAATGATTTGGAACAGCCTTTTTTTATGAAAATTTATGAAGTCCAAATTATAATTCATCATTGATTTATGTATTTTTGAATAAATGATCTTAGAGCGTAAAATATCCTCCATAGTCTTTTTCATCTTGATAAGCATGAATGCTTACTCACAGGATACAAAAAAAGATAGTTTGATCCTTTTCTCAGGAGTGATCATGGATGCTAAAAACCTGGAGCCCATCCCTCAGGTGAATATCAGAAACCTTAGCCGACGAATGGGTACCTCTGCCGACGACAAAGGCATGTTTGAATTCCTTGCAAATAAAACAGACACAGTCGTTTTTTCAGCCATGGGATATAAAGTACACATATTTGTTGTTCCGGATACTGTTCGTTTAAGAAAGTACACCTATATGCAAACTTTAACCCGGGATACACTTTCACTACCGGTTGCAGAAATCCATCCTTATCCCAGCTATGAAGAACTCAAAGAAATCGTAAAAAAGAAAACTCACGATGAAATACTGGATGAGATCGTGGATTATAATATGGCTCCGGTACATTTTATGATCCAATCTATGAATTACAGATCTGATGCAGGTTTAAATTATCAACAGTTTGTCAATACCCAGGTAGATAATTTCTATTCTAATGGCCAAATAGCTCCACAAAGAATCTTTGATATATTTTCCTGGGCTGCTTTTATAAAGGCCATAAAGGATGGAAAATTTAAACGAAAGAAGAAATAAGATAATTAACTCTCTTTTTTCTGATATTCGATACTCAAAAAAACAGTTCCTCCTCATTCATCGCACTGACCCTCAATCCATGAATAATTGATATCCATATTTTTGCAAAATGTATAAACCAGAACATCGAATATCGAATATCGAATACCAAACAAGCCTGCCGGCAGGCAGGGAATGATGAATTACTTCATTATTCGTTAATCGATATTCGTTATTTGGCATTCATTTGCTATCTTAGCGTAGCTAATCTATTCAAATGGTTTTTATCCGCAATATTTATCTGGTTATTTTTATTTCCCTCGCATCCGCTTGCCTTGGTCAAAATAAAACGATAAAAGGTATTGTTACAGATTCAAATAATCAAGCCATTGAGTTAGTAAGCATCAAAGTTGCTGAGATCAATAAAGGGACAAGCACTAACAAATCCGGAGAATTTCAAATTATTGTTCCACCTAAATCAGAATACACCATAATATTTAGCCACATAAATTTTAAGGAATTCAGGCTAACTTATAAAGCTACTGATAAACTACCTTTAAGAATCAGGCTCATCAAGAAGAAAACAAATCTTGAGACAGTAGAAGTAAAATCCCAAAAAGACAGGCATACAACCATTACAAGAATTGATGCAGAGTTAAGTAAAAAGGCTCTAAGCATTTCCGGAGGAATTGAAGATTTAATAAAAACCCTGCCCGGAGTATCTTCCAATAATGAATTAAGTACTCAATACTCTGTAAGGGGTGGTAATTATGATGAAAACCTGATCTATGTAAATGGTATTGAAATCTACAGACCTTTTCTGATCAGGTCAGGGCAACAAGAAGGGCTTAGTTTTTTAAATTCGGATATGGTCTCTTCAATCGCATTTTCTTCGGGAGGATTTGAAGCAATTTATGGAGATAAAATGTCATCGGTTCTTGATATTAAATACAAAAAACCTAAAGAATTTGGGACTTCCATCAGCCTGGGATTACTCAATAACCAATTATACATTCAAAATCTATCAAAAAACAAAAGATTTTCATACCTGGCAGGCTTTCGTCATAAGACAAACAGTAGTTTACTGGGAAGTTTAGATACCAAAGGAGATTATCAGCCTAACTTTTACGACATTCAAACTTTCCTTACCTATCAGCTAAATAACAAATTAGAATTATCATTCTTCGGGAATTATGCGAATAACCGATATAAACTGGTTCCTTCTAACAGAGAAACCAGCTTTGGGACTTTTAATGAAGCTTATAAGTTCAAAATTTATTTTGACGGACAAGAGCTAGATCAGTTCGAGACTCTTTTTGGGGCTTTCTCTTTGAACTATATTCCCAATCATAAAACAAAAATTACATATACTGTTTCAGTCT
Organism: Bacteroidales bacterium; assembly: GCA_028280405.1. GTDB lineage: Bacteria > Bacteroidota > Bacteroidia > Bacteroidales. Next base: position 22,219 of record JANQLW010000013.1, read on the forward strand.
TTCAAACTGATGAAAGGGAAACTTATGACATACAGGGACAATATTGGATTGGCAGAATAGAACCACTGTCAAACCCGGATGATCTAAATGATCCAATAGAATTGCAAGGGATAGGTACTCATTTAAATCATGCCAGAAATTATTTGAAAGCAGTGGTTTATAATACGGAATTAAAAGGGAAACATATTTTAAAATCACAAATAATAGATTGGGGAATTAAATACCAATATGAAGATGTCCGGGATAATATCAGTGAATGGGAATTAATAGACTCTGCATCTTACTCTGTCCCTTCAGAAAAAATAGAGCCGGGCAAGCTCAACCCAAACCAGAATGATCTGGTATTATTTCATTCCATAAAAGCAAAAAATAAATTAATTTCAAATCGGATCAGCGGATATTTACAAGGGAAATTTGCACTGACCAACAAATTATTTCTTACCGGAGGGTTTCGATTGAATTATTGGGACTTCAACGCTCAAATGTTATTCAGCCCCAGAGCCAGCTTATCTTACAAGCCTGATTGGAAAAGCGATATTATCTTCAAATTTGCCAGCGGGGTTTATTACCAACCTCCTTTCTATAAAGAACTAAGAAATACAGATGGAAGTATCGTTGACAAATTAAAAGCACAAAAATCAATTCATTTTGTAGGAGGCCTCGATTGGAACTTAAAAATATGGAACCGGCTTTTCAGACTTAATGCTGATATTTACTATAAACATCTTTCAAATTTAGTTCCATATAAAATAGATAATGTCAGAATAAGTTATTTGCCTCAACTTAAATCCAAGGGATATGCAACCGGATTGGACTTTAAACTGAATGGAGAGTTTGTTGAAGGCATTGAAAGCTGGCTCAGTTTATCTTTTTTAAAAACACAGGAAGACATAGAAGGTGATTTTAGAACAATAAATTACAATGCCGCCGGAGAAATTATAATTCCAGGTTACACAAAAGATGATGTTATAGTAAGAACTGTGCAGCAGGAAATAGGTTATATTCCCAGACCAACAGACCAGCGTTTTAATTTTTCATTGTTTTTTCAGGATTATCTCCCGAATAACCCTACTTATAAAGTCCATCTGAAAATGACCTATGGCAGCCGGCTCCCTTTTGGCCCACCAAATGCAGAAAAGTATAAAGATGTTTTAAGGATACCTCCTTACCGGAGAGTAGATATAGGTTTTTCAAAAGAAATTACCAGAAAAAGAAGTTCTAATTCACCAAAAAGAAGTTTAAAAAACTTCAAATCAATCTGGATTACTGCTGAAGTTTTAAATTTATTTCAAATAGACAATACCGTATCCTATCTCTGGATCAAAGACATCAGCAACAGGCAATATGCTGTTCCAAACTACCTAACTTCCCGACAATTAAACATCAGATTAATTGCGACATTCTAGGCTTACAAATTCCTTTCATTCAAGACATTCAGTTAAAAATATGTTAAATTTGACATCTTTTGAAAATTTTACTATTTTTATTCATTCTAAATTAAAATAATGTTTTATATTTGTATTAATACGAATTTTAAAACAGAAAATAAAGAATGAGTTGTATCATAAAAACATTAGAATTTCCCACATTAGCATATAGTTTCAATGCATTGGAACCTCACATTGATGCCATGACAATGGAGATTCATTATTCGAGACATCATAAAGCCTATTTTGATAATTTGCAGAATGCAACAGCAGGTACAGAAATGGAAAACCTTTCATTAATGGCTGTACAAAAAAACATAAGTAAATATCCAGTTGCCGTTAGAAATAATGGCGGTGGTCATTATAATCACAAATTGTTTTGGAGTATACTATCCCCAAATGGAGGAGGTCAACCTAGTGGTGATTTAGCAGAAGCAATTGATCAAAGTTTTGGTTCTTTTGAGAAATTTCAGGAAACGTTTAATAATGCTGCAAAAACCCGTTTCGGGAGTGGTTGGGCATGGCTAAGCGTTGCAGAAGACAAATCATTAGTTGTAAGCTCTACTCCTAATCAGGATAATCCTTTAATGGATGTTACAGATGTAAATGGGTATCCAATTCTAGGATTGGATGTTTGGGAACATGCTTACTATTTAAAATATCAAAATAAACGTCCTGATTATGTAAATGCATTTTGGAATGTAATTAACTGGGATGAAGTAAGTAAAAGATATGAAAAGTCTCTGGCAACAGCTGAACAAACCAGTTGTTAGTCATGATGGCTTTCTCTTGGTAATTTAGATTACCGGATGTAAAAGCTTTAGTTGGCTGATCATTTTTTCATAGGTTGTTGGTCCTTATACCAACGGTTTTTTAATTAGGTTAATTAGTGGAAACCGGTGCCGAACGAGGCATCGGTTTTTTTCGTGAGACTCAAAATACAAGGCATCTTTGATGCCCTGTATTTTGTAAGTCGAACAATCCCGATAGCGCAGCGTATCGGGATCTTCCAGAATTGTACCCTGACAGTATCTTTATTCCAACATAAATCCTAAATCGTCCCTACCAGGATGTAGTTCATTCAATTCCAACTCAATAGAATCACACTGGGGCTTAATTTATCCTGAATAAAAAGACTATACCATAGTGTATAAGGACTTTCTCAACTCACTGACATAAACAAACTTAGTAGAAACACTGAGCGAAATACGTGTTTCACGGAATTTTTGTCACTGGTTTTTCTTCTCAGCTCTACCCTCTTCATCTCCACATATATACGTATCTATTTAGACCTCATATAAATTGTTTGAACTCAATTTAATCTGCTTAACATTTCCTAAATTTATCCCCTTAATTACTAAAGCCTAACGAAATGCGTATAACCAGGATCAGTGCAAATAAGGCAACAGAAGAAGACAGCGGCCTTGATTTAAGCGCTCTCAATCCTTTGATAGAAAAATACAAAGGAAAGAAAGGAAACCTTATTCCACTTTTACAGGGAACCCAGGATATTCTGGGATATATTCCGAAAGAAGCATTTGAAAAGATTGCTAAAGACACAGGTCTGCGTTTATCAGATATGTACGGTGTAGCTACTTTTTATGCACAATTCAGATTAAATCCTGTAGGTAAACATATCATAAAAATCTGCCATGGTACAGCCTGTCATGTTCAAAATGCAAGTGCAGTAACAGACGCTCTTAAAGAGGCATTGGATGTTGAAGACGGAGGCACTACCGAAGATGGACTTTTCACATTGGAATCAGTGGCATGTCTGGGATGCTGTTCTCTGGCACCAGTAATGATGATCGGTGATGAGACTTATGGAAAGCTATCCGGAAATGAAGCGGTAAAAATTGTCAAAAACATTAAGATCCAGGAAAGCAATTAGAATTTCCGGATGTTTTTTTAATGATTAAAATTGAATGTGATGAATACACAGGTAATAGTTGGACTTGGAAGTTGTGGAATTGCAGCCGGAGCTAACAAAGTTTACGATAAAATAAAAGCCCTAAAAGAAGTTGATAATTTAGATTTTGAATTAAAGAAAACTTCATGTATTGGAATGTGTTATCGCGAACCTCTTGTAGAAATTGTAGACGATACAGGTTCTTATCTATATGGAGATATCAATGAAGAAAGAGCCATTGAGATTCTGGACAAACATATCGCTCAACATAATCCGGTTAAAGAATATGTTGTTCAAACTGATTTGTTTGAAACCGTGGACAATGAATTTACTCAATCGCAAGTAAAAATAACTTTAAGAAATTGTGGATATATTGATCCTGAAAGCATAGAAGAATATGAATCCCATTCGGGATACCGGGCCATTAAGAAAATTGCAGGAAGTGGAATTTCCAGGATGGATGTCATCAAAACGGTATTGGATTCAGGCTTACGTGGCCGGGGTGGTGGTGGATTTCCAACGGGGATGAAATGGAAATTTGCCAATAATAATAAATCTGAAGAAAAATATATCATCTGTAATGCTGATGAAGGTGATCCCGGAGCATTTATGGACCGTTCAGTATTGGAAGGAGATCCTCATTCTGTATTGGAAGGAATGATTATAGGTGCCTATGCTATTGAAGCTACAGGAGGAGTCATTTATTGCCGGGCTGAATATCCGCTAGCTATTAAACGTTTGAACATTGCAATTGAACAAGCAAGAGAAAAAGGATATCTAGGAAAAGATATTTTAGGAATCAAAGGATTTAATTTCGATATTTATATTAAGGAAGGTGCAGGAGCATTTGTATGTGGTGAAGAAACGGCTCTTATTGCTTCTGTTGAAGGAGAAAGGGGAATGCCTCGTAAGCGCCCTCCGTTTCCGGCAGCTTCAGGTTTATGGAAAAAGCCCACCAATATCAATAATGTTGAAACCTTTGCCAACTTACCGTGGATCATATTAAACGGTGCTGATGGTTATGCAAAATACGGAACCGAAAAGAGTAAAGGTACCAAAGTTTTTGCCCTTGCAGGAAAAATTAAACGTTCCGGGCTGGTTGAAGTTCCGATGGGAATGAGTATTCGAGATGTAATTTTCAAGCTGGGTGGCGGTATTCAGGATGATAAAAAGTTCAAAGCCGTTCAAATGGGAGGTCCTTCCGGAGGATGTATACCGGAACATTTAGCTGATACTATTGTGGACTATGATTCTGTAAATGCCACGGGAGCCATTATGGGTTCAGGGGGTATGGTTGTGATGGACGAAACTACCTGTATGATAGATGTAGCTAAATTCTTTCTCAACTTTACCCAGGAAGAAAGTTGTGGAAAATGCACCTTCTGTCGTATTGGGACCAAACGTATGCTGGAAATTCTTGAACGCATTACAGATGGTAAAGGGCAGGAAGGCGATATTGAGAAACTAGAAGAATTATCTTACCAGATTAAAGACAATTCATTATGCGGACTTGGGCAAACTGCACCAAATCCGGTATTAACTACCATTAAGTATTTCAGGGATGAATATGAAGCTCATATTAGGGATAAAAAATGCCCTGCTAAAGTTTGTAAAAACTTATTGACTTATGAAGTTGATCCGGACAAATGTACCGGTTGTACGGTCTGTGCAAAAAAATGTCCGACAGATGCTATTGATGGTGAACGCAAAGAAGTACACTTTATCCGTCAGGAAGATTGTATCAAATGCGGTAACTGTTATACCAAATGTAAATTTGATGCCATCAAGCTTTCTTAGTATTAATGCTTAAAAATGAATTAAAATGAGCGAAAGATTAAACGTAATATTAAACGGTAAGATCACTCAGGCATACCAGGGTGAAACCATACTGGAGCTTGCTCAACGTAACGATATAGAAATCCCAACACTTTGTAATGACCCTCGTATAGAACCCTATACTTCCTGTTTTGTTTGTGTAGTGGAAGTAGAAGGTATGAGAGGGATGCAGCCTAGCTGTTCAACCAAGGTTGCGGAGGGGATGAAAATTGATACTCAAAATGATCAAGTAAAATCTGCCCGGAAAATGGCATTGGATTTACTTTTAAGTAATCACTATGCTGATTGTTTGGGCCCATGTAAACAAGCTTGTCCGGCTGGTGTGGATGTTCAGGGATATATTTCTTTAATTGATAAAGGGCAATACAATGAAGCCGTTGCTCTAATCAAGGAAACGAATCCCCTTCCTGCTATTTGTGGCCGTGTTTGTGTACGTCCTTGTGAAGCTGCTTGTCGCAGAAACTTATTGGATGAAGGGACTCCTGTTGGGATTGATTATATGAAACGCTTTGCTGCGGATTATGATCTTGATAATAATAAATGGAAACCTGAAATTAAACCTAGCACAGGCAAAAAGATTGCTGTAATCGGAGCAGGGCCAGGCGGTTTATCTGCCGGATTCTTTCTGCAAAAAGAAGGCCATCAGGTAGATATTTTCGAAGCTGCACCTAAAGCCGGTGGTTGGTTAAGATATGGTATTCCTGAATATCGATTGCCAAATGATTTACTTCAGAAAGAAGTGGATAATATCACAGAAATGGGTGTAAACATTTTCTATAATAAAAAGTTAGGTAAAAACATTCAATATAAAGAAATCAATGATAAATATGATGCAACTATTTTAACCATTGGTTCACAAAAAGGAACTTTAATTGGTTGTGAAGGCGATGATGCGGAAAATGTTTATTCCGGAATTGATTTTCTGAAAAACATGGAAGTAACCGGAAAACGTGCAAACTTTACCGGAAAAAAAGTTGCCGTTGTTGGAGGCGGTAATACTGCGATGGACTGTTGCCGTACAGCACGTCGCTGTGGAGCAGAAGATGTATATGTGATTTATCGCCGTACTGAAAAAGAAATGCCTGCTAACCCCATCGAAATTCATGAATCAAAACTGGAAGGTGTTCAATATTTACTATTAACAAATCCTTCCAGGGTAAATAAAGATGAGGAAGGCAAAGTAAAATCTGTTACTTGCTTAAAAATGGAATTAGGTGAACCCGACGCGTCGGGCCGTAGACGCCCTGTTCCTGTTGAAGGCTCAGAATTTGATTTGGAAGTAGATTATATATTAGCAGCCATCGGGCAAAAAACAGTAGTAAACTTCCTTGAGGATGTGAACAGTACTGTTATGGATGGAGAATTAAAACTAAATCGCTGGGGAGATATTGATGCAGACCCCAAAACTTTACAAACCGGAATTAAGAATATGTTTGCTGCAGGTGATGGTGTTACCGGGCCTGCAACATTGATCGAAGCCATTGCACAGGCAAAAATAGCTTCCAGGTCATGCAATCTTTATTTACAAGGAATGGCCGTTGAGCCTCCAAAAAAAGAATTCATCAGTATAAAAGATAATTTCGAAAAACAAACTCCGGAAGAGTATCAAGGACGTTATGATAAACAAATGCGTGAGGAAATGCCTGTTCTACCACCCGAAGACCGTATGAACTTTAAAGAGGTTGAATTAGGATACGATAGCGAAGAAGTTGCAAAACATGAAGCACAACGTTGTCTGGAATGTGGCTGTACTGAATACTTTACCTGTGATTTGAAAAAATACTCTACAGAATATGATGTAGATCAAACAAAACTGGCAGGAGAATATAAATCCTATGATATAGACTTCCGCCATCCTTTCATTGAAATTGATAATAACAAATGTATTTTATGTGCACGTTGTGTGCGTATCTGTAAAGAAGTGGTTGGTGCCAATGCTTTAGGATTGGTTAACCGTGGCTATGATACTTTTGTGGCTCCAAGCTTAGGAGACAGTTTACAGGAAACAAATTGTGAAAGTTGTGGGCTTTGTATTTCAACCTGCCCTACCGGCGCGATTACAGAAAATGTAATTTTCAAACCGGGCCCGGTACAACTTGATAATGCTTCTACCATTTGTAATTATTGTTCGATAGGTTGTGAAGTTGATATTCAGCACAAAAATCAATTTGTAATGAAGGTAGAAGGAGTTGATGGACAGATTAACAAACATGGGAACCTATGTAAATATCCAAAGTTCGGCTATCAGTATTTTAATGATACTTCAAGAATAACAAAGCCTTTGGTAAAATCCAAAGATGGTAACTTTAAAGAAATATCATTCGATGAAGCCAATCAAATCATCGTTGATAAGATCAAAGCTGTGAAACCAGATGAGAATGCATTTTTTGCAGGAGCAAGATTAACAAATGAAGAATTATACCTTACACAAAAACTTGCCAGAGCTGCCGTCAAAACACATAATATAAACAGTTTCCATTATTTAAACAGGGGCACAGGATATACTCATAATAGTTTAGATAACGTTCCTTTCGAAGAACTCAATGCGGCCAGCAAAATATATTTAATTGGTTCCGAGATCAATGAAGAAAACGCTGTTGCAGGATTCATGATTAATCATGCTCAGTTTAAAAATAATGTACCTGTAGAGCTTATTACAACTAAGGAGTTAAGTTCAATGGCTCACAAAGTAGATACTGAAATAAAGATCAAATCATACTACTATTTTGTGAAAGCTGTAAATTATTATCTGATCGCTAACAACTTCCATAACGCCATGTTTATAGAAGATAATTGCGAAGCTTATGAAGCCTACAAAGAAGAACTTATGAAAGAAAACTTTGTAGAACTGATCGAAAAATCGGGAGTGGAGTTCATGGACCAGGTGATTGAATTTGCAAAAGAATACAATAATCAAATGAATGCTGTTATTATATTCTCTGAAAAGCATCTGTCATCAAATACTTGTAGTGAACTTTACAACCTGGCTTTAATTACCGGTAAATTAGGAAAGACTTCCAGTGGATTAATTAGCCTTAAAGAGAAAAATAATTCACAGGGAATCTTTGATATGGGCATCCGTCCGGATCTTGGTGTTGGAATTCAGTCTGTTATTGATGATAATTTCAAAGCGAAAATGAAAGAAGTGTGGGGTACGGATATTCCTGAAAATTTTGAGAAATTCACCATTGACCTATTGGATACCGGAGAGATCAAAAATATATTCATCTTTGGAGAGGACCCGATTGGATCTACCAAGGAACAGTTAGATTGGATTAATATTGCAGATTTTGTAGTTGTTCAGGACTATTTCATGACAGCAACAGCAAAAGCAGCAGACCTTATTCTACCAGCTTCATTTCCAATAGAAAGTGGTGGTAGTTTTACCAACACTCAAAAATACTTCCAGGAATTTGAAGCTAAATTTGAATCCAAAGTGGAAAAATTATCATACCAACAGATTAATGATTTGATTCAATCATTTGGTGTTAATTCTCCGGATAATCTGATTGATATCAGAATGGAAGCAATGTCGTTATTACCAACTAAGGATACCGCCTTAAAGTATGAATTTAAGTATACCAAAAAAATCAACGATAAGCGTATCTTTAATTATGGATGTGACTATCTGACTAATAAATTTGAAACGGAATTTAATCAAAAATTCAATTAATAGAAAAGGCAGTCGAAAGGCTGCTTTTTTTACAATAATAAAAAAACAAAACGATATTCTGATTTTAAACTTTTCGAATAATTCTAGGCACAAAACTAATAATAGTTCCGTGTCATATCAAAAATAATTAAATAGACTTTTTCTTCTGTTTGGTATTAATTAGTAAAAACAACTAAACATGAGAGAAGAAAAATCTACTCAAATTTCAAGCACCAGTATTTTAAATAAAATTTTCATAATCAGAGAACATAAAGTCATGTTTGATAAAGACTTAGCACTATTATATGGTGTATCAACAAGTTACTTAAATAAAGCAGTAAAAAGAAACGTAAAAAGATTTCCTGACGATTTTATGTTTCAATTGACCCAAGCTGAATCAGAAAACTTGATGTTCCAAATTGGAACATCAAGATGGGGAGGGACAAGAAAATTGCCATATGTATTTACAGAGCAGGGGATAGCAATGCTTTCAGGGGTCTTAAACAGCGATAGAGCAATCAATGTAAACATTGACATAATGCGTACATTTATTAAGATAAGAATAGCTATTCAGGAAAACGCCAGAGTATTATTGGAATTAGAGAAAGTTAAAGCACATCTCAAAAATCATGATAAAAGCATTGTAATTATCTATAAATATCTTGACAAATTGATTACAAAAACTGATTCAGATATAAAAAGAGAAAAAATAGGTTATAAAATAAGCAAAAGTGTAAATAAAGATTAAGTATCATTATCACTTTTTGCATTAATTAACCTAAGCTTTATAATATTCTAACAAGTTTTACTTATTTTCACGCAATATTTAGACAACTAATTAAATCATTCATTATAATATGATCAAAATTTTTAAACACATGAAAAAAATCACACTTTTACTTGCAATGGTTATGATGTATGCTTTTGCAAGTGCACAATCCGTTGACGAGATTATTAAGAAACATATTGAAAAAACCGGTGGAGAAAAAGCATATAGTGCAATAAAATCAATAAAGATGAAAGCTAGAATGGATATGCAGGGGCAATCTTTGGAGATTACTGATATCTCTACTAAAGATGGTAAGCAATATTCATCTTATTCTACAATGGGGATGAGTTTTGTTCAATTGGCATTTGATGGAGAAATAGCATGGCATACGGATCAAAGTACAATGCAACCAAAAAAATTAGGAGATGATGCTGTTAAGCAAGCTAAAGCTAAAGCTAAAAGGTTTCCTTCACAATTTTTTGACTATAAGAAAAAAGGTTATAAAATAGAATTAGAAGGTTCTGAAAAATGTAATGATGAAGATTGCTTTAAGCTAAAAATCACCCCTCCAGTAGGAGAACCTAATACTTCTCTTATCAGTAAAAAATCTTACTATGAAGTAGGTGGAACCAGAATATTAGAGCAAATGGGGCAAAAAATTACAGTCAATCTTAAAATGTCCGATTTTAAAGAAGTTAATGGTATTATGATGTCTCATAATATAGTTCAAAGTTTTATGGGGCAATCAATGGTTCTTAAAATTGATTCAATTGAAGTAAATGGCAATTTAGATGAATCTATTTTTACAATGAAATAAAAATTTCATCAAGTAAAGAAAAAGGCGAGCTTAAGCTCGCCTTTTTTGGTTATAACAGCCACGACTATTCAGTCATATAAGGATATTTAAAATCAGTGGCCGGTAATAAGGTTTCTTTAATCGTACGTGGGCTCGTCCAACGTAACAGGTTTAAGAAACTACCCGCTTTATCATTCGTACCGGATCCCCTTGAGCCACCAAATGGCTGTAAACCTACTACAGCACCGGTTGGCTTATCATTAAAATAAAAATTACCTGCAGCATACTTCAGTTTCTTACAGGCTTGCATAGCTGCATATTTATCTCTTGCAAAAACAGCGCCCGTTAAAGCATAAGGAGAAGTTTGGTCACAAAGGTCCAGTGTTTCATCAAATTTTTCATCTTCATAAACATAAATTGTCATTACAGGTCCAAAGATCTCTTCTTCCATACTTTTAAACTTAGGGCTAGAAGTAAGAATAATGGTCGGTTCTATAAAATAACCTACAGACTTGTCTCCTTTACCCCCTGCAATAATCTCCGCATCATCAGCTTCTTTTGCATAATTAATGTAGCTCATGATATTATCAAAAGATGACTCATCAATAACAGGGTTGATGAAATTATTGAAATTTTCCACATTGCCCATTTTAATTCTGGATAGCTGAGAAAGTATTTTTTCTTTTACATTCTCCCAAATTGAAGCCGGGATATATGCTCTTGAGGCAGCAGAACACTTTTGCCCCTGATATTCAAATGATCCTCTTACAATAGCAGTAGCCAGTTCATCTATATCAGAAGAATGATGAGCGAAGATGAAATCTTTACCTCCTGTTTCCCCAACTAATTTAGGATAAGAACGATATTTCTCCAGATTGTTGCCTACCGATTTCCATAAATTGTTGAATGTTGCCGTAGATCCGGTAAAGTGAATCCCTGCTAATTCAGGGTGATTCAGAACAACATCTCCGATTTCTCTTCCTGAACCCGGAATAAAATTGATTACACCATCCGGCAGTCCGGCTTCTTTGAAAATCTTCATTAAATAATAACTTGACAATAAAGAAGTGGTTGCAGGTTTCCATACGGTTGTATTACCCATAATATTCACTGAAATATTAAGGTTAGCTGCAATTGCTGTAAAGTTAAAAGGTGAAATTGTAAATACAAAACCTTCTAACGGTCGGTACTGTAGCCTGTTAATATGATCCAACTCTACATTTGGTTGGTTTAAGAAAATCTGAGAAAGAAAGTATGCATTAAACCTTAAAAAGTCGATCGTTTCACAAGCAGAATCAATTTCAGCCTGGTAAGCATTTTTCCCTTGCCCAAGCATAGTAGCTGCATTTAATACAAATCTGTATTTCTTGGAAATCAGTTCCGCAGCTTTTAGCATAATAGAAGACCTTTCAATCCAGGAAAGTTCTACCCATTCATCTTTTGCTGCAAGTGATGCATCGATTGCAGCCTGTACATCTTCTTTTCCGGCTTTATGATACGTTGCCAAAATGTGTTGATGGTTTTGTGGACTAACTACATTGGCAGTATTACCAGTGAAAATTTCTTTGCCTCCAATAATAAGAGGAATTTCTACTTTAATACCTTTTTGACGCTCTAACTCTTTTTGTAGCGCTTCGCGTTCCGAACTACCCGGCATATAGGAAAGTACGGGTTCATTCTTCGGCTCTTTAAAATTAAAAATTGCGTTGTTCATTGAATGATAATATAAAAAGATGATTAACTAAAATCGTTATGCTTTATTTTGCATATCGCGTGCAAATATATATTTTTTATTAATCGCTAAAACAAGAGCTTAACTTTTTATTTTATCAAGAATCTTTACATTATTTTAACACTTAAATCTTATTTAACGTAAGTTCGATGTAAAAAAAATTACTGTTTCAATTTTAATAAACCCGGCTTAGATCGAACTCACATTATTTAACCCTTTTTTAACAAACATTAAAAAATTATTGGGTGTATTTATATTATTTTTAATTATTCTAAATTAAAAACTCAGGTATTTAAATAAAATCAAAACAAAATGAAAACATTAAGGTATTTAATGATAGCAGGTTTAGTATTTACAACCTCTGTATTAATAGCACAATCCTATACTTTTAACAAAGAAAATTCAAAGCTGAAATGGGAAGGGAAAAAAGTTGGCGGTTCGCATGATGGAATCATTTATCTGAAAAGTGGAACCTTAAAAATGAATAAAAGTAAAATCAAAAGCGGAAAATTTGTGATCGATATGAAAAGCATGGTTAATAAAGATATTTCCAATGAAAAATACCGTGCTAAACTCGAAAATCATTTAAAATCTGACGATTTCTTTTCTGTTGATGAATTCCCGGAAGCAGTATTAGAAATCACGGAAGAATCCAAGTTCAAGGATAACAAGGCTCATGTTCATGCAAACTTAACCATCAAAGGAATTACAAAGCCTGTGCATTTTAATGTAATGAAAGAAGACAATATGTTAAAATCGAAAATTACAGTTGACCGTTCAAAGTATAATGTAAAATATGGCTCTAAATCATTTTTCAAAAACTTAGGCGATAAGCTTATTTATGATGACTTTACCATTGAGGTTCATCTGAAACTTTAAAGAAATCTGGGACTCCTTACATACCCCCCCATACTAAATAAGAGGCTGTCAAAAGTGTTAAAAAATTGATCTTTAGTCAGGGCGTGAATGGTTAATTGATTAAATAGATGCATTTTATCTTTTGAAGAATTTTGCAAGTAAATTCACACCCTGACTTTTTGGACAGTCTCCTATTTCTTTCTGATCAAGCTTAATCCATCCCGGACAGGAAGCATTACATTTTCCACTCTGTCATCCTGCTGTATAAAATCATTGAATTCTATAATACCTATTGTTTCTTTATCTTTTGGATCAGGTTTAGAAAGAACTTTCCCCGACCAAAAAACATTATCCGCCAAAACAAAAGCACCCGAATTAAGTTTATCAAATATCAAATGATAATAATTCAGGTAGTTATTCTTATCAGCATCCAAAAACACCAGATCAAATTTCTCATTTATGGTTGGAATAATATCTAATGCCTTTCCTGAATAATACTTTACCTGATGTTCTATTCCGACCTTTTTAAAATACTTTGACGAGATATGTTCCAGTTCAGGATTTTTTTCAATAGTATGAATCAGTCCGTCAACCCTTAAGCCTTTTGAAAGGCAAATAGCAGAATAACCCGTATATGTTCCTATTTCCAGAATTTGCTTCGGGCGAATCATGCAACTGATAGCTTCAAGCAACTTTCCCTGAAGAGCTCCGGATAACATTCGTGGCATTAAAGCCTTTAAATGGGTTTCCCGGTTCAATTCTTTTAACACATCCGATTCTGCTGTACTGTGATTTTGAGCATATCTTTCTAAATCTTCATGCATATTATTCTCCTTTATATACCAACAGACTTAATTGTTTCGGGTCAAATATTTCATTAGCAATATCCTGCAATTGATTTGCTGAAATAGCCTCAATAGCTTCATGAATTTCTCTGATACTATCTACCTTGTTAAGCTGTAATAAACTTCTACCCATAGACAACATTTCAGTAACATTGGATTCCAATGAGATAGCAAGCTGGCCTATAATTTGTTGTTTAGCTCTTTGCAATTGAAGGCTTCCTAATTTTTTTCTTCTTAACAGGTTTAATTCTTTTTTTACCAAACGAATGGATTTTTCAAGATAATCTTTATCTGTACCCAAATAAATACAAAACAATCCCGTATCAGAATAAGGCTGATAGTGAGATTCAATATCATAAGTATAACCATGCTTCTCCCGAACTGCCAGAGTCAACCTGGAATTCAGGCCAGGGCCTCCCAGCAAGTTATTTAACAACACCAGGCCTAATCTTTGTTCGTGATCTCGTTGATAAGCAATATTACCCAAACAAGCATGAGACAGGTAAGTTCGCTTACTCATCGTTTTCTTTAAAGGCTCATAGGGGATCATCCTTTTTCTTTTATATTGTCTAAGGTTCTCAGGAATATCTCCAAAATATCTTTCAACCAGCTTAACCAATTTTTTGAACTCAATATTACCCACAGAACTTATAACCATTTGATCTGTATGGTAGTTGTTTCTGATAAATTTTTGAATTTTCTCTTTGGTAAAACTTTTTACACTTTGAGGGGTTCCAAGTATATTTCTTGCAATGGGATGCCCATCATATAATAATTCTTCAAAATCATCAAAAATCAATTCAGACGGAGAATCTTTATAAGAATTGATCTCATCCAATACGACATCTTTTTCCTTATCGATTTCTTTTTCAGGAAAAATTGAATTAAAAGTAATATCTGCAATTAACTCAAGAGTTCTTTCGTAATATCCTTTTAGAAAAGATGCATATATGCTGGTTTCTTCTTTAGTCGTAAAGGCATTCAGATCTGCGCCTATATGCTCTAAGCGACTAAGAACATGATAGGCTTTTCTCTTCTTAGTGCCTTTGAAAATAACATGTTCGATAAAATGAGCCATTCCGCTTTCATCTTCGGCCTCATCACGGCTTCCGGTATTTATAATAATACCAAAATGTGCCACTTCTTTCTTATTAAAAAGGTGTACAAGCCGAATTCCATTCTTCAATGTATGATACTGATATTCCATCTTTTTCTAAAATGATGCAAAAATACTATTCATCTCAATACAAATGAGAATTAATCCGTATATATCCAAAATAATGGTTGCCGGCCCACTAAATTTCCATGAATATCATATTTGTCAATAACGGGAGCTATAGCAATTATTTTTTTAGAAATAACCAGTTTCGATTCATCCATCGTCCAGCTTTCAAGAAAACGGATCTTATTCACATCTTTTACAGAAATTTTATTTACAATAATAGTATCATAATCCTCATAAGGCGGGCGGGTTCTCTTGAGTGTCTTATAAATGGTGTCGACTCCTAAACTCTTAACTTCTTCTAATTTCAGAGGTTTATTAAAGTAATCATAAGCTGTTTTTTTACCGCTATAAACAGCATTAAACATCGATTGTACCAATTTTTCTCTTTCTGTTTCATTTATATTTTCAATCCAGGGATCATAATCCTTTTGAACATTATTGATCTTAACATCATACTGAATTTTTTCAGTAATGAAATATTCTTCAGGTGTATTATTACAGGCAATGAAAACCCATATTAGACTTAAATAAATATATTTTGCTTTCATAATAAAAGTTTATGAACGCAAATTAAGAAAAACCTTTACATATTCAATTATTTAGATTAATTTTGAATAAGAAGGTTAAGCCATGAGAATCTGTACTTTCATATTATCACTTTTATTCATAAACTCAGTTGGTTTTGGACAAAACATTCCCCCTGTACGGATTGTAGATTGGAGCCATGTCGGTTTAATTCATAAAATTTCAGAACCTGAGCTGATTTTAAATGTTTTGGACTATGGAATAGTCGCTGATAATACAACAGATAATACAGCAGCTTTCAACTCAGCATTGGCAGATTTAGGTGAAGATGCCGGAATATTCTATTTCCCCCCTGGTGAATATTTGTTTAAAAATTCAATTTCAATTTCATCCAATGTTATTTTAAGAGGTGCCAGTTCCGACAGTACTAAACTATATTTTGATTTGGGAAACATTAATAATCATTGCATTACATTATCAAAAGATCAAGCTTCAGCATTTATTAAAGTTGAAACTGGTTTTCATAAAGGGTCTGAAAAACTCACTTTAAAAGAAAATATAAATCTGCAAGCAGGAGATTATATTGAACTTAAGCAAGACAATGGTTCGTGGGATACGAAACCAGCTGAATGGGCACAAAATAGTGTAGGTCAAATTCTTTCTGTAAAAAGATATTTAAATGACACTATTTATATCAACAGTGCATTAAGATTAAACTATGACACCAGTTTGAATTTAGTGGTTCGAAAAATTAACCCTGTTCTAAATAGTGCAATAGAATGCATCTATATCCAAAGAACTGATGAACCGGCTTTAGCCGGAGGATCAAATATTTATTTCAACTATGCGGTCAATTGTAAAGTAAGTGGTATTGAGAGTAATGTCAGTTCCGGTTCCCACATTTTTATTCGTTCAAGTTCTAATATTCTGGTGGAGGGCTCATACATTCATCATGCATTCAAGTACGATGGTTCCAATACCAATGGATATGGAGTTACTTTAAACCAACATACTGGAGAATGTTTAATTCAAAACAATATTTTTAAATTTTTGCGACATGCCATGATGGTTAAGGAAGGGGCTAACGGAAATGTATTTGCCTATAATTATTCCAGAGAGCCCAATCGAAGTGAACCAGTTTCGGATTTAAGCGGGGATATTTCTCTTCATGGCCATTATCCTTATGCTAATTTATTTGAAGGCAATGTAGTTCAAAATATATTCACAGATCATTTCTGGGGACCTGCCGGACCAAACAATACTTTTCTTCGAAATCGGGCTGAATTATATGGAATATCAATTACTTCTGATCCAATACTAGAAACATCTTATCAAAATTATATTGGAAATGAACTTACAAAACCAGGATTCCCTTTTGGAAATTATGAATTAAATGGAAATGATCATTTCGAATATGGGAATAATAAATTCAACCTTACCATTCCTGAAAATACCAGTAATCTAACTGTTAATTCTTTATTTTTAGATTCTATTCCTGATTTTTGGCCTGATGATCTGCCCTGGCCATCGATTGGTTATCCAAACAATTTAGATGAACATAAAATTCCGGCTCAATTAAGATTTGAATCTGATTCCTCTTTAACATCCTGCTCCGTTGGAATTAATGATGACATTATCATTGATCCTGAAGATCCGAATTTTACGGATGAAAACAGGAAACTGGTGCTGACACCAAATCCGTTTACGGATGAGATCAATATTCATATTGCCCTAACAGAACCTCAAAATATTTTAGTTGAAATTTTTAAAATGAATGGAACAAAAATTATTTCCAGAAGTTTTGAATCTGCTAATGGAGTCATAGGCCTGAAAATATATGAGAATATCCCTTCCGGGAATTATATTATTCATATTAAAACAAATGAGTACAATTTTAGAAGAATAATTATCAAATATTAGTAATTTTGGGCATGCTTATCCAACAACCAACTTTAGTTATAAATAAAAAAATTTGTAAAGCCAATATCCGAAGGATGGCCCAGAAAGCTTTTCAGAATAGAGTAACCTTCAGGCCACATTTTAAAACTCATCAATCACATGAAGTTGGAAATTGGTTCAGAAAATTTGGTGTAAAAAAGATCACAGTCTCATCTGTACAAATGGCCGATTATTTTGCAGAAGATGGCTGGAATGACATTACGATTGCATTTCCATTAAACATTTTAGAGATAAACAGAATTAATAGTCTGGCCAAAAAAGTAAAACTAAACCTTTTGTTTGAATCTCTGGAAGTATTAGAAATTGCTGAGAAAAAATTAAAACATAATGTTGGTGCATTTATTAAAATAGACACCGGATATCACCGTACAGGTATTCCGATTGAAAATATTGAAAAAATTGACCAATTAGTTGAAGGTTTTGTCAAAGCAAAAAAATGCCAGTTGGAAGGTTTTTTAACGCATAGTGGAAATACCTATAAATCCAGCTCAAAAGAAAAAATAAAAAATATTTATCAGAATGCGATTAATAAGTTACATGCATTAAGAAAAAAATATAAAGAACCTTTTCCTAAACTTATTATTTCAGTTGGAGATACACCTTCACATAGTATCATGGATGATTTCTCTCATGCAGATGAAATCAGGCCGGGAAATTTTATTTTTTATGATCTGATGCAATCTGAGTTTGGAGTTTGCAAAGAATCTAATATTGCCTCAGTATTAGCCTGCCCGGTTGTTGCAAAACACGAAGACAGAAATCAGATTGTAATATATGGGGGCGGAATTCATTTCTCAAAAGAACAAATCCAAATAAACAATATAAATTGTTTTGGAAAATTAGCCCTATTAAATGAATATGACTGGGAACTCCTGAATGAATTTTATCCATTAGTTTCAACTTCCCAGGAACATGGGATTATACAACTGGATGAATTACTTATTAAAAATATTAATATTGGAGATATTGTTGCGGTTATTCCTGTTCACTCTTGTCTGACTGTACATCAACATGAACAATTTATCACTGAAACCGGAAAGCTATTCTTCAAATTTAAGTAACAAATCAACCCTTACTCCTTAATAATTTTCAATCTTT
This sequence comes from Bacteroidales bacterium, assembly GCA_028280405.1. Lineage (GTDB taxonomy): Bacteria > Bacteroidota > Bacteroidia > Bacteroidales. The sequence goes on from JANQLW010000013.1 coordinate 40,850, forward strand.
TTATAAGAAGACTTTCCCATTTTGGGACAAACCTCATAATTCCCTACTTTCACACTTTTCTTTAATACCAAAGCGTACAAAGGATTTGGAATCAAATGGAACATGTATTGCGAATATAATTAATAAAAAAACGCCTCTTTATCAATAAATATTTGCAAACATGAAAAAACGAATCACATTACTCGTAATTGCAGGATTATTCTTTGCTTCCTGTCAAAAATTTGAGGAGGCTGTCGACAATAAACAACAGAATGATGCTATTGTTCCCTCAGATCCTTCTACCGTGACTTCCATGGAAGATCTCACCATCAGTGACTCTTTCGATTGGAAAATGACGAAAACATTGGATGTTGAAATTACACTTCCGGAAAATGACTTTTCGCGTATTTTATACATCTTATCTGAAGATGGAAAGAAATTATATTTTAAAGGTCATCCTTCTGATGGATCTAATATATTAAAAACAAAAATTACCGTTCCGACTTATGAGAATGGTTTACAGCTAAAATATGGTTTAGGAGAGGATTATAAAGCCAAAACAACTTATATTGGAAGTAATACTGTTGTTTATGATATCAACTCTTCTATTTATAAAGATGGGGAAAATGACGATGATGATTGTGGTGGTTGTGATGGAAAAATGACTTCTTTATCTCTACAATATAACGGTAATGGAGTAAACACTGTTGAAGTTTACACAAAAAGAAAGAAACATAAGCTAACCACTGAAGTAGGAGTTTCAAATGGAACCACCTTTACATTTTCTACTGAATTTCTTGACAAAGGGAAAACCAAGCAAACCACTGAAATTGAAATCTATGTGAATGAAAGCTTAAATACAAAAATTCATACAAGTTGTTCACAACCAATTTATGTAGGTATGACATCAGGAGATTTTACAATTACTGCTGGTACCAGTAAAAATGGTGGAGATCTTTTGGAATGCTCTGAAAATGGTGATGATGATGTAGAATTTGGCTGTTTAACAATGTGGGCTCTTGATGACAATAATCCCGGAAACCTATACTATATAAAAATAGATGAAGACCCTGTTAGTGTTTATACAGAAGGAGATATTGAAGGCTTACAAGATGCTGAAGATATGGAATCACTAGCTATCGATGATAATGGAGATCTATACTTTATTAATGTAAAAAATTCATCTAAGCTTTATAAAATTCCTTATTCTGAATTAGATAAAGATGAAAACACAGCTGTAAATGCTACATATATTGGAAATACAGGCATAACTGGCAATAACAATAAAATTACCAACCTTACTTTCATTGATGGAGACTTATACGGAATAGGTGTACGTTCTGAAAAGGTTTACAGAATTGATAAAACGGATGGAAGTGTAACACAGGTTGCAACTTTAAATCAGCAATTCTATACCAGTGGGCTTACTATAGGTACGGATGATGTAGTTTACCTGCTTTATACAAATAATACAGGTGGAGAAAGTGAATTATGGAAATTCAATTCATTCCCAAGTGGAGATATTGTTAAAGTAATGGATATTGAAGGTTCCTTGAAAGTTGAATCTTTAGCAGCACATCCTAATGGATTCTTATATGCCGCCGATGACTATAAGTTTTTCAAACTTGATCCTGTAAATCTCACAACTGAAGTTCTTGTAGAGTATGAATCTGATATTGAGGGTATAGATTTTCATTGGGATAAAGAATTGAGTTGTGTTGATGACGATGATGGCGAATATTGTGATGATAACTCAAGTGATGATGTGGCTACCTTCAAAGGATATAAATTTGAATTAGTTCAAATGACTGAAAACAATGATGGAACTTCTACATGGAAATATGAAGTAACTGGTGAAGAAGCTGACCACAAACTTAAAAAATGGATTTTAGAACTTTGCCAAAGTGAAGATCAGTTAATAAGTGCTAACCATAATGGACAAATAGCCGATTATCTGAATATTCATGGAGTAAAATGGGAAAAAGAAATAGATTTAAATGAAGGGCCGGTAGAGTTTACATTTGTTTTAAATGGCCATTATGATATTAAACCTGTAAAAGTAGCATTCTACGCAGGCGGAAATAAAGAATACGAATGTATGATCCAAGGGCCTGATTGTGATCCAAATGAAGATCCAGACCCGGATCCGGAACCAGAAGATTTCACCGGTACTTTAGCCTATGAAGATTTATGGCCTGGAAAAGGTGATTACGATATTAATGATTTAGTTATTGAATACGATTTTGAAGTACAGAAAGATAATCAGGAATATATAGAAACCATTATAGCCTCATTTAAAATCCGTGCTTTTGGAGCTGAACTTCACAATGGATTCGGATTTACATTTCCTAATGTTGATGCAAGTGATATTCAAAGTGTAAGTGGCTACGACATTCAAGCTACTAATGTATTTAATATAGCTGCTAATGGCGTGGAAAGCGGTCAGTCAAAAGCTACTTTCATTGTTTATGATGACGCTTACAGAATCATGCAACACCCTGGATCAGGCATTGGAGTAAACACCTATCCTCCAGCACCTTATGTTGAACCTGAAATAATTACTTTAACTATTGAATTTAAAAGTAACAGTGTAAAATTTGCAGATCTTGATATAGGTAATTTCAACCCATTCATAGTTGTTGACCAAAAACGTGGAATGGAAGTACATTTACCAAACTACGCACCTACAGATTTGCATGACCCTGCATATTTCGGAACATTTGCTGATGACTCTCAGCCTAATATTAACAGATATTATTTAACTAAAGATAATCTGCCATGGGGAATTCATATTCCTGAAACATTTGATTATCCGGTTGAAAAACAATTAATTCTTGGCGCCTACTTACATTTTGCTGAGTGGGCGCAAAGCAACGGCGTTAACTACCCTGATTGGTATAAAGATTTACCTGGTTACCGCAATGCTAGTGTGATTTACTAATACCTTAAAAGCCTTGAGTTTCTCAGGGCTTTTTTTATTTAGGCTTATCACGATCAATAAACAGAGGATGTTATTCCAGGCCTTCTTTAAAAATAACTCCCATATTCTTTTTACCATCAATTTTTACAGTTAACGGACTTTCAAAGCGGATATGCCTGATGAACTCATCTTCATAAACAGCTTCTTGTTTATTCAGGAAATCTATATCATAGTATCCATCATTTTTATAGGGGTTTATTGTAAAATATCCTACCCTGAATGAAGTAAGGTTCTGGAAGAAATGTGTTCCCTGGCTTGGATCAATTCTATAGTCTGTAAGTCCGGATTCAACAATTACACGTGCACCGGAAATCTGTGGCCATTTTACAGGAATTCCCAGCCAATGATCGCTGGAACCCCATCTTCCGGGGCCAACTAAAATATAAGGGCATTTCTTTTCAAGGAATTTATCATTTATTTTTCCAACTCTCAATGCAATCTCCGGATTATTTACAGAATCAAATGTTTCCGGTTTCACATAAACAAAGTCTCTGATATCTTTAATAATCCCATTCCCTAATGCTGAATTAGCAGAAATGATCGTATCTTCATGCTTAATACCAGACAAATCTTCACCAATGGTTTGATTATTATCAACAATAGGCCTGATTTGTAACAAATTGAAAATTTTGGGCTCATTTTTAGGACGATTCAGTTCTACTGCAAATTCAATCTCTATGGGTTTACCCATTTCCCTCTGCCCTATTTCCAGTACATCACTTAAAATCTCGGCTAATGGGAATGTATTATGTTTTAATATATTTGAAAAAGTAATGATTTTTTTACCATCATGGTTGATGCCATCTCTCACAATATTATTCTGCATATCAAAAGTAGAGGCAATATATTTTATCGAATTATCTTTTTCAGCTTCTTTAATTCTAAGCTTATTCAGGTTATTGGAATCATCTATAGAAACAGAAAAACATTCCGGATCCATATCCAATGCAAAAAAACTTTTTTGTGTTTGCTGCAAAGCATACTCCGGACTACTTGTTTGTAATACCTTTTTGGGGAACTTAGGAGAAAACCTCAAGGTCTGTCCGCCATCAACAATATACTTACCCAGGCCTAGTGCAACATTTGCAATTCCATCTTCCGGTTTTTCAGGTTCTATGGGGTAAAAATTTATTGAACGGGCTACTCCTGATAGTGTAGGATAAAACCGATCGCCATATTGCTCACCACAAACCTCCTGCAAAACAATTCCCATTTTTTCCTCATCAATTACATTGGAAGTTGCAGTCATATATGCTTTACTATCCTTAAAGAATGCCGAAGCATATACACTCTTTATTGCTTTGCTTAAAATTTCAATCATGAGGCGATCATCATTTTCCACATTTGGGATCATATAAGTAGAATATATGCCGGCAAATGGCTGATAGTGGCTATCTTCAAGTAAGCTTGAAGAACGTACGGCTATTGGGCTTCTTACATAAGAAATAAAGGTGTATAAATCTTCATGAATACGGAATGGAAGCCGGGCTTCTACAAAGTGCCGGAGAATTTCTTCATCACCTAACTCAGATAATGCGAACTTATGCAGCTTATTCTCTTCCATAAATTCATCAAAAATATCCGTACTCAATACAACTGTTCTCGGAATGGTTACAACGGTATCCTCGTATTTGTCAAATAGTTGGTTTCGTTTAATTAGAGAATCAAGAAATGCCAGTCCACGGGCTTTACCTCCAATAGAGCCTTCTCCAATTCGGGTAAAGGTCAGGTATTCATCAAAACGATCCCTATAGAATTGTGCAATTACTCCTCTTGCCTTATTCAATCGAAAACTTCCGATCGCATCAAAAATAAATCGCTTACTATCATCAATATCTACAAAATCTTCCTGACGAAGGTCAACCAACATTTCTGCTAATGGGAATAATGCACGGGCACGCATCCATTTGGATAAATGATTACGTTGAATATGGTATTCCAGAGATTTATTGGGAATAGGAAAAATGATTTCCTGCAATGCCTTTAAATCAGAAGCTCTTGCAATTTCTTTATTGGTATCCGGATCAATAAACACAAAATCACCAAAAGCAAAAAACTCTCGGATAAAATTTCTAAGTTCTATAGAAAGTGTTTTAGAGTTTTTATTAATAAAACCCACTTTCATTTTTTTGGCTATTTGAGCCATTTCAGTATCTGAAGATTGAAGCAATAATGGTACAAACCTATCGTCTTTTTTAACCTTTTCACATAACTTTATACCAGCTTGCTTATCTGTAACACCATTTCTTTTATAGCTAATATCACTAATGATCCCTAAAAGGTTCTTTTTATACTTTTCATAGAACTCAAGGGCTTCTTCATAATTAGTTGCAAGTAAAATTTTAGGTCTTCCTCTCATACGTAGCATTTGCTGGTGTTCATTCAAGCCTTCTGTCATAAAAGTTTTAGACTGCTTAAAAATTATCTTATAAATATTGGGCAAATAACTTGAATAAAACCGTATGGAATCTTCTACCAGAATAATGGTTTGAACACCAACCTGCTCAACATCCTGTTCAACATTCATTTTATCTTCTATAAGCTTAATGATTGCCAATAAAATATCAGCATCTCCTAACCAGCTAAATATATAATCAATATTACTCAGGTCTTCCTGATCAATCTTTATTGTAACTTCCCTGCTAAAAGGAGTTAGGACAACAATAGGTATATCAGAATATTTGGCTTTTATATTTGAAGCAAGTTCAAAAGTATCTCTCTCTTCAGCACTCAACATAGTGATCACCAGATCGATGTTTTCTTCTTCCAGAATTTCAAAAGCTTTTTCCTGTGAAGAAGCCTGAATAAACTGTGGAGGATATCTTAAGTTAAGGCTAACATATTCATTAAAGATCTGCTCATCTATACGACCATCATCTTCTAAAATAAAGGTATCATAAGCGCTGGCAATTAATAATACATGATAAATTCTTTTTTTCATCAATACATTAAAAGAAGTATCATTGAAATAGAATTTTCGAGCATTCAGGTTCGCTGGATAAGCATTCATTCAATAAATCATTTAAAACTTTAGTGCAAAAATACGCTTTGATAAACCTCTATCAAATAATTGAAGAACTATTTTGCTTTCTTTTTATCAATAAAGCCAGCTACGTAAATGGCCAATACTATATAAGAAGATAAACCAACAATAAGCATGATGAAAAACTTTCGGCTAAAAATAAATTCCGGTTCCCATCCTTTAATGAACATAAAAGTTGTTACAAATGCTAAAACTAAGGTAATTGCAACAGCAATATGAGCAATTACCGAGTTATCATTTTTAATTCCTTTAGTTAACGGAAGTAAAGCAATACCGAAAAATGCAGGAATTAAAGAAGTTAATTGCCAGTCTCCTTCAGTACTATATCTGGCAAACAATCCAAATGTTCCCATAAATATTAGTAGTAAGGCGTAATAATAATTTACTTTATGTGGTGTATTCATAATTTATAATCATTTTAAATAAATTCAAATGTACTAAAAATTTCACATAACTTATATGTCTGTAACCTTTATTATTTACGACTTTGCATTCATACTTAATTAACTGAGTATTAATACTAACGTAACGCTCCTGAAATATACCCGCTTTATTTTTGTTTCAAATCAAGTATTGAATGAAAATATTATTTGGCATACAAGGAACGGGAAATGGCCATGTTAGCAGAGCCAGGGAAATTATTCCTGAATTAAAAAAAAGAGGGAAAGTTGATGTATTAATCAGTGGATGGCAATATGATATAAATATAGATCACCCTATAAAATATAGGTTCAAAGGCCTTGGATTTACCTTTGGGAAAAATGGAGATATTAACTTTTATGATACTTTCATCAAATCAAATCCGTATTTATTTTTTAAGAATGTATTTAAATTACCTATAAAAAAATATGATATCATCATTAGTGACTTTGAACCTATAACTTCATGGGCATGTAAATTAAGAGGGAAAGCATGTTATGGTTTAAGCCATCAATCAGCTGTATTGGATCCGGCTTTTCCAAAACCCAGAAAATACAATATGCTATCGAGGCTAATATTGAAACACTATGCTCCTTTCTCTAAAAACATTGGATTACATTTTAAAGCAACCGGAGATAATATATTAACACCCGTTATTAACTCTGAAATAAGAAAATTATTAGCAGTCAAGAACAAACATTATACGGTTTATTTACCATCTTATGACGATCATACTTTAATTGAAATTTTGACATGCTTTCAGGATACTGCCTGGGAGGTTTTCTCCAAACACTGTAAAGATGAGTTAAAAGTTAGGAATGTATTGATTCGTCCAATATCCAGGCAAGATTACTTAAAAAGCCTATCTACTTCTACAGGAGCATTATGTGGGGCAGGATTTGAAGGACCTGCGGAAGCATTGTTTCTAAGAAAAAAGTTAATGGTCATCCCCATGAAATCACAATATGAGCAACAATGTAATGCTTTGGCATTGAAAAGCATGGGTGTTCCATTCATTCCTGAATTTAGTTCAAGATATATTCACAAAATCGACCACTGGTTAAAATCTGATAAAATTGTCAACGTAAACTATCCGGATCATTCGGCCTTGGTAATTGATAAACTATTTCAATATTATTATGAAAACGATAAAACAAAAAACGTTTGGGAATCGGATTATTATTTATATAAAATTTTTCACAATTCGATGTCAAGGTCTATGGTATCGAAAAATGAAAATTAAGAACTTTTCTTCGTTAAAACAAAAGCTCGCCTATAGTCATATCATATTTAGTAAAATTCACACAGCCCCGTTAACAAAAAAGGACAGCCAACCCGGCTGTCCTTTTTCTTATGTTAAAACAGCTCTTATTGATAATGATCTGCTAAATAAGCTGAGATATTCTCTTCAACACGTTTTAATACATCTGAATCATCTGCTTTGCTGAATTTATCGCCTGTTATATTTTCAAACAGCTCAATATAGCGTTCTGAAACCGAATTCACAAAAGCTTCATGCATTACAGGTATTTCTTGTCCTTCTTTACCCTGGAATCCATTTGCCATCAACCACTCACGAACAAATTCTTTAGATAATTGTTTTTGAGCTTCATTATTATCTTGCCTTTCCCGATATCCTTCTTTATAGAAATATCTAGAAGAATCCGGAGTATGAATTTCGTCTATTAAATAAATTTGATCGCCTACTTTACCAAACTCATATTTAGTATCTACCAGAATCAATCCCATTTTTTCAGCCATTTCTGTTCCTCTCTGGAAAATAGCTCTGGTATACTCTTCCAATTTGATATAATCTTCTTCACTAACCAAGCCTTGTTTCAAAATTTCTTCTCTGGAAATATCTTCATCATGTCCAACCTCAGCTTTAGTAGTTGGAGTAATAATTGGTTGTGGGAATTTGTCATTTTCTTTCATTCCTTCAGGCATTGAAACTCCACAAAGTTCTCTTTTCCCTTGTTTGTATTCTCTCCATGCATGACCTGAAAGGTAGCCACGAATTACCATCTCAACTTTAAATGGCTCACATAAACGGCCAACAGTTACCATTGGATCCGGCACAGCAAGTTTCCAGTTTGGAACAATGTCTTCAGTAGCATCCAAAAATTTAGCAGCAATTTGATTCAATACTTGCCCTTTATAAGGAATTCCTTCAGGAAGGACTACATCAAAAGCAGAAATACGATCACTTACAAGCATTACCAATAGCTCGTCATTGATGTTATAAACATCTCTTACTTTACCTTTATAAACGCTCTTTTGGTTTTGAAAGTTAAAATCAGTTTTTACAATGGCATTTTTCATCTGTTATAGTTTTTATGTTAAAAAAAATTATATTCATTATTTCGAATCTGAACCTTTCTCATAAGCCTGAACAATATCATTCACTAACTTATGACGAATAATATCTTTTTTCCCAAGATGAATAAAAGAAACTCCGTTTATGTTCTTTAATATATCTTGTGCATGTAATAATCCGGAAGATTGATTTTTTGGCAAATCAATCTGAGTAATATCTCCCGTTACTACAAACTTTGAAGCTCTTCCCATACGGGTAAGGAACATTTTTAACTGGTTATTTGTTGCATTTTGTGCTTCATCAAGAATTGCAAATACATTTCCCAGTGTCCTTCCCCGCATAAATGCCAAAGGTGCAATTTCAATAGTTCCGTCTTCCAGGTAAGAAAGCAATTTTTGCGTAGGAAGCATATCCCTTAAAGCATCATATAAAGGCTGTAAATAAGGATCCAGCTTATCTTTTAAATCGCCCGGAAGAAACCCCAGGTTCTCACCAGCTTCAACTGCAGGCCTCGTAAGAACAATTCTTTTGACCTCTTTATTTTTTAAAGCCTTTACTGCCAAAGCTACAGCAGTATAAGTTTTTCCTGTTCCGGCAGGGCCTATGGCAAACAATAAGTCATTCTTTGCCATACAATTCACCATTTTTTGCTGATTCTCCGTACGGGCTTTGATTAACATGCCGTTTCTACCATGAACCAAAACATCAGGCTGCTTAGAATCTACAGGAATATCATTATCTCCATTTTGAAGAATTTGCTGCACATCTGTTTCCGTAAGCTTTCCAAACTTATCATACATTAACAGTACAAGATTGAATTTCTTCTCAAAAAAAGCGATATCATTCTTATCTCCCATAATTTTGATTTCATTTCCACGGGCAATGACTTTCATTTTGACAAAATTTTTTCTGAACAAATCCAAATAGACATCATTTACCCCTAAAATTTCAAGTGGATTATAGTCATCCAAACGGATTATTTTTTCATTCATTGGCATGGGTTATAAAAAATCAGCTTCTAAAAATTTCCGACCCTAAATTTTCTTAATTTTGAAGAGCAAAATTAAGTAATTTTCTAACGGGAAACTGTAATTTTTGATTAATTCATATGTTAATTATCACTTTAACAACAGACTGGGGATTAAAAGATCACTATCTGGCGGCAGTAAAAGGTAAAATTTACAGCCAAAAACCAGACTTAAACATAGTTGACATTTCACACCAAATCACCCCTTTCAGTATTGAACAGGCGGCTTTCATTTTCAAAAATTGTTATCAGAATTTCCCGGAAGGCACTATTCATATCTTAGGAGTCAGTACCGAAGAGTCTGATAAGTGCCCTCATCTTATAATTCAACATAAAAGACATTATTTCATAGGAGCAGACAATGGAATATTCTCCATGATTTTTGATGAAAAACCTGAAAAAATTATAGAATTGGAAATTCCTCAGGATTCAGATTATTTTACTTTTTCTACTCGTGACAGATTTGTTAAAGCTGCCATGCATATACTCAATAATAAACCAATAGAAAAATTAGGAGGTCAAAAAAATGAAATCAATGTAAAAATTCCTTTTAAACCGGCGATCAGTAATAATACAATTAAAGGGATGGCAATTTATATTGATACTTATGAAAATATAATTACCAATATTACCGAAGAATTGTTCAAATCGGTTGGTAAAGGACGAAAGTATAAAGTTTTATTAAGAGGTGAGGAAGTTCATAAGATTCAGCAATCATACAATGATGTCCCGGTTGGAGAGATTGTGGTTATTTTCGGATCGAACAAACATTTGGAAGTTGCAATCAACCATGGCAATGCGAGTAGTTTACTGGGAATATCATTGAATGATTCTATCATGATAGAATTTGAAGACTAATCACAATTTTATTTCTCCACGGCAGTTTCCAATAATTCTTAAATTAGCAATATCAAATTCTAAAAATGTCTGCATTACTAAAGAAGGAAATTCTTAGTTATTTTAATTCTGTAACAGCTTATTTGGTAATTATTGTTTTTTTACTTACAGTAAGCTTATTTCTATGGGTAATCCCAGGGAATTATAATGTATTGGAATATGGCTATGCAAACCTGAAAGGATTATTCGACATTGCTCCATTTGTTTTTCTTTTCCTGGTTCCGGCTGTAAGCATGCGTTTGTTCGCAGAAGAGGAAAAAAATGGAACCCTGGAAATTCTTTTTACGAAGCCATTAAGCGATTTGCAAATTATTATTGCAAAATATCTGGCAGGTTTTCTTCTGATTGTATTTTCTTTACTTCCGACGATCATATATTATTTTTCAGTATATCAATTAGGTATCCCGAAAGGGAATATTGATTCGGGAGAATACTGGGGTTCATTTATAGGATTATTGTTGTTAGGTGGAAGCTTTATGTCTATAGGCTTATTTTGTTCTTCTCTAACGGATAATCAGATTGTGGCTTTTATCCTATCTGTATTCTTTTGCGGATTTATTTATTTAGGCTTTTACCTATTCAGCGGATTATTTGAACAGGGAAGCACTCAATTATTTGTACATAGTTTAGGAATAGAAGCTCATTATCAATCTATCAGCAGGGGAGTACTCGACAGCAGAGATATAATCTACTTCATAAGCTTAATCATATTATTTATTGGCTTAACTAAACTTAGGTTGGAATCTCGTAAGTGGTAATTATAAATGGGGAAAAGACAAAAAATAAAAAGCATTAAGCAATTCACAATTCTTGTTGTGGCTATTATTGTTTTACTTTTTGTCGGGACATCCTACTATTTCAGAATTGACTTAACCGCTGAAAAAAGATATACCCTATCTCCTATTACTAAAAATATTCTGAAGAAAATCGATCAGAAAATATATTTTAAAATTTATTTAGAAGGAAATCTTACCGCACCTTATAAGAGATTACAAATTCAAACAAAAGAATTACTTGAAGAGTTTAAAGCAATATCCAAACAAATTCATTTTAAGTTTGAAGATCCCATTGAAGGGAAAAATTCCAGCGAACAATTGGAAGTTGTAAAAAAATTTTCTGAAAAAGGATTTCAACCCAGCATCATTCAAAATGAATTACAACAACAAATTATTTTCCCATTTTTTCTTGTTTCAAATGGGGAAAAAAGATTTTTATCCAGTTTGGAAAATACGCAAATAGGAATTCCTGATCAGGAGCTTGTTATTAATAACTCTGTACAGGCTTTAGAATTCAAACTGGTACAACAAATCAAAAAAGTAATTGATAAAAAAGAAAAGAAAATTGCAATTTTAACCGGACATGGCGAACTAAACTATCCTGAAATTGTGAATTTTGCTATAGAATTGGATGAACAATATTTCCTAACAGAATGTAATTTAAGCAAGGGATTAAGTTCTTTACTTGATAATAGCAAACCTCTTTATGATGTTTTGGTAATACCTAAGCCTCAATATTCATTTTCTGAACCTGATAAGTTTATCATCGATCAGTTCATTATGTATGGAGGAAATGTGGTCTGGCTAATTGATGCTGTGAATGCCAGCCTGGACAGTTTAAAAAGAAAGGAATCTACAATCATTTTTCCTAAAAACCTGAATCTGGAAGATCAGTTATTTACTTATGGGATAAGGATAAACCCCGATCTGGTAATGGATTTATATGCCTTACCTATTCCATTAACTACAGGTAAAATGAACGGGCAAGCTCAGATAAAGTTTTTCCCCTGGAACTTTTTTCCTATCCTTCATCCGGTTTCAAAACATCCGATAGTAAAAAATTTAAATGCCATTAAAACCGAATTTATCAGTAGTATTGATACCTTAGAGGTAAAAGGGGTTAGCAAAACAATTTTGCTCAGCAGTTCAGAGAAGACTAAATTATTCAGTACGCCAAATTCAATTAGCTTCCAACAAATCATTGGGAAACAGAATCAGGACAATTATAATCAAGGTAGGAAAAACATTGCTGTACTTTTAGAAGGGAATTTCAAATCTGTTTATAGTGGACGACAAACACCCAAAGGATTAAATACGGATAAATATCACAGAAAAAATATTAGCAAAAAAGCTAAAATGATCATTATTTCAGATGGGGACCTTGTAAAAAACCAATTGCACAATTCTTCCAAAGAGCCTCTCCCATTAGGTTATGATCAGTTTACTAACCAGACTTTTGGCAATAAAGAATTCATGCTTAACTGTATTGCTTATTTAGCGGGAGATGCAGAACTCATAAACCTCCGTACACGTGAGGTAAAGTTAAGGCTTTTAGATAAAATTAAAATAGATGAAGAAAAACATTTATGGAAATTATTCAATGTTGGAGCGCCTATCATTTTTACTTTTCTTATTGGAGTCACTTATTCACTTCACCGCAAAAGAAAATACAAAAGACTAAAATAAATATTACAGTTTGATATAACTCTTTTGAGCTTCCGCTGTCTTTTTGTCACAGCTTGACAGCGAAAAGATTTTTCACTAAGAACTTAACTCAAATACTTATAAAACCCTGATTTATTTATATTTAAGAAAAGAACATCTAAGGATTGTTTTTTCAATTCACTAATCATTTATCAATATCCTCAATAATTAATGCACTGGCATAATCATTGAACAAAGAAAACTGTCAACTTAAAAAATATTAGTAAAAAACAAATCATATAACAATGGGAAAAATAATTGGAATTGACCTTGGTACTACAAACTCATGCGTTTCAGTAATGGAAGGAAACGAACCAGTAGTAATTCCTAATAGCGAAGGTCGTAGAACAACTCCTTCAATCGTTGCATTTACTGACAACAACGAACGTAAAATCGGAGACCCTGCAAAAAGACAATCTATTACCAATCCTGAAAAAACTGTTTATTCGATCAAACGTTTTATGGGAGAAACTTTTGACAGAGTACAAAAAGAAATTAACAGAGTACCTTATAAGGTAATAAAAGGAGATAACAATACCCCTCGTGTTCAAATCGACGACCGAAAATATACTCCTCAGGAAATTTCAGCTATGATTCTTCAAAAAATGAAGAAAACTGCTGAAGATTATTTAGGGCAAACAGTTACTGAAGCTGTAATTACGGTGCCTGCTTATTTTAGTGACTCTCAAAGACAAGCAACCAAAGAAGCTGGAGAAATTGCTGGTTTAACAGTAAAAAGAATTATCAATGAGCCAACAGCTGCTTCTTTAGCTTATGGTTTGGATAAGAAAAAATCTGATAGCAAAATTGCTGTATTCGATTTAGGTGGTGGTACTTTTGACATCTCTATCCTTGAATTAGGTGATGGGGTATTTGAAGTTAAATCGACCAATGGTGACACTCACTTAGGTGGTGATGATTTTGATCAGGCTATTATTGATTGGCTGGCTGAAGAATTCATCAAAGATGAAAACATTGATCTTCGTAAAGATCCTATGGCACTACAGCGCTTGAAAGAAGGTGCAGAAAAAGCTAAGATTGAATTATCAAGCTCTGCTGAAACAGAGATCAATCTTCCATACATTATGCCTGTTGATGGTGTTCCAAAACACTTGGTACGTAAACTAACCAGATCACAATTCGAACAGTTAACTTATGAGCTTGTACAAGCAACCATAGAGCCATGTAAAATTGCATTGAAGGATGCTGGGATGTCTCCATCAGATATTGACGAAGTATTGTTAGTGGGGGGATCAACCCGTATGCCTGCAATTCAAAGTGTAGTAAAAGAATTTTTTGGTAAAGATCCTTCAAAAGGCGTTAATCCTGATGAGGTTGTAGCTGTAGGTGCTGCAATCCAAGGAGGTGTTTTAACAGGTGAAGTTAAAGATGTTCTTCTTTTAGACGTTACCCCACTTTCATTAGGAATTGAAACTTTAGGTGGTGTAATGACTAAACTCATCGAATCTAATACTACCATTCCTACTAAAAAATCTGAAACTTTCTCAACAGCTGCAGATAATCAAACTTCTGTTGAAATTCATATTCTTCAGGGTGAACGTCCAATGGCAAACCAAAACAAGAGTATTGGCCGTTTCCATTTAGATGGCATTCCACCTGCACCAAGAGGGATCCCTCAAATTGAAGTTACTTTTGATATTGACTCAAATGGTATTTTAAATGTTTCTGCAAAAGATAAAGCAACCGGAAAATCTCAAAATATTCGTATTGAAGCATCTTCAGGATTATCAGATGATGAAATCCAAAAAATGAAAGATGAAGCTGCTGCAAATGAAGAGGAAGATAAAAAAGCAAAAGAACGTATCGATAAATTGAATTCTGCGGATGCATTAGTATTCCAAACTGAAAAACAATTAAAAGAATACGGTGATAAAATTCCTGCTGAGAAAAAAGAAGAGATTGAAAAAGCTGCTGCTGAACTAAAGGAAGCACATAAAGCTCAGGATATCGATGCAATTGATAAAGCAATGGAGAAACTAAATGGAATCTGGCAATCAGCTTCCGAAGAGATGTATAAGAATACTCAAGGACAACCTGGTGCAGGACAACAAGGACAGCCAGGCGCAGATCCAAATGCAGGACAACAAGGTGGAGGAAAAGATGATGAAGTTACCGACGTTGATTTCGAAGAAGTAAAAGACGATAAGTAAGATTCTTTACATAATTATAAAAGAAAAGCTCATTCGATTATTCGAGTGGGCTTTTTTCTTTGCGAACCTTTGCTCTACTTGGCGTATCTCTGCGTTATAGCTGTTACGCAAAGATTTTTTACATTTGAGATCAAAATTTTATTGACTTAAAAAAATATGAAAATGAATCACCTAAGAAAATTGGGAATAATTTTTATTTCCTTACTCACAATTTCAACTTCTGCTCAATTCGACGACCCTGAATACAACGAGAGTTGTACCTCTATTATGGTTGGTAAAAAAGCCAGTACGGATGGTTCTGTCATGACAGCCCATACCTGTGATGCTTATTACAGAACATGGCTGGAATTTGTTCCACAAAAATTTGAAAAAGATACGACTGTTGCAATCAGATGGGGAACTATGCATACACATACGGCATGGAGTAATGAAAACATTGAGGTAAAACCGGATAAAAAAGTTGACATCAGAGATGTATTAGCTCTTTATAGAACTACTTACGATGGAACTGAATTTAAAATGATCAGAAACATCAAAATAGAAAACAAAAAAAAGGATAAAGAAGGTAAGGAAACTATAGATACGATTGTGAGCCCTTCTGTACATCCCTGGATGGATAGAGATAAACGTAAAATGCTAAATACATTGAAAAAAGATATCGTATATCGTGAACGTCCGATCGCAGTTCAATACTGTGCTTATTCCTTTGTCGTTCAACTACGTGACTGGTTACCTGATGAAATAGGTGGCAGGCTTTTATTCTCAATTGATATACCTCGGTTGAGCCCAAGATTTCCGATTTATGCGGGGAATCTGGATCTGCCAAAGAGCTATAAAATAGACAATCAGGATCATTTCAGCAGAGATGCTGCCGGATGGGCTTTCAGAAGAGCTAACCACTTGGCAATGGTCAAATGGGGAGAAGGAAAAAAGATCATTGAGCCTTTAGTAAAAGAATATGAAGATCGATTATTTAGTGAAATTGAATACATAGAAAAAAAAGCTTTGGAATTAAAGCAACAAGATGAAGAAAATGCAAAGAATGGTAAAGAATCCAAACTATGCCGTGAGTTCCTGACTAAATACACCAATGACTTTGCCCGTACTGTCAAAGACAGATGGTGGGAACTTGGAGATGAGCTTTGGGTGAAATTCAGATGGAAATTTTAGATTTTTTTAAGGTTGATTGAAAGGCTTGTCATCCTGAGCGAAGCGAAGGAACTCCTTGAATAAACGACAGAAAGTAGTTATAGGAGTTCCTTCGCTTCGCTCAGGATGACAAGGATTTATAAAAAACAAAACAGGGTACTACTTTTTGTAGCACCCTGTTTTTATAGCATTATCTTTCTTGTTTACTCGAAAGAAAGAATAGATTTCTTGATAATTTCAATTGCTTCTCTTAATTGTTCTTCAGTAATGATCAATGGAGGAGCAAAACGAATGATATGTCCGTGGGTTGGTTTGGCAAGAAGTCCGTTCTCAGCCATCTTAACACAAACATCCCAGGCTTCTTTACCATTTTTAGGCTTGATAACTACAGCATTCAATAAACCTTTACCACGAACAAGTTCAATCATTTCTGAATCAACTTTTGCAAGTTCTTCGCGGAAAATCTTTCCCAAATACTCAGCTCTTTCTGCTAATTTTTCATTTTTTACAACTTCAAGAGCTGCAACAGCTACTCTACCGGCAATTGGGTTACCGCCAAAGGTACTTCCATGCTCACCCGGCTTAATACAAAGCATGACTTCATCATCAGCTAAAACAGCTGATACCGGGAATACACCGCCAGAAAGTGCTTTTCCCAAAATCAGGATATCAGGACGAACACCTTCATGCTCAACGGCTAATAATTTACCTGTACGGGCAATACCTGTTTGAACCTCATCAGCAATGAATAATACATTCTTTGCTTTACAAAGCTCATATGCTTTTTTCAAATATCCTTCGTCCGGCACATAAACACCTGCTTCACCTTGAATAGGCTCAACCAAGAAACCAGCAACATTAGGATCTTCTAATTCACGTTCTAATGCTTCAATGTCATTATAAGGAATAGTAACGAAACCAGGAGTGAAAGGTCCGAAATTATTTTTAGCGTCTGGATCAGTAGACATGGATACGATGGTAATCGTACGACCGTGGAAGTTGTTTTCACAAACGATGATTTTCGCCTGATTTTCAGCAATACCTTTCTTTTCATAAGCCCATTTACGACAAACTTTTAAAGCAGTCTCATCTGCTTCAGCGCCTGTGTTCATAGGAAGTACTTTGTCATAACCGAAGTATTCGGTAATGAATTTTTCATAAGGACCTAATTGGTCATTGTAAAATGCACGGGACGTCAACGTAAGAGTACGAGCCTGGTCAACCATGGCATCAACAATTTTAGGATGGCAATGACCCTGATTTACTGCAGAATATGCTGAAAGAAAATCGAAATATTTCTTTCCCTCAAGGTCCCATACAAAGGCACCTTCGCCTTTTGATAATACAACTGGCAACGGATGATAATTATGTGCACCATATTTATCTTCCATTTCCATCGCCAATTTTGAAGTCAACTTTGTCATCTTAAAAAATTGATTTTAAATGGTTAATAATAATTTTAAACATTTTGCAAAGGTATAACTTTAAACTACACTAAAAAGACAAGTACAAACTATTTTTTCTTAATTTTAAATTATTGAATATTAATGCAAAACACACGTATATAAGCCTATGAAATACGATACAGATTTAAAAGCCGAAACCCTTGAATCCATAGCACTTGAGATGATGGTTGCTGCCCGAACAGCACCTAAAGTCCGTATAAAGAGGGAAGCAATCCCTTCGATGTTGATTCTTTAATTAAATATGTTAAACGACAGAAATGTCTACAAAGGAGGGATGGCTTCCCTTGTGTTTCAATTCGCTAATATTAAGATTGTTGTAGAAATTTGTCATTGGTATCTCATCATCGTCAAAAAACATATTTTTTGACAGAAAATAGGTAAGTCTTCATTTTATCTTCATTTTTCAAATTATTATGGTTTTGATTACCTTAAAATAAACCATAATAATGTAGGTAACCTTATCGAAAAAATAGTAATTAACACTTTAAAACCGTTGGAAATGAAAATTGATAAAGAATACACCTATGCTGAAATTTGCTCTAATGGCTTGAGCCCCAAAAAAGTTTCAAATTTTAATTATAAAGTATTTCAAAAAAGTGAACAGATATTCTTTTTTGAAGAATTGAAAAAAAATAAACTGAGGTTATTCAGTGTAATTAATAAAAATTCATTTTATCTTTCATAAAAAAGAGGCTTTCCCAAAAGCTACTTAACTCTTTTATTTTATTATTGCTTCCTGAACGATCAGGTCATAGGAATATCCTGCTCCAAAATCTTTGTTCAGCACTACTTTTCCTTTGATGGTAATAATATCACCAACATGGGCATCATCATCACTGGTTAAAGTTAAGTCAAAATTCTCACCATCTTTAGTTCCATCCTGTATATGAATCCAATTTAAGTTCAAAATGTTTCTGTTTACCTTAACAACTTTTCCTCTGATGGTTACAATTTTATCTTTATAGTCATTTCGATTTTTAAATAGTTCAGCAATTGTAATGCCATCAGGAGCTTTATCAACTTTCACATCTTGCATCTTTGCATTTGGTTTTTTCATCATACCACTTTCCATTCCCATTGCACCATGCACGGAAGCTATTTTTGAAACTGCTTCGCCTTTAATCGTTTGAACAAATAAAATTCGATCAAATACTTTATTTAATTCTTTGCTTTCAAAATCCTTCATTTCCAGATAATCATCAAATTGAAGTTTAGCACCTTTTTTCACATCCACTTTGCTAACAGCTATCCAAAAATCTTTATCATCCTCAGTAACTTCCAGGTAAGTATACTGACTTGTTTGAACAACTTCTTTTACAACAATATTGTGAGTTTCAATTTTAACATTTGAGGCCTGCTTCTCTCCTTCAACAGCTTTTGCTCTTCCTTGTTCAGATTTACATGCAGTAAATAAGATGATCCCAATTAGTAGTACATAAAGTAATCTCATAGTATTAATATTAGTAAAATTTAAAGGATGTAAAGATAACAATTCTTTAAATTAAAGAATTAGAGTAAATGTCTGAAAGGAAGTAATAACCATTCAAAAAATTTATTGATCACGGGTCTATTTAACCACCTCTCATAATCAAAGGCCTGAGACTGTCTGATCGTTTTCTGAATATGTTTTTCCAACTGAGCTATAATATCTTCTCTTTTTCCAATAATTACCAGCTCGTACATATATCTAAAACTACGATAATCAAAATTTGGAGATCCAATCGAATAGGTTTCATCATCAATCAATAAAACTTTTGCATGTAAATTGTGAGGGATATAAAACAAAAATTTTACACCGGCCTCATGCATTGGTCCTAAATATTTATTTCTTAAAATATCCACTACACCTACATCCGAATTTTTCGGAATAATAATCGTTACATCAACTCCTCTTTTGGCAGCATCCATTAATGATTTTCTTAGTAAAAAGCCGGGAAGAAAATAAGGAGTTTCTATCAACACTTGTTTTTTAGCCCTCTTAATTAACTGCAAATACCTTTTCCCAACCCTTTGAATGGTAATGGAAGGAACATCCCTGATGATTTCGCAAGTTTGATGTTTTATAGTTCGCGCATTTTTTTTCTTATCAATAACATACTTATTGAAAATTTTAAAATCCTCCTCAAACAGTTTTTTAAATTTTACAGAAATATCACATTTCAAACGCATTACCATTTCACGCCAGTTCAAATTATACTCTGTGATATTCGTTGAACCTATATAGCTGATTTCATCATCGATGATCAATAGTTTACGATGATTACGTTTGTGGCCTTTTGTAAAGAAATCAAAATTAAACTTAAGCTTTTCAAAATATCTTACTTCTCCTCCATAAAATTCCAGCGTCTTAAAGAAACTATCTGATAGGGATTTCCCGCCCCAGGAATCAATCAAAACTTTAACTTCTACACCCTGACGGGCTTTTTCTGTTAATGCATCCCTAAACTTCACTCCAATAGAGTCATTACCTACCCTATAGGTTTCCAAATAGATATAATGCCTGGCATTTTCAATATCATCCAGCATCGCATTATAATATTTAATCGGATCATCAAATAAATGATATGGTTCGAAAATCTCTTTCATTTCAATAAGAATTACCAGGGTAAAACAGCCACAACAAGATACGAAATTTTCATTTTTTTTAATAATAGCTTGGGTTATTTGTAATAATTTGAAATAAACCCTAAGCTTCTTATCTTTGCTAAAAAATATAGACTATTATGATAAAATCCATGACGGGATTTGGGAAAGCTGAACTCGAATTACCTAGCAAAAAGATCACCATAGAGATTAAAAGCCTGAACAGTAAGCAGATTGACCTGAACACCCGTGTTCCAAGTATATATCGTGGTAAGGAATTAGAAGTTCGTGCATTACTCAGTAATAAGCTTGTTAGAGGAAAAATTGACTTCAGTATTTTTGTTGAACATACAGGCGACACGATTAATTATTCAATTAACAAAGGGCTTGCTACCAAATATTATGAGGCCATTCAGGATTTAGCTGAAGAAATTAATCAACAAAATTTTTCTAATTATTTGCCCATTGTTCTAAAAATGCCTGATGTTTTGAAAACAGAAAAAGAAGATTTTAATGAAGAGGAGTGGGTAATTATCGAAAGATCAATTGTGGATGCCTTAATTCAGGTAGATGAATTCAGAACTCAAGAAGGGCAGGGACTGGAAAAGGAATTTAACAATCATATTCAAATCATACTTGATCTTTTAGATTCAATCGAACCTCATGAAAAAGCAAGAATAGAACAAGTTAAAGAACGTATTCAACGTAACTTAAAAGAAATTTCTGAAGATGTTAAGTTTGATCAAAACCGTTTTGAGCAGGAGTTGATTTATTATATTGAAAAAATAGACATCACTGAAGAAAAAGTAAGATTGAAGAAACATTGTGATTATTTCCTTGAAACAATGAACGATGAAATGGCTGGTGGTAAAAAACTGAATTTCATTTCTCAGGAAATCGGGCGTGAAATCAACACACTGGGATCTAAAGCAAATGATGTGAGTTTACAGAAGATTGTAATCCAGATGAAAGACGAATTGGAAAAAATCAAAGAACAGCTATTTAATATACTATAAATATGGAGGGGAAAGTTGTTATTTTTTCTGCACCATCAGGAGCCGGTAAAACAACCATCGTTAAAGAGATGCTGAATCAGCAGTTTGGACTGGAATTTTCTATTTCGGCATGCAGCAGAAAAAAACGCCCTAATGAAGAAGATGGAAAAGATTATTACTTTTTAAGTACTGAAGAGTTCAAACAAAAAATTGATAATAATGAATTCCTGGAATGGGAAGAAGTTTATAGCGATCATTTTTATGGCACTTTACGTTCTGAAGTGGATCGCATCTGGTCTAAGGGAAAAGATGTAATTTTTGACCTTGATGTTGTTGGTGGGGCAAACGTTAAAAAAATTTTTGGCGATCAGGCTTTATCTATTTTTATCATGCCTCCATCATTGGAGGTTCTTAAGGAGAGGTTATCAAAGCGTTCTACTGAGTCTGACGAAAGTTTAAAAAGACGTTTAGACAAAGCTGAATTTGAATTAAGCTATGCTAATAAATTTGATGTACAAATTATAAATGATAACCTTGAAGCAGCCATTGATGAAGCAAAAGCCGTTGTATTTTCTTTTTTGTCTGTTGAATAAAATATCCTAAAAATGAAATCCGTAGTATTACCGGCATATAATAATAACCTGATAAGGGCTCTTCTTGGAATCAGGATTGATGATAAAGATATTCCTCAACCTAAACCCGGACAAGTACAAATTAAAATGGAAGCAGCTCCCTATAATCCTTCAGATATTGCATTTTTAAGAGGCAGCTATAATGTGGTTAAATCATTACCCTGTATTCCGGGATTTGAAGGATGTGGTATCATTACAGAAACCGGAGAAGGTATAAATGATCGTTTTAAAGGGAGAAGAATAAGTTTCTTTGTTCAGGATGATGGTGTTGGTTCATGGTCGGAATATGTAGTAGCTAATATTACTGACTGTATTTTTTTAAAAGACGAGATGCCAATGGAACAAGCTGCCTGTTTTGCGGTTAACCCATTTACCGCATTTGGCATGTATGAATTAGCTCAACAGGAAAGTTGTACAGCAATCATTCAAAATGCAGCTTCCGGACAAGTAAGCAGATTTATTAGCGAGCTAGCCCAGCGAGATGGCTTAAAAGTGATCAATATTGTCAGAAAAGCAGAACAAGTTGAAGCATTAAAAACAGCCGGAGAAGAAGTTGTACTAAATTCAAACGATGAACAATTTGAAGAAGAACTAAAAAAATTAGCTCATGAATTCACTGCAACCATGGCCTATGACGCAATAGGTGGTAAAATGACGGCTCAATTAATAAATGCTATGCCAGCAGATTCAGAAGTAATTGTTTATGGAGGCCTTTCAGGAATGCCCATTCAAGGGATTGATCCAATGGGAGTTATTTTTGACCGTAAGATTATTACCGGATTTAATTTAATGGATTGGATGGATAGTTTAGAAGACGGAGAGTTTGAAACAGTATCTGATTATCTTCAGGATTTATTCATAGCAGAAGATTTAAAAACAGAAATTCAAGGCACTTATACATATGATGATGTTGTAAAAGGCATCCGGGCTTATATTGGAAATATGAGTGCAGGAAAAATCCTTATAACCCCCTAACACATGAAAAAGGTTGGTTTATTTTTCGGTTCTTTTAATCCTGTTCACACAGGCCATTTGGCTATTGCAGAGTACATGGTTGAATATACCGACCTTAATCAACTGTGGTTTATAGTAAGCCCTCAAAATCCGTTAAAGGGAAAAAAAAGCTTATTGGCCGACCACCATCGATGGGCATTGGTTAATCTGGCAGTTGAAAATGATGCCAGGTTCAGAGCCATTGATATTGAATTTAAGATGCCACGTCCTTCTTATACTATTGATACCTTAACCCGTTTAAGTGAAAAGTATCCGGATTATGAATTCGTACTAATTTCAGGTACGGATATTTTCGGTTCATTGCATAAGTGGAAAAACCATGAACAAATTTTAAAAAATTACAGTTTTTATGTTTATGCAAGGCCAAACTATGAAATGGGGATTTATAAAGATCATCCTAGAATAAAAATATTTGATGCGCCTCAAATGGAAATATCTTCTTCTTTTATCAGAAAATCAATCAAAGAAAAGAAACAAATACAATATTACCTGCCTCCGGGTTTATATGACTATATAAAAGAGATGCATTTTTATGAGAAATAATTATAATTGAACTTACTGTTCACAAAGTTTTTTCAAAGCTGCTAATCCATCTATAAAGGCTTTTTCTCCTTTTTTATTAGGTATCAATTTCATTAAATTCGTAGGGTAAGGCATGACAGCACTGAAGCCCCAAACCACTTCAGTTCCACTTCCATTTTTAGTAAGCTTAATATAACCTTCAGCTTCGCTTTCCCAAGGCTTTGTAAATTGCAATTTTGTATGGAAAAGTTTAGGAGCTTCTATTTTGTAAATGGTTTGTGTACCGGCACCTACATCAGGATGTTCACTATCCCAGGTATGTGAAGCCCCAATCTTGCCATCTTCTCCATTATAAGAACTTTTCATATCAGGATCCATTTTGGCCCAGGGGTTCCATTTTTCCAATGCTTTTAAACTATTAGTATGTAACCACACACTATCAACAGGTTCATTGATTTGAACGGTGGCCTCAAATTTAAAATCTTTTGAAATCAAAAGGGCCGTAATTAAAGGCGTTCCTACTAATATTAATAATACCCACCCGGTTATTTTAAGTACTTTCTTCATTTTACCGAATTATTGATGAAACATAAAAATACCTTAAAAAAAAGCTAGTGTCAAGTAAATCAATAAAAGATGGAATCAGGGTAAAGTACTCAAAAAAATGAACGAATTGAAACAAAAGAGATGCTTAGATTAAGCATTTTTTATAGGGTAAAGAGTTTTAGCTCTTGCCAAAATATAATATAGGATATTTGGCATATTTTAAAATTCCTCAAAAGATTATCTTTGTATTACAATTTCAAGTTATGCCTGAGAATAAAAAAAATAAAGATAGCGCCCTGCATGTTCAGGGAGGCATTGAACAACCCTCCTCTATTAATGAATCCTTTGTCAGGAATTTAAAGAAAAAGAAAGTCAGATCGTTAAGCATTGATGAATATTTACAGGGAATTCTTAATGGGAACCGGATGATCTTAAGTAAAGCCATTACTCTGATTGAAAGCTCCAAACCCGAACATCAGCAATTAGCTCAAGACATCATTGAAAAATGTTTACTTCATGCAGGGAGGTCATTCCGTTTAGGAATTACCGGAGTACCCGGAGTTGGCAAAAGTACTTTTATTGAATCTCTTGGAATGCATCTGATCAAAAAGAAAAATAAACAAATTGCAGTACTTGCCATTGATCCAAGTAGCCAACGCTCAAAAGGGAGTATTCTTGGAGACAAAACCCGTATGGAAGATCTCGCTAATAATCCTAATGCCTTCATTCGTCCTTCTGCTTCTGCCGGGTCATTAGGAGGTGTTGCCCGAAAAACCAAAGAAAGTATTATTCTATGTGAAGCAGCCGGTTTTGATACTATTATAGTAGAAACAGTGGGTGTTGGTCAATCTGAAACAGCGGTAGCCAGCATGGTGGATTTTTTCCTCTTATTAATGTTAGCCGGAGCCGGAGATGAATTGCAAGGCATTAAACGTGGGATTATGGAAATGGCAGATGCCATTTTAATTAATAAAGCGGAAGGAGATAATATACAAAAAGCACAGATGGCAAAAGTACAATACGAAAATGCTTTACACCTGTTCCCTCCCACTGCTTCAGGATGGACTCCTCTGGTTGAAACCTGTTCTGCATTACATCATCAACGCATTGATATTGTTTGGAAGATGATTGAAAACTATCATCAACTCGTAAAAACAAATGGCTATTTTGATACCAACCGTCAAAATCAAAGTGTACAGATCATGCAGGAAACCATTAACCAGAAATTAATGGATCATTGTAACCTGAATAAAGAAATTCAAGCATATCAGGAAAAATTAAAGAAGGATATATTAAAAAATAAGATTAGCTCATATATTGCAGCGCAAAAGCTACTGGATAAGTACTTTGAACTATTGGAGAAATAATTTGAAAATGAGGTAATTTGAAAATTTGAAAATGTAGTTTCATAGTAAACAATTTTCAAATTAGCATACTTTCAAATTTTCAAATTCTAATAACCGTAAGCTCTACCTTCAAACCGTTCAACCTTCACCTTCCAACAATTCACATCATTCACTGCAGGATCGTTGTATTTGAATTCGCGGTTGGTATAGTTTTTCATAATGGCATTTAAAGCTTCTATCTTTTTATCAAAGTCGGTAATAAATTCTACTTTGCCATAAGCCAGCACGGAACGGTATTTCCAGCTATAGCTACAGGCAACATTTTCATTCTGATAACGCATTTCATAACCATTACTGAAGGCCACACAAACATTGCTGTTATTCTTTAGAATATCAATCTTCTTTCCCTGTTGTGCCGAATGCATATAGATTTCATCATCTGCATAACCAAAATTAAAAGGTAAAACATAAGGCATATTATTTTCATCTACCATCGCAATATGGCAGACTTCACATTCGTTGATGATCTTCTCAATTTGCGGTTTATGGTCCAATACTCTGCTTTTCATAAAATTCGGTTTTAAAAGAATGAAGCGATTTCATTCGAATCAAAAATATAAGTCACGATCGACAAAATTAAACTAAAAACCAATGCCCAGCCAAAACTATCGATCTTAAATCCACTTACTATTTTACTGGTGAGCCAAACTATGAAGGCATTAATGATAAATACAAACAGACCAAAGGTTAAGATGGTTGCTGGTAAAGATAAGATCAGCATTAAAGGCCTTAAAAATATGTTTAAAAGAGAAAGTACCAATGCAACTAATATGGCACTTCCAAAGCCACGTATATGAACTCCCGGACTGACCCATGCCGTTATAATAACTACTACACTTGAAATTAAAAGTTTGAACAAAAATGCTTCCATTGTGTGATGATTTAGATTAATCTTTTCTTGGATCACTAAGTTAGTAAAATTTAATTGTCGTTTTTCATAGAAATTGCTTTTGGCTTTTGGCTTCAAGCTACAGGCTAGTAAACAGCAGTAAAGTCTACGCTAATCGTAAATTCAAAACCCGTTTTTTTCGTATCGGGATAATAAATTCCTCTGAACCGCATATCTACAGGAGCTACAAAGCTTAAGAAATGCGCTCGGACATTTAACTCCAATCCGGTAGCATAATAATTTTCATTAATTGCCGGATGATTTTCTGTAGCTGCAAGTTTCCCATTTGCATAGTCAAAAAACATTCCCAGGTTTATGCGCTTTAAATACATAAAAGAATTCAGGTCCCAATCAGGATAGGCCAATGGAAACTTATAGGTACCTCTGAAACTATATAAGTTTTCATAAGCAGGAGCTACCAATCCTCTTACAAAGTCCACCTCATTCCCGAAATTATAAGCTCCGAACTGTCTCTTTTGATATCCTCCATATAATTTAATCCCATGATGATTGAATAAACCGGGTACATATATGACGCTTTCATAAGAAGTCAGGTTACCCTTTTCCAATTTAGTATATGGAGTATGATAATAATTGAAAACAAAAATTCCTCCCCACTCCGGATAAACATCTTTTAAAGATTTCCGCTTATAAGTATAGGCTGTAAAATCATAGTTAAAGATCTGCACATTGCTTTCTGTAAATTTGATGGGATATCCATCATCAACTTTCTGATTTGAATTGATAAACTTCATTCCCGGTTTAATTCCACTCATGATATTTCCCCTGGAAAGATTTAAAGGCAGGGAAATCCCTGCTTCAGTATTAAATTCATGATAAGTAAAGGGGTTCAAATTATTCAAAGTATCTCTGTACTGACCTCTTTTTTTTATATATTCCAACTCAGTATTCAAAACAGGATACCATCCTCTATATTCAAAGTCCAGAAAATACCTTCCGGCTTTATCATTTAGATCATATTCATAACCTAAGGTTGTAAAAGCAGAACTCAATTTATTCTGAGCCATTAAAGTAAAACCCGGTTTCACCTCATAATCATCCGCATTCACAGAAACTGGACCCCAGGAATGGACATTAAATAAATTTGAAAACTTGGAGTACTTTGTCACTTCATAATTTTTAAGTGGTTTTTTATCAAAACTTAAAATATGATTTTCCTGTTTTTTGATAATATCAGCGTAATGATACTTTTTTTGTTTCAGCTCAGATAACCGCCTCAGGGAGTTTTTATCAGGAATAGTTTGGGTGGCAATCTCATAGCCGTCAGCAGTATAATTTGAGATATATAGTTCCTGATCTTTAATTGCATAATCACCAATACCATATTTTACACTTGTTAATAGCCTTACTTCTCCTGTCTTTCTGTTCATCAGATAAACATTATCAATGCCAGTATACGCCCCTATAAAATAAACGTAATTCTTACTGGCAGAAGCTTTAGAAATATCAATATAGCCGGATCTATAAAAAATATCCGTTTCTTTGCTATTCAAATTTAAAACTCTGATATCTTTACCTTGTTCTGAAACGGTTGTAAAAATAATTTCGTTTTCATCTTCAGACCAGGCAGGATGTAATACTGCAGAAGCATTCTGAATCTTGAATCTTTCGATGACATTGGCAGTTTTTACATCTATTATTGTTAAGAAAAACTGATTATAAAGATTAACCTCAACCGCAAGAACTCGATTTCCATTCCTGTTGATTTTGGGAGCGAAATACCTGCTTTTCTTTGTTAAAGATCTTTTTTGTTTTGTTTTAAGATTATATAATTTAATTTCAGAAAAATTTCTATTGGACCATCTTGCATCAGGAATAATTTCTGCCCAACATACAATATCATTACCTACGGATAAAGACTGGCTCAAACTCGGCCCGATATTCAATAACTTTTTTTCAATTCCATTTTTATCCATTAACACCAGTTCCTTGGTTTGGTCTATGCCTGACTTTTGAAGTATAATACCTTCATTATAAACACAAGGCAGTCGATAATTAGTATAGTACTTATTATCAGAAGAAATCTTTTGAAAAGGAACTAAAGAAACATCCTTCAATTCACGAGCCCACTTTTCTTTTAAATGATTCAGGGATTCCAAATAAAATTCTCTTTTGGATATTCCTGCAGCTTTTTTCATCCCTGAAGAAAAGGGTTTGATGGCAATCGGATTTCTAGCTACATTAGCCATAGCCTGATCCCAAAAATCAATACCATATTTTTCTCTTCCATAACTTACCAGATAATAACCTAAGTGGTATTCATTAGGGATAAAATCTTTGAACGACCCGTGAACTGCTTTTTCATAAGAATAGATCCCTTTTTCCAGAAGTTGTGCCCTAAGGAGCATTTCAAAAGAAGGAAGCCTGCCCCTACCCGAGTTACTCAATGCTGTTTCCGCAACAACGGCATCCCCTTCTATAAACCAATTTGGGAGAAAGGTTCCAAATAAACCTCCGGTTAGCTGTTCTCCAAAAATTCCGGCTAAGGCCTTGGCAAAACCTTCATGTAGCCTTTCAATCTGCACTACATGCCGATATTCATGAACAGCCAATTGTTTAAACCAGTTTTCAGCATAAGTATTCTGGGGAGAAACCGTATACACATCTATTCTTCGGGGTGCCCAGGCAGTAACTCCGTTTGGAATGATGTTCTGGCTATGTAAAATAATACTAATACTACGAGGATTGGCCTTTAGGCTTTTTGTAGCGTATTGATATACTTCATCCATCGTATTTGCAAAATACTGTGCTTGCTTTTCAAAGCCTTTATGAAAAATAATTTGAAACTTTTCAGTCTTGATCTGCATCCACTTCACAGAAGCCGGATCCTGTCCGGAACTATATAATTGAGTATAACCATTAAAGCAGGATAATAGAAAAATCAACAAGAAAAAGCGCAGCAATAAAAATCTCAAAGTCATTTTCCAAAGATAAAATCTTTTTATTAATGATTAAAAACGGTCAAGCTTATTTAGGGATCGCCATTATCATAGAATAGAGAATTTCATCCTCCTAACCTTGGTTTTCCAAAAAATAATTCCAAAGTGATTCCTTCGGAGGTCTGGCTTTAATTGTCACTTCCTCTTTAGTAACCGGATGGGTAAAAACAAGTTTTCTGGCATGAAGGCTAATGGATCCATCTTTGTTGGAACGGGCAGCACCATATTTTAAATCGCCTTTTATGACTGATCCGATTTTAGCTAATTGCGCTCGAATTTGATGATGACGGCCGGTATGCAATTCAACTTCCAGTAAATGAAAATCCCTGCTTTGATCAATTAGTTGATAAGACAATTCAGCTTTTTTAGCTTCTTTTTTATTATGATCAAAGGCAGTAGATTTATTATTCTTAGGATTTTTAATAAGGTAATGCACCAGTTTAGCAGATATTTCTTCCGGACGGGACTTCACAATTGCCCAATATATTTTTCGAATTTCACGATTCTTCACTTGTTCGTTCATTCGTGTCAAGGCTTTGGAAGTTTTTGCAAAAATTACAGCACCACTTACCGGGCGATCGATACGATGTACTAATCCCAAATAAACATTCCCTGGTTTTTCGTATTCCTTTTTGATATATGCTTTAACTGTATCCAAAAGAGTTTCATCTCCGGTTTTATCTCCCTGCACAATTTCAGAAGGCATCTTATTGATAATAATAAGATGATTATCTTCATAAAGAATACGTTCCTTAAACTTTTTTGTAAAGCTCACTAAGTATGCTTCGATTAATACTGTTCTCTGTCATTCGGGAAGCTAACAGACTTTACATCTTCAATATATGTCTGAACACTACCTTTAATTTCCTCGCTTAAGTTATGATATCTTCTTAAGAACCTAGGTGAAAATTTTTGGGTAATTCCGAGCATATCATGCAGTACGAGTACTTGTCCATCGACTCCGTTACCCGCTCCAATACCAATAGTTGGAATTTTTACTTTTTGTGTAACTTCAGTAGCTAATTTAGCAGGAATTTTTTCCAATACAATTCCGAAACATCCTGCTTTTTCAAGTACTAAAGCATCCTCTACTAATTTCTTAGCTTCATTTTCTTCTGTAGCACGAACTACATAGGTACCGAATTTATGAATAGACTGAGGAGTTAGTCCTAAATGGCCTATTACAGGAATTCCGGCAGACAATATACGTTTTACCGAATCTACAATCTCAATACCGCCTTCCATTTTTACCGCATTCGCACCAGCTTCTTTCATGATACGGATGGCTGAGTGTAAAGCTTCCAGGGAATCCCCCTGATAAGTACCAAAAGGCAAATCAACAACTACCAATGCTCTGGAAACGGCCCTCATTACTGAGGAAGCATGATAAATCATATCATTTAATGTAATCGGAACCGTAGTTTTATGTCCGGCCATTACATTAGATGCAGAATCACCTACTAATATCACTTCTATGCCTGCCTCATCCAATAAACGAGCCATAGAAAAGTCGTATGCAGTAAGCATTGCGATTTTTTCTCCTTTAAGCTTCATCTCCTGAAGCACGTGGGTTGTAATCTTGGAGTATACCTCTTTGTTAGCCATGATTTTGTTTTTTGTGATGTAAAAATCTTTGCAAAACTAATGTAAAACTACATAGGACTGTTAATTTTTAGCAATAAATTTTAATAGTTGATATGGATTATCCTGGGTTTTCTCTATTAAATTATAAGCATAACAAACATTCTGACTTACGATTTTTACCTTTGCGTATCAGCCTTTTTATTAAATTAGGGTTCTTTTTTCCATAGTAATAAGAAAAGAAATAACTAATAAATTTTAAATATGCAAAAAACAATTCGTAAAACACTAGTAATGCTTTTATTAGTATGCTTCGGCTTTACTTTAAAAGCAGAAAAAGATGTTCGTTTATTACGCTTTCCGGACATTAATAAAGATTTAGTGGCATTCGTTTATGCCGGAGATATCTGGACGGTATCATCCAATGGAGGAGAAGCTAAACGTTTAACTTCACATATGGGAATGGAATTATTTCCCAAAATTTCTCCGGATGGAAAATGGATCGCCTTCTCAGCTGAATATTCCGGGACCCGTCAGGTTTATGTAATGCCGGCTAAAGGAGGAACTCCAAAACAATTGACTTATTACAACTCTGTTGGACAAATGCCTCCACGTGGTGGTTGGGATAATGTTGTTTTAGATTGGACCCCTGACAGCAAAAAAATCTTTGTAAGAATGAATCGTACACCGTTCGGACAAAGAAACGGAAAATACTTTTTAGTTGATATTAGTGGAGGTTTTGAAGAAGCACTTCAGCTTACCGATGGTGGATTTGGCGTATTATCCCCTGATGCAAACAAAATTGCTTTTGCTCATATTTCAAGAGAGTTCAGAACCTGGAAAAGATATAAAGGCGGACGCGCAGCTGACATCTGGATTTACGACTTAAAGAAAGATAAATCAGAGAAGATTACCAAATTTGCAGGTAGTGACCAAATTCCTTCATGGTGGGGAAATAAGATTTATTTTGCATCCGATCGTGATTTAAAGCTGAATCTGTTCAGTTATGATATAAATACCAAAGAAATAAAAAAAGTTACTAACCACAATGACTATGATGTTATGTGGCCTTCCGGTGATAACGGACAAATCGCATATGAAAATGGTGGTCATATTTACAAAGTAGACCTTGCTACTGAAAAAACGACTCGCTTAAAAGTTGATCTGAATTTTGACAACCCAAATCTGCTTCCTTATTATAAAAATGTAAAAGGAAATATTCATGACTATAATATTTCTCCGACAGGGAAAAGGGCAATTTTTTCAGCTCGTGGAGATATATTCTCAGTTCCTAAAAAGAATGGAGAAATTAAAAACTTAACTGAAACACAAGGAATCAGAGAATTATACCCTGCATGGTCTCCTAACGGGAAATACATTGCCTATGCTTCAGATGCTACCGGTGAATATGAAATTTATCTTTTAGAAAACAAAGAAGGAGCAAAGCCTAAACAATTAACTTTCAATTCTTCTGCATGGATGTATGAACTGGTTTGGTCGCCGGACAATAAATATATTATGTTCTCAGACCGTACTTTAAAATTAAAGTATGTAAATGTTGAAACAGGAAAAATTACTGAAGTAGCTGCTGCTACCAGAAGCGAAATTACTGACTATACATTTTCAGCAGATTCTAAATGGATCGCTTTCTCTAAAGAAAGTGAAAATAGTCAATCTGCCGTTTGGGCTTATAATATAGAATCAGGTAAAAGTATGCAACTTACTGAAGATACTTTCAGTGATGGCAGTCCACAATTCTCTAAATGTGGGAAATATCTATTCTTCTTATCAAACAGGGATTTTAACCTTACTTTCTCCTCATTTGAATTTTCTTACTTATATAACAGGGCGATGCGTATTTTTGCAATTGCTTTAACAGACGACAGTCCACAGATCTTTAAAATTAAAGAAGATATAGAACCTGTTAAGGAAGAAAAAAAACCCGAAACTAAAAAAGACAATAAAAAAGAAAAAGCTAAAGAAGAAGCTCCCGTCAAGAAAAAAGAAGAAAAGCTTGTTAAGATCCAAATGGAAGGTATTTATGATCGCGTAATTCCGATGCCTGTACAAGCAGGAACTTATAGAAACCTAATCGCAGTTAACGGTGGTTTTATTTTTACGAGCAAAGGTAACTTAATGAAATACAAATTAGGCGATGAGAAACCAAAAGAAATCATGAAAGGTGTCAGAGCTGCTGTTCCAAGTGCTGATAATAAAAGTATGATTTATCGATTTGGCGGAGGTTACGGCATTGGGACTTTGAATCCCGGCCAAAAAGCTCCTAAAGGGAAATTGAACCTTTCCAAGATGGAAATGAAGGTTGATCCCCGTAAAGAGTGGAATCAAATCTTTAATGATGCCTGGAGAATTTATCGTGATTACTTCTATGTTGAAAATCTTCACAATGTAGATTGGAAAGGAGTAAAAAAGCAATATGCAAAACTTCTTCCTTCTGTAGGGCACAGAGCTGATCTGGATTATATCTTAGGTGAAATGATTGGCGAATCAAATACCGGCCATGCTTATTCTAACTATGGGGATTTTGAAAAGGTAAAACGCCGTGGTACCGGTTTATTGGGAGCCCAAATCAAAGGTGTAAAAAAAGCAAATCGCTATCAAATTACCAAGATTTATCAGGGTGAGAACTGGACTCCTAACCGTGTGTCTCCATTAACAGTACAAGGCGTAAATATTAAAGAAGGAGATTATATTATTAAGATAGATGGTAAAGATGTGACCTTAGCTGATAATCCATATTTATTCCTGGAAAATAAAATTGACAAAGTAGTTAAGTTAACTGTAAACAGCAAGCCAAGTGCTGACGGAGCTAAAACTTATAAAATTAAACCTATTGCCAGTGAACATGAATTAATGTACTTAGACTGGGTTGAAAGTCGCCGTGCACTGGTTGATAAACTATCGGGAGGTCGTGTAGGTTATATTCATGTGCCAAACACTGCTTTCGAAGGGAACCGCGAATTATTCCGTGGTATGTATGCGTATAACAATAAAGAAGCCCTTATTATTGATGACCGTAATAATGGCGGAGGATTTATTCCATGGATGATGTCGGAATTATTAAACCGTAAATACATCAGTACATGGCATCAAAAATTCTTGCAGCCAGGAAAATATCCTAACTATGCACATGAAGGCCCAAAAGTTATGCTGATCAATCATTATTCCTCTTCAGGTGGTGATGCATTCCCATCATTCTTCCGTAAACTTGGTTTAGGAAAACTGATTGGAACCAGAACCTGGGGTGGTTTGGTTGGCATTTCACAAAATGCGAACTTAATTGATGGTACTAATATTTCAGTACCTCGCTTCGGAATATTTGATGAAAGCGGATGGGTTATTGAAGGTATAGGTGTTTATCCTGACATAGAAGTTTTAGATGCTCCACACCTGACTGCTAAAGGGATTGATCCTTGTATCGAAAGAGCTGTAAAAGAATTATTGGAAGAACTGAAAAAGAATCCGGTGAAAAAACTTAAAGTTCCAGCCGATCCGGATCGTTCGAAATTTATTGAAGTCGATGTAAAATAAACTGAACCCTACAAGGGCTATAAAACCCCTGTAGGGTATATCAGAAATTATGTGTGAGGGATAATTTGAGAAGTACTTACATGTACCAGTATAAGCACTTCTTCTTTTCATTAGTTATCGAGACTCTGTAGGGAGTGCAATTGTAAAATACATTTAATTTACATACTTATAAAGTTTATTCTTTTTCATTTTACCCATCATTAAAAATGTTTCCAGTTTGGCTCCTCCCAAGCTGTTTATTAGGCTTTTGGGCATAAGCTCCAAAGCAAATGAATAAGATTGAGATTAATAATGGTATAAGTTGTGTTTTCATATTAATTGTTATTTATATCCTGTTTACAGGTGCAGGTGCAACAGATTAGTATACCCTGCGAGAGTTTCCCCCTCGTAGGGTTTGGTGATTAATAACCAGGATTTTGTACCAATCCACCATTGCCTGACAGAGCAAGGGTAGGAATAGGTAAAATAAGCTGGCTATTGTTTGTAATCGTTGATTTTATATTTGAAATATTAATGTCTCCCAATATATGATAACGTACCATATCAAACCAGGGTTCACCCAATTCAGCAAAGAGTTCCAAATTTTTTTCAAGCCGGATGGCTTCTAAAAGTTCTGCTTCGGTCGCAGGACTTACATCCGAAAGCCCTGCTCTCTGGCGAATAGTATTTAGTTTGGTCAATGCATCCGAATCAACTCCTGAGCCTGACCTTGCCCTGGCCTCTGCATAAATAAGGTATATTTCACTCAGTCGCAATATAAAAGGAGAATTTTGCTGGCCCGGGGTATTAAGAGAAAAGGTATACTTATTATTATAAACCCCTGATGGCAGGGTTGAGGTAGCATGTGCATAAGCAAAACGGGGATCGTAACCGTTACCTGTCAATAAATCTCCGTCCGAATCGATATCTGTTAAAGGGTCTCCATCATCATAGCCTTTATCTGCTGCTGATTTTAGTAAAGGCTCAGGAGTATCAACTACCCATACACTTGCTTCCAAATTAGGATAAACAGAAATGGGGGCAAAAATAACTTCCTCTGACTTATAACCTTCGGCATAGATATCCCTGAAGTCTGATTTTAACTCATAAATACCGGAATTAATCACTTCCAGGGCCAGGCTTGCCGCCTCGCTCCAATCCTTTATATATAGTAGTACCTTTGCTTTAAAAGCTTTTGCAGCATGTTTTGTTAAACGTCCATAGCCGGCAATAGCAGGAGCTTTGGCTATGGCATAGTCAAGATCTGATAATATAAAATCATAAGCTTGTTGTACATTTGACCGTGGCATATCTTCGTTTCCACTGACCGGTGCTGATCTTATAACGATCCCATAATCAGAACCTGTATCATAGAATTGCCCAAAAGCTCTCAATAAAAAGAAATGCGCCATGGCTCTTTGTAAACGGGCCTCTGCTTCAATTTCAATTCTCCTTGCAACACTTAAGCCGGGAATCCCCAAATCCGATTGCAAAGCTATGATCAGGTAATTCGCTCGCTGGATCAGGCCATAACAATCTTTATAACCATAATGCAAATAATGATGGTCTATATTAACATTATTTGTTAAGTAGCCTTCATCACCAAATGAATAGTTCCCTGATAAAGGCATTCCCATATATGATATGAATAAAAGATCTTTTCTCCATGCAGCATAAACTCCGTTCAGTACGGACTCTGTTTTTTTGGCATCTGTGAACAGATTTTCTTGCGTTAACTTATATAGAGGTTTGATTTCTTCTACCGAACCGGTCAAATCGCAGGAACTAATGAAGGCCACCATTCCCAGGATTGTAATTATATATTTTATTTTTTTCATGTCTAATCTTTTTTGTTCAATTTCAATTATTAAACTTATAAACCTATTTTTACCCCAAATGAGAATGTTTTCGAATAAGGAAAAGCATCCCTATTGTACCGGGCATCGTCTATTGTCATATTAGTTCCCCCTGTTTCAGGATCAATTCCCATAAAGCTTGTCCATGTGATCAAATTGGTTGCAGAGATATATACAGAGCCACTTTTTAAGGATAATTTATTTATAATCCCCTGAGGAATCTCATAATTTAAACGGACCATTTTTAATCGTAAAAAAGAAGCATCTTGTAAACTAACATCACTCAAAGGGCCGTTACTGTAATAATCATAGATCAATCGCGGATAATCAGCCGTTGTATTTTCCGTAGTCCAGTAATTATCCTGAACAATGGTGGAAAGATTTTGACCCGGTGTAATATAGTTTATCAAATTTCTGTAATTTTTCCATTCAACTTCGTTCCCAATAGAATAATGAAAGCTAGCCATGATTGTAATTCTTTTATAGCTGAATATAGTATTAAAGCCCCCAAAGTAGTCAGGCTGTAGATTCCCTATGGTTTCCTTATCCTCTGCGGTGATTCTGTTATCCCCGTTTAAATCTTTATATAAATAATCACCGGGACCTGTATAAGCATTATAATAGACTCCTGTAGGAGATGCTGCATTCAGGGCATCAATTTCTGCCTGTGTCTGAATGATTTTTTCTACGCGATAACCTTTAAAATTACCAATGGGTTCTCCTACCGTATAATAAAGTGACTGGTGAGCAGGTAAACCATGGCCTTCCATATTTTCAACTTTATTACGGTTAGCTGCAATATTGAAAGTTATGGACCAATTAATATCAGTAGTACGGATCAAATCGGCACCAACCTCCAGCTCCCATCCTTTATTGCTCACATCAGCCAAATTGCTTGTAAAACGGGAAGCTCCGGATTCCAGAGGGAAAGGAGAAACAATTAAGATTCCACTTGTTCTTTTATCATAGATATCAAAACTACCGTAGATACGGTTAGAGAATAAGGAAAAATCAAACCCGAAATTAAATTCTTTGGTAGACTCCCATCCAATGTCTGTATTAGGGTAAGTTGAAATGGGAACAATAGCTGTATTTCCCGGTTCATATTCTTTGTCTCCTCCGCTTCCTACTTCAAAGAATTGCAAGTACGCAAAATCAGTTACATTAGCCGAACCGGATTTTCCATAGCTGCCCCTTAAAATCAATTTATCTAAAAAGTTCAGGTTTTCCAGAAACTTTTCCCGGTTCATATTCCAGTTCATTGCCAAAGAAGGAAAATAAGCCCGTTTATTTCCCGGACCAAATTTGGAGGATTTGTCCGTCCTAAGATTAAAGGTAGCCGTATACTTTCCATCATAAGAATACTGTGCCCGGCTGTAAAGGGAATTGATCCCGCTATGCGCCTTACTGTCACCTGACCCGGTAATGGTAGCCGCCGAGGGGCCATTGGTCAATACATAATCATCGGCAAGGTCGGAATAATTAACATAACTTCTGTAATATGAAGCTTTATCCCAGGAAGTTCCAGCCATTAAATCAATACTATGTTTGTTAATTTTTGTATGGTAATTGGCCTGAACATTAAAAGAAGTATTCATATTTTCGGAAATACTTTTATTCAGGGTACTCCTGGACCATGTTGCTAACCACTGGCTCCTTAAAGGAATAAAAGATCTGCTTCGATTCTTAAAAATCCCTGCATTGGCACTGGCACGGACTTTAAGGTCTTTCAAAAGAGTTGCCTCTGCATAAGCATTACCAATAAAAGCTGTCGAATACAGGATCACTTCATTTTCCATTTCCGCCAATGGATTTGGGGTCCAATAATAAACCAGTCCTGTTCCTGGCGATATATTTATCGTGTATCCTGCTGACCTGAAAAATGTTCCATCTTCGTTGTAAACAGGAAAATCAGGACGATAATACATTCCTGCGTAGGTCTGTGTTGTGTTTTGCTGAGGGCTAAGGTCCCTGCTGCCACTGTAGTTTAGAGAGGATCCAATTTTCAACCATTTATTCACTTGGGAATCTATGCTTAACCGGGCTCCATATTGTTTAAACCTGGATTTTTTTGCTAGAGGTTTCTGGTCAGTATGAGAAAGTCCTAGGGAAAAAATAGTATGTTCATTGCCCCCACTCATATTCAAATTCCATTGATGTACCGGAGCATTTTTACGATAAATTTCATCCTGCCAATAGATATCCGAATCTCCAAACAAAGGAATATTCTTGCCTGTAGAAAGATCATAAAATGTTTCCCTGGGCTCCCCTGTATTAGGATCTATAACTCGTGCTGCCGACAAATAACTGTTGTAAGAAGCAGTTCCTGCATTATAGGCAGCTAGTGTGTTTCTGGCAACAATGAGATGAAGCTTTTTAAAGCCGGCTGCATCCAACATCGGCTGTTTTTTGATGGGGTTATTAAGACTTAGACTATACTCTAATGTTGTTGTAATACCGGTGTTTTTTTGTCCTTTTTTAGTGGTAATTAAAATCACCCCATTGGCACCCCGGGAACCATAAATAGCCGTAGCTCCCGCATCTTTTAATACGGCTACACTTTCAATATCGCCCGGGTTAATGCCCAATAAAGGGTTTTGGGTTTTGGTATACAAAGTGGATAGCTTACTACCTTCAAACTGGGCATCGGTATGAAAAGGTACTCCGTCAATTACGTATAAAGGTTGGTTATTACTACCTCCAAAAGGAGAAGTTATCCCCCTGATACGAATAGTAGCTGCAGCACCCGGAGCACCGGAGGCTTGGGTGATCTGTACCCCTTTGATCTGGCCACCCAGTATTTGTTCAAAACTGATAGCACCTACAGATTTTGCTTCTATTTCTTCTGCTTTTACCTGAGAAACTGCACTACCAATTTGTTCTTTCTTCTGGGTTCCATAGCCAACTACAACAACTTCTTCCAAACTAGCTGCAGTTGGTTTAAGTACAATATCTATAATCATTTTATCTCCTACGGTAACTTCCTGCTTGGCATGTCCTACATAAGAAAAAGCCAATATTGTTTTGGAGTTTGGGATCGTAATCTTATAATTTCCATCTGAATCTGTGGTAACACCCTTATATGTTCCTTTTATCAATACTGTGGCACCGGGCAAGGGTTTACCTTCTGAATCGGTTACTTTACCTGTAACTTCAATCCGGGGAGCCTCTTTCTCTTCTTTTACTAGAATCACAGCATTATGTTTAATTTCATAATTCAGATCCGTATTTTTCAGACATTCAATCAAGGCTTCTTCAAGTGTAGCATCATGAATATTTACTTCTTCTATTTTTATTCCTTCAATATCTTCATAACTATAAAAGAAAGTAAAGTCGGTGTTTTCCTGAATTTTCTTTATGATTTCCCGGAGTTCTGTATTATTCATATGCAGGCTTATTCGTGCCGACTGAGAATAAGTATTGGCATGAACCTGCATTAATCCTAACAAAATAAATAAAGAAATCAGCTTCATAATCCTAAGCTTTTTTTTAAGACTTTCCCTACATGAAAAGTTTACATCATAAATTTTTTTCATAATTTTACTTTTTCATTAAACATTTGTTTTTTTCTGTATGTCTATGCAGAAAAGATCGCACAGGAGATGTTGGTAGCATCTCCTGTTTTTTCTGATACCGATTGTTATTTGAAATGCAACAGGAAATCACTTTGTTTTTTCTGTTGCTTCAAATATAGATCGGCATGATACAGTAAATTTTTAGATTTCATTTTAGCTTTTTAATTATTGTATCACATGAATATAATCTTCTTTCCCTTAATTTTAACTTTGACTTTAT
Source organism: Bacteroidales bacterium (assembly GCA_028280405.1). Taxonomy (GTDB): domain Bacteria; phylum Bacteroidota; class Bacteroidia; order Bacteroidales. The sequence continues at coordinate 81,086 of JANQLW010000013.1, forward strand.
CTGTGCTTTGTATAATATCCAAAATAGGGCTTATTTCATCATACTTATTGAGCCCTCCTTCAAAACGTATTTTTTTTAGTGATTCGTCTTCAAACTCATATTCCATAGCATACCATCTGGACAACGTCCTAATAATATCTTCCAATGGCTCATAAGTAAAAGAATAAATTCCATCTTTCCATTGTGCAAATAATTTAGCATCTACTTTTCGGACGGAATAATTATTTGTATTAATATCAACGATCATTTGCTGATCCGGGAACAATATTATTTCACCACCTTGCTCATCTTTTATCTCAACCTTTATTTTCCCTTCTAAAAGAGTGGTATATATATTATCCTCATCCGCATATGCTTTGATGTTAAATGAAGTTCCCAAGACTTCTATCTTCATTCCTTTTATATGTACAATAAAAGGCCCTTCCAAATCTTTCTCCACTTCAAAAAAAGCTTCTCCTTCATCAAGGAAAACTTCACGTTGCTTACCAAGGAATTGGACCGGGAATCTAAGTTTACTCATGGAATTTACATATACTTTAGTGCTATCAGAAAGAAATAAGCTATACTCATTCCCTCGTGAGGTTATTAAAGTATTTATCAATTGCTCTTTAGGTTCAGGTTCTATTTCTGCAAATTTATTATTGAAATACTGCAATTCATCATTTACCTTTCTTATGATCGTACCATCTTTTTCATTCAGGTGTTTTATTGCATGAGCTTTCAGGTCAATGCTGTTTCCATCATTCAATATTAATACAGCACCTCTTTCACCCGGACTAATATCCTTTGTATTGATAATGATTTGTTCATTCTCACCATAAAAGAAATAAAGCATTAATCCTCCTATTATAAAAGGGAGCAATACTGCAGCTACTCGTCTGGTAAATTTTAAAAACCTGATTTTACGCGATTTTCTATTGATCTGGGATAAGATGTTTTTCAAAGCAATTTCCGTATTAACTGAATTGAATTGAACATTTCTTAATTCTATATTTTTTTTATTCCGTATGCGGTCATATAGTTTACGGTTATCTTTTGAATCATTTAACCATTCATCAAACTCAGAAGAAACCACTTCTCCCTGTCCTTTCATTATTCTTTGAGATATAAGTTCAGCAGTTTTTATGAGCTCATATATCTTTTTCATTCTTTTACATTTTATTGCGAAACAAATGAAAAACAAAAGTGGGTGAGTGAGCATAGCATTTTTCACCTACAAATAGTTTTTCCTTTTAAGTTAGTTATAGGGAAAAGCTTAAGCAAATAATTAATTAAAAAAACCCATAAATAAAATTTATCAGAGATCAAAATTCTTTTAGAAAGAATTAAAAAATTGGTTTAAAACAAAAAGCACATAAACATTATCTTTAAGCAATTCCTTAAGCTTACTATATGCACTTTTCTTCAATGATTTTACAGTATTAATCGAAATATTTAGCTCATCAGCAATTTCAGGATTTTTATAACCATTAATAAAAAGTGTAATGATCTTTTGGCTTTGGGGAGGTAATTGTTCTATTGCCTGATGAATAATACGATATGTTTCTTCTTCTACGATTAAATCATGAAAAAATGATTCTGATTTCATCAGGGTTTGATTAATCCCATCTCTGATTGTTTTCGATTTAATATAGTTCAAACAAAGGTTTCGAGCCGAAGTATAAATGAATCCTTTCAGTGCTTTTATATCGGCAAATTTATATTCACTCAGCCAAAAAGACAGGAAAGCCTCCTGAGCAAAGTCTTCAGACAGATCAGAGTCATGTACGTATTTATTGGCAAACACACAAACAGAAGGGTAAAAACTTCTAAAAAATGTTTTTAATGATTCTCTATCCCTGTTGTTCAGTTTGTCTATTATCTGTATTTGCTGCTCCACTATTCTCAGCTTATTATGTACTTGGTTTACTGGCCTTAAAATAAAGCATGTTAAAATGCAATCAACAAATGTAATAATTTTGAGATACAAGTTAACAAAAAATTAAATCTGAAATTTACATGATCGAGGGGATATCAACCCTTAATTATTATTTCAATTTTGCACCACAATCTGAACAATAATTCGCATTTGTATTTTCAATGACAGTACTACATTTTGGGCAATTTCTGGATTTTTGTTTATGTTCAGAATACATTATTTGGCTGGTTACAATTCCGGTGGGAACTGCAATGATGGCATAACCGATCATCATCAACAGAGAAGCAATGGTTTGGCCTAAAACCGTCGTTGGGGAAATATCACCATAGCCAACAGTCGTTATGGTAACAATGGCCCAATAGATACTCCGCGGAATACTATCAAAACCACTTTCACCACCTTCAATTAAATACATCATGGTTCCTACAAGAACCACAATAATAATAATTAAACCAAAGAATACAAATATTTTATGCCGGCTGTCATACAAAGCTACTCTTAATAGGTTAGCCCCTTTCATGAAGCGGCTAAGTTTCAGGATTCTGAACACTCGAATCAATCTTATTAAGCGGATAATAAGCAGTGATTGAGCACCGACTACAATAAAACTCAAATAAGTAGGAATTATAGAAAGCAAATCTATAATCCCCATAAAACTAAATATATATTTCCGGGGTTTTGGAGATGAATAAATCCTGCCTATATATTCTATCGTAAAAAGGATTGTAAACCCCCACTCTATTTCCCTGAGTTCTCTCCCATACAAAGTATTTATGTTTCCAACACTTTCCAGCATTACAACGATCACACTTAGCACAATAGCCAGCAATAAAATTACATCAAATATTTTCCCGGAAAAGGTATCGTAACCAAAAATGATTCGATGGATCTTTTTTCTTGCAGGAGAAAAAGAATTATACTTTTCGAGATATTCTCTATCTATATGCATAAATTTTAATTTTGGGCAATAAAGATAAGTATGAGAAAACAAATATAAAAGCCAATTTTGTGAGGATTAACTTTTAATATATAGAAGATTGATAACAATGATTTACACAAATTAGAGAGGGTGTTATAAATCAGAGTTATCTGTGTTCTATCTATATCTATTCGTATTTAATCGATTCAACCGGATTTTTATTTGCAGCAATATATACTTTACGGGTCAAAGTTAGTATGGAAGCTCCCAATATGATCAATACGGGTATCATAAAACTCATTATGTTAATATCCATATAGTATTCCCATATACTATCCATCAAGATCTCTGAAACAAAATAACCCAGTACAGAACCATTTATACATGCAATCACCATAATGATCACAAAATCCCTGTTTATGATCTTAACTAAACTAATGATTGGAGCTCCCAGTACTTTTCTTATTCCTATTTCTTTTGTCTTTTTAATAATTGTCAGAGAAACTAAAGTATACAATCCAACTAAGGATAATAGAATAGAAACCAGTGCCAGGAAATTATAAATCTTGGATATTTGTTTATTTACATCTTTTGCTTCTGCAAGCCTTTCTTCCTGATAAAAACCTCCATACGGAGCATTTGGGATTACTTCGGCCCATACTTCTTTTAAATATTCATCAACCTTTTCCAGGTTTTTAATATTTGCCTGAACCGTAATCATTCGCATTCTTTTCTTAACACCAAGCTTTAAAGCCATGGCATTAATCTTTGTCCAGAAACCATATGGATAAAAATCTTTCACTACTCCTATCACTTTTAATTGTGTGGTATCATTCTCCCAGAGGGTTTGTCCAATAATCTCATCATCCTTCCATCCATAGTCTTTCACAAATTTTTCATTTACGATGATGGCTTTCCCTCGATCCGATTCTTTGAAGTTCATATCAAAATGTTCTCCTTTTAAAAGTTTAAGGCCCATAGATTCAAAATAACCTCTTCCCACATCAAACATCCGGACTTCATGCTTGGTTTCTGCCCATTTCAGGGTACGATTATAATTCCCCCAGCCTATATGTTCTTCAGAAATACCAACTTTTGTAATTAATGGGTTTTGAACAATTTTATTTTTAATCCCTTCCAATTTTGAATTATCACTCACAGGAATAGCAATCACCTGATCTTTATCATACCCCATATCCAGTGTATTTTGATAATGGGCATTTTGTATAAAGATCATTGCCGAAACAATGCCCAATACCGCGATACTAAATTGCAACACTAACAATATTTTTGAAAAAAGACCTGCACCACTATAGCGGACATCTCCTTTTAAAATTGCTACCGGGTTAAACTTACTGATATAAAAAGCAGGGTAAGCTCCTGCAAGAATGCCTGTAAAAATCAGTAATCCTACCAGAAAGATCCAGAGATTTATACTTTCTGTAAAGTTTAGTGCTAAATCCAATTCGGGCCACATATCGCAATAAGCTGACAATAAATATGGAGAAATTAACAAGGCTAATAGTAATCCTAAAAAGCATACGAATAAATTCTCTCCCAAAAATTGAATGATCGTATGCCTACGAATACTTCCCATTGTTTTACGAATTCCTATTTCTTTTAAACGGCTGCTGGAAGTTGCAAGGGCAGTATTCATAAATCCAAGGCAAGCCATAATTAAAACAATGAGTGCCATGATGGGTGGGGCATAAAATGCAGCAGGATGTAATCCTGGCTGTAATGAATTATTCCAGATATCCCGGTGAGTTGAAGGAATATCTTTTAAAGGCTCTATATAAAAAGAACTGATTAACCAATCCTTACGAATATCATTTTGAATTTTTACATACTTTTTTAATTCAGATTTCACAACCGGAACCCTGCCAGGGTCAGGGATATGCATAAAAGTAGCTGAGGCCCATGTTCTCCAATTCAGTTCATTTAAGTTATGCATATCTACATACTTCTCTATCTGGCCCATGGCCTGACATCTTATACTGGAATTATTGGGGAGTTTTTCATAAACAGCTCTTACTACAAAACTGAATTCTTTTCCATCATTATTATATACCGTCAATATTTTCCCAATGGGGTCATCATCTCCAAAACATTGCTTTGCAAGTTCATCATTAATCATTAAACTGTTTTTATCCTGTAAAGCATCCTCTGAACCTCTGATAAACTTAAAATTAAATGCTTTAAAAAAATTCTTATCTGTAAATCCAAATCTTTTGTTGAAAATCTTCTCACCATATCGGACAGAGAGGCGAGGATTGGAATATCTTATTATTTCCTTGACACCAGGAATAGAAGTCCCAATAGTCGGAGCTAATGCCATTGGAGTAATTCCATATTGCTGATGCCTGTTGTTTTGCTTTTTTGTAATAGAGATTTTATAAATCTCATGCTTAAGATCAAAATGTTTGTTAAAATCCAGATGGAACATCACATTATAGTATGCCACTATGCAGCATGCTAATGCCACACCTAGCCCCAGAATATTAACAATAACATATAATTTATTTTTAATAAGATTACGAAATGTAATCAAAAGATAATTTCTAAACATGATTCATATTTTAGGACATAAACTAAAGACGTACATTCTTTCTAATAAGTTACAATTTGTCAGGAGTATAATGATCAAATATATAATCCAGAATTTTATAAATAAATAGATTATCGGTAAGTCTCATTTTTCCCAGGGTAAATCCCCTTATTTCCTTAGGGATGACATCCCATAGGCGTCAACTTAAGAGAAATTTTTATTTTTTCTGTGGTTTTCTGTGAGTTCTGTGCGGTAATTTTGATTGCTTATTCTCACACAGACTACACAGATTTTCACAGACGATTCTTGTTTTTGTCTATGTTTCTGTAATCCTCTGATTATCTGAGAGAATTTCCGCTAAGGTTTTATTACTTTTTTGAAACGCTCTAAACTATTCTGGGGAAAGTCTTTTGGGGGATAAAATGTGTTTGTATAGTCTCTTAACTTGACGGCTATGGGATGATATCCCCAAAGAATCCTTTTTTAATTTTTTCTCATTCCAAATAAAATAAATCTTACATTTGTAGTTGAAAATTTTATTGTTTAATCTTTCGGGGCAGGGTGCAATTCCCGACCGGCGGTATAGCCCGCGACTCTCGTATAATCCTGATAATTATCGGGACGGGACTGAAATGGTGAGATTCCATTGCCGACAGTAAAGTCTGGATGGTAGAAAGATTAAAGGATGTTAATCCTTTTTATTGATATAGGTGAATATTTATGTCATGTGCTGCCCCGAATAACTTTGGGGTTTTTTTATGCCAAAAAGTTTTGAAAAAGAAAAAAGAATTCAGGAAGATGAATTCTATATGCGAAAAGTTTTTGAACTAGCTAAAAAAGGGATTGGACATGTGAACCCTAATCCATTAGTTGGAGCTCTTATTGTTCAGAATGGAAAAATAACAGGCAAAGGGTTTCATCAAAAATATGGTGAGGCTCATGCTGAGATTAATGCTTTAAATAATGTTTCCATGCCCATTAAAGATGCAACGCTCTATGTAAACCTTGAACCTTGCGCCCATCAAGGGAAAACCCCTTCTTGTGCAAAAGAAATTATAAAACACAACTTTAAAAGAGTAGTGTTTGCCAATATTGACCCCAACCCTTTAGTTGCCGGAAAAGGGATTCAAATACTGGAAAATTCTGGTATAGAAGTTAAAACAGGCATTCTTGAAAAAGAAGGAAAAGAATTAAATAAAATCTTTTTAAAGTATATCAAGCAAAAAATTCCTTATGTGATGTTAAAATCAGCGATGAGCCTGGATGGTAAGATTGCAACTCATACAGGGGAATCAAAATGGATAAGCTGTAAAGCATCACGAGAAATAGTTCATAAATACAGACATCAGCACTCTGCTGTATTAACAGGTGTAAACTCTATTATTGCAGATGATTCAATGTTAAACACCCGATTAGATACTGATCAGCCTTCTCATCCTATAAGAGTTATCATTGATCCAAAGGGGAGAATTCCTCTAAATTCCAAAGTATTAAACAGCCCGGATTTTGGAAAAGTAATTATTGCCACTACTCATTTTGCAAATAAAGATCATTTCATAAAAGTTCAAAAGAAAGAAGCTGAGATCATTATTTGCCCACTTAACCCTGAGCATAAAATTGATTTGAACTTTTTGATCCGGGAATTGGGGAAAAAAGGCATAGACAGTATCATGGTTGAAGCCGGAGGAAATACAAATTTCGAATGTATTCAACAAAATATTGTCGATGAAATTAAACTATTTGTTTCACCACAAATTATTGGAGGCCAAAATTCAATAAGCGCTTTTGAGGGTTTGGGATTTGATCATTTAAAAGATAGCAGAAAATTTAAAAACATAAAGTATCAGACTGTCGATACTGATTTATTAATTGAAGCAGAATTATAAAATGTTTACAGGAATCATAGAAGAATACGGCAAAATTAAAAGCATTTCGAAAAATACAAATTCAGCATTGATTGAAATTGAAGCAAGCAAAGTACTGAAGAACTTAAAGGTTGGAGATAGTATTTGCACCAACGGAGTCTGTTTAACAGTCACTTCATTTACCAATAACTCCTTTTTTGCAGATGTAATGAACGAAACCCTCAAATCATCTAATCTTGGAGAACTGAATCAGAATTCCATCGTAAATCTGGAACGAGCTGCTACTTTGAACACCAGATTAGGAGGACATTTGGTAAGTGGCCATGTTGACGGGATTGGAATCATTGAAAAAATTCAGAATGATGGAATTGCTAAATTATTTCACATAAAAACAGATGCTGCTAATTTGAAGTATATGATTTTAAAGGGATCTGTTTGTATAGACGGAATAAGTTTAACTATTCAGGGGTTAAATAATGACAGCTTCACTGTATCAATTATTCCACAAACCATACTCGAAACAAATCTAAAATATAAAGGAATAGGAGATACAGTAAATATTGAAGTGGATATGTTAATGAAGTTCACCGAACGACTTTTAAAGAATAATAATAAGCAAAATATAATTGATAATAGCTATTTGGAAAAAATGGGGTTTTAGATAACAGATAAAAGAAAGAAGATATTCGATATACGATTTATTTAAGATGGAAGAAATGATATTTAATACGATTGAAGAAGCAATAGAGGATATCCGTATTGGGAAAATGGTAATCATTACGGATGATGAAAACAGGGAAAATGAAGGTGATTTGGTAATGGCAGCAGAAAAGGTAACACCAGAGGCCATTAATTTTATGGCTAAACATGCTTGCGGATTAATTTGTATGCCTATTATTAAAAGCCGTTTGGAAGAACTGGAGATAGAGCAAATGGTAAAGCATAATACGGATTCTCACGAAACCGCTTTTGCTGTTAGTGTTGATGCTGCTAATTGTAGGACCGGAATTTCAGCCTATGAAAGGGCAAGTACAATTCAGCAATTAATTGATCCAATATCAAAACCTTCAAATTTTAACAAACCTGGTCATATTTTTCCTTTAGCATATAAAGAAGGTGGTGTTTTAACCAGAGCCGGACATACTGAAGCTTCTGTAGATCTTGCAAAACTAGCCGGATTATATCCTGCCGGAGTAATTTGTGAAATTATGAATGAGGACGGTAGCATGGCCAGAATTCCAGACCTTATTAAATACAAGGAAAAACATCATTTAAAAATGATCAGCATAGCAGATCTGATAAAATATATGAGAAAGAAAAATGATCTGGTGGAAAAGGTTTCAGAGACTAAAATGCCTACCAAGCATGGTGATTTCATTGCTCATGGTTTTATCAATAAAATAAATGGAGAACATCATGTAGCTCTTATCATGGGGAATATAAATCCGGACGAAGAAGTTTTAGTGAGAGTACATTCTGAATGCTTAACCGGAGATGTATTCGGGTCACAAAGATGTGATTGCGGAGAACAACTGGATGAAGCCATGAACAGGATCGCAAAAAAAGGCCAGGGAGTTTTGCTCTATATGCGTCAGGAAGGAAGAGGGATTGGATTGATCAATAAGTTAAAGGCTTATAGATTACAGGATGAAGGCATGGATACGGTTGAAGCTAATCATGCTTTAGGTTTTAAAGATGATTTAAGAGACTATGGAATCGGAGCTGAAATACTTTCAATGCTGGGAGTTAAAAAAATCAGGCTCATGACAAATAATCCTAAAAAAATTAGTGGCTTGGAAGGTTTTGGTTTAATTATAAGTTCCCGTGAACAAATCTTTATGAACCATAATGAAAACAATAAATTCTATTTGGATACAAAATCCAAAAAGATGGGGCATTTGTATACTGTATCAGATCATGATATCAAATTAGAAGCTCCTGTTGTAAATGAAAAATATCAGAGTAATTAAATAACTGAAATTAAATAGCCAGCATGTCATCCTGAACTCAGGTATCTAGTCCGTCATGCTGAAACAAGTTCAGCATGACGGCAATAAAAACAAAATAGGAAAACCATAAGAAATACAATCAATATAATTATGAAAACAATTCAAGGAAATTTAAATGCCGAAGGACTAAAATTCGGAATTATCGTAGGAAGATTCAATGAATTTATTGGTGGGAAATTACTATCGGGTGCTGAAGATGCATTGGTACGCCATGGTGCAAAGTCAAATGATATTACAACAGTTTGGGTGCCGGGTTCCTTCGAAATTCCATTGATCGCAAAAAAGATGGCTCAATCTAAAAAATATGATGCAGTGATATGTCTGGGAGCAATAATCAGAGGTGGAACTACACATTATGATCTAGTTTCGGCTGAAGTGGCTAAAGGGATTGCTCATGTTTCCAATGAAACGGATACACCGGTAATCTTCGGTGTAATTACTACTGAGAATTTGGAGCAAGCGATTGAAAGAGCCGGAACAAAAGCAGGGAATAAAGGGTTTGATGCGGCGGTGGCTGCGATAGAAATGGCGAATTTGCTAAAACAATTATAAAAGGGTCGTCGAGCGAAGCCGAGACGCGCTTCGGCTCCGCTCAGCGACCGCTATTTTATGAAGCACAGATTGCTTCAATTTCCTCAACAGTTTTAGGAATTGGTTTTCCTAAAACTCTGTTTCCGGTTTCCGTAACCAATACATCATCTTCAATACGGATGCCACCAAAATTTCTGTACTCATTTACTTTATCAAAATCGATGAATTCAGCACAGGTTCCTTCTTTTTGCCATTTATCAATTAATTCAGGAATAAAATAACAACCTGGTTCAACGGTTAGCACAAATCCTGGCTGGAGTTCACGTCCCAGACGTAAATAAGCTGTACCAAATTCAGTAGCGCGTTTTGTTTTTTCATCATAACCTACATAATTTTCACCTAATCCTTCCATATCATGAACATCAATTCCCATCATATGGCCTAATCCGTGAGGCTGGAATAAAGTATGGGCTCCTGCAGCAACTGCAGCATCCACATCACCTTTAATCAGCCCTAAATTTTTAAGCCCAGTGGTAAGAATTTTTGCAGCAAGGAAATGGATCTCTCTATACTCAACACCTGGCCTGATCGCTTCGATTGCTTTCATATTAGCTTCAAGAACAATTTCGTAAACTTCTTTCTGACGTTGGCTGAATTTACCACCAACAGGAGTTGTACGGGTAATATCACTTGAATAATGCATGGTAGTTTCAGCACCTGCATCAGCAATCATCATTCTACCTTCAGTTAAAGTATTGCCATGATAGTGATTATGTAATGTTTGTCCATTAATTGTAAGAATGATAGGGAAAGAAACAGGACCTCCCTGTGCTAAGGAAATACCTTCCATAGTTCCGGCAATTTCTCTTTCAATAACACCAGGCTTACACATTTTCATTGCAGTTGTATGCATATCATATGCAATATCAACAGCTTTTTCAATCTCTGCAATTTCGTATTCGTCTTTAATAGAACGAAGTTTCACAACTGCTTTGATTAATTCTTCAGAAACATAATCCTTCACACTTCCTGCTAAAAATCCCAGTAAATCCTGTAATTGAAGCACACGATCTCCACGATAGAAAGGCAAGAAGTGAACTTTACGGCCTTCCTTAACTACTCTATTTAAAAATCCTTTTAAATCGCCATATGGAGCGGTATTTTCAACACCTACTCCGGCAGCCTGATCTTTAACAGTAGGCTGAGGTCCCATCCAGATAATGTCTTCAATATCCACATCATTTGCGAAGATGTAATCTTTATGATTATCAATATCAACAACACCTACAAAATCCGGTAAATCTAATCCGAAGAAATAAAGGAAATCACTATCCTGACGGAAATGATAAGTATTAGCAGGGTAATTATAACTAGCTTCAGCATTCCCTAAAATTAAAGCAACACCTGAAGTCACTTCTTCTCTTAATCGATTTCTGCGATCGATATATACTTCTTTTTTGAACATAATTGTATGATTTATTTTTAAACTTTATTTTTCTATTTCTTTCAAGTATCAAGAATGCATAAACAAGCTTTCTCACATCTTGATACTATTTACCCATTAATCTTTCAATTTCATCAGGATCAATAGGAATATTAGGCATTAGATCAACAGGTCCTTCTTCTGTAATTAAAATATCATTTTCCAATCGGATTCCTATTTCTTCATCCTGAATATATAATCCGGGCTCACATGTAAAGATCATGCCAGGCTTAAAAGGTTCTGTTTTGGAACCCACATCATGCACATCTAGTCCTAAGAAGTGAGATGTTCCATGCATGAAATAATTAAACAAGACTGCTTTTGCCTTGTCTTTATCATCGAATTCAGTTTTAGACATTAAACCAAGCCCTACCAGTTCTTCCTTCATTAACTCATTTACAGCAATATTGACCTTTTCAATGGTATTCCCAACAACTAAAAGTTTGATGGCTTTCTTTTGAACTCTTAATACTGCATCATAACATTCCCTCTGACGCTTTGAAAATTTTCCATTTACCGGGATTGTTCTTGTAAGATCAGCAGCATAATTAGCATACTCGGCTCCAAAATCCATCAACAATAGGTCACCATCCTTACATTCTTTATCATTTGTGATATAATGCAATACACAAGCATTTTTTCCTGAAGCAATAATAGAAGGATATGCACACCCATTCGCTGCATTCATCGTAAATTCATGTTCAATTTCTGCCTGAATTTCATATTCCATTACTCCCGGTTTAACAAATTTCAATATTCTTCGGAAGGCTTTTTCAGTAATATCACATGCCTTTTTTATCAAATCTATTTCTGTCTGAGATTTTATAGTTCTAAGCTCGCTCATCAATGGGGCAGCTCTTTCAAATTCATGGGTAGGGTATTTATCCATGATTTTCTTTGCCATTCTTTCATCACGTGAAACGACTTCAGTCTCAAACTTCGGATATTCATTGGAATTAAAATAAATATTATCAGATGCCAGAATAATTTCTCTGAGCACTGCTTCCATCCTGCCCAAATACATTACATTATTAATTCCCGAAATTTCTTTTGCTTCCTTTATAGTTAATTTATGGCCAAACCAGGTTTCCAATTGTTTATTCGATTCGCGGATAAATAATATCTCTTGATACTTTGGGTTTGGATGGTCAGGGGCAATTACAAAAACACTTAACTCCTGCTCTATACCTGTCAGGTAAAAAAAGTCAGAATTTTGGCGATAGTTATGAAACTGATCTCCACAACGTGGCATTTCATCATTCGCATTAAAAACTGCCACTGATTTCTCCCTCATTTTTTTTGCAAAATTGGCGCGATTATTTTTGAATAGTTCCAAATTGACAGGTAAGTATCTCATATTAAGTAAGCTTTATTTAAATCAAATAAAAAATTAAAACAGAAACCCAGATTAACGAAATTAAAAATTAAATTTGTTAGACCTTTTTAATCTTTAATAAATTTTATTACAAGATTTTTAAAAGTTTCCTCTGGCCGCTAAAATTAATAATTTTTCAGAGGCGATTTAAAATAAATTGAGCTAACATAAAATTGAAATATTACTAATCTAAAAACCTTATGAGCAATTCATTTTTATCTTTTTCGTCAGTCACGAAAAAAATTACCATGGCAATAGCCGGACTGTTTCTGATTGTTTTCTTAATGGTGCATTTAGGTATTAATCTGTTTATTTTGCCCATCCATGATGAGCATAAAGAGTGGTTTGCTGCTGCTGCACATTTTATGGGAACCAATTGGGTTGTCAAAATTTTTGAAATTGTACTAATGGCTGCTATTGTGATTCACATTTTAATGGGAATTCTGTTGCAGATTCATAACTGGATGGCCAGAGGCACTCGTTATAAAGTAGCTCCTAAATCCAAAACTTCTTTTATGTCAAGATACATTATCTGGACCGGAGCAGTAATTCTTTTATTCTTAGCAGTTCACTTTTACAATTTTTATTTTATAAAATTAGGTATTGTAGAAGCTCCTGCTGCTGCGAACATTCCTCATCCCCAGGAAGAATATTTTTATGAAATTGCAGTTTATTTGTTTACAAATGAAATGATATTTAATATACTTTACCTGGTTTCATTTGTATTTTTAGGAATTCATTTGAACCATGGGTTTCAATCTGCTTTCCAAACTTTGGGATTAAATCATAAGAAATACACTCCTTTTATTAAGGGATTCGGAAAAGTTTATTCGATCGTAATTCCATTGGGGTATATGATTATTCCATTGTATTTTATGATTTTTGGTTAATAAAGATATTTGCTTCAACCTAATAAAGATTGATTATGACTAAACTCGATGCAAAAATACCTAAAGGCCCATTAGCAGAAAAATGGACCACATACAAAGCAAATGCAAAGCTTGTAAACCCTGCCAACCGTAAAAAACTCGATATAATTCTTGTAGGAACAGGTTTAGCGGGAGGTGCAGCAGCTTCAACCCTGGGAGAAATGGGCTATAATGTAAAAGCCTTTTGTTTCCAGGATACTCCACGCCGTGCACATTCGGTAGCGGCACAGGGAGGAATTAATGCAAGTAAAAATTATAAAAATGATGGTGACAGCGACTATCGTTTATTTTATGATATGATCAAAGGTGGTGATTACCGTGCGCGTGAAGCAAATGTTTATCGTGCTGCCGAAGTCAGTGCCAACACTATTGACCAATTAACGGCACAGGGGGTTCCTTTTGCCCGAGAATATGGTGGAACTTTAGACAATCGTTCGTTTGGTGGCGTTCAGGTTTCCCGTACTTTTTATGCAAAAGGACAAACCGGGCAACAGTGCTTACTGGGAGCTTATTCGGGAATGATGCGACAGGTAAGTAAAGGAACAGTTACTATGTATCCAAGAAGAGATGTATTGGATATTGTACTCATTGATGGCAAAGCAAGAGGTGTAATATCAAGAAATCTGGTCACAGGTGAAATTGAAAGACATTCTGCTCATGCTGTAATTTTAGCAACCGGTGGATATGGAACGGTTTATTATTTATCTACTTTAGCTGTTAATTCGAATGCAAGTGCTGCATGGGCAGCTTATAAAAAAGGCGCTTTTTTTGCAAACCCTTCTTTTATTCAAATTCACCCGACCTCCATACCTGTCTTAAATGAGTATCAGGCTAAACTTACCTTGATGTCTGAATCATTACGTAATGATGGACGCATTTGGGTTCCTAAGAAAAAAGGAGATAAACGCCATGCCAATGATATCCCGGAAGAAGAAAGAGATTATTATTTGGAAAGAAGGTATCCGGCCTTCGGAAATTTAGTTCCTCGTGATGTAGCTTCACGTGCTGCTAAAGAAAGATGTGATGCAGGTTATGGTGTTGGGGAAACCGGATTGGCTGTTAACCTTGATTTTAAAGATGCAATTGCAAAGCAAGGAAAAGCTGCGATTGAAGGCAAGTACGGAAATCTTTTTGAAATGTATGAAAAGATAACAGGAATTAACCCTTATACGGAACCTATGCGTATTTATCCTGCCGGACACTATACCATGGGTGGACTGTGGGTAGATTATGACCTGCAAACAACAGTTCCTGGACTATTCGCCATTGGAGAAGCTAACTTCTCTGATCATGGGGCAAACAGACTTGGAGCAAGTTCATTGATGCAATGTGCAGGAGATGGCTATTTCATCATTCCTTATACGATCAGTAATTATTTAGCTGATGAGATCAAGACCGCCAAGCCTTCTACTGATTTACCTGAATTCGTAGAAGCTGAAAAAGCTGTTATAGAAAAGATTTCTAAGCTGATGTCAGTTAAAGGAAAACAATCCGTGACTTCATTCCACAAACGTCTTGGTAAAATCCTTTGGGATTATAGTGGTATGGCTCGTAATGAAGAAGGACTGAAAAAAGCTTTGACTTTAATCGATGAATTAAAAGAAGAATTCTGGAATAACGTGAATGTTCCCGGTAGTGATCAGGAATTGAATCAGGAACTGGAACGTGCCGGACGTGTAGCTGATTTTTTTGAAATCGGCAAATTAATTGTGCAAGATGGTTTAAACAGAAAAGAAAGTTGTGGTGCCCACTTCCGTGAAGAAAGTCAAACAGAAGGAGGTGAAGCAAAACGCGACGATAAAAACTATTCTTATGTAGCAGCCTGGGAATACCAGGGAGGTGAAAAAGATCCTAAGTTACACAAAGAACCATTGAAATTTGAATTTGTTGAATTAAAAGAAAGAAGCTATAAATAGATAGTAGAAAGCAGATATTAGATATTCGATTTGTCGAATCTGTGATCTGAATCAAAAAATTAGTGTTATGAAAATAAAACTTCAAATATGGCGTCAAAAAAGTCCAAAGGACAAAGGCCAGTTTAAAACATATACTTTAGAAGATGTATCTCCCGAAATGTCATTTCTGGAAATGCTGGATGCATTAAATGAAAAATTGATCACTACAGGTGAAGATGAGCCGGTAGCATTTGAACATGATTGCCGTGAAGGTATTTGTGGTTGCTGTAGTTTATATATAAACGGACGCCCACACGGACCTGCAGAAAAAACGACAACCTGTGAGTTACATATGCGTTCATTTAAAGATGGGTCAACCATTGTGATTGAGCCATTCCGTGCCAAATCATTTCCGGTAATGCGTGATTTAATTGTTGACCGTAATGCATTTGACAAAATCATGCAGGCAGGTGGGTTTATCAATATTGATGCAGGATCAGCTTTAGATGCAAATACACATCTGATTAAAAAAGAATATGCAGATGAAGCTTTCAACTCAGCAATTTGTATCGGATGTGGCGCTTGTGTAGCAGCGTGTAAAAATGCATCGGCAATGCTATTCGTTTCTGCTAAGGTTTCTCAATATGCTTTATTGGAGCAAGGTAAAGTAGAAGGCAAAGAAAGAGTTGAATCTATGGTTGCCAAAATGGATGAGCTTGGATTTGGGAATTGTACCAATACTTATGCCTGCGAAGTCGAATGCCCGAAAGGGATATCAGTCGAGAATATTGCAAGGTTGAATCGTGAGTTTATTAATGCGAAATTATCTTAAGTTTAATAAAGCTTAAAACCTTTGTATAAATAACAGCCTTTTAAATAGCCCCGGACCTAACTGGGGCTACTTATATTTATGAGATTTTTTAATTTAAAGTAGGCTTATTTTAGCTATATTTGAGCTTTTTACCAGCACCATCATTTATGCTTTTCAAAGAGATTATCGGACAGGAAGATACCAAGAAAAGATTGATCCAAACGGTGAAGGATCAAAGGGTAAGTCATGCTCAATTATTTTTAGGTTCACATGGTGTTGGCAAATTAGCTTTAGCAATTGCATATGCCCAATACATCAATTGCCACGATAAAAAAGAAAATGATTCCTGCGGGATTTGTCCTTCTTGTGTGAAGTATGAAAAATTAGCCCATCCTGATTTACATTTTATTTATCCGGTAGCATCTACAAAAGAAGTCAAAAAGCCCCAAAGTAAAGAATTTGTTGAGAGCTGGAGAGAATTGCTTACAGCCCAAAATGCATATATCAACCTCAATCAGTGGTATGAAGCCATTGGCATAGAAAATAAACAAGCCATCATTAATAAAGATGATTGCAATGCTATTATTAAAACCTTGGGATATAAATCCTACGAGTCGGAATATAAGGTAATGATCATTTGGATGGTGGAAAAATTATTCCATGCTGCTGCACCCAAACTACTGAAAATACTGGAAGAACCACCCGAAAAAACTTTATTCATTCTTATTTCAGAAAATCAGGATCAGATATTAGCCACCATTAAATCCAGAACACAAATTGTTAAAGTACCTCAGCTTAAGGATGAGATACTTATTGATACTTTAGTAAAACAGCATGGATGTAATCCTGAAGATGCACGCCGGATTGTAAATCTATCGGAAGGCAGTTATCATAAAACGCTGATTAATCTGGAATCTGATGAGGAAGAAAAAAACAATTTTGCCATGTTCCGCGACTGGATGCGCTTATGTTACCAAACTGATGTTTCCAAAGTGATTTCCTATACAAATGATCTGGCAAAAATTGGAAGAGAACCTCAAAAGCGTTTTTTGAGTTATGCTTTAAGAACTTCCCGTAATGGAATTCTTCTAAACTTAAATCAGAATAATTTGGTAAAACTGGAAAATGAAGAGTTAAGCTTCATGAAAAAGTTTTCCCCATTTATAAATACTGCAAACATACAGGAATTTAATAAGGAGCTGAACGAAGCACTTTATCATATTGAAAGAAATGCAAATCCTTCAATCTTATTTTTAGACTTATCGTTGAAGGTTATGCGATTACTCAGGAGGAAAGCAGAATAGCATTTAAATTTTAGTATTTTTGCATTTCAAAACAGAACACAATGAGTGACAACAATATAAATACCGAACATAATAGTTTCCAAACCCGTGGATGCTGCTGTAAGCCCAATTCCAACGGAAACAATAAGGGGGTTTACAATAAAATGTATTGTAAGCTAAGTGACCATGACTGGCTGGAGCATATCAGTCTTCCGACAGGAATGAAACGTTTCGACTGTGTGGAAGTAAGATTTAAAAACAGCCGAAAAGATTTTTACAGATTACAGGGTGATTTTGAAATTCATGTGGGAGATATCGTAGCCGTTGAAGCTTCTCCGGGACATGATATCGGTATCGTTTCCTTAATTGGAGAATCAGCTCGCATTCAGATGAAACGCAAAGAAATTACCGAAAATTCTGAGAAAATTAAAAAACTTTATCGCCGTGCACGCCCCAGCGATATTGAAAAGTGGATTGCTTCTGTAGATAAAGAAGATAAAACAATGTACCGTACTAAACAAATCACCAGAGACCTGGATTTGGAAATGAAGATGAATGATGTGGAATATCAGGGTGATGGTACAAAAGCGGTATTTTATTATACCGCTGAAGACAGAGTAGATTTCAGACAACTTATCAAAATATTAGCTGAAGAGTTTAAAATTCGTATTGAAATGCGCCAGATCGGAGTTCGTCAGGAAGCAGCCCGATTAGGAGGTATAGGTTCTTGCGGACGTGAATTATGTTGCGCTACCTGGATGTGCAGTTTCAATTCTGTAACTACAAATTCAGCACGAACTCAACAACTTTCATTAAATCCTCAAAAACTTGCAGGGCAATGTTCTAAGCTTAAATGTTGCCTTAATTTTGAGCAGGATGCTTATATAGATGCGCTCAAGAATTTTCCGGATAATACCGTGGTCTTAAAAACGAAGAAAGGGGAAGCTATTCATCAAAAAACTGACGTATTCAAAAAAACGATGTGGTATTCTTATACTGATGAACCTGCAAATATAGTAGGCTTAAGCATACGAAAAGTAAAACAGATCGTGGATATGAATCGAAAAGGGAAAAGACCGGAAAAGCTTGAGAATTTCGTAAATAACGAAGATCCTAAAAACGATTTTGAAAATGTTGTTTGGCAGGATGATTTAAATCGTTTTGATAAAAAAAAGAGAAAAAGACAATAAATTTTAAATCCTTGCATTATAGCTTAAACAGATTTATTTCTTTTCATGAAAACCGGGCATAATATTTTTTATTCTTTATTGATTATTGGCAGTATTTTTTATGCCTGTAATCCTCATGCAGTTATTCATGAAAGCAAATCAGTTTCTCAGTCCTGGCAAGCTGAAAATAAAATAAATTTTGAATTCGAAATCAAGGATAGTATCCCTTCCTATTCTTTTTATATGATCATCAGAAACAATGAGGATTATGCGTTTAGCAATATATATTTCTTTGTAAATACTTATTTACCTAATGGTACTTATAGCAGGGATACAATAGAATGCATACTTGCCGATGTTAGAGGCAAGTGGAAAGGGCAAGGAATGGGAAGTTTAAAGGAAAGTGAACACCTGATTCGGCAAAAGCTCACATTTCCACGAACCGGAGCCTACCGGATAGAAATAGAACAAGCCATGAGGGTTGAGAAATTGACAGGGGTAAAAGATGTTGGAATAAAAATTGTAAAAAACACTGAAAACTAATATTACATTTGATTATGGAAGAAACAGCAGAAATAAAGAAGAAAAAAAGAAGACGCCTTAGTTATATCGGTAAATTCTGGATTTTTTTTGGAATTCTTGTTCTTTCAGTAATAATCCTTTTTTATGGAATATCTGCCGAATGGTTTGGAGATATGCCCAGCTTTAAAGAGCTGGAAAATCCGGAAACCAGTCAGGCTACGGAAGTTTACTCGGCAGATGGAGTTTTACTTGGAACGTATTTTATTGAAAACAGGTCAAATGTAGATTATAAACATCTTTCACAAAATTTAGTAAACGCATTAATCGCTACCGAAGATATTCGTTTTGAAGAACATTCCGGTATCGATGGCGTTGCTTTAGTACGTGTTGCATATGGTGTAGCCAGATATATTGCTACCGGAGAAAACAAAGGAGGGGGAAGTACCATTACCCAGCAATTGGCAAAAAATCTCTTCCCCAGAATGAAGAATCCGAATGCTATTGACTTAATTATTGCCAAACTAAAAGAATGGGTCACTGCAATTAAGCTTGAAAAAAACTATACTAAAGAAGAAATTATTGCGATGTATTTGAATACGGTTGCCTATGGAAGTAACTCATTTGGTATTAAAGCAGCTTCGAGGACCTTTTTCAGTTCTACACCAGATTCATTAAATATACAGCAGGCTGCGCTGATGGTAGGAGTGGTGAATGCGCCAACCTATTACAGCCCGGTTAGAAACCCTAAAAGATCTTTAAAAAGAAGAAATTTGGTTCTTTCTCAGATGAAGCGTTATGGTTTCATTTCCGAACAGGTATATGATTCTGTTTCTAAAATTCCATTGGATATGTCAAAGTTTGGAGTATTTGATCATACTCAGGGGCAAGCCCGTTACTTCAGAGAATTTTTAAGAAGTGAATTAAAAGCCTGGTGTAAAAAGAACTTTAAGGCGGATGGCAAACCTTATGATTTATATCAGGATGGATTAAAAATATATACGACCATAGATTCCCGCATGCAACAGCATGCAGAAGATGCCGTAAAGGAATATCTTTCAAAATATTTGCAACCTTTATTCTACAAACACTGGTCAGATACTCCTGAACATGCGAAACATGCGCCATTTGATTTTGAGTCAGATTCAGTCGAAGTTGAAGTCAAAAAAATTATGATTCAGACCATGAAAAGGACTGAGCGTTATCGTAAGCTTCGTAATGCTGGTAAACCAATGGACTCGATTGAAATGATTTTTGACACTCCCGTTCCGATGAAATTGTTTAGCTGGAATGGTGAAATTGATACCATTTTGTCGCCTATGGATTCAATTCGCTATTATAAGTTCTTTTTACATTCCGGCTTAATGTCGATGGAACCAAATACCGGCCATGTTAAAGCTTATGTTGGGGGCATTGATTATAATACTTTTAAATATGATCATGTAACTCAGGGTGCTCGTCAGGTAGGTTCTACTTTTAAGCCTTTCTTATATACTTTGGCAATGCAGGAAGGTGAAACTCCATGTAGTACAAGGCCCAATATTCAGCCAATGATTAGAATTGATAAAAATACGGTCTGGAAACCCAAAAATACTGATCGGGAAACTCAGGGGAAAGAAATTTCACTTCAATATGCATTGGCAAAATCCAATAATTGGATTTCCGGATGGCTAATAAAAGATTTTCCACCTGCAGCTGTAATAAAAATGGCCCGCAATATGGGTGTAAAAAGTCCGATACCAGCAGTATATTCAATTGCGCTTGGAGCCTGTGAATTGAAACTTTCTGAAATGGTTGGTGCGATGAATACATTTCCAGGTAAAGGAGTTTATGTAGAGCCAATTTTTATCACACACATCAAAGATAAAAATGGCAATACCATTGCAAATTTTGCTCCTGAAAAAAATGAAGCCATGAATGAACGCACTGCCTATCTTATGTTGGAACTTATGAAAGGTGTAGTAAAATATGGTACCGGTAGGCGTTTGAGTTGGTCAGATACTGCAAAAGTTAAGAAATATGAATTCTACAATACCATCGCCGGAAAAACAGGAACAACTAACAATCAATCAGATGGTTGGTTTATGGGCATAATACCAAACCTTACTACCGGAGTTTGGGTAGGATGTGAAGAGAGACATGCCCGATTTAGAACGATAACTTTAGGACAAGGATCGAATATGGCTCTTCCTATTTGGGGCATTTATATGAATAAAGTTTATGATGACCCTCGTTTAAGTTATTTTAGAAGTGCAGAATTTGAGCCCCCATTTAAAGAAATCCAAAATCGCTTTGACTGTGATAAGTTTGGGAAATTCAAAAATGAAGAAGAAGAATTTGATGATGAGTTTTAATTATTGATTATTGTAATTGGTTATTTTTTATTCTTTTTAGGCTTTTTGTGTTTTTTCCTTCCAAATAGTTTTTCAAAAAAGCTAAGGCGTTTATGGCGATTGTAATATTCTGATCGTTATTTGGTTTGTGTCATGCGTGCTTTGGTTTTCTTTGTTTGGCGATCATAATGTGCTTTTACAGCATCTTCATATTCTTTCTGCCTTTTCTTTTCAGCTTTTATTTTTTCCTTTTCCAGTTTTTTTTCGGCTTTTACTGCTTCTGATATTTTACATGAGTAAAAAGGAAGACTTAAGCAAAAGCAAATAATAAAAAGCTTTATGAGTATTCTTTTGGGAAACATAATGCAAAATAATAATTTTACAGTCACGTTTATAATTTAACGAAATAAGAATATTAAAAATCAGGGATGCTACCCTATCAACAAAAATAAAGGGACGCCATCCTAACAAAAAAATGTAGAAGTAGGATGGCGTCCCATCACTAGGATTTCTTCCCTTCATATAATTCAAAAACGCATGAAAAAGATATATAGCATTCTCTTGATTATCGGACTTATGATGATGAGTAATTCCTGTGGTAAAGAAAATCCTGTGGATGCATTAATTCCATATGTTCGTGTAAATTTCAGCATAAACCCAAACTCCATTGAATTTGACAACCTAAATATCGTAGGAAATTATGCTTATGTTACAGGAGGCTACAGAGGGATTATTATTTATCATGCCAGCTTAAATGAGTATAAAGCCTACGAAAGAACGGCCCCACATAATTTCCCAAATGATAGCGAATGCAAAGTTAGCGTAGATGATTCCGGGCTCATAGCAGAAGATCCTTGCAGTGGAACTAAATATATATTATTGGACGGATCAGTATACGAAGGCCCGGGAACACTTTCATTAAAGCAATACAATGTATCTTTTGATGGGACCTACCTGCATGTATTTAATTAAAAGATTTTAATAGTACACTAATTTTACTCCTGCCGGCAAGCTATCGTGTGTATACATTTCTATCTTCCAAGCGAGGGGAACCCATACTTTTTTACATAGCTATCATTTTTAATTATTTTACCTCAATAGTGATGTTCACTTTTTTCCTTACCGGGGGATAACACATTTCCTCATTACAGCATTGATAAACGATTTTGACTATAATGTTAAGCTTCCCTTTGGGCACCTCTTTAGCTAGTTGAAATTTTTGTGTCATTTGAATGCCTTTCCCGGTATAGATCGCTCCCTTTGGTAATTGGAGTGGGCCTACGGTCTTTATACCCTCTGGTAATTTAAAAGAAACTCTGGTTACAGACTTACCCATACCTATATTCCCGTCAATAAGAGCATATACATGCCAACCCTCTCTTATATCAAAGATTGTAGTGATCTTAAAGTGTTCTCCGGCACATATCTTATCGGGTGCCTGAATCGAATAACTAACTGGCTCTTTTGATTCCTCTTGTGCCCATACCGGGCTGATGAAACCCGGGGATAGGCAGAGTAGAAATATGATAATCATTCGGTAATTTTGTTTTTTATAAATCATAGGTTTGATTGTTCGATTGTTACATTGTTCTATTGCTTCATTGTTCAATTGTTATATTGCATCGTAATCCGTAGCTTCAGCAAAGGATTGCATTGTCACCCGTAGCTTTAGCGAAGAGTGATTCAATTGTTATTAATTGTGTTCGTTACTTTCCTCATCTTTTCGTCTTTCAGTCTTCCCATCATTTCGTCTTCTTCGTCTTTTCGTCGTTTTTTTCTCCCAGCATCACATAAATATATCCCCGATGACGCATCGTGCGGTAATCCTCAGCAGGAATTTTTGTCATAGTGGATTCCGTCTCCAAATACTTTTGTACCCAATAATCCTCAACATGTTTAGGATAGTTTTTCATATTGCCCGGATCGTTCTTTTGTACGCCGGTTTCCGATTCCCAGTTCCACGACAGGTAGCTGTTAAATACATCGTCATGCAAAGTAACTACACTGGTACCGATCAAGAGGTCATTGATGCCATCGTTATTCCAATCGGCTACATTAATATGCAGCCAACGTCCGGGAAGCTCTTTGGACCCATTTTTACCTTTAAACAAAGGAATGCCTTGCTCAAAACGATGTCCATCGGCTGTTTTAACACCTTTAAAAAATACGATGGCAGGCATGCCTTTTTGAGTATAAGAATTAGTCGCCATCAAATCAAGCACACGGTCATTATCCCAGTCTACTACCAAAGGTGAAATCATACCGGTACCACCGGGTGAACGTTTACTATATTTCAATGCTTGTTCTTTTTCTTCTACTGTAAGCTCACCAACAAGTGTAAATTCACTAAGAACTTTCAAAGGTTCTCCATTTAAATCAAGTAATAGTTTACGATAAGCAAATTTAGGTTGGGATTTGGTGCCTGTATTTTTACTTATTCTTAAGGATGAGCCCCCGACAATCATATCCAGCAGACCGTCATCATCAAAATCACCAAAATTAGCTGTTGAATACAACCAGTAACCTTGGCTTTTGATGTCGTCCATGCCGGTTAATTTCCAATCACAGGCATCAGGATCTCCTTCCTGATCAAGGAGGCTACCGTCATCAAAGCCATCCGAAACTCCTTGAAACCAACTAACATGTCCGTAGTATTGCCCTGTAATAATATCCATCCGGCCGTCCTTGTTTAAATCCACAAACTGTGGCGTAAAGCCCATGCATCAGTCCTGTTTCGTTGACAAAGGGGTGCCATTGCTATACTGATCATAGGCGGGTTTGGCATAGTCAAAGGTATTGGTGAATTGAGGATTGGCATGGTTCCCCACGTTTCTATACACCCGGAGAAAATGGCCTACCACATGGCCATGTTCCGCACCACTTCCAAACTCTCCAATTAAAAGATCTTTTTTACCGTCTCCGTCCCAATCATAAAAGGCCGGTGCAGCAATACCAAGGCCTTTGGCAACCACCGGTTGGCCGTTTCCCATAATCAAGATCGGTTTCCTAAGTTTCGGCGCCCCGGAAATACTGGCATTGATAATCTCCGGATAAGCATTAGGCCCAGCTTTATAAAACTTATCTTGTGAAGGTGATTGTGCCAGTAATTGGGCACAAAACAGTAGCCCTGCTAAAATTGTTAATATTCTTTTCATATTCGATTGTATCATTGCCTGGTTAGGCTGGTTAAAATTGTTTTATTGTTATTTATTGCTACACCATCGAAGAGGAAGGTGGAGACTGAGCTTGTCGAAGTCCTGATATTACATTTCGACAAGCTCAATATCCATGCCCTAATGGCGCAAGACCCAATGATTAATTATACCCCGGGTTTTGTGTAAGGTTTATACCGTTTGCTAATTCAGTCTTTGGAATGGGGTATAATGCATCTGTTGACTGCCAATCTTTTAACGGAATTGCCGATAAAACAGCATCAGCTCTACCGGTACGTTTAAGGTCAAACCAGCGGTGCCCTTTTTCGGCAAATAACTCGATGCGCCGTTCTTGCTCTATGGCCAATAATAAAGATGCCTGAACATTAGCCTCCGTATCCGGAAGCCCCGCACGTTTGCGGATGATATTCAGATCTGCTTTTGCACCATCTATATCACCCTGCTGTGCCCGGGCTTCTGCCCTGATCAGGTATTGTTCTCCCAGGCGAAAAACCATGGAATACTCAATTCCGGGGCTGCCCGCACGGATCTTGTACTTGAACGGATAATAAAAAGTAGTCGTCCCATTAAAGTAACTTCCGACCCAGTTTATTTTTCTTTCATCCCCATCTTCGAAGGCACTGAGCAATTCATCAGATAATGATACAGATAGGCCACTTGGAGTTTGTACTAATATAAAATTTAAGCCTTCATTTGTATTGATGTCGTCCCTGGTTGGTTTTAACTGCCAGATAGTTTCTTTGCTGTTTGCCAGAAATACCTCGTTAAGAGGCACCGTATCGTAAAGGGAGGTATTGCTTATGATCGATGTTGCCTGTTGTTCGGCATCCGTCCATTGTCCGGTATACAAATAAGTTCTGGCAAGTAAAGCTGTAGCTGTAGCCTTATTCGGACGAATCCGCTCAGAAGTCACATAATCAGCACTCAATAGGCTTTGTGCACCCTGTAAATCGGAAATGATCTGATCATATACTTCATTTATTGGCGCCCTTGATTTCAGCCGGTTTACTTCAAAATCAGTCGTTGTAATGATGGGAATATCCCCATAGAGATTAACCAAGTAAAAATGACAAAGAGCCCGGATGAATTTAGCCTCTCCTTCCAGTTGGGCTTTAAGGCTGGAAGTAATATTGGGAGAATTAGCCAGTCCTTCAATCATGGCATTGGTAGCATAGATATAATTAAAAGGATGATTCCAATACGTACTCACCTGGTTATTTTCTGCCTCCAGCGTATTGAAAAAGAATTCATTGTTGGCGGGAGAAAAACTAAGAAATTCATCTGCAGATAATCCCGCTCTAAATGTTATACTAAAATTACTGCCATCTAAAAATCCTGCTACTGATATTAGTTGGCTGTAAATACCTCTAATAGCGGATTCGGCAGTAGCATCATTCTCAAAAACTTCTTCGGTTATAATTTCTGTTTTGGGAGGCTCAATGCTTACAAAGCTTTCACAAGAGTTTAAAAAAATTAAACTTAATAAACTAAGAATGAAAAACCGTATCTTTTTAAAGCCTGTTTTGTATGTTTTTATATTTTTCATATTCCTTCTTTTTAAAGTGTAACTTGAAAACCAAAAGTAATGGTCCTTAATGGAGGAAGAAGCCCTACCAAGGTTTCCGGGTCTAAACCCTTAAAATTGGTTATGGTAAATAAATTTTGTCCCTGTAAGTACAATCGTAAACTTTGCAATCCAATTTTATCAATTATTTGTTTAGGGAAATTATAAGAAATGGAGAGATTCTTAAGACGCACATATGAAGCATCTGTTATTACACCATCACTGTCAGCAAATTTATAAAAAGGACTAATATTAACAAAAAAAGTATACTTCATTATATTGGTTACATCGCCCGGCTGTTGCCAGCGATCCAATACTTCTATGGGTTGATTAGATAAACTTCCAGGAGGATTAAATAAAGCAGTTCTATAGTCTTTGTTAGTCTTTTTTACAAATTGAAAAAGGAAATCAATCTCCAGGTTCCTGAAGCGGATGGTATTCTGTAAACCACCATAGTAATTAACAATAGGAGGATTTGAAAAAGGAGCTAGATCTCCTGGGTAATTGCCGCCTGTTCCGTTACCATCTATATCTTCAAAGGTATATAAGCCTGTTTCAGGGTCAATCCCTGTATAAATATAACCTGGCCTTACAAGTGGTCCGCCAACACTAAATGAAGTTGCAAAAGGACTGCTTTCGATACCAGGGAAGGAAACCAGTTTGTTCCGTTCGAATGAAATGTTAAAATCGGTGGTCCATTGAACATCTTTGGTTTGGATATTAATAGTACTTAGTTCAAATTCCCAGCCCGTGTTTTGAATCAACGCATCCTTATTATTACGTTGGATTGTAGAAAAACCGGTGATTTGAGGAAGAGGAAAGCCAAGTAATTGGCTGGAAGACCTGTTCCTATAATAACTGGCCGAGAAAAAAATATGGTCTTTTAAAAAACCAAGATCCAGGCTTACTTCAAATTTTCTGATTGTTTCCCAGGAGAAATTTGAGTTAGCTAAACGGGTCGGAACCAAGCCCCCGGCACCATCATAAGGCCGGTTTGTCGATTTATACGTACTTAGGTATTCATAATCCGGGATGCGGTCATTTCCGATGCTACCGTAACTGGCCCTGAGTTTTCCAAAGCTTAAAAACGATTTTTCATTTAAAAAGTTTTCATTGGAAAAAATCCAGGCAGCCCCTATAGCTCCGAAGTTTCCAAACTTTTTATCAGGCCCGAACCTACTGGAAGCATCCTTTCGGCCGGTCAGGTTAAGGATATACCTGCTTTTGAAATTATAATTGATCCTGCCAAAAATAGCATTGTATTTATACTGGTTATAGTTGCTGCTAAATCCTCTGACAGTGGGGGCTGCGGTAATGTCTTCCAATAAAGCATCCGAAGTATAACCAGAGCCAATAATTGCGTTGCCCTCATCCGTTGTTTGCTGGAATGTGGTACCGAGCAGAATGGATATTTTTCCCATATCCGTACTTTTCTGGTATTCTATTTGAGGTTCTACGATCCAGGTCTCAATTTGTGAATCGGCAAACCTTGCTTGTCCGGTTGGAGAATACTGAGGGTTTGAAGATTTTATAGGAAATAAGGCCGATGTCTCTTTATCAATAATATTGTATGTAAGATTCGTACTGAAACTAAGCCCCTTTAAAACCTTATATTTTAAGTGAACATTTGTAATCAAATTGTTTGTTATGCCATTGTATTTCTGCCTTAATAATCCAAAGGGATTATTCCAGGTACCATTTTCCCAGTTTAATTCGCCATCTTCGTCAAAAATTTCAGGGGCATTAGGTGCTAATGTTACCGCAAGCTGTGAAAAATCCTGCTGAGGAAGATTGCCCTTTCCGGAAGTATAATTCGCCGAAAAATTGATATTTAGTTTTTTATTATTAGAAATATGGTTGATATTCACATTGCCGGAAAGCCGTTGAAAGCTAAAATCTCCCGGAAATACAGTCGACTCACGAAAATAATTCGTCCCCAAAAGGAATTGGGTATTTTCATTTCCTCCCGAGAAGGAGAGTTGTGTACTGTGGATAGCGGCTGTTCCCCCAATTAATTCTTCTTGCCAATCGGTATAACGTGTATCATCCCAGGCAAATATATCCGGGAAAAATGGTTCGTAAAAAGAAGGCAGCGGATCAAATCCATCATTAACTAATGCTTCCCTACGCATTTCCAAATACTGCTCTGTATTTAACAATTCCATTTTATTGGTTACCTGTGCAAAACCGGTATAGGAATTAACTTCAAATTTGGCTTTCCCTTTTTTCGCTTTTTTGGTGGTTATTAGTACCACGCCATTGGCACCCCTGGAGCCGTAAATAGCTGTCGCATCCGCATCTTTCAATATTTCAATGCTCTCAATATCATTGGGATTAATACTGTTGAGAGGGTTTGCCCTTCTTCTGAATATACTTTGTTCTGTAATGGGATTACCTACTGAAACGGAAGGGAAGGGTACGCCATTCACAAGGTATAAGGGGTCATTTGCTCCGGTGTGATCCCCTCTGAGGCTGTTGCGGCCTCTAATCCTTATTTGAAATCCTCCTCCGGGCACACCTGTTTGTTGTTGTATGTATACTCCTGCTGCCCTTCCTTGCAATGCCTGTAATGGATTACTCACCGGCTGCTGTTCAATCACTTTTGCACCTACCTTGGAAATACTTCCGGTCATTAGTTTTTTCGGGGTTTTATAATAACCTGCATTGATCAATACTTCACCCAGTTCAGTGGCGGCTTGTTCAAGGGTAACATTAATGATCACTTTATTGCCTACCTTAATTTCCTGTTTGGCAAACCCCACATAAGAAAAGACCAATACGGTTTCGGAATTGGGTACGGTAATGGTGTAGTTTCCTTCCAAATCGGTGGTGATCCCTTTTAAGGTACCTTTAATCATAATGGTAGCACTGGGTAAGGGCTTGCCGTTGGAGTCAGTGACTTTACCGGAAATGCTTCGATCTTCCTGCATTAAAAGGCTGGTGAGAAATTCTTTTTCCATTTCGCTTTGCAACGAGATGATCACATTATTATCTACCTGATGATAAGTAAGTGAGGTCCCTTCCAGCACAATATCCAGAATCTCTTTCACTGAGCGGGTATCCATTGGTAAATGGATCGCTTTTTTATTATCTATTGGTTTGCTGGGGTATGCAAAAAGTAAGTCTGTTTTTTTCTCGATCTGCTTAAAAACCGATTTTAAGTTTTCTCCCTTGAACTCCAGGGTCACCCGGATTTCTTCCAGGCTCTGGCTTTTTGCATTACCGGCTGTAGCAAGCTGCAAGCCAAAAATAATCGTTAGGATGATTGAACTAAGTCTCATAAGCAAAATACGATAATTATTTCCTCCCAAAATCCATTTTGGAAGATTGTTGGCCTTTTGTACCTGCTGCGTATATTCCCTCTTTGAAAGAAATCCGGTAGCCGGGCGTAAAGCCCCCTGCGTAAAAATTAAATTCATATCTTTGTTAAGTTTTTAATGGTTGTCATAAATTATTAAAAGCACTTCCTGCTTGTTCCCCGACGGATCTGGCAGGATGATAACCACCTGTATGCAAACAGGTGGTTTTTTTATGGTACTTAACCATAGTCGGTCGGATGTGCAGGGTTTTCAGCCTGCACCATTCCTTTGGTGTCAATTGTTTTCATAGCTATTGTTTTTATGTTATAATATTGGGTTTTAAAATCATTCATCCTGTCCGGGAGCATAAATGGAAACCGTACCGTCCTTCATTTTATAAGAAGCATTGAGCGTGCCGGTAATGACGGTAAGTACCTGTTCGAGGCCTTCTCCGTCCAAGAAGGTGGCTGTGAAACTGCTTTTCTTCAAATCCCTGTCTTTAATGAGCACCTCAACCTTATAACGTTTTGTGATGATATTTGCAGCTTCTTCCAGTGTGATGTCATCAAAAATCAGGTAGGTTTGTTTCCAGGCAACTGCTTTAGCAACCGGCTGATCCGACCTGACGAAATCATAGGTTGTGGTATTGACCGTTATTTCCTGGTTGGGGGTAAGTGTACCGTAGATCTGTTTTTCATCCCCAACCTGAACTTTACCACTGCTGACCGTAACCAGCACCTCTTTTTGCTCCGGATAAGCCCTGACATTAAACACTGTACCGAGTACCGTTGTTGTAATTTTGCCTGTCAATACTTTAAAGGGCCGCTTGGCATCGTGACGGATATTGAAAAAACCCTCGCCAATCAGCCGGACTTCGCGTTTGTGCACTCCAAATTCAGTTGTGTAGCTCAGTTCGCTGTTTTCGTTCAATACCACCGAGCTGCCATCGGGTAAGCGGACAAATTGTTTGCCCTTATAGATGCCGGGTTGCTGTACTTCCTCATATTCCGCTATTTTAGGTTGCGGATCGCTTTCCTGTAGCATCCAATAAGCCGCCATAGTGATCAGCACTATGGAAGCTGCAGCTACCCAACGGATGACACGTTTTGATCTGATCGGGATCACCTTTGTGGTTCCATTCTGCTTGTTAAGAATTTCCTTCAGTATCTCTTTTGAACGAAAGGCCGGCATATCGGAGAATACTTCATCCTGATCGAAAAGCTCATCAATCTGGTTTTTGAGAAGTTCATCATAGGTGCCCGAACGGACCATCTTTATAAGTTCATCCGCTTCTTCCCGGGTGGACTTATGATCCAGGTAGGTTTTCAGGACGTACAAAAATCTTTCTCGGTTCATTGATTAAAGTGTTATGTTTTTAAATAATCACGCAATAATATATATTATGAATGTCCATTTTGAGGCGTTTTTTTTATAAAGACGATCGAAGTACAAGGAGGGAGTAGATGAAGTGAAAAAAATATTTTTCGTGTACCCACATCTTTTTTCTACAACTCAATAACTCCATGCCTTTAGGCCGGAGGGTAGAAAAAGCATAAATAAACCCAGGGCTTTAGCCCTTATAAACTTACGGTTCAGCCAGATTAAATAAAAGGCTAAAGCCTTCCGGATTTAACCTTCCCTTTAATAACCTCCGGCCTAAAGGCGCGGAGCTATATTGGTCCCTTTGCCCTTTCTATCGTGATGAAATATTCCTTCTAAGATCAGTAAAAAATATTCATTGAATTAAACATCTGCTTTTAGGATAACAGAGATTTATTTCAGGATTTCAGGATGGAGATGATCACCGGCAAGAAGGTATAAAGATCAATGTTTTTTTCAAGCCGGATACGGATGAGTTTTAAGGCCTGGGCCATGTGGGTCTTGACCGTCAGGCGCGAGATATTCAATTCCTTTGCAATTTCTTCATGACTCAGGTGTTGCTCCTTAGCCAGGAGGTAAACTTCCTTTTGCTGGGGTGTAAGTTTATTGACCGCTTGCTTCAGAATCTCAGTATATTCCCCTTCAATCATCTGATAATCGGTATTTTCTATAAAATCTGCTTTCCCCATGAAAAATTTGCAGGCCTCTGTTTCATGGGCAAGCTTTTTGAAATGGTCGTAAATATTGTTTCTGGCCATCATGAATAAATACGCATCAAATCTTTTGATGCCGGGTAGGTTTTCTCGTTTTTGCCAAACTTTCAAAAATACATCCTGAACTACTTCTTCGGCCAAAGTCGAAGATTTAAGGAGGTTTAAGGCAACGCTGTATACACGAGGCCGATAACGATCAAAGACTTGTGTAAAAGCGAGTTCATTGCCTTTCGAGAGCGAGTCCAATACCTGCTTTTCATCATATGTATTGCCGGTTGCCATTTTCGTACGAATCGTGATGGAATAAGGCAAATATACTATTTTAATTGAACGATATAAAGATTGCAGATTTTCAATGTTGGACTTGCGAGCAATTTAAATCGTAAATAAATCTGATATCGGAAATCTGCAATCGCTCAATCATTCAATTTATACTCTTAATATCTGTAATGCTCAGGTTTATAAGGTCCTTCTTTAGGAACACCTATATAATCTGCTTGTTCATCGGAAAGTTCAGTTAACTTCACACCAATTTGCTCTAAGTGTAACCTGGCTACCTCTTCATCTAATTTTTTAGATAAACGATAAACACCAACTTCATAATCATTTTTCCAAAGATCGATTTGCGCTAAAGTCTGGTTTGAGAATGAATTACTCATTACAAATGAAGGATGTCCCGTAGCACAGCCAAGGTTAACTAGCCGCCCTTCAGCTAAGAGGAATAAGGAATTTCCATCTTCAAAAGTGTACTTATCAACCTGGGGTTTAATATTTACCTTTTCAACAGTCGGATCATTATCCAGATTGTCAACCTGAATTTCATTATCGAAATGGCCAATATTACAAACAATCGCTTGGTCTTTCATTTGTTTCATGTGCTCAAGCGTGATCACATCCTTATTTCCAGTGGTTGTCACAAAAATATTTCCTTCTTTTAGTGCCTCTTCAATGGTAGTAACTTTGAAACCTTCCATAGCTGCTTGTAAAGCACAAATAGGATCGATTTCAGTAACAATTACTCTAGCTCCATACGAGCGCATTGATTTTGCACAGCCTTTACCTACATCCCCATATCCTAATACAACCACAACTTTTCCGGCAATCATTACATCAGTAGCACGCTTGATCCCATCAGCCAGTGATTCACGACAACCATATAAGTTATCAAATTTAGATTTTGTAACAGAATCATTTACATTAATGGCAGGAACCAATAATTCACCTCTCTCCATCATTTGATATAAACGATGAACCCCTGTGGTAGTTTCTTCAGAAACACCTTTCCACTCAGCGACTAATTTATGCCATTTTTGATTGTTTTCTACATAAGTATCTTTAAGCAATTGATAAATTACTGCTTCCTCTCTATTCGAAGTTTTTTTATTTAAAAGATCCGGATCCTTTTCTATATTAACACCTAAGTGTAATAATAAGGTAGCATCTCCACCATCATCCACTATCAGTTGAGGGCCTTTTTCATCAGGGAAGCTTAACGCTTGTTTGGTACACCACCAATACTCTTCCAATGTTTCACCCTTCCATGCAAATACAGGAACTCCAGCTTTAGCTACAGCCGCTGCTGCATGATCCTGAGTCGAAAAGATATTACAACTTACCCAACGAACCTGAGCACCTAATTCCACCAAGGTCTCAATTAATACAGCAGTTTGAATCGTCATATGCAGAGAACCCATGATACGTACTCCATCCAATGGTTTTTCAGCAGCATACTTTTTACGAATGGCCATTAAGCCCGGCATTTCTTTTTCTGCTATTTCAATTTCTCTTCTTCCAAAATCGGCCAGCGTTATATCTGCAACCTTATAATCAGTTTTTGTTTCAATCATTCTATATAATTTTTAGGGTTGCAAAAATACTGATTATTCGCCTAAAAGCAAAACCGTCATTTCAGAACAATTCATAAAATATCGTACTTTTGAAAAAAAAGAATATGCCTTTATTTAGAATTTCCGAAATAAATTCAAATGTCAAACTTGGAATATGGAAAATTACTGAAAGCCTCGATGAATTACTCTCAGGCTTTGCTATACATCCACAAGAAAAACATTCTTTCGATAAATTTACAAGTAAAGGCAGAAAAAAGCAATGGCTTGCAACCCGCAAACTAATTCGGATACTAAGTGGTAGAGATGACTTATGGATTAAACATGACTCCAACAGAAAGCCATGTATTGTTGGAGGTGATTTTGAAATCTCCATTTCACATACTGAAGGTTTTGCAGCCATCCTCTTAGGCAAAGCAGATGCTTTAGGTATAGATATTGAAAGAATTCATGATCGTATTTTAAGAATCAAACATAAGTTTATCAGAGAAGATGAATTCAAATTTCTTAACGAAGATAAAGACGATTTAACACAATTATTTCTGCTTTGGTCTGCTAAAGAAACTTTATTTAAATATTATGAAAAAGGAAATATTGATTTTAAAGAACATTTAAAAGTTTTCCCTTTTGAGCTTAACAAAAAAGGTTGTTTAAACACTCAAATTCATTGTACAGATCTCAATCAGGAAATTTCACTACACTACGAAATAATAAACGGACATGTATTGGTTTACACAAAAGAATTTCCATAAAAGCATATCTCCAACACCTCAACTTACAATTTTTTCAAACTATCACATTATTTTTTAAATTTTATAATTATAAATTTTAACGATCTAATTTGCTTAGTAAACTAAACTCCTGTATATTTGCAGGAAATTTCAAGCATTCTTTTCTGTAAAAGCTGTTTGATTTATAGAGAAGAGGGAAGAGATCAGGCTCGTTGAACCTCTAGCAACCTGTCCCGATAAATCGGGAAAAAGGTGCTACAACCTGGCTCGTTTTTGACGGGAATTATAAATTAAAAGTAAACCATGAAATTTCAATCACTTTACTTACAATTAATAATTTCAGGATAAAGCAAATTGCTTTTAGTTTTATTAATTTGAAATTCGCTTATGTCAACGAAAAAAAATATACATCAGGAAATAGAGAAAAGAGTTTTGGTTTTGGATGGAGCAATGGGAACCATGATCCAAAAATATAAACTCACTGAAAAAGATTATCGTGGCAAACGTTTTGCAAACTGGAAATCTGATTTAAAAGGGAACAATGATTTATTAAGCATCACGCAACCAGAAATTATTTATTCAATTCATAAGGAATATCTGGAAGCGGGAGCTGATATCATTGAAACAAACACCTTTAATGCGAACAGCATTTCGATGGAAGATTATGCGATGGAAGATTTGGTACACGAACTAAATATTGAATCTGCAAAGATTGCAAAAAAAACAGCTGAAGAGATCACAGCAATAAATCCGGACAAACCTCGATTTGTTGCCGGATCAATAGGACCAACAAACAAAACAACTTCCTTATCTCCAAAGGTAGAAGACCCATCTTATAGAGCAATTACTTTTGACGACATTTACGATTGCTATTATGAACAAGCATCTGCATTGCTTGAAGCAGATGTAGATCTGTTTCTGATTGAAACCATATTCGATACGCTAAATGCAAAAGCAGCCATCATGGCTATCGAAGATTTAATGGTCAAAAAAAATAAACGAATTCCGGTCATGGTATCCGGAACCATCACTGATGCGAGTGGAAGAACGCTTTCGGGACAAACAGTAGAAGCCTTCTTAAACTCAGTATCACATATAGATTTATTTAGTATTGGACTAAATTGCTCTTTAGGAGCCAGAGATTTACGTCCGTATTTAGCCGAGCTTTCTGCAAAATCATCATCTTATATCAGTGTATATCCAAATGCAGGATTGCCAAACCAGTTCGGTGAGTATGATGAAACTCCGGAAGAAATGGCTATTCAGGTGAAAGATTTTACAGACAATAAATTTGTAAATATTATTGGAGGA
Source organism: Bacteroidales bacterium (assembly GCA_028280405.1). Taxonomy (GTDB): domain Bacteria; phylum Bacteroidota; class Bacteroidia; order Bacteroidales. The sequence continues at coordinate 116,688 of JANQLW010000013.1, forward strand.
TGTTGCGGAACAACTCCTGATCACATTCGTGAGTTTGCGAAATTGGTAGAATCGGCTCCTATACATCTAAGGAATAAAGAGGATGACATCCTCAAATTGAGTGGGCTGGAACCTCTAACAATTTTTGAGAATAGTAATTTTATCAATATTGGAGAAAGGACCAATGTTAGTGGCTCCATGAAATTTGCCCGATTAATCCGGGAAAAGAAATACGAAGAAGCTATTTCCATAGCGCATTCACAGGTTGAAGGAGGGGCTCAGGTTATTGACATTAACCTGGATGATGCGATGCTGGATAGTGAAGCCGAAATGGTAAAATTCTTAAACTATTTGGCTTCTGAACCTGAAATTGCAAAGCTTCCATTTATGATTGACTCATCAAAATGGTCGGTTATTGAAGCCGGACTAAAATGTGTTCAGGGGAGAGCCATTGTAAATTCCATCAGTTTAAAAGAGGGAGAAGAAGCCTTTATTGAAAGAGCTAAAAAAATAAAACTATATGGTGCTGCTGTAGTTGTAATGGCTTTCGATGAAGAAGGCCAGGCCAGTACTTATGAGCGAAGAATAGAAATATGTGAGCGGGCTTACAGAGTTTTGGTTGATAAAGTGGACTTCCCTGCTCAAGATATTATTTTCGATCCCAATATTTTGACAGTTGCTACAGGTATAGAAGAGCACAATTCCTATGCAGTAGACTTTATCAATACAATTAAATGGATTAAAGAAAACTTACCTTTGGCAAAAGTCAGTGGTGGCGTTAGTAATCTTTCATTCTCTTTCAGAGGGAATAATATTGTCAGAGAAGCGATGCATTCAGCATTCCTGTATCATGCAATTAAAGCCGGCCTGGATATGGGAATCGTAAATCCGGGCATGCTTCAGATTTATGATGAGATCCCTAAAGATCTCCTGGAGCTTGTTGAAGATGTAATTTTAAACAGAAGGAAAGATGCTACAGACCGCCTGATTGTCTTTGCTGAAAAAATCAAGGCTACTGATAAAAAGGAAGAGAAAAAAGACGAATGGCGTGAACTGGAAGTAAAAAAACGTCTTCAGCATTCACTGGTAAAAGGAATCATGGACTTTATTGAAGAGGATGTGGAAGAAGCCCGAAAAGATTATTCCAGAGCTATTGAAGTCATTGAGGGCCCTCTCATGGATGGAATGAATGTGGTTGGAGATTTGTTTGGTTCCGGGAAAATGTTTTTACCTCAGGTAGTAAAGAGTGCCAGGGTAATGAAAAAGGCCGTAGCAAAACTACTACCTTATATTGAAGCTGAAAAAGATCAGAATGATGATATCTCCTCTACCGGAAAAATTCTTTTAGCTACGGTAAAAGGAGATGTTCATGATATCGGGAAAAATATTGTAGGGGTTGTTCTGGCCTGTAATAATTTTGAAGTAATCGATATGGGAGTGATGGTACCTACTGATAAAATTCTTCAAAAAGCAAAAGAAGAAAATGTGGATATTATTGGATTAAGCGGGCTTATTACACCATCTCTGGAAGAAATGATCCACGTAGCACAAGAAATGGAGCGTCAGAATTTCAAAGTTCCATTATTAATTGGAGGAGCTACTACTTCCAAAATACATGCTGCTGTTAAAATCGATCCTAATTACTCAAATTCTGTAATTCATGTAAGAGATGCTTCAAGAGCTGTAGGTGTTACCTCCAGTTTAGTTTCTGAAGAATTATCAATCGACTATATTGAAAAAGCGAAAGAAGAATACCAGGTCTTAAGAGATAAATATTATTCTAATAAAGAAGAAAAAGAATATATCAGCCTGGATGCAGCCAGGGCAAATGCACTGAAATTAAACTGGGAAGATCAGGAGTATTACAAACCACAATTTACGGGCATTAAGAAATTTGAAAACTATTCTTTAGAAGAAATTTCTAGATACATTGACTGGACCTTTTTCTTTCATTCATGGAAAATTAACGGGAAATATCCTGCTATTTTCAATGATCCTGTAAAAGGAGAAGAAGCAAAAAAACTCTATGATGATGCTCAACAGATGTTAAAAGAAATCATTAATAAGAAAATGCTTCAGGCAAATGGTGTAATTGGGTTCTACCCTGCTAATTCAAATGTAGATGATATCATTCTTTATAAAGATAAAAACAGGACGGAGCAATTAGAAATTTTAAATTTATTAAGGAATCAGGAACTCAAAAAAAAGGGATATCCTAATTTATGTCTTTCTGATTTTGTTGCACCTGTCTCAAGTAAGAAAGAAGATTATATCGGTTTATTTGTTGTTACTGCCGGTATCAACCTTGAAAAATGGACTTCAGTTTATGAGAAGGACATGGATGATTATTCTTCAATAATGCTAAAAATTTTAGCAGATCGATTAGCTGAAGCTTATGCTGAATTAATTCATGAAGAGGTTAGAAAAGATTATTGGGGGTATTGTCCTGAGGAAAAAATGGGAATTTCAGCAATTTTAAAAGAAGAATATCAGGGCATTCGCCCGGCACCTGGTTATCCTGCTTGCCCTGAACATTCTGAAAAGGGAAAAATATTTGAACTTTTAGAAGCCAACAGCTTAAGTATTGAATTAACTGAAAACTATGCAATGTATCCGGCAGCATCCGTAAGCGGGTATTATTTTGCCAATAAAAATTCTCAGTATTTTAATGTTGGAAGAATGAGCAAAGATCAGGTTGAAGATTATGCCAATAGAAAGAATCTGGATGTAACAGAAGTAGAAAGATTATTAAACGCGAATTTAAACTATTAATACATGAATGTCATTGATCATTTTAAAGATCCTAAAACACACTTTTCATTTGAGTTATTGCCACCTTTAAAAGGCCATAATCTTGAAAACATCTATAAAACCATTGATAATTTAATGGAGTTCGATCCGCTAAATATCAATATTACATACCATCAGGAGGAAATCATATTTAAGAAATTAGAATCAGGCTTACATGAAAGGAAATCTATTCGAAAACGCCCTGGAACTGTTGCTATTTCCGCAGCCATTAAATACCACTATCCGGATGTACATGTAGTACCACATATTATTTGTGGTGGTTTTTCAAAAGATGCTACTGAATATGCTTTAATTGACCTTCATTTTCTGGGCATTGAAGATTTATTAGTTCTTAGAGGAGATCCTTTAAAAAATCAAAGAAACTTCATCCCTGAAACAGATGGCCATGCCAATGCTTCTGAACTTGTAAAGCAAGTAAAAAACATGAATAATGGTATTTACCTGGATAAGAAGACTGAAAATAATGCCAAAACAAATTTCACCATTGGAGTTGCCGGTTATCCTGAAAAGCATATGGAAGCTCCTAATATGGAAACAGATTTACAATATTTAAAAGCCAAAGTAGATGCCGGGGCAGAGTATATTGTAACCCAAATGTTTTTCGACAATCAGAATTTTTTCAACTTCGTAGATAAGTGCAGAAAAATTGGAATTAATGTACCTATTATCCCAGGATTAAAACCGATTACAACCCTTAAAGATTTAGCTTTGCTTCCTAAAGTATTCAGCATTGATATTCCGGACGAATTGGTCAAAAAGCTGGAAGCTTGTAAAACCAATCAGGATGCCTTTAATGCAGGAGTTGAATGGGGTATCAGTCAATCTCAGGAACTCATTGAATATGGAGTTCCTGCGCTTCATTTCTTTACCATTGGTATTTCTGATAATATTAAAGCCATAGCAAAAGAAATTTTTTAGGTTCAAATATATAGAACACAGATAACACTAATATTACTGATTTTCAAGGATAAATCTTTGTTAATCTGTTTAATTCTTGTTATTCGTATTCTATAAAACCTTTACTGTGTTCTAAAAATAAATATCTTTGTTTAAAAGCTTAGCAGATGAATATTTATCAATCCATTCTCAACAAAAAGAAAGAAAATAAAAAACAATTAGCAGTTTTAGTTGACCCGGACAAACCAAATGAAAAACAAGTAATTAACATTGCTAAGCTAGCTTCAGAAGCTAATGTTGATTTATTTTTTGTAGGAGGAAGTTTATTAACTAATAACAACTTGGATATTTGTATTAAGTTATTAAAAGAAAATTCTACCATTCCGGTTGTTTTATTTCCAGGAAATACTTTACAAATGAGTAATAAAGCAGATGGGTTTTTATTTTTATCATTGATTTCCGGTAGAAATGCTGAAATGCTCATCGGCCGACAAGTTATATCAGCTCCATATTTAAAATTAAGTGGATTGGAAGTTATTTCAACGGGCTATATGCTTGTAGATAGTGGTAAGCCAACAACAGTATCCTATATGAGCAATTCCACTCCTATTCCTTCTGATAAAAAAGATATTGCTGCCTGTACAGCTATGGCAGGAGAAATGCTTGGGCTTAAGTTAATCTATATGGATGGGGGAAGTGGTGCAAAAAACCATATCCCGCTTGAAATGATTGAAATGACAAGTAAAAGCATAGAGGCTCCGCTTATCATTGGAGGAGGTATTCGGGATGCCGAAACAGCCAAAAATATCGCAACAGCCGGAGCAGATATTGTTGTGGTTGGAAACAGGTTTGAAGAAAATCCCGATCTAATTAAAGAAATAGCAGAGGGAGTACATTCTATTTAATTGATTTCAAAAAAACAGTCAATTTTGTTTAAGAATGATTTAAGCATAAATTGGGACGCCATCCTCTTTTCTGCAAATAACTACCAAATGTTTAATTTTTTAAGTTATTTGTGATTTTAGGATGGCGTCCCTGGAGTACAATCACACAATCAGGATTCTTATATTATTTATATTTATCTGCATAGAGAGTCTTATCTTTGTTTAAATTAGAAATATCATGGACTATACACTCAAAGGAAATATTGTTGATATCATCTCTCAAAAGATCTTTAAAGGAAGTATTCTTGTAAAAGATGGGGTTATCAAAGAAATAATTGCTGATGATAGCATCATAGAAACTGATTATATCCTGCCAGGTTTAATTGATGCACATATTCATATTGAAAGCTCAATGTTAACTCCTGTAGAATTTGCTAAAGCCGCTGTTGTTAATGGTACTGTTGCAACAGTATCGGACCCTCATGAGATTGCAAATGTACTGGGAATAGATGGAGTAAAATTCATGATAGCAAACGGGCATAAAACTTCTTTCAAATTTTTCTTTGGCGCCCCTTCCTGTGTACCCGCCACAGGTTTTGAATCATCCGGCGCCCTTTTGGGAGAAAAAGAAACTGAAGAACTTTTAAAGATGGATGAAATTTATTATTTATCGGAAATGATGAATTTCCCGGGAGTTCTTTACGAAGATCATGAAGTGATGTCTAAACTTGCACTTGCGAAAAAGTATAATAAACCCGTAGACGGACATGCACCCGGAATTACAGGAAGTAATGCAAAGAAATATATTGAAGCCGGCATTAGTACTGATCATGAATGTTTTGGGATTGAGGAAGCCATAGAGAAAATTAAATACGGAATGAAGGTACTTATCCGTGAAGGAAGTGCAGCAAAGAATTTTGAAGACTTGATAGATCTGTTACATGACTATCCCGATAAGGTTATGTTTTGTTCGGACGATAAACACCCCGATGATTTAATAAAAGGGCATATTAATGATTTGGTAAAACGCGCAATTCAAAAAGGATTTGAGCCAATTAAAGTTCTGAGGACCTGTATATATAATCCTATACAACATTATAAAATGAACGTAGGGATGCTTCAAAAAGGAGATGCAGCAGATATGATTGTTGTGGATAATCTTTCAGATTTCAATGTTCTATCAACTTATATTGATGGGAAACTGGTAGCAAAAAACGGAAAATCACTATTAACTTCCGTCAAGGATGAAACCCCCAATAGATTTGAAGTTGATAAACTTGAACTATCTGATTTAAAAATATTTCCAAAGACAAATAAAATTAATGTTATTGAAGCAATAGAAGGACAACTGATTACTTCACGATTGGTATTTGATGCTAAAACAGAAGATGACAATGTAGTTAGCAATCCAAAAGATGATGTGTTGAAAATGATCGTTCTTAATCGTTATAAAAAAAGCAAACCATCCATTGGTTTTATCAAAAACTTTGGGATAAAAAACGGAGCTATTGCCTCAACAGTTGCTCACGACAGTCATAACATTATTGCTGTAGGAAGTGATGATGAAAATATCATGAAAGCGGTTAACCTTTTAATCGAATCAAAAGGAGGAATATCCTTGATCAAGAATGGGGAACAATATCACTTACCTTTGCCTGTTGGAGGGATTATGTCTGATAAAGATGCTTTTCATGTTGCTAAAGCATATGAGCAAATAGATCGTAAAACAAAAGAAACCGGATGCAGTTTAAAAGCACCTTTTATGACTTTATCATTCATGGCCTTGCTTGTAATCCCGGAATTAAAGCTAAGTGATAAAGGGCTATTTGATGGGAATACATTTCAGTTTACCGATCTATTTTGTGAACAATAAAAATAATTCCATATCAATCATATGATATATATACATATTTAGCTGTCTATCATATATATAATTTTTTATACTTTTGTCTAAAAATTTACACATGGGAAACTTAGTTATAGACATTACGAAGTTAGAGATGGCAGCTAGTAAGTTACGTGCTATTGCTCATCCAATGCGCATTGCCATCATTGATTTATTGAATACGAATTCTAAATTAAGCGTTACTGAAATTTATGAAAAGCTGGATTTGGAACAAGCATCTGCCTCTCATCACTTAAATATCTTAAAAAACAAAGGTGTTTTAGCATCGAAAAGAGAAGGCAAAAAAATATATTATTCTTTGAAAAGCGTTGCCCTTACTGAAATTGTAGAATGTATTAATCGTTGTAACGAAGAATAATTATTTCAAATTCAGGGATTCTTCAAAATCCCAGTTTGCACGCACATCCAATTCTTTATCAAACAGGATAATTTTCTCGGCTTGTCTTTTCAAGCTATAATTTCCTGTATCCCATCGGCCATTTTTGTTCAAATCATGAATGGCCTTTATTTTATATTTACCCGGGATCATATACTCAAAAGTGATATCCTGATCCGAATTCAGTATTGTCTGCTTAATAACTTTATCTTTACTTATTAATTGAATGATCCATTGTTGGTCATCCTCTTCAATATTAACCTTGAGAATCATCTTTCCATAATCTTCTATTGATTTTGCTTCAAATTCATATTCAATTGAATCATGGGTAAAATTCCGTAAAGAATATAAGGTAGAATCAGGTATAATTATTTTGTACTTTGCTTTTGGTTTAAGCTTTGTATTAAAGAAAACTTTTCTAAAAGTTGAATCTTTAAATAAGACAGGAACCTCAACCCTATTGCTATCTTCCAACCATACAATAGCATTAAATTTATATTTGCGTAATGGATAATCAAAACTGAGCTCCACATTTTTATAAATATCAGCTTTCGATTTACTCAGATTGGTTTCTATTTTTAGTTTTTCCGCTTTGAGCCGATCTTCTTTTTCTTCCTCAGTTTCCTTTTTTTGTTTGCCGGGTTTTGGCTTGCTTTTTAGAACATATTTAATGGTATCTAATACTCTCTGATCTGCGGTAATACTAAATTCAACGGTATCTTTAAATTCGGGATAAAACCATAAATTAATGGTATCCTTGGATTTATTGATTTCACGGATAAATGATTTTTTGGTTGATTCAAAATTTAACGGATCTATTATAACTGTTGAACTAGGGTATTTTAAAATAATTTGAGCATGGTATTTTTTCACCAGTTTAGAATCCAATATTTCCTGAATAGAATCCTGTGCTTTAAACAATAATAATTCTGCAGGTTTTTTTTCATAATTTACCTTTGGCGCTTCAACCAATGTATCTATGGACAAGGAATCAGAAACGATACTATCACTTTTGGGCAATTGCTTATGTGGCCCTTCATACCAAGCATCTACTAATGTATCTAAAAATGCAATATCTTCTGAAATCACATCATACAGATAATTAGTATTCTGATCTACTAAAGCAAATACTTTATATGGAACATCCCTTAAGTTATTAATTATAAACTTGCCTTCTTTATCTGTTTGAGCTACATAATTAGGCCTAACTTTTAAGGGCAGGGAATCGATTGCAATTGTGTCAATATCGGTTGCATAAAGCATTACTGAAACATTTTCAACCGGCTTAAGTGTTAATGCATCTTTCACCATACCCGAATAGGATAATGAATCTACAAAATCTCCGGTGGAAAAAACAAATTCAAAGTTTTTATATGGATTTCCTTCAGTTAGGTCTACTACGGCATCTCCTAAAAAAATGGTATAGGTAGTATTTTCTCTTAATTGTACATTTTCATCCAACTTAATAACTAAGGATTTTTTTTTGGCTTTAATTTCCGGTTTTTTTGCCAAAGGAGGAGAAATTATTAATTGTTTATAAGCATTTCTCAATTGAATATATTCGTTAAACTCAACATTTATTTCTTTTGCACTAAATTTAGCTGTACGGTTTTCCGGAATTGACTTTACAATTTCCGGGGGGATTTCATCTCTTGGGCCTCCCTGTGGAGTCATAGGCCTGGCACAAGTTACAAAAATGATTACACCAGTAATAAAGAGCAAAAAGTTAAAAGATGATTTTATATTCATGAATATTTTCTTTTCTACAAAGATGAAAAATTAAATTGTGATAGCCTTAAAGTCATAACCATTTTTACTAAAATGTTCAAGACACATTTCCAAAGCATATAACATATTTACTGAAGCTTTATAGCTATCATGAAAAACAATAATTGAGCCGGGATAAGCATTATTCATCACATTTTGCCAACATTCTTCTTTAGGAATGTTCTCATCAAAGTCTCCACTTAGAACACTCCACATAATAATCTTATAATCTTTCTTCAACAATTTAAGCTGCGGTGTACGAATCTTTCCATATGGAGGACGAAATAAATCGGATTTTATATATTGCTCAGCCTGTTTCACACTTCGTATAAAATCTTTGGTTGATACTTTCCATCCATTTTTATGATTATAAGTATGATTACCTACTGCATGTCCCTTGGTTTTGATGGTTTCAAAAAGTTGCGGATGTAATCTTACCTTTTCTCCTAAACAAAAAAAAGTAGCCTTGGCCTGGTACTTATCTAAAATTTCCAGTACTCTTTCCGTAACACCCGGACAAGGGCCGTCGTCAAAAGTCAGATACAAAGTTTTATCCTCAGCAGCAAAATCCCAAATAAGCTTTCGGGAATGAAAAGCCCTGATCAATTTTGTTGTTTTCAGATAAAACCTCATACTGCAAGTTAAGATTTTCTGAAACGATAAATCAAATATTCGGGAATAAATTTAGCTTGATCTTAAACCAGGCTTATACCTGTCATTTGTTCTGAAACAGGAAGATTCATCATTTTTAATACAGTTGGCGCAATATCGGCAAGTATACCATCTTTTATTTCTGAATATTCTTTACTGATCAAAATACAAGGAACAGGATTTAAAGAGTGCGCCGTATTAGGTGAACCATCATTATTAACAGCATTATCGGCATTTCCGTGGTCGGCAGTTACAATTACAGAATATCCATTTTCAATTGCCGCTTCTACAGTTTCTTTTAAACATGTATCAACGGTTTTAGCTGCCTTTACAATTGCTTCCCAGATCCCGGTATGCCCAACCATGTCGCCATTGGCATAATTCAAACAAATAAAATCATACTTTTGCTTTTTTAATTCTGCGACCACTTTATCTTTTACTTCGGGAGCACTCATTTCAGGTTGATGATCGTAAGTAGGTACTTTCGGAGAAGCTACCAAAATCCGGTCTTCATTATTGAAAACCTCTTCTCTTCCTCCGGAGAAGAAATAAGTTACATGTGCATATTTTTCAGTCTCAGCAATTCTCAATTGCTTTTTATCATGATCCGCTATAATTTCACCTAAAGTTTGATCCACATTCTCTTTATCAAAAATTACATTAACATTTTTAAAGGATTTATCGTAATTAGACATGGTATAATACTGAAGATCCATGGTTTTCATTTCATGGTCTGTAAAATTTTCCTGGCTTAAAGCTACACTCATCTGACGCAGGCGGTCGGTACGGAAATTGAAACAGATAAATACATCGCCTTCTTCCACGATTCCTACAGGAACATTATTTTCATCAACCATAACAATCGGCTTAATGAATTCATCAGTGATTCCCTCTTCATAAGATTTTTTTATAGAAACAAGCACATCTGTACTTTGTTCGCCTTTACCTTTAACCAATAAATCATACCCAACTTTTATTCTTTCCCATCTTTTATCTCTATCCATTGAATAATAGCGGCCAATAAGAGAGGCTAGTTTAGCAGAAGTATCTTTGGTTTTTTTCAGCATATTTTCTACAAAGTCTAATCCGCTTTGAGGATCTGTATCACGCCCGTCAGTAATAGCATGAATGAATACATCCTTCAGTCCGGTCTCAGTAGCCATTTCACATAATTTGACCAAATGTGTATCTAAAGAGTGTACTCCGCCATCAGATACTAATCCCAAAAAATGCAATTTTTTATGATGATCTTTTGCATATTTAAAGGCTTCATTCAATTTTGCATTTTCATAAATACTATCCGATTCAATGGCTTTATTAATTCTTACAAGATCGTGATATATTTTACGGCCGGCTCCCAAATTCAAATGGCCTACTTCCGAATTTCCCATTTGTCCGTCAGGCAATCCAACACTTTCACCACTGGCAAGTAATTGCGAGTTAGGATAATTCTTCATTAAAGAATCAAAATATGGAGTTTCGGCATTATATATTGCATTTGTTGAGTCGTTCTTCCCTAGCCCCCATCCGTCTAAAACGATGAGCATCACACGATTATTTGTAGTCATTATTGTAATGGTATTAAGTTCAAAATTTTGGCAAAGTTACTTAAATTAAAATTATGATTTAAAAAGACCATTTAACATTTCATTACAAACTAAAAGATTAAAAAAAGACGCGAAAATTCGCGCCTTCCTATAAATATAATTTAGAGATATTACATATCTGTATCTACATCATTTAAAGATTTGAAACCATTTCCTAAAATTTCATTTGCGTTAATTGCAGTAATAAAGGCTGTTGGGTCAATACGTTTAATATAATCCTGAAGCATCGACATTTCACGACGGTTCACCACGGTATAGATAATGGTTTTATCAGAATTATTATACATTCCTTTTCCTTTAATGTAAGTACCTCCACGGTTCATATCCACGATGATCTTATTTCTGATTTCTTCATATTTATCGGAAATAATAAACAGGGTTTTATCATAACTAACCCCTTGAAGAATAACATCAATTACTCTTCCTGTAACATAAATCACAATTAAGGAATACAATGGAATTTTCCAATCTTTGAAAGCGAATAAACCAATCAGTACAATGGCCGAATCCACAGCAATCATCAACTGTCCTAATGGAAGTTTGGTATACTTACTGATAATCATCGCTACAATATCGGAACCACCCGAAGTAGCTTTCGCTTTAAAAATCAAACCCAAGCCTAAACCAACGAATACACCCCCAAAAATAGAAGATAATAGCGCATCATTCTGCACTAATGGGTCTGGGCCATATATATAAGTTAAACCATCAACAAAGAATGCAGTTGCAAAAAAGCCCACTACTGTTTTTGCTCCGAAACGAGGTCCCAAAACTTTAATACCGATCAGCGTTAAAGGAATATCAAAACAAAGTGCAATTAAACCCACCTTAGTTCCCAGCATATGGTGAAGCACGATCGAAATACCATAAACACCGCCCGGAACAAATTTATAAGGGGTAATGAAGAATACAAAACCGGCTGCCATAATAAAAGCACCGATGATAATCATTGTATAATTAATGATCCATTTTCTCGAAAAGAGTTTCTCTTTATGAATGAAGCCCATAGTATGTTTTTTTTAATAAAATTTAAAAATCGCGCAAAAGTAATCATTTTAAACAATAGAAATCACGATTTAACAAAAAAATATTTTTTAATTCACATACTGCTAATCAACATCTTACAAAATCAATCAAAAAAACAGCCCAAAGCCTGGATATAAATATTCAATATTTGTTGGACATACTAAATATTCACTTATTGACGTTAAACCTAAGTTCAATTCCTATAAGTTGAATTTCTTTTTATAATTAAAGGAAACAATACTATGACAGATAGAAAATTATTGTAATTTTAATTTTCATACATGCTTTGATTTTTACAGGTTTTATATGCGTTTTCTCAAACTATTAATAAGCTTAATAACTTTCATAATTGCCAGCAATAGTTTTGCACAACAGGCTGCTATGTTCAGCCAGAATATGTTTAATTACAACTATTTAAACCCCGGGCACTTTACGATGAATGAAAGTATCTGTTTAAGTGGTATTACCCGTCAGCAATGGGTTGGATTTAAAGACAGCAATGGTAATGCATTGGGGCCTCAAACTTATTTATTGAGCTTTTCAGCTCCTGTTGAAGTTTTGAAAGGTGGTATTGGAGGAAGCATTATTGAAGATAAGATCGGACCATTTAAAGACATTGGCTTCAATATCGGTTATGCTTATAAAACAAAATTTAAGCAGGGAGAGTTGGGGCTTGGCCTCCAGCTTAGTTTGCTCAATCACAGAATAGATTATTCAAAGTTTATTCCTTTGAATCCAGAAGATCCTGTTTTAATTAATACCGGAGAAACAAGTGATTTAATGACAGATTTTGCATTGGGCATGTTTTACAAAGTCCCGAATCAGTATTATATTGGAGTTTCCCTTACTAATATTATGGAAGCCAAAGGAAATAATTTTGGAGACGGAGTCCAAAGTGCTCCTTCAACAGACAGAACTGCTTATTTGGTGGCAGGCTATGAACTTTCCTTTAAACGAAACCCCTTATTAAAATTCAAGCCTTCTTTATTGGTAAAGTCAAATTTTTCACAAACTCAGATATCTCTCAGTGGCCTGATGCTATACAATAATAAGTTCTGGGGTGGCGTTACTTATAATGTTCAAACCACCGACGCCATTGCTTTGCTTATAGGTTTGAATTTAAAAGATTTAAAAATAGGTTATTCATATGATCTCCCTTTATCGTCAATTAATACCAAGGGAAGTCATGAAATTATGCTTAGTTATTGTTTTAAATTGTCAATAAAAAAGAAAAAAGAAGCTTATAGAAACACGCGTTTTTTATAATTTAGGGAATTATTTAGAGGAATTGATAACTTTTTCGTTTTCCTACGTATAAAGACGTTATAAGTATCTATATTAGATTTGAAGTATTAAAGAAATTAAAATATATACTGATGAAAAAAATACTGCTTTTTTTATTTGTAATCGTTGTTTTTTCAGGATGTGGACTATTCAAAAAAGGGAAAAACAGTGGTATTAGCGGAAAGGGAGAATTGGTTGGGGTAAATAGTAAATCAAGGCCATTTTACCAACCCGATCCTTATGGAATGGTATTTATTCCTCAGGGAAGTTTTACTTTGGGAGCAGGCGACCAGGATCTTTCCAACAGTATGGTGAATGATCCAAAAACAATTTCCGTATCCTCCTTTTTTATGGATGAAACCGAAATTACAAATAATGAATACAGGCAATTTGTTCGTTGGGTAAGAGATTCCATAGCAAGGACAATTTTAGGCGAAACATTTCCTGAAGAATTCCTGATCTCTCAAAATGAAAAAACCGGTGAAGAATATGATCCTCCCTATTTGAACTGGGATACAGAAATTGATTGGAAAAGTGATAATCAGGAAGTGAGAGATGCCCTCGAAGAAATGTTTTTACCCGAACATGAAAGATACTTCCGTAAAAAACAAATTGATACCCGAAAACTGAATTACGAATATTATTGGATCGACTTACAAGCAGCAGCTCGTAAAGACTTTAATCAAAAAGGAAATTTTCTGGATGCCAGCTTAGCAAACCGTCCGCAGGGATTAAAAGATCGTTCGGTATATGTTCGCAGGGAAAGCATCAATGTATATCCCGATACATTAGCATGGATACATGATTATACTTACTCATTCAACGACCCGTTAACTGAAAAATATTTTTGGCACCCTGCTTATGATCACTATCCGGTAGTTGGTGTAAACTGGAATCAGGCCAGGGCATTTTGTGTTTGGAGGACAGAATTACTGAACAGCTATTTAAAATCCAAAAAAGGACAGGAAGTTGTTGCTGAATTCAGGCTACCTACAGAAGCCGAATGGGAATGGGCAGCACGTGGAGGTCACAAGCTGAATCCTTATCCATGGGGTGGCCCTTATACTACTACCGAACAAGGATGTTTCTTAGCAAACTTTAAGCCTCGCCGTGGCAATTACGTTGCCGATGGAGGTTTAAGAACTGTCGTTGTTGGGCATTATCCTCCTAATGACTATGGCCTTTATGATATGTCAGGTAATGTTGCCGAATGGACAAACAGTGCATACGATCCATCATCCTATAATTTTAGTTGGGATATGAACCCTAACTATACTTATAATGCAAAACCGGATGATCCACCGGCAATGAAACGCAAAGTAGTAAGAGGGGGTTCATGGAAAGACATTGCTCACTATCTAAAAGTTACTACCAGAACTTATGAATATCAGGATACTGCAAAATCATATATCGGATTCCGTTGTATTCAACCTTATTTAGGCAGTGGAAAAACCGAAATGCAATCCAGATCATCAAACGTTTACAGATAAAACTAATTTAACACCAAATAAAAAACTAAAATGGGATTAATACACAACATCAGAGTTAAAGGCTTTACCATTTTAAGATCTAGATTTTACAAAAAGTTCATGGCAAGAATGTACGGTTGGGGCGCATCAGTTGTAATTCTTGGAGCCTTATTCAAAATCAATCACTACCCTTATGCTGATGAATTCCTACTGGTCGGTTTATCTGTGGAGGCGCTTATTTTCTTCCTCTCTGCATTTGAAGCACCACATGTTGAACCGGATTGGAGTATAGTATATCCTGAACTCATAGAATTTTATCATGGAGATGGGATTGGAAAAATAAATGAGATCAGAAGACCTACGCAACAACTGGACGCCTTGTTAAAAAATGCCAATATTGATGAAAAGATCATTAGCCGACTCGGAGAAGGACTCAACAAACTGGGAGATACCACTTCCCAATTAGGAGACCTTACTAATGCTGCTGTTGCAAGTAATAATTACGCAGAAAACATACAAGCAGCTACTGAGTCTGCAACTGATTTAAATAACGCTTATAAGAAAACTTCCGAATCATTATATCATTCAGCAGAAGCTTCACAACAGCATTCAGAGAAGTTAGGAGAAGCTGCGAAAAACTCAGCAGAATTAGCCGGAGTTTACAGAGATACTTCTGAAGCACTAAAATCAGAATTAAATGCTACAACTGAATTTTCAGAACATATCAAAAGTGCCAGCAAATCTGCTAAAGAGTTGGCCGATAAATATAAAGCAAGTACTGAGAAAATCGTTCAATCGGCAGATGCTTTGGATTTCTCAGGAATTGAAGGAAATTCTTATAATGAAGAATTAAGGAAAATTTCCGATACCCTTTCTTCTTTAAATAACCTATATCAAAAACAACTTGAAAGTTCTAATCAACAGATAGAATCATCTGTTCAGTTACAGGAAACCATGAATAACTTCCTGGCAAATCTAATGGATTCCGCAGATAAGATGATCACCTATAAGCACAATATGGATCAGTTGAACGAAAAGATGGCTGCCCTAAACGAGGTATATTCAAATATGCTTAATGCAATGACTGTTAAAAAGTAATTAAAAGGCACATTGATAATTTAAGCAGATAAGATATGGCTTCATATAAAGAAACTCCTCGACAGAAAATGATTGCAATGATGTACCTTGTACTCACTGCGCTTCTGGCTCTTAATGTATCCAAAGAAATGCTGAATGCTTTCCTCGTTGTGAATGAAAGTATGGAAAGTAATAATAAAAGCTTCTCCGGGAAAATTGAGAATGTATATTCTGAATTTGAAAAACAATTCAAATTAAGCCCGGTCAAAGTAGGCCCTTTTTATACCAAAGCTGAAAAGGTGCAGCGGGAAACGGATAAGATCATTACTTATATCGACAGTTTAAAAAATGCCCTGATTATTGCTTCCGAACCCAAAATAACCACTGTGGAACAAGCAATGAATACACCTTTAAAAGAAATCAAAAATAAAGATAAATATTCTGAACCGACCCGATTTTTCTTCGGCCGTTCGGTAAGTGGTGAAAATGGAGAATCGGGGAAATTGAAACGTAAGCTGGATGCTTACCGTACCAAAATGCTGCAGGCAATTGGAGAATCTCCTGATAGTGAAAGATTAGGCTTAATCACCAATAAAAAATATTACGATAAAGACGGGAAAGAACAAACCTGGATGCAGCATAACTTTTATTATACGATACTGGCAGCTGACATTACTATTTTAAATAAACTGATCGGTGAAATTCAAAGTGCAGAGTTCGACGTAGTTACTCATTTATTTTCGGATGTAACTGCAGAAGATTTCAAATTTGATGAAGTCGATGCCAAAGTAATTTCTCCTAATTCCTATATATTAAAAGGTCAGAATTATGAGGCCGAAGTTTTTGTTGCGGCTTATGACACTAAGCAAACACCAACAGTCTATGTAAAAAGTGGCTCAAGTCCAATTACCGATGCAGATATTGAAAGTGGAAGGGCCCGCAAAATTACCGGCGAAAAGGGGATCGTAAATCTAAACTTTGATGGCAGCCGGGAAGGAGTTCATGAGTATTCAGGAGTAATCGAAATGCGCTCTCCGGATGGAGAAATGGTAAGATATCCATTTAGCAGTGAATATGTGGTTGCTCCACCTTCATTAACTGTTGCTGCTACCAAAATGAATGTATTCTATATTGGTGTAGATAATCCGGTTTCGATTTCCGTACCGGGTATTGCTGCTGAAAAGATCAGAGCTACAATTACGGAAGGCTGTACATTGAATAAAGATCCCAAAAACGGAAATGACTGGATCGTACGGGTTCCGAGAGGACTTAGAAAAGCTGTTATTTCAGCAACTGCTCAGGTAGATGGTAAAAGAGAAAATATGGGAAGTCGTGAATTCCGTGTAAAACGGGTTCCGGATCCAATTGCGGAAGTTGCAGGCAAAAAAGAAGGCCCGATTGACCGTAACACTTTATTGGCTGCAAATGCAATTATTCCTCAGATGAAAGATTTTGAATTTGATTTGAATTTTGTGGTGAATTCATTTACTATGGCCACTGTTATAAATGGAGACTGGATCCCTAAAACAACCAGAGGAAACCGCTTCTCCAATGAGATGAAAGAATTGATCAGGAACGCAAAACGAGGTCAGAAGTTTTTCTTTGAAAATATTCAGGCTTCCGGCCCTGATGGAACAACAAGAACATTAAATACGGTAAATTTAACAATAGAATAATACCGGATTGGAGGTTATATGAGAAAAATTATAGTTTTATTTATAGTCGGATTATTGATGGGTTCTACAGCAGATTTAAAAGCCCAGGTAATCAATGAACCACCTTTGGATGGTTTGTATAAGAATGCAGGCATCATTGATAAGAAGCCAGCTCCGTTTCCACCGCTGCGTCGTGCCGATGTGATGTGGCAAAAGAGAATCTGGAGAGTAATCGACTTTCGTGAAAAAATGAACCAGTCATTTTATTATCCGATTGAGCCACAAGCCAGCTGGAAAAGTTTTATCCAAATTGTATTGGATGCTTTGAAAGAAGGCTCTATCACAGCTTATGATATTTCAGCTACCGATGAGTTTTTGGTACCGCTGAGTTATAATGAAGTCATCTCACGTCAGTCGGATTCAATTCACCGAACCCTACAGCGACCTTATCCTCCATACGATCAATACGATACTGTAATTTATACCGAATTTGATCCTACTCGTGTAATGCAACTACGAATTAAAGAAGATTGGTATTTCGATAAACACCGTTCTCAAATGATGGTACGTATCCTTGGTTTATGTCCGGTGATGATCAAAGAAAGAGAAGGAGAAGAAATTCCGGAACCTCTGTTTTGGATCTATTTCCCTGAATCCAGAAAGGTATTTGCCAAAGCACAAATGTACAACCGCTTTAATGATGCAGAACGCCGAACCTATGATGATGTGTTCTGGAAACGGATGTTCTCCAGTTATATTTATAAAGAATCCAATGTATACGACCAGCGCATTTCAGAGTATGTCACCGGCATCGATGCACTCTTCGAAGCCGAACGCATCAAGAATGAAATGTTTAGTTTTGAACAGTCCCTCTGGGAGTATTAAGATATCAAGCCCTTTCAGTTAATTTGGAAGGGCTTTTTTTACAATATTAAACAGTGTAACACAAGGGAAGCCATCCCATAGCCGTAAAGTTAAGGGATTTTTTTATTTGGGATATTTTATGTATTGCCTGTCTAAGAGGCTCTATAAACAAGTTCATTGTCGTCCGGTAAAACGAATAGCTT
>JANQLW010000004.1 GCA_028280405.1 Bacteroidales bacterium
AAAATGCAATCCATTAATAATAAGCTTATTGCATAAATCTGTCATTGGCAACTTGTTTCAGGATCTCCTTGATGTTATTTCTACAGCTAATAGGTACAACTATTCCTACAATAGCTTTTGGATATGACCTATTTAATAACCGACTTGTCTAACTGGATGGAGATCCTGAAACAAGTTCAGGATGACATGGGTTACTCATTTATGACTTTCAGTATTTAAACATTACCTCTTTGTGAAGCTCTGTGCCTTTTTTGTGCTCTTTGTGTAATAAGCATAAGCATACCACAGAGTTGCACAGAGAAGTCCTGAGTTTCACAGAGCTTCTCAGACAGAGAATACATAAAATATTCCAAATGAAAAAGATTTCTTAACTTGACGCCTATGGGATGTCATCCTCGGTATTCGCTATTCGAAATTCAACTTTGGAATTTTATTCCACATTTAAAACTATGATATTTTTAGTTCATAGAGGTTTATTTTGCTGCTGTTAATTATTTATCAAAAAAAAATGTAATTTTGGGCGCGTAATCAATCAAATAATTACTGAAATGAATATACCTGAAAATTTAAAGTATACCAAAGATCACGAATGGATTAAAGTGGATGGTGACAAAGCTACTGTTGGAATTACTGAATTTGCATCTAAAGAGTTAGGTGATATCGTATTTATTGAAGTTGAAACTGAAGGTGAAACTTTAGATAAAGAAGAAGCTTTTGGAACTATTGAAGCTGTAAAAACTGTTTCTGATATGTTTATGCCAATTGGTGGTGAAGTTTTAGAATTTAATGAAGTATTGGAAAACGCTCCTGAAACTGTGAATCAGGATCCTTATGGTGAAGGTTGGATCATTAAGATTAAAATGACTGATCCTGCTGAACTTGATGAATTACTAACTGCCGATCAGTATAAAGAATCGATCGAAGCATAAGCAAACAATTTAGTGTGTAAATTATTAAAAGACTTTTGGCCGGGTATTGCGTGGGGAATCATTGTATTTGTTCTCTCAGCGGTACCCGGTAATTATTTTCCCCAAATACAAACATTTGCTAACTGGCTAAGCCCTGATAAAATTGCACATGTCGGGCTTTATTTTATGTTCAGTATATTGTTTTTCAGGGGAGTGAGATCCTACCGGGGTTACCTGAATAGTAAGCACCTTTTTCTTGGTACGGTTTTGGTGGTATTTTTTGGTGGATTGATGGAGCTTGGCCAGCACTATTTATTCATCGGCCGAAATGGAAATATTTATGACTTTTTGGCCAATTTGCTTGGATGTATAATGGCTTATGTATTAATTTTATATATTGAAAGCAGAAAAAAGAAAATCGAAGAAAAAATTAAATAAAATACAAGCTAATTAATATTTTTTAATAATTTAGCGAAGTTTAATAACACTGAATTAAAAGAACGATAATCATGGATGCAAAGAAGACACCAAAAGCTGATCTTGAATCGAAAAGAATTATCTTTACTCAAATCGGTTTAGTTCTAGCATTAGCTATAGCTCTTTTAGCTTTCGAATGGAAGAGTTATGATAAGAGAGAATTCGAGCTGGAACAGCAAGAAGTGGAAGAAGTTCCTGAAGAATTAATTCCAATTACTGAGCAAAAAGTAAAACCACCTCCACCGCCAGCTCCAAAACAAGTTACCGTTATCAATATTGTTGAGGATGATGTGGAAATTGAAGATGATATTGAAATCGATGCTGACGTTGATATGGATACGGAGATTGAAGAGTTCGTACCTGTTGAAATGGAAGAAGAAGAAATCGATGAAGAAGAGATCTTCCAGATTGTTGAAACCAGACCTAGCTTCCCAGGTGGTGAAAAAGCAAGACAAAAATTCCTGGCAAACAATATTGAGTATCCAACAATGGCTCGTGAGAGTGGAATTCAAGGTAAAGTATTCCTTACCTTCGTTGTAGAGAAAGACGGATCAATCACTGATGTTAAGGTACTAAGAGGTATTGGCGGTGGTTGTAATGAAGAAGCAATGCGTGTGGTTAAGATGATGCCTAAATGGAGCCCGGGTAAACAACGTGGTAAACCGGTAAGGGTACAATTTAATTTACCAGTTAAGTTTATTCTTCAATAAGAACAATATAAAGAAATATTATAACCCGTTCACTTAGTGGACGGGTTTTTTTGTGCTCTTTTTTTGGTATGGTTTTGGTAACTATTTGATTGAACCGAATTATTAGTATTAATCTTTTCCACTTTTTATCTCCCCTAGGCTTATCGGAAAAGTTTATAGAATCACTTATGAACCAAAACCCAAAACTATGGATGCAAAAAAATCACCCAAAGCCGACCTCGAATCCAAGAGATTCTTATTTACACAAATTGGATTAATTATTGCCTTAACTATTTCTTTATTAGCATTTGAATGGAAGAGCTATGAGAAAGTGGAATTTGATCTTGAATCTCAGGAAATAGAAGATATTCAAGAAGAACTAATGCCTGTTACTGAGCAAAAAACAAAACCTAAATTGCCACCACCACCTAAGCAAGTAACAGTTATTAACCTTGTTGAAGATGATGAGGAGATTGATGATGATTTTGAATTTGACGCCGATGCAGACTTGGATACAGAAATCGAAGAGTTTGTCCCTATAGAGATGGCAGATGAAGAAATTGACGAGGAAACAATTTTTGTTGTTTATGAAAAATCACCTATGTTTCCCGGCGGACCTTCAGCGATGAATAAATTTTTAGCCAAAAATATTGAGTATCCGACTATGGCCCGTGAGAGTGGAATTCAAGGTACAGTATACCTTTCTTTTGTAGTCGAAATAGATGGCTCAATTACTGATGTAAAAGCTGTACGTGGAATAGGAGGAGGTTGCAATGAAGAAGCTGTAAGAGTTGTGAAGAAAATGCCTAAATGGACTCCCGGAGAACAAAGAGGTAGAGCCGTAAGAGTTCAGTTTAGTTTGCCTGTGAAATTTATTCTTCAATAAAATACTGAAAGTAGAGACGTGATTTATCACGTCTTTATTTTCCATTTGTTTTATTCTTAAAATAATCGAAAACAATCAAAGCTTTTGCTTTGCCAACAATTTCAATTAATTCATCAAGATTAGCCTTTTCAATTTTTTTTACGGATTTGAATTTCCACAGTAATTTTTGCGCGGTATTGTATCCAATACCTTCAACTTCTGTGAGCACAGATTTAATAGTACCTTTATCTCTTTTACTCCTGTGGTGTGTAATCCCAAATCGATGAGCTTCATCCCGCATTTGCTGAATCAATTTTAAACTTTCAGACTTTTTGTCGATATAAAGCGGAATGGAATCTCCGGGGAAATAAATTTCTTCCAACTTTTTCGCAATACCAACAATTGCTATCTTTCCAAATAAATCCAGTTTTTTTAAACTTTTTATTGCTGCATTTAATTGCCCTTTTCCGCCATCAACAACAATTAGCTGAGGTAAATTTTTACCTTCATCTTTCAATCGCTTATATCTTCTGTAAACGATTTCTTCCATCGAAGCAAAATCATCAGGACCTTCAACGGTTTTAATATTGAAATGTCGATATTCCTTTTTTAAAGGTTTTGCATTTTTGAAATGAACCATGGCAGCAACCGGATAATCTCCCTGGAAATTTGAATTGTCGAAACATTCTATTCTTTCAGGATATTCCTTTAATCTTAAATCCTTCATTAATTGATTCAAGATTCTTTTACTATGCCTTTCCGGATCAACCAATTCTTTTTGTTTTTGCTTTTCCAATAAATAGAATTTCGTATTTCTTAATGATAGGTCTAACAAATGCTTTTTATCTCCTCTCTCTGGTACGGTAATCTTTGTATCAGGAATTTTTAATTCACATTTGAAAGGAAGTATAATTTCTTTGGATTCACTGTGAAAGCGCTGGCGCAACTCTGCTATTGCCATCATCAGAAGATCTTCATCAGATTCTTCCAGCTTTTTCTTTAATTCTATGGTATGCGCTTGAATTATGGCACCACTTACTACTTTAAGTATATTTACATAAGCAAATTCTTCATCCGTAATGATCGAAAAAACATCCACATTATGAATTTTAGGATTAACGATGGTAGATTTACTTTGATATCTGTTCAACAGCTCATATTTTTCTTTTACGATTTGAGCTTTCTCAAATTCGAGTTTGTTGGCGTATTCCATCATAAGCTTTTTAAGCTCATTCGCCACAGTAGAAATGTTTCCTTTGATGATATGCTTAAGTTCAGTAATTGTTTTGTTATATTCTTCTTCTGTTTGATGTCCTGCGCATGGCCCAAGACAATTTCCGATATGATATTCCAGGCAAATTTTGAATTTACCCTGATCAATATTTTTTTTTGAAAGATTATGTTTGCAATTTCTTAATGGATATAATTGTTTAATAAGGTCTAAAACTGTATTCATCATGTGAACTGAAGCAAATGGCCCAAAATAATCAGAGCCGTCTTTTAAAACATGACGAGTAGAAAAAACTCTGGGAAATCTTTCATTCTTGATGCAAATCCAGGGATAGGATTTGTCGTCTTTCAGCATTACATTGTAACGGGGTTGATATTTCTTTATCAGATTGTTTTCAAGAAGTAAGGCGTCAAATTCAGTATCAACTACTACAAATTTGATATCCGCTATTCTTCTGACAAGAATAGCTAACTTCCCGTAATCAGTCTGTTTGGTAAAATATGAAGAAACTCTTTTCTTCAGGTTTTTGGCTTTGCCGACATAAATAATTTTTTGGTCCTTGTCAAAATATTGATAAACGCCTGGTTTATCTGGGAGGCTCTTAATGATTGGCCTCAAGTAGTCCATATTTTTATTTTTAGTTGACAAAATACGATGATTAGAATTCCATCCGTAAATTTAGCTAAAATCTTAATTGCTTAAAGCTTATAGCCTGAAGCTTGTAGCCGTTTAAAAATAGAAAAGTAATGTATTCTTATTCAGGTTTATAAGCATCCCATCCCTGTGCTTTTAACTCAATAGTAGTGCCTGAGCGGGTAATCATATACTTCCCATCATTTTTATTGGTCATATGTCCGATTACGGAAATGTCTTTCATTTCTTTTACTTTGTCATAATCTTTTTGACTTATGGTAAATAATAATTCGTAATCCTCGCCACCATTTAAAGCACAAATAGTTGGATCCATTTTGAATTCTTCGGCTGTGGATGCTGCAGTGATATCAATAGGGATTTTCTCTTCATAAAGATGGCAACCCAGATCAGAATGCTTGCATAAATGTAATATTTCAGAAGCCAAACCATCTGAAATATCAATCATGGATGTGGGTTTAACCCCCTTTTCTTTTAAAGAAAGATAAATATCTTTTCGAGCTTCCGGTTTTAATTGTCTACCGATGATATAGTCACTGCCTTCCAGGTCAGGTTGCATATTCGGATTCGCTTTGAAAACCTGTTTTTCTCTTTCAAGAATCATCAAACCCATATAAGCTGCGCCTAAATCACCACTAACACATAATAAGTCACTTTCTTTGGCACCTCCCCTGTAAACAATATTTTCTTTATTTGCTTCTCCTATTACTGTAACTGATAAAAATAAATGAGACGGACTTGAGGTTGTATCACCGCCTACTATGTCTACATTATAATGTTCACAAGCTAAATAAATACCGGAATAAATTTCTTCCAGTGCTTCTACCGAAAAACGATTGCTGGCTGATAAGCCTATAATCATTTGCTTTGGTTCCGCATTCATTGCGTAAATATCTGAGAAGTTTATTATGGCAGCTTTATAACCTAAATGTTTTAAAGGCATATAAGTCATATCGAAATGGATGCCTTCAATCAGCAAGTCTTTAGTAACTACCTGATGTTTCCCTTTGGCGTCTACTACAGCAGCATCATCTCCTACGCCTTTTATGGTAGAAGTATTTTTTAACTTGATGTTTTTAGTTAAATGGTCAATAAGTCCGAATTCCCCAAATTCAGATAGTTCGGTGCGTTGGTTTTTCGATTCTGTCATAGCAGTTTTTAATAAAAATTTGTCTGAGCTTAGATTTAAAATTACAATAATTCAATGTGGCAGCAAAATTAAAAATTATCTGATATCAAAATTGGCTTAACATTCATATTTTACGTATCTTTGGAGGCCTATTCTTATTTAAACTTAATATAAATAAGAAAAATTAGACTAAGATAAAATGAGTAAAGAAGACAATAACATATTAGATGAGATAACGCAGAGCGAATACAAATATGGTTTTGTAACCGATATTGAAACGGAGACTGCGCCTAAGGGGCTGACTGAAGATACTATACGTTTTATTTCAGCCAAAAAGAAAGAGCCTGAGTTTATGCTTGAGTTTCGTTTAAAAGCATTTCGTCATTGGCAAAAAATGATGGAACCGAATTGGGCTCACCTGAATTATCCTAAGATCGATTATCAGGATATTATTTATTATGCTGCTCCTAAGCAGAAAAAAGAACTTGAGAGTTTAGATCAGGTTGACCCTGAACTTTTGGATACATTTAATAAACTTGGTATTTCATTAGATGAGCAAAAACGCTTGTCTGGTGTAGCTGTTGATGCAGTTGTTGACAGTGTATCTGTAAAAACTACATTTCAGGATACCCTTTCCAAGCATGGAATTATATTCTGTGCATTTAGTGAAGCGGTTCAGAATCATCCTGAATTAGTTAGAAAATATATGGGAACCGTAGTCCCTTATACTGACAATTATTTTGCAGCATTAAACTCAGCCGTGTTCAGTGACGGATCATTCTGTTATATTCCCAAAGGAGTAAGATGTCCGCTTGAGCTTTCAACTTACTTTCGTATTAATGCAGCCAATACCGGACAATTTGAACGCACTTTAATCGTGGCAGAAGATAGTTCTTATGTGAGTTATATGGAGGGATGTACAGCTCCTATGCGTGATGAAAATCAATTGCATGCGGCTATAGTAGAAATCGTTGCATTAGATAATGCCGAAGTAAAATATTCAACCGTTCAAAACTGGTATCCTGGTGATAAGAACGGAGTTGGTGGCATTTATAATTTTGTTACCAAACGAGGTATTTGTAAAGGAGCAAATTCTAAAATATCATGGACACAGGTTGAAACTGGTTCCGCCATTACATGGAAATATCCCGGTTGTATTTTAATGGGTGATAATTCAGTTGGAGAATTTTACTCTGTTGCCGTAACAAATAATCGTCAACAAGCCGATACCGGTAGTAAAATGATTCATATTGGTAAAAATTCGAAGAGTACCATTATTTCAAAAGGTATATCTGCCGGAAAGAGTCAAAACTCCTACCGTGGATTGGTAAAAGTAACCAGACGTGCAGAAAATGCCAGAAATTTTTCTCAATGTGATTCATTATTATTAGGAGATCGGTGTGGTGCTCATACTTTTCCTTATATTGAATCTGATAATAAATCTTCAGTAATTGAACATGAAGCTACTACTTCAAAAATTTCGGATGATCAATTATTTTATTGTAATCAAAGAGGGATCGAAACAGAAAGTGCAATCGGACTCATTGTAAATGGTTATGCTAAAGAAGTATTGAACCAGCTTCCAATGGAATTTGCTGTGGAAGCCCAGAAATTGCTTCAGATTACTTTAGAAGGTAGTGTAGGATAAAATATTAAATAAGAAATAAACTGATATTATAAAATGTTACTAAATATTAAAGATTTACATGTTTCAATAGACGGTAAAGAAATTATTAAAGGTTTAAACCTTGGAGTGAATTACGGTGAGGTACATGCGATCATGGGACCTAATGGTACCGGCAAAAGTACTTTAGCAGCTGCTATCGCGGGTAAAGAAGGTTATGAAATAACACAGGGTGAAATTATTTACAATGGTAAGGATATCATGGAGTTCGCTGCTGAAGACAGGGCCCGTGAAGGAATATTTTTAAGTTTCCAATATCCTGTAGAAATTCCCGGTGTAAGCATGACGAATTTTATGCGCACTGCTGTAAATGAGCATCGTGCTTATCATAATTTGGGACCTATCCCTGCAGCTGAGTTCCTGAAAAAAATGGAAGAAAAAAAGAAATTGGTAGAAATTCATTCAAAATTAACCAGCCGTTCTGTTAATGAAGGATTTTCTGGTGGTGAAAAGAAAAAGAATGAAATCTTCCAGATGGCAATACTTGAACCTAAGCTTTCTATTTTGGATGAAACTGATTCCGGCCTGGATATCGATGCACTTCGTACTGTAGCAAATGGTGTGAATATGTTAAAAACAGAAGAGAATGCTTTTGTTATAATTACACACTACCAAAGGTTATTAGAGCATGTCGTTCCTGATTTTGTACATGTATTATATGATGGTCGTATCGTAAAATCAGGTGGTAAGGGACTTGCATTTGAATTGGAAGAAAAAGGATACGACTGGATTAAAAAAGAATTTGAAGAAGCCTAGATCATAATGAAAATAAGTGAAAAACAAATAGAACTTCAGCAGAAGCTGGTAAACCTCTACAAGGATTATCAATTGGATGTATTTGCTGGTGACCGGGCTTGTATCGTTGATCAAAGAATGCAATCAATTGAGTTTTTCGAGAAAAAAGGTTTTCCTACAATTAATGAAGAGAAATGGAGAGGAACCAATTTGACTGAAGCATTATCGAAAAATTATCAACATATTGCTCATCCTAATCATGCCGGTAAAGATCTTGAGAAGCTATTCCAATGTGATGTTCATGATTTTGATACAGATATTTTATCTCTATTAAATGGATATGTCGTTAATGGGGGTGCTGCATTAAGAACTTTAGATAATGGAACCATTATCGGCTCTATGTCTGAAGCCATGAAACATATGCCTGAATTAGTGGACAAATATTATGGCAAAAGTGATAAAATTCAGGAACAAAGCTTAAGTGCCTTAAATACTGCATTAGCTCAGGATGGTATTTTTATTTATGTGCCTGATAATGTTGAACTGAGGAAAGCAATTCAGTTAGTAAGTATCATTAATCATGATGATAACTTATTTGTACAAATCAGAAATTTAATTGTTTTAGGCAAGAACAGTAAATTACAATTACTGCAATGCGATGATACAACTAACCATAAATCAAGTTTCAATAATTCTGTTACTGAGATTTTTGTAGATGAAGGTGCTAATTTGGATCATTATAAACTGCAAAATATTAATAATGATTCAAGCTTAGTTAATGCGATTTATATTAAACAGGAAGCAAATAGCAATGTTTCAACAAATGCAATTACATTGAACGGAGGTTTATTGCGTAATAATGTTTTTGTAAAATTGAATGGCGAGGGAGCCCATGCAGATGTACTTGGTGTCTATCTTATGGATAGAAAACAGCATGTCGATAATCAGATTTTTATTGACCACGCAGTTCCGAATTGTACCAGTAATGAATTGTTCAAAGGTATTTTGGATGAAGAAGCAAGCGGCGTATTTAACGGATATATTCTGGTTCGGAAAGATGCACAGCAAACCAATGCATTCCAGAATAATAATAATATATTATTAACGGATACTGCATCGATTGATACCAAGCCATTCCTTGAAATTTATGCAGATGATGTAAAATGTAGCCATGGTGCCACTATCGGACAATTGGATGAAGAAGCGATGTTCTATCTTCGTTCCAGAGGTATTACGGAAGATAATGCACGTATGTTATTAATGTACGCTTTTGCAGCAGATGTAATTAATCATATCTCTATCGATCCTCTTCGTAATCGAATTGATGATATGGTAAAAAAACGCCTCAGAGGAGAATTGTCAATTTGCGATACTTGTGTATTACATTGCAGCAATCCTGAACAGGAAGTTGAGTTTAATATTGATCTAAGTAAAATCTAAATAGCCTGACTGCAAATGCAGGAATTCAACATTCATAAAATCAGGGAAGACTTTCCCATCATAAAACGAGAGGTTTACAATAAACCTCTTGTCTATTTTGATAATGCAGCTACAACTCAAAAACCACAAACAGTTATAGATGCTATTGTCAGGTATTATTCGGAAGATAATTCAAATATTCATCGTGGTGTACATTATTTAAGCCAGATCTCAACTTTAGCATTTGAAGATACCCGTAAAAATTTTCAGGAGTATATAAATGCAAAGCATCATTATGAATTGATCTTCACTAAAGGAACGACTGATGCCATTAACCTTGTTGCAAATTCATACGGAAAGGTTTTTGTAAATGAAGGAGATGAGGTCATTATTTCTGCATTGGAACATCATTCAAACCTGGTTCCATGGCAAAACCTTTGTGAGCAAAAAAAAGCCAGATTGAGGATTATTCCAGTAAATGAAAATGGAGAAATAATATTCGATGAGTTTGTAAATTTACTGAATGAAAGAACGAAGCTGGTTTCTGTAGCTCATGTTTCAAATGCTTTGGGCACTGTGAATCCTATTAAGAAAATTATCGATAAAGCACATGAATTTAATGTACCGGTTTTAATTGATGGAGCTCAGGGATTAGCTCATTATAAAATTGATGTTCAGGAGTTGGATTGCGACTTTTATGCTTTTTCAGGACATAAATTCTATGCACCTATGGGAGTCGGTATGCTTTATGGCAAAGAGGAATGGTTGAATAAAATGGTACCTTATCAGTTTGGAGGAGAAATGGTTGATCAGGTTAGCTTTGAGAAAACCAGCTATAATGAACTGCCGTTTAAATTTGAAGCCGGAACGCCAAATGTTGATGCCGTTATTGGTATGAATGCAGCTTTAGAGTATGTGAAAGACATAGGTGTGGAGAATATTGCGGCTTATGAAAGTGAATTGCTTTCTTATGCTACCGGCGAATTAAGCAAAATAGAAGGAGTTAGAATTATAGGTACAGCCCGGGAAAAGGCAAGCGTATTATCTTTCCTTATTGGCGATATACATCCTTATGATGCAGGGATGATTATTGATAGATTAGGGATTGCTGTTCGTACCGGCCACCACTGTGCTCAACCAATTCTGGATTCATTCAACATACCCGGAACTGTTAGAGCCAGTTTTGCTGTTTATAATACAAAAGAAGAAATTAATCGCCTGGTGCAAGCTGTAATCCAGGTTAAAAATATGTTTGAGTAAGATAGAGGTTTTAACAAAAGTAGTTTATACGTCATCCTGAACTTGTTTCAGGATCTAATCCAGTTTACTTAGATGCTGAGACAAGTTCAGCATGACGTGTTTATATTTTGTGACCAAAAAATAATGAAAAATGGAAGTAAAAAGCATACAGGAAACTGAAGAAGAAATCATCAATGAATTCTCTTATTTTGATGATTGGATGGATAAGTACAACTTCTTGATTGAGATGGGAAAATCAATTCCTTCCATTGACACTCAATATAAAGTAGAGAATAATTTAATTAAAGGTTGTCAATCAAGAGTTTGGTTACATGCTACATTAGAGGATGGTAGGATAAATTTTACTGCTGATAGTGATGCTGTAATTACTAAAGGAATTGCAAATCTTTTAATTCGGGTAATGAACCAACAAACTCCGGATGACATCTTAAGTGCAGAATTTACTTTTGTTGATAAAATTGGATTGAAAGAACATTTGTCTCCAACCCGTTCAAACGGATTAATGGCAATGCTTAAACAAATGAAATTATACGCCTTAGCATTTAAAACGAAAACTGAACAAGCTAAATAGAACACTAATAACACAGATCATACTGATTTACACTGATCAGTGAGTATCTGTTAAATCAGTGTCATCTGTGTTCTATATGATATAATTATGGCTGAAATAACAAAAGAACAACTAGAACTTCAAATTAAAGAAGTACTCAGAAATATCTACGATCCCGAAATTCCTGTGAATATTTATGAATTGGGATTGATTTATGAAATTAAAATTTCAGATGATTTTGAAGTAAATATCTTAATGACTTTAACTTCTCCGAATTGTCCGGTGGCGGAAAGCATGCCGGCCGAAGTAAAAGATAGTATTGCTGAGCTTTCTGAAGTAAAGTCCTGTGATCTGGAACTTACGTTTGAACCACCCTGGGATCAGGAGATGTTGTCTGATGAAGCGAAATTAGAGCTTGGATTTCTGTAAAGCCCTTGATAATGCGACATCTCATCCTGAGCGAAGCGAAGGATCTCATTCTATTTACGACAGTTGTAAATTTAGGAGATCCTTCGCTTCGCTCAGGATGAGATGTCTTATTTATAGAAGTTTTGTTTTAAAGTTAATTAGAAATACCCTTTCCTCGTAAACTTTTTCCTCGTATTTTTGTGAGCTAATAGCAGATTATGACTCCTAAGACAGGTATATTATTATCAAGGATTAAAAGCCCTGAAGATTTAAGAAATCTGGATGAAGCACAACTCCCGCAATTATGTGAGGAACTACGTAATTTTATCATTGATGTGATGTCTGTTAACCCCGGCCATTTGGGAGCAAGTTTGGGTGCTGTTGAAATTGCTGTAGCTTTACACTATGCTTTTAATACTCCTGAAGATAAATTAGTTTGGGATGTAGGGCATCAGGCTTATGCCCATAAAATTCTTACTAAAAGAAAAGATTTATTTCATACTAACCGGACATATAAAGGCATAAGTGGCTTTCCGAAAATGTGTGAGAGCGAATACGATGCTTTTGGAGTTGGCCATTCATCTACATCTATCTCCGCTGCTTTGGGAATGGCTGTTGCAGCTCAACTGGAAGGAATTAAAGATCGCCAACATATAGCTGTAATAGGAGATGGTTCCATGACTGGTGGCATGGCTATGGAAGCGATGAATAATGGAGGAGTATCCCGTTCAAACCTATTAGTAATCCTTAATGATAATGGAATTTCTATTGATAGAAGTGTAGGCGCCCTGAAAGACTATTTAACGGATATCGCTACTTCCCGAACTTACAATAGATTGAAAAATTTTGTTTGGAAAGCTTTGGGTAAACTTACTGCTAATATAGGCCCAAACCATCAACGTATTGCACAGCAAATTGAAAATGCAATTAAAGGATCTATTTTAAGAAGAAGTAACCTTTTTGAATCTTATGGTTTCCGTTATTTTGGGCCGGTAGATGGCCATGATGTGAAACGTTTGGCTCATTTGTTTAAAGATCTACAAAGAATTCCCGGCCCTAAGCTTCTGCACGTAGTAACAAAAAAAGGAAAAGGTTTAAAGCTTGCGGAAAAAGACCAGACTAAATATCATGCTCCAGGAACTTTCGACCGTAAAACCGGAGAAATCATAAAAGATAATTGTCCGGGCAAAAAACCTCCTAAATATCAAACAGTATTTGGAAAAACCATTATCGAATTAGCTGAACAAAATGATAAAATTATAGGTATTACTCCTGCAATGCCAACAGGATGCTCCCTGAATCTGATGATGGAAAAGATGCCTGAAAGGGTTTTTGATGTTGGGATTGCTGAACAACATGCTGTTACCTTTTCTGCAGGATTGGCTACTCAGGGAATGCTTCCTTTCTGTAATATTTATTCCACTTTTATGCAGAGAGCTTATGATCAGGTAGTACATGATGTTGCCTTGCAAAAATTAAATGTTGTTTTCTGCTTAGATAGGGGAGGCCTTGTTGGAGAAGATGGTGCTACACACCATGGTGCATTTGATTTGGCATATTTCAGATCTGTGCCGGATATGATTGTTAGTGCACCTATGAATGAGCAGGAACTTCGTAACTTAATGTATACGGCACAATCAGAACCATTAGGAGCTTTCTCTATCCGGTACCCAAGAGGAAGAGGTGTTATGCCTGACTGGAAACTGCCTATGGAAAAACTGGAAATAGGTAAAGGGCGAAAAATCAGATCCGGGAAAGATATTACTATAATCTCAATCGGACATGTTGGTAATTTTGTAACAGAAGCTGCTCAAAAACTTTCAACAGAAAATATTGAAGTGGCTCACTATGATATGCGATTCCTAAAACCGATTGATAAAATACTTTTGCATGATGTATTCAAAACTCATCAAAAGATAATTACGATTGAAGATGGAACTATCATTGGTGGTTTGGGAAGTGCCGTATTAGAATTTATGTCCGACCATAATTATAAGGCTGAAGTTAAAAGATTAGGAATCCCTGATAAATTTATTGAACAGGGAAGTTTATCAGAGCTACATAAAGAATGTGGATTTGATGCGGAAGGAATTATACTTTCAGTAAAATCTATGCTTTAAATTTATCTTAATTTTTTCTTAAGTTGTATTATTACTAAATTGTTATTACTTTTAACTATCAATTTGTGAGAAGCAGATCTTTCTTGCGTAAATTAATTTTAATCTCATAGCTCCCCATAATTTGCTTTAACGGAAGTTCAATTTTTTTCGAAGATTCTATTATTCGTGCAAATATGTATGTCTAAGCTGTTTTATTATTCGAACTTAAAATGATGAAATAAGACATAGAGTTTATGAAAACCATACAAAATATTTTTAGAAATTCAGTAAAAACATTACTGGAGGAAGAGAAAAACTTTGAAAAGATCAAAAGGGCAATTGATGATCTTCATTTTATATATTACGAAATTACAGGTATAAAGGCTTTTAAAGAAGAAGCCAATAATACGGAAGATACTTTCCTGAATTTTGGAAAAGCTGTTTCGCCTTTGGTAGCTGCTAACTGTTTGTTGGATGTCATGCGCACAAAGTGCTTTATTCAGGGAATATATCATGCAATTGTTGATTTGCGTAAAAAGCTGAACAACAGAAGACTGAATATTTTATATCCAGGAAGTGGTCCATATGCAAGTTTAATCATCCCATTGTGCTTTTTATTTGAGAAAAATACTTTTAAATGTACAATTATAGATATTCATAAGGAAAGTATAGATGCTGTCAGAAAGGTTATCATGAAATTAGGCTTGAGTGCCTATTTTGATAATATTATATTGGATAATGCATTTAACTATAGATGTTACGATTTCAACAGGCCTCATATTATTATTTCTGAAGTTTTACAAAGAGGCTTAAGAAGTGAACCGCAGGTTGCCTTAGCTCATCATTTGATTCCTCAAATGGACAAAGAAGGAGTATTTATTCCCAAAGAAATCAAACTGGACCTGATTCATTCAAAAGCAAAAGGAGAAGAATCATTTATGGGAAGTGTTCTTGTTCTGAATAAGCAGAATGTTCTGTCTAAGTTAAAAGAATGTAATCAGTCGGATTTAAAGTTTGATCCTTTAGTGATCCCAATGCCCTTATTATATTGTGAAAATGATAAACTTGAAATTCAAACTCAACTTGAAGTTTATGACGGTATATTTCTTAAAAAAAATCAATCTACTTTAAATATCCCTATCATAGCAACTCCTTTAATCGGCTATGATGCAAAAACGAGGTTTAAATTTGAATATAAAGTTTCAAATAAACCAGAAGTCAAATTAAGCATTATGTAAAAATACGTACTTGAATTTTAATACTTTCTACGGAAACAAAAACTGGAATGATCAGGATATATTTGAGAATAGTTTACAGAAATCATTAAACAAATTATTAAGCTTAAATCAACAGAATCATGACAAATGCAATGCCCGGAAGATGGACTCCTTATAGCTGTAGAATATCCAAAGAAGCCGGAGAAATATTTGATAAGGTACTTCAAGGTTTGACTGGGGTTAAATACGAAGCTCTTAGTGTAGCAACTCAAGTTGTTGCCGGTACAAACTATAGTTTCTTCTGTAATGCCCAAATAGTATATCCTAAAGCCCCCTATTACCCTGTTTTAATTGAAGTATATGCACCTCTTCCAGGACAGGGAGACCCGCATATTACTCAAATTAAAAATTTGCAACAATAAAAAAGAAAAGGAGGGCTGCCAGGTTCCTCCTTTTTTGTGAGCTTAATATCTATTATTCTGTTTCTTTACCGTAAATAAAAACTCCTTTTTCTCCATTAGACTTGCGGAAACCTCGGTACATACCAGCTGAATTGAATGACATTACAATATTACCTTTATGATCTAAAGAAACTATTCCACCTTCACCACCTTGAGGCTTGAGTTTTTGATGAATAACATAGTTGGCAGCTTTTTTTAAACTCCAGCCTTTATATTCCATTAAAGCAGAAATATCATAAGCGACTACATTTCTTATGAAAAATTCTCCATGCCCTGTGGCAGAAACCCCACAAGTTTTATTATTGGCATAGGTGCCGGCTCCAATAATCGGAGAATCTCCAATACGCCCCCACATTTTCATGGTCATGCCTCCTGTTGAAGTGCCTGCTGCAATATTGCCTTCTTTATCTAAGGCAACACATCCGACTGTTCCATGCTTTTTATTTTTTTTGTCTTCTTGATTCTCCATACGTTTTTTAATGCGTAAATAGCTTTTCCATCTCCTTTCACTCTTGAAGTAAGAAGGATTCACAATCTCAAGGCCCTGTTCCTTTGCAAAGGTTTCTGCACCTTCACGAGCCATCATTACATGTTTAGATTTTTCCATGACCAATCGCGCGGCAGATATCGGATTCTTTATCGTTTTTACTCCGGCAACGGCACCAGCCTGCAATGTTTTACCATCCATAATGGAAGCATCCATTTCATTTTCTCCGGCTTCTGTAAAAACACTCCCTTTTCCGGCATTAAATAAAGGTGAGTTTTCCAGGATATGAATCGTGGCTTCCACTGCATCCATACTGCTGCCTCCTGCTTTTAATATAGATTCCCCTTTATCAAGAGCTTCATTTAATTTTTGTAAATAAGCTTTCTCCTTTTCAGGAGTCATATTTTTCTTTAATATCGTTCCTGCTCCACCGTGAATTACAATGGCATAGTTGACTTTTTTCTGAGCAAATGAGTTGATGCTAAAAGCGAGAATAATAATGAGTATAAAATATTTTTTCATGATATTATTTTTTAATAATGCTACCTATAATTTCCTGAATATCTATAATTCCAAATAAATGAGTAGAAGTCAATAAGATAACTGCGATGATTACCCATTTTACAAAATGAACTCCTTTATTCACTGCCAGCCTTGAAGCAATAAATGATCCTAAAGAGGTTCCTATGGTAAGAATTAAACCGTAGGTCCAGTTAACCTGATCATTTAAAATGAAAACGATTAAGGCAAAAGGAGTGTATATTAAAACGATTAAAACCTTAATTGCATTTGTTTTAATTAAATTATAACCTAGACCCAGGGCAATTCCAGCCATTAAGAAATATCCGATTCCTAATTGGATAAACCCGCCATAGATGCCAATGAAAAAGAAAAGAACAAATTGCCATATACTAAGCTTTTTTTCTGTAAGCTCTTTTTTACCATAAATGAACTTTTGAGGTTTTACGAGAATAAATACCATCATGACGATCATGATCACTGCAATGGCCTTTTCGAAAACCTCTTCATTGATATCTACTGCAATCATGGATCCGATAATAGCTCCGGCGATGGCAGGAATAGCCAGTAATAACCCTTTACGGGTTTCTAATACTTTTTGTTGTTTAAAACTACTTACTGCTGTAATGTTTTGTACTAAAATTCCTATTCTGTTTGTTCCATTTGCAACATTTGCAGGAAGTCCTAACAACATTAATACGGATAATGAAATTATTGATCCTCCACCAGCAAGGGTGTTGATAAATCCAACAAGTATTCCGGAAACGATTAGGGCAATAACCTCAACTATGTGCATGGCTTAAGAATTTATGATCAGATTTGTTTTTTTCCCAAAAATTCTGATGATGATAAATAGTAAAACGATACCGATTGGGAATAATATCCATGATGATACGCCATAGGCAGAAGGTAAGGTTCCGCAAAAAATGGCTATTCCGCCTACACTCAACGCATAAGGCAACTGGGTTCTTACATGTTCAATATGGTTACAGCTACTGGCTAATGAACTTAGAATGGTAGTGTCAGATATAGGTGAACAATGATCGCCTAAAACAGAACCTGCTAATACAGCAGAAACTACATTATAGAAAATAGAAATGGCATAATCATATTCCAATCCACTTTCTTTTGATATTAACCAGCATGCAGGTAATAACAGGGGATATAAGATCGCCATTGTTCCCCAGGAAGATCCCGTGGAAAAAGCCACCAAAGCTGCCAATATAAATGTTAGGGTTGGTACCAGGTATGGCGACATGGAAAATGCCAGCATCGTTTGTGAAATAAAATCAGCTGTATGCAAATGTTCGGTTACCAAAGCAATAGACCATGCCAATATTAGAATTATAATAGCCGTGAGCATTGTTCTGAATCCATTTACCAGACTATCTATCGTCTCTTTTAAATTGAGAATACGTTGAATCAATGTCATTGAAACGGCAACTAAAACTCCTGAAATAGACGACCATAATAAGGCTTTATAGGAGTCTGCATTTCCAATGGTTGCGGATATTTTTTTAGTAAACCCTAGCTCAGTATTATCCCAAATAAGCTGATCCCATCCGGTATAAAATAATCCTATAAATGTTCCGAAAATAATTACTAAAACAGGAATCACCGCATTATACCAACGTGCTTTTATTTTTTCATCTATTTCAATTTCATTCAGCTTATTGGAAAAGCCTTCGGAGTCATCAGCCTGAACACCTTCTTTTCGGGCTTTGATTTCAGCTTTATACATCGGGCCATAATCTACCCCTCTGTAAACAAGCATGAATATGAAAATGAGGGTAAAGATAGGGTAGAAGGAATAAGCCAGCGAGTTCATAAAAACATTATAGGCACTTTCTTCAATTCCCAGTTTATTAATTCCATCCTGTATGTAACTTAATTCCGCTCCAATCCAGGTTGTAACAAAGGCAACGGCAGCAACCGGAGCAGCCGTTGAATCAACAATATAAGCTAATTTTTCCCGTGAAATTCTCAATCGATCAGTTACAGGACGCATCGTATTACCTACAACCAATGTATTTGCATAATCATCGAAGAAGATAGAAATTCCTAACATCCATGTTACCAATTGGCCGGATCTTGCACTCCTTGCATAGCGGGAAAGGATTTTTACAACTCCTTTCATTCCACCATTCTTTGTAATGACATTTACCATAGCCCCTATTAGCATTGAGAAAATAATAATGGATAGATGTCCGTGATCAGACATAGATTCCAGAATATATTTATCAACTATGGAAAAAAGCCCCTGGAATACGGCAACAAAAAATGTACTCCCCTGATAGAAATAAATAATAGTGGTGCCTACTAATATTCCGAGAAACAAGGCTGAAAAGACTTCCCGGATAATTAATGCCATAAGAATCGCAATCAATGGAGGAAGTATTGACATCCACAAAGGTATTGGGTTAATATCTTTTTTATAGTTCCAATCACCTATAGTAATTTGAATCTCTTCCTTTTTCGAAAATTTATAATCAACAACTAATTTATTATCCTCTAGTTTTACCTGTTTGGGGTTTCCGTTAATTCTAACAACAGGTAAATTTTCATTTCCAAATATTATACTGTTATCCTGGTCAGTAATGGTAATTTTAGAATCAACATGTTGAACAATAATAGATTCAAATGCTATGGAATAATCTTTAGGAGTGTTTGCATGAATAGGTTTGGTTGTAACTAGGCCAATACAAATTGTGAGAATAATAAATAATAGTCTTTTATGCACAGGAATTCTTTTTGCGTAAATTTAGTGAATTCTGTGAAAGAATAAAGGCTCAGTTGTTTAGAAGTTTAAATTTTAGATGAAACGGCTGTTGTCATTTATATTCGGAGGAAAATCTACTATAAAAGACTTGTTATCCTGAGAGTAAAGAGGGAAGGCATCCCATAGCCGTCAATTTAAGGGAATTTTGCTTAGGATCATCATAGGTGTAAGCTTTCCTTTCTTTTTTTCTTTTCTACATTTTGAGATCAATACTT
>JANQLW010000051.1 GCA_028280405.1 Bacteroidales bacterium
AAGGGCGTCGCCCCTTAATATAAAAAAACCTGCTTAAAAGGCAAGCAGGTTTTTCAGGTTAGTAAGAGATAAAAATCAGGCTCTTTGCGGGCTTTTCACTAAAATGGTAAGTAAAGTTCCCAATAACACAAATACACCTGTTATCGTGAATGCGAGTGCAAAATTTCCTAAATCTCCCATCATTCCTCCTAAAATTGGGCCGGCTATACCACCTACACCAAAGGCAAGGAATACAAAAGGATAGTTTTGTCCAACGTTTTTAGCTCCAAAAGTATCGGCTGTAATTGTTGGGAATAATGCGAAGTTTCCTCCAAAATTGAAACCGATTAAGGTCGCCCCAATGTAAAGGAGAATTTCATTTCCGGCCATATAGGTAAATAGAATAATAATAATACCTTGGATGGCTGTCATAATAATAATAGATGTTTTTCTTCCAATTTTATCACTGATTAATCCCCAAAGTATACGGCCTAAACCATTAGCCAAGCTGAAGAAAACAGCCATAGCAGTTCCGGATATTGCACTAGCTTCCAGTTTTGTAAGTCCGGCTTCCTGTAAGGCTTCCATTGGATATAGTTTCATTAATCCGATGGACATTAATCCTGCACCGGCACTAAATACAAAGGTGAAGAATATAAAGTAGAATTGAACTTTTTTAAGCATTTCACTACTCCTGAATTCGATTTTATCAGAAGATCCAGTTGCAGTTTGTTTTTCTTCATACCCTTTTGGTGCCCATCCGGCAGGAGGAAATTTCATCCAAATTCCACCTATGATTACCATAGCGGCAAACGCAACCCCATAAATCAGAAATACACTCGATAATCCCATGGTGTCAAGTAAATTTCCCCAGTTATCTGCAAGCTTGATCCAAAACATTGCCCCAAATCCAAACCCTGCAACTGCCAATCCGGTAATCATACCTTTTTTATCAGGGAACCAACGCATTCCCACTGCAATAGGAACAACGTAGGCTATACCAATACCGGCACCTCCTATTAATCCTATCAATATTAAAATTGGCCAGAAATCAGTTCCGCCAAATAATCCTGCAAGAATATATCCGGCACCTAATAAGATACCCCCCAGAATAGCTAATTTTTGAGGTCCCAATTTAGGCATTTTTTTACCGGATAAAACCATAAATACTGCAAAGGAAGCCAATCCTATAGAAAATACCCATTGTGTATCTGTTTTTGTCCAACCAGCATCTGCAAGCATAGGTGTGAACACTGACCATGCATAAATTGCACCCAGAGCCAGTTGTATAAGAATAGCACCAAGAATTACAAAATTCCGGTTCATGACTTTTTTTTCCATAAAAAATAAAATTATTAAGTTAAAAAAATGATACCGGTGGCTGAGCTTTTCGAAGCCTGAGTCAGGCTTCGAAAAGCTCAGCCACCGGGTATTTTTAATTAAAGATGGTTTGTTATCGTTTTACTTCCACTTTTGCTCCGGTGATGATTTCTTCAACAACACCTGGATCAAGTAGGGTAGAGGTATCTCCAAGATTTGAAGCATCCCCTTCACCAATCTTCCGAAGAATACGTCTCATGATCTTACCTGAACGGGTTTTAGGTAAACCACTTACAATTTGGATCATATCAGGTTTAGCAATGGGTCCGATATGCTTGTTCACTGTCTGACGAATTTCGTTTTCAATGTTTTGCATTTCACCGTCAGATAATTCTTCACAAGTAACATAGGCATAAATCCCCTGTCCTTTTATTTCGTGTGGATATCCAACAACAGCAGATTCATTTACCTTTGGATGTTGGTTAATGGCATCCTCAACCTCGGCAGTACCAATACGGTGTCCCGAAACATTGATAACATCATCAACACGACCCATAATTCTATAATAACCTTCTTCATCACGTTTAGCTCCATCACCAGTAAAATACAAATCTGGATAAGTAGAGAAGTAAGTTTGTTTACATCTTTCATGGTCGCCCCATGTTGAACGTAACATACCTGGCCATGGGAATTTAATACAAAGGTTACCTTCTACAGAATTACCTTTGATTTCATTTCCTTCATTGTCAACCAGAATTGGTTGTACACCTGGCATTGGTAATGTAGCGAATGAAGGTTTGGTTGGAGTAATAGCAGCAAGAGGTGTAATCATAATACCACCGGTTTCAGTTTGCCACCAGGTATCTACAATCGGACAACGTCCACCACCTACGATATCATGGTACCAGCGCCAAGCTTCTTCATTGATTGGCTCACCAACTGTTCCTAAAACTTTTAATGAACTTAGATCATGCTTAGTTACCCATTCGTTTCCTTGAGCAACTAATGCACGGATAGCAGTTGGAGCTGTGTAGAATTGGGTTACCTTATATTTTTCAACAATTTCCCAGAAACGACCTGCATCCGGCCAGGTAGGAACACCTTCGAACATGATAGAAGTTGCTCCGGTTAATAGAGGTCCATATACTATATAAGAGTGACCGGTTACCCAGCCAATATCGGCAGTACACCACCACATATCTCCATCTCCATATTGGAATACATTTTTAAAGGTATATTCTGCCCAGGTCATATAACCGGCAGTTGTATGAAGAACTCCTTTTGGTTTTCCGGTAGAACCTGAAGTATAAAGAATGAATAATGTGTCTTCAGAATCCATTACTTCTGCTTTGTTTTCTGAACCTATTCCTTCAATAGCATCATGCCACCAAATATCGCGTCCTGCTTCCATATTGATGTCCTCACCAGTACGTTTGAATACAATACATTTTTCGATAGTCGGACAATTTTTTAAAGCTTCGTCAACAATACCTTTAAGAGGGATACTTTTTGTACCTCTGTAAGCACCATCTGATGTAACAATTAGGTTAGAAGTTCCATCGATAATACGATCAGCTAATGCATTTGCCGAGAAACCTGCAAATACGATTGAGTGTATCGCACCGATACGAGCACAAGCTAACATGGCAATTGCCAGTTCGGGAATCATAGGAAGATAAAGCGTTACACGATCACCTTTCTTCACTCCCTGATCTAATAAAGTATTTGCAAATTGACAAACTTTTTCAAAAAGTTGTTGATAAGTTAAAACGACATTGTCTTCTTTTGGGTCGTTAGGCTCCCAAATAATGGCAGGTTGGTCTTTTCTCATGAAAAGATTCCTTTCGAAAATATTTTCGGTAATGTTTAATTTACCTCCTAAAAACCATTTTACATCTGGGCCCTTGAAATCCCACTCAAGCACTTTGTCCCATTTTTTGTGCCAGTAATAATCTTCTGCAATTTTTCCCCAAAATGCTTCAGGATTGGCAACACTTTCCTGATACTTTTGAAGATATTCACTCAAGGATGTAATTTTGTTTGTCATAATTTAATTGATTAGGTTGAATAATGTGTTATGAATAATTTAATCTGATTTTCAATCTCTTACAATTGTTAATCGATTAACAAATATGTTCAAAAAAATTTTTCCTAACTCTTCAGTCCGATCTGTGACATCCAAATATAATGAAATTCAAATTAAAATCCTTGTTATAACGGCTTTAAATAGCAGCAAACGAGTGTTTTA
This sequence comes from Bacteroidales bacterium, assembly GCA_028280405.1. Classification (GTDB taxonomy): domain Bacteria; phylum Bacteroidota; class Bacteroidia; order Bacteroidales. Next base: position 3,548 of record JANQLW010000051.1, read on the forward strand.
AAGGCTTTGTATTTTTATGCGTTTTTTGAAATACTCTATAAGCCCCAGTAACAAAGGCTTTTAAAATATGTTTTAATGTATATATATGTTATTTAGAGCGATTATATTTTATAAATATGTAATCAAATACCTTATTATATTTATGTGATTTGTGTTTAAATATTGATTAATTTTGCCGCGGGATAAAATGAGCTAACTGGGTCATTTTATGGTAAAAAAGAGCCTTTTATGGTCTCATTGTTAATAAATAAACAGTTTATGTATCGGCCTGAATCATGAATAAAAATAGAGGTTTGGGACAAAAAAAGTAAAAAATGAAAATATTGGTATTGAACTGCGGCAGTTCGTCGATTAAGTATCAGCTTTTTAACATTGAAAATGAAGAGGTACTTGCTAAAGGTGTAATTGAAAAGATCGGTCTTAAAGAGTCTATCATCAAGAATAAAAGAAATGATGGTGATGTCGTGAAGCTGAATGAGAACATTGCAGATCATCAGGAAGGAATTAAAAAAGTACTTGATATCCTTGTAAGTAAAGATCACGGAAGTTTAAGCAGTTTGGATGAAATCGGTGCTGTAGGTCACAGAGTCGTTCATGGTGGTGAAGCTTTCAATTCAAGTGTAAGCATTACCGATGAGGTAATTGACAAAATGGAAGAGTGCATTGATCTTGCACCATTACATAACCCTCCGAACCTAACAGGAATCAACAGTATTAAAACTCTATTGCCTGACGTACCTCAGTGTGGGGTATTTGATACAGCATTCCACCAAACGATGCCTCAGTATGCGTTTATGTATGCATTACCCTATGAGATGTATGAGAAACATGATGTACGTCGTTATGGATTCCATGGAACTTCTCACCGTTTTGTTTCGAAGAGAGCAGCTGAGATCGCCGGTATGGATTACAACAATTGCAAAATCATTACTTGCCACTTAGGAAACGGTGCTTCAATTGCAGCGATTAAGAATGGTAAATCAGTTGATACTTCAATGGGATTAACCCCAGTTGAAGGTTTGATGATGGGAACCCGTGGTGGAGATCTTGACCTTGGCGCTTTATTCTATATCATGAAAAAAGAAGGTTTGGATATTGATGGAGCTAATGCATTAATTAATAAGAAAAGTGGAGTTCTTGGTATTTCTGGGATTTCTTCGGATATGCGTGAAGTAGAAGAAGCAGAAGCTGCAGGAAACGAAAGAGCAAAATTAGCATTGGATATGTATCACTACAGAGTGAAAAAATATATTGGTGCTTATGCAGCAGCTATGGGTGGTGTTGATATCATTGTATTAACCGGTGGTATTGGTGAAAACGGTCCTGAAACCCGTGAAGAAATCCTTAGAGATTTTGAGTTTTTAGGATTAGAACTTGATGTGGAAGCAAATGCAAAGAAACGTGGTCAGGAAGTAATCATCTCTAAAAAAGGTTCAAAAGTAAAAGCAATGGTAGTGCCTACCGATGAGGAATTGGTAATTGCTCAGGATACTTATAAGATTCTGAAAGGAGAATTATAAGAGAAATCATATTATAAAAACAGAACCCTATTCTTTCCCTAAGCTAAGGGAAAAGGATGGGGTTTTTTGATTGCCAATTGTCAATATAAAATTTTCAATTTTCAATATTTGGGGACAGCCTCATTTTTTTGTACTTAGAATATATCCAACTCCTCTGATATTTTCGATCCTAATATTTTTTGAAAAACGGAGGTATTTCCGGATACGGCTCATAAAAACATTCATACTCCGTCCCAGGAAATAATCATCTTCGCCCCATATATTCTTTAAAATTTCAGTCGTTTTTAATAATTGATTTTTATGTTGAATTAAATATCGAAGTAATTCAGCTTCTCTTAAAGTCAGCATTTGATCTTCATGAGGATGTTTTAATTTCAGGTTTTGAAAATCAAGAATGTATTTGTCCAGGCTTAAGGGAGCATCTGATTTTGAAATGATCGTTCGGTTTAAAATATTTCTAAGACGTAAAACTAATTCGTCGGCTTCAAAGGGCTTGGTAATGTAATCGTCGGCACCAATTTTTAATCCGGCTAACCGGTCATCTTTCATATTCCTGGCAGTTAAAAATATAAAAGGAATATCTGGTTTTAATTTTTTGATGGCTTCAGCGAGGCTTAAGCCATCCATTTCCGGCATCATAATATCCAGTATGCAAAGATCAAAATTCAATGTTTTAAAGACCTTTAATGCAATGGCTCCATTCAAACAATGAGTGACATCGAACTTTTCTATTTCAAGATATTGCTTTAACACATTTCCCAAATCCTGATCATCTTCTGCCAGTAATATTCTATAATTTTTCATTTATGTGATAGGTAAATAAATTATAAATGTACTACCTTTTCCTATTTTACTTTCAACCTCAATTTTTCCCTGATGAGCCTGGATAATTTGTTTTACTACGAATAATCCCAAACCAAGTCCTTTTACAGTATGAATATTTCCTTTTGGTATCCGGTAAAATTTATCAAAAATCAAAACTTGTTCTTTTTTTGAGATTCCTATTCCATAATCTTTAATATGGATGATTAATTGCTTGTTTTTATTTGTTGTTGTGATCTCAATTTTTTTATTCTCTACCGAGTATTTGCTGGCATTGTCCAAAATATTAATAATGGCTGAACTGAAATAAAAAGAATCAAGCATTATTTCATCGGTTTTTGCAATAAATTTTTGTTCAATTTCGAATTCCTGATGTGCCGTTTGAAAATCTTTTATAAGCTCACTTAATAGTTGATTGACGGATGTTTTTTCAAATTTATAGGCATTAGAAGTATTCGAATTTTTGACAGATAGTTTCATTACATCCGAAACAATTATCTGCAAACGCTTGTTTTGTCGCAAAAGAATATCAGCAAGCTCATCTATTTTTTCAGTTTTGGTTTTGACTTCTTGTTTTTTTAAGTTTTGACTTGCTATCCGAATAGTGCTAATGGGGGTATTTAACTCATGGGTCATATTATTGATGAAGTCATTTTTTATGTCAGATAACTTCTTCTGCCGGATGATGGTTTGAATGGTATAAACAAAAATGGCCACAAAAATGATGGTAGCAAGAACAATTCCAAATATTAGCCATTTTATTTCACCTATAATATATTTCCAGATATTATTGTATTCGTAATGCATTCTTATCTCCATATAATAGTCCCCTACCCATTTGCTGAAGCTTTTATAATTTGTTTTTCCAACCAGGTTTGTATTGCCAAAAAGAACGACTTCTCCCATTCGCTTTCCTTCGTTTTCGAAAGGATCATTGTTCATTTTTACATTGCTTAATTTTGCCAGGCTTATTGCAAAATCAATATTAACTCTGAAGCCGTTTTCTAAAAGATCTTTTTCGATGATGGAATCCATTTTACTATAATAAATAAAGGCTTCTTTCAATTTCGAAATCATGCTTTCTTGCTCATCACTCTTCATTTCCCTCTTCGTTATAAAAGAGTCAAAGTCACTGGCAAAATCCTTAAAGGGATGATAGTTCATTTTAGCGTTAAAGAAACAAGCGGATACAATAGGATTACTTGAAAAATCAAACTTTTTCAATTCGAGTTCATAACTGTTGTAAATCAGATAGACAGATATTCCCAGAAAGGTCAAAACCGAACCAGTCAAAAAGATAATTGAAAGTATGATTCTTTTTATATGCATAATCAAATGTAAAAAAATTAATTCTCAGAAAACATGATGTTAACACTGCATTAACAAAGCATTAACCTCATCCATCCTTCTTGCCCTGTACATTTGCTTTATAATCTAAAACTAAAGATCATGAATAAAAGACTGAAATTCCTTTTTCTAATGCTGAGTATAGTTGTTTTAACTATGACTGGCTTTAAGATTACACAATATCCTCAGAACAATGAATATCCTATAGCTATTAATCAGGCTTATGAATTTTTTATGGAAGCTAAAAAACTAGCTGATCTTGATGATTCAAAATTGTGGGGTGTTTATATGTATGGCCCCATGATGTTTGTTGATCCAAAGACCCGTTTTATTGTTGCCAATGAAGCTGATTTAGAAGGGAAATTATCAAAGGAATGTGACGTTTTTATTGGTTATCTTGATAAAAGACAAGGAATTGCCAATACTTCAATTCAGTGGGCTGGGAAACAGTGGATGATGATTAACTGGGATTTCCTCCCAAAGAATTTTCCGTTGAAAAGAAAAAATCTGATGATGCATGAACACTTTCATCGTATTCAGGGAGAAATTCCTTTATCAGCCGGATCAGCTAATAACCCTCATCTGGATAAAATGTGGGGACGGATTTGGTTAAAAATGGAGTGGAATGCGTTGGAAAAAGCAATCTTTTCAAAAGGAAATGAAAGGTCTCAAGCGATAAAGGATGCACTTACGTTTAGAAATTACCGCCATGAATTATTTCCAAATGCAAAACAAAATGAACAACAACTTGAAATAAATGAAGGAATGGCTGAATACACAGGTTTCATATTAAGTCATCTGAAGAAGCAAGATCAGCTTGATTATTTCAAAACGAATATCACTGCTTATAAAATGTCAACATCCTATGTTCGTTCTTTTGCTTATTTATCCGGCCCTATCTATGGATATCTTTTATATGAAAAAAATAAAAAATGGAACAAAAATCTAAATGCAGAAAGTGATTTAGGCGATTTTTTACAATCAGCTTATAATATTGTATTACCTGATAATTTAGGAAAAACAGTAAAAGAAAGAACAGGATTTTATAACTATGACTACGTTTACCAAATTGAACATGATTTGGAAATTGCCCGGATCGAATTGAATAAACAATTTTGTGAAAAGTTTATTAAGGGGCCGGTGATCAGATTTGACCTTCAAAAAATGAATTTTACATTTAATCCAAGTAATTTAAAATCTTTTAACGGCTATGGAACGGTTTACCCAAGCATGAAAATGACTGATGTTTGGGGGACATTGGAAGTTGATGGTGGAATGGCTTTAATGGATGATAAATGGTCGACAGTAAAAGTTTCTGCTAAAAACCTGAAGATTCAAAGTAATTTAATTGCAGGAGAAGGCTGGACGTTAAAATTCGGTCATGAATCAGAACTTATATCCGGCAAAAGGCCTGGTGATTTTGAACTAAGGAAAATCGAAAGTGTTAAAAAGGAATTAAGCATAAAAAATTTAAAACAAAAATTTCTTAAAAACCCGGTATTGATTTGTAAAACGGATAGTTTATTACGATATAAATTTTCTCCGGGGGCTGATATAAAAATGCCTGATGTCGGCATTGTATATAAAGCTCCAATCAGCATTACAGATGTCTGGGGTCTATTGAAAGTTGAGAAGGGTTATACTTTTATTAATAAAGAAAGGACTCATTTTTTAGTTGGGTTACCTTTAAAAGAAGAGAATGGAAAGATCAGTGGAGATGGCTGGGTTTTATATCCTAATGATGGCTGGATGCTTAAACAAAAAGAAAGAAATATGATATTGATCCGGAAATAAAAATATATGGCCCCTTTTATTTGTAGGATATCAAAATAAGTTTAAGATATCAGTTTGTTTTATAAAGTCATAAGGAGATATTATCAAAATTTAAAAAAACTAAAAACCCTCAGAACCTATAAAGCTATGATTCTGAGGGAAAATTTGTGACCCAAATTTAATTATTAAAGTTGTTTGCAACCTCTATGATACTTTGCTTAAGGTCTGACTTCATTTGTGTGAAGGTTTAAGCTTTCAGCGAATTCAACGCCATCGACCCTTGTTATTCTTACAACACCCCACCAACCGTATACTGGTGTAAACATGCTTTCTACATATATATCGATCGATGCTCCGTTTACATCCACTATGGCCCAGGTTGTTTTATAAAATCCTTCAGATGTTGTTACTAAACCACTAGGGAAATCATGAACCAATGTGTTGGGAAGGGACCATTTATTAAATCCAAAGTCGCTTACATAGTATGTTCCGGGCGGTTCAGTTAATGTAATATCTATGGTTCCTGTTGTACCAACACCAATACCAAGCATACTGAATCCTGCACCGGCCTCAATATATTCGTAAGTATAACTACCTTCTAATACAGGAGGGTAATAATCCTGGTATTTTACTTGTAGTCCAAAATTATTTTCTGATATTGGGTTATCAAAAGAGTCAAATACTGATCCATCCGAATGTATAATCTTCCATGTGAGTGTAAAAAAATCCCCATCCAATAAATGAACTTCTGATCGGTCATTTAAAAATTCATTCGAAAACAATTCATACAAATCTTCTGCAGGAATCTTTAAAGAAAACGTCCCATCTTCGGGAATTACAGTTATTGTAGTAAAAAGTTTTCTTGTATAATCAAAAGGCTCTGTATAATTATATCCATCTTTTTCTTCTGCATTAACATAAATTTCAACCTTTGAAATATTTTCAATTTTTGCGATTGATTTTATTTTGAAGTTTAATTCCAGTGTATCAGAAACTGGATAGGTTTCTAAAGTCAAAAGGTTTGTTTCCCATATAAAGGATGCAATACCGTTGACTGCATTTACGGTAATAGCTGTGTTAGCTTGCCATGCAATCTTTTCAGGGGTTACTGCTGCATCAAATTCATCACTTTTGCTACAAGAAATCATTAAGATTACAAGTAATGACTTGGTAATTAGGTTTATATATTTTAGTTTTTTCATGCCTTTAAATTTAATAGTGTTAGTACTAACTAATTTAAATTCGGATTAATTTGCTTAATCTTTTCAGATATTGGTACAACATATTTATCACTGCCGGGTTCCAATGTGAATACTTCTCCCGAAGGATTTGTACGTGTGTAGGTGTCAATAGATTCACCATAAGCATGATAACGTTTCAAATCAATCAAGTTATAGCCTGTCATTCTTAACTCTTTTCGTCTTTCTTCCTTTATGACTTGCAATGTTGTTTGATCGTCTGCATATACCAGAGGTATGAAGTTTGTAATTCTTTTCTCTAGTAATTTGTTAAGAATTGTAATAGCCCCCGAACCATCACCTGTTCTTACTTTAGCTTCTGCATTTACCAAATATATGTTAGGAGTAGTTATGCCAGATTGAGTATAGTAGTTAAATGCAGCAAAACAAAAATATGGGCTTACATCAACTTCATCGATATTCGTTTGAGAACTAAAGAGTGTCCATCTCAAATCATTTGTTTTGTCATACAAATCGGCTAATTCTGTACTATATAGTGAAGCCGGGTTAAAGTGAGTTTGCTTTAAATTTCTATTCCAAATACACTCCTTATTGTCATAATTACCTTCAAAATCCTGAATAGTCAAGCCTGACCATGGGTTGCCCGGAGTAGCTAATGAAAAAGTATTATAGTCATATAAATAATCATAATACTCTAAAGATTTATCTGAAAAAGTGACCGCATTCTCAAATTCACCTTTGTAAAGAGCAACGAGTGCTTTTAAGCCGTATAATGAGGCTATTCCGGGCCTGAAGTTTGCAGTTTGGTTATAATCTTCAGCGTTTTCCAATAACAATGGTTCTGCTACATCCAGATCTTTTTCTATTTGGGCATATATTTCTCCAATGGTAGCTCTTGATAATTTGGCATCCAAATCAAGTTCTAAACTTAGGGAAACTCCAGGTAAATCAATATTTGAACTACTATAGTGATGCGCATATTCATTTACCAATATAAAATATTCAAATGCACGTTGGGCATAGGCTTCACCCTTGATTTTATTTCTTTCAGACTCAGTGCGGTTGCCCAAATCGGCATTGTCGATTTCACTGATTATTAGGTTGAAGATATAAATGTATTTGTATCTATCAATCCAATCCTTATCATCTTTTGTAAGGCCATAAGGTGACTCATCCCATTCGTATTGCAATTGACGCTCCATGTCTGTTAAACCGTTATAGGTTAAATCAGACATATATAAATCAGGATCCATATAATTCAGATTGGTCCAGACCCCATATGTGACAAACGGATCTTCAAGAAGCTTATCAAAATCTTCTATGGTTTGGGGTATAAGTGTACCATTGGGGATTACATCCAAAAAGTTATCATTGTTGCATGATACCAGTATGATTGAAATTATTATCGTTTTTAATATCTTTTTCATAATATCCTCCTTTATAAAGTTGCATTAATTCCAAAAGTGAATGTTTTCAAATTGCTCCACGCACTTTTTCTGCCTCCCAGTTCCGGATCCAGGTTTTTCTTATTGGCTGTCCACAGAAATGGGTTAGTAACCTGGGCTGTTAACCTCAGACCTTTAATATGGATTTTCTCACAAATTGCCCTAGGGATGTTATAGCCAAGCGTAATGTCTTTTACTCTCACAAAGGCTGCATCGTGAATAAAATTCTGCCCCATTCTCCAGTATTCTCCGGTTGTGAATACATCCCATTTGCTTTCGTATTCACCAGAATGAGGATTAAGCATTTGATTGTATGGAATAGCTGGGATATCGGTTGTTGCTTCATCCCCGGGTTGTTGCCATCTGTTGTTTAAATAAGTAGGCAACTGTCTTCCCAGTGAAGCAAAATAAGACCCATAGGCATACTCTCTAAACTTGTGTCCGAATTTGAAATGCAGGTTTATTGCCAAATCAAAGTTTTTGTAATAAATCTTTGTATTTATTCCTCCATAATAAGGTGCTATTTGCTCGCCCTGGTATAGTAATTCATCAACGTCAACTTCAGATTTATAGGGCTTGGCATTTCCTTCGGTATCGTAGGTTAGTGGCCTGCCAAATTCATCCAGCCCTGCATAATTGTAGGACATTATATTTTCCAGGGGTTTTCCTTCGGCCAATTCGCCGCTGGCTACCAAATTAGCAACCCCTGAGATAGCATTATCAAAGCTTGTTACGCGATTTTGATTATAACTAAAATTAAGTGTAATATCCCATCTTAAATCCTCTTTTTTTAGTATGGAAGTGTTTAAAGATAGTTCAAAACCTTTGTTACTCATGGATGCGTAATTTACCAATGCTGAACTAAATCCATTGGTAGGATCTATTATCCTTGAACTTAGTAAGTCATTGCTTTTTCTTGAGTATATTTCCAAACTGCCAAATAGTTTGTTTTTGAATATAGAAAAGTCAATAGCATAATTTAAAACCCTGGTCTCTTCCCATCTTAAATGGGGGTTCGCTGGATTTGTGAGCGCTAAATATTCATATAAATTTCTTCCTCCCGCAAAATTTCTATTGCTAGCTTGGGCATAAGGTGAAAACATATTACTGGCGTTTCCAGTTAGACCATAGGAAACCCTTAGTCTTAAACGATTTATCCATTCATAAGGTTTAAGAAATTCTTCATTGTGGATATTCCAGCCACCTCCTACAGACCATAAGGGTTTGTAGCGATAATCGGGATCACTGCCAAAGAGATTCTTTTGATCAACACGATAACTGGCATTAAATGAGTACTTGTTGTCAAAATCATATCCCGCTGTAACAAATGCCGATACTTCTCTGATATCGTCATCTTCAAATTCATAAAAATTTCCCCAGAGTCTGTATCCTCTAAAATTGGTTATAACTCCACTGGTAAAATCAGCTTCGTTGATGTACACAGAAGTTGATTGCTTCTTATTATATCCATATTTTCTATCCCGTGAAATGTCATAAGTGATTTTCCTCATTTCTGTACCGGCAAATAAATTAATGTTGTGTTTCTTAATTCTTTTGTCCCAGTTTAGTGTATTTCTTATATTCCAGGATTGACTATTTCTTTTGGTCATATAATATTCTGTCCCTACCGGGAGATAAAACTTATCTTCAGATATATCATAAAAATGAGCTGCTTTTAATCTCATTCTGGAGGTTTCCATGGAATAGTATTCATCTCTGTTGTAAACTCCTTTTTCAAATTGAAAGCTGGACTTAAACTTCAGGCCATTAATGATTTTAACTTCCAATGCAAAATTCGCTCTTACGTCTAGATTTTCGTTGGTAATATCGCTATTACGCGCATCTTCCAATATATTATTGTGCATTGATATTCCTGTTAGTTCTTCCCTTTCGGCAGCAGCCCACTTATTAAGAAGGGTTGTGCCACTATTGTAATAAGGGATGGTTTGTCCATAGTCATCAACCAATATTTCCCAGGGGGCTGCTAGTAGAACATTAGCAGGACTTACTCCATTATCAAACGCTTTGCGAAGTGATACATTAAGACCTGCTGTAAAACTAATATTATCGTTGTATTTGTAAGTGTTCCTTAAATTAAGGATAAACCGGTTGTTGGAATTTCCAATGGAGCTGCTTAAATTGTCATTGAATACAAAAGAACCATAAAAAGCATTTTTTTCACCCCCGCCGCTAACCGATAAATTATAGGTTTGTTGAAAGGCATTTCTAAGTAAATATTTTTCATAATCTTTTGTGGCATCCCTGCTTCTCAATTCATCCCAGTAAGCCTCTAACTGAGCTTTTGACCATTGATTTCCATTAGGAGCATCCCCATTGTATAAAATAAAAGCTTCATCTGTTAATGACATAGGGTTTCCGCTTTGAGCCAGATAAGAATAATTGTACCAGTTTTTCTCTTCAAATTCCAAAATCATATCCAAATTATCAGAAGGACTCATCCATTCCATTTTTGAATAATTGATATTCTCCGTAATAGAAAATATGGAAGAAAAATTGATTTTTAATTTCTCATTTTTTGCTGCTTTTTTAGTTGTTATGACAATTACACCATTACTGGCCTTTGCTCCCCAAATTGATGCGGCCGATGCATCTTTTAGCACCGTTACAGACTCAACGTCATCCGGATTAATGGTTGACAAATCACCTTCAATTGGAAACCCGTCAACAACATATAATGGTCGGGTTGCATTCTCGTCAGTAAAGGGACTGATCATAGAACTGATACCGCGTACACGTACATCTACTCTACCGGTATTAAGATCTTTTACAAAATCAACTCCGGGAGAAAAACCTTCAATTCTATCCAATATGTTATTCGAAGTTCTTTGCTGTAATAATTCATTGTCAATTTTTGCAAATGAACCTGTGGCCCTTTGCAGAGGAAGTGTTTGATAGCCGGTTACTACCACTTCTCTCAACAATTCTTCATCCTCCTCCAATACAATGTTAAAATTAGTATTGTTAACAACTACGATCTGCTGGCTTTTAAATCCTACATAACTAATCTTTAAAATAGAGGCTTTGCTTCTGACTTTAAATGTAAAGTTTCCGTTTAGATCAGTGGTAACTCCACGGCTTGTTCCTACTTCTATAATAGATGCACCGGGTAATGAGTTCCCATCCGAATCTTTTACAACACCATTTATTTCAATAAAAGTTTGTATTGCTTTTGATTGATTTTTTGATTTGGTACTGAAAATGGCAATGAAATCATCAATGATTGTAAATGTGAGATCTTCTTCCTTTAATAATGATCTCATTACAACATTGAGATTAGCATTTTTAATATTCATACTAACTTTCTTTGAAGGATCCAGATCAGCGCTATTATAAACTACTATAAGACCTGTTTGTTTTTCAATATCTTTAAACACTTCAGATATTTCTTTATCCGTAAATTCCAGGTTAATTTTTGTTTGAGAATAAACCGTTGAAAAGGATTGCATGATCATACACATTAGGAATGCAAATGCATATTTCAAGTGTAACACCTTCATCTTTTTTACTTTTTGACCGCAAAAAGTAAACATCGATAATTTAAATTTCATAATTTTGTGTTTAAGTTAATATTTAATAATGCCAATATCACATGAGAATATTGGGTATTATTTTATTTGATTAAACCGAAAATGTATCAGCATTTTCGGTTTTTTTATGACATCATATTTTAGCATTTAGTTGTTATTCTTTATCGAAATTGTATCATTATGTACTTCATAGCTAATGTGATTTGTTACCTCAAGGATCTTTAAAATTATGCTTAAAGGCTTATCTTTTTTAGCTGCACCATTAAATAGTGAATTCTTAAGTTTATTATTTTCAAACTGGAAATTGACATCATACCATCTGCTCAGTTTTTTAGTCAGATCTTCCAAACGTATATTTTTAAATCTGAATATTCCATCCTTCCATTGAGCATACATCTCAGCATCAACTTTCTTTAATTTTAGTTTGTTGTTTTTGAATTCGGATTGATACCCGGGCTCCATATCTATTTCCTCGCTTGAGCTAATGATTCTCACTTTCCCTTCTAAAAGTGTTGTTGTAATGCTATGATCATCTTTATAAGCAGAAACATTGAATGAAGTTCCCAGAACCTTTATTTCAATACCATTTGTTTTCACAATAAATGGTTTAGATTCATTTTTAGCTACCTCAAAATAGGCTTCTCCTTCCAATACTACATTTCTTTGCTCACCTATAAACTCAACAGGGAACTCAAATTTTGTATCTGAGTTTAGCCATACTGCAGTCCCATCAGATAGAATGACTTTGTATTCTCCACCAATAGGAACAGTGACTTTGTTATTTTGGGGTATATTGTTTGGAGCTGTGTTTTTGTATACAATGGTGTTTATTGAGTCTTTAATTTCCAGTAAGTTATTTTTTAATAAAACTTTGCTTTGTAGATCATTGTTTAAAGTAATCGTTTTACCGTTGCTAAGTGTTAAAAATGCCTTATTTGTCCCCGGACGTATAGCCTCTAGTTGTGCAAATGTATCAGGTTCAGCAGTTTTCTTGTTGAATTGCATATAGTAAAAAAGAATACTTCCGAATAAAACCGGTATTAGAATTGCGGCAGCATACTTAAGCTTTCTGTTCAACGATAGTAATTTTGATCTTTTGATTTCGGTTTTTTCATCAATTTGACTCCAGGCTTTTTCTTTATTAATTTTTTTGAGAATATCTATATCCTTGGCTATAAGAAAGGCATGCATTATATTTTTATATTCTTGCTTATTTTGAGAGGATTCTGATATCCATTTTTTCAATAAAATATCTTCTTCAATAGAAATGGATTTATTGAGTTCTTTTAAAGCTAGTTTTAATATTAAGTCATTCATATCTATGAGATATTTTTTATTTGATACAAAAGATAATATGATTCACATGTTAATCCAAAAATGTTTTACATACAAAAATATTGTCTTTCATCATTTTTTTAAAAGACACGATTTTTAATAAATTGGGTGGAATAGAATTATTTTGAGATGAAATTAAACAACAATTCCATAAGAATTACAAAACTTAAACTGTCAAGTTTTTCAGATAATATTTTAGTGGCTCTTTTCAGTTGGGATTTAATGGTGTTTATTGAGATATCATGTTTGGCTGCAGCATCTTTGTAGCTTAATCCATCGATTACAATGGATTTGAAAATTTTACGTCCTCCGGGTGGCAATTTTTCAATGGCCTTTTCGATTTTTTCGAAAAGCTCTTCCCGAATATCATTTTTATTATTTATCTCGGCATAAAAAGTTTCATACTCGGCCAGCCATTCGGTTGTTTTGATTTTATGATCTCTGATATAATTAAGACTACGGTTTCTAACAGTTTTATGCAAATAAGAACTTAAATTTGACTTTACTTTCAAATAGCTTTTCTTTTCCCAAAAAGAAATAAACACATTTTGTACAATGTCTTCAGCTACGTCAAGCCTGCCAACAAATTTCTGGGAAAGCAAGCATAAAGGGTCATATAGGGTATCGAATATTTCCTTTAAACCCTGCTTGTCTCCTTTTTTTAGTAATTCAAGTGCAGTTCGTTCTTTATCGTACATAATTATAGACAAGGTTTATGCAAAGCTATAAAAAAATTGAAAAATTGATTTTGTACATAATTTATCATTCATTTAATTCAACAGTGCCAACTACAATAAATCATATTTAAGGCATTTGAGTTTTCCACCCGTTTCACATAGAATTGTGTCAGAAATTTGAAGATATTTACTAATGTAAGTATGAGAGAAATTATAAATGTTTAAAAATAATAACAATGAAACAACTATTTGCAATTATTTTACTAGTACTCAGTTTAACATCTTTGAATACAAGAGGAGCAGAAGAAATTCCTTTAGATCCTGCAATCCGGTATGGAAAACTTGAAAATGGATTAACCTATTATATAAGACATAATGAAGAACCAAAAAACAGGGCGAGTTTTTATTTTGCCCAAAATGTTGGGGCTATACTCGAAAATGATGATCAAAACGGATTGGCACATTTTCTTGAGCACATGGCTTTTAATGGCACTGAACATTTTGAGGGTAAGGGAATCATTGAATTTTTAGAAAAGCACGGAATAGAATTTGGGTCAAATATAAACGCCTATACATCTAATGATGAGACAGTGTATAATATTTTTAGAGTTCCAACAAATGTAGAAGGGCTTTTAGATTCATGCCTGTTAGTTTTATACGATTGGTCGAACGGGCTTTTGTTAACCGATGAAGAAATTGATGCCGAAAGAGGTGTGATTATTGAAGAATGGCGAACCAGAAGAAATTCTCAATTCAGAATGAATGCGAAAAGAGACAAAGCCCTGTTTTATGGCAGTAAATACGCTGAAAGAGATGTAATTGGCGATTTGGATATTATCCGGAATTTTGACTATCAAACCCTGCGTGATTTTTACAATAAATGGTATCGGACCGATTTGCAAGCAGTCATTATAGTTGGGGATTTTGATGCCGCGGAAATGGAAAAAAAAGTCATTGATTTATTTTCAAAAATACCTGCTGTTCCAAATGCAGAAGAGCGAAAAACATATACGATTCCGGATAATAAAGAAGCCCTGTATGCATTGGCAGATGATAAAGAAGCCTCTAACAATGTCACTTCATTAATGTATAAAATTCCGGCTACCAAACCTGAAGAAAAGGATGTTGAATACTTTAAACGAAGATACATCCGGAAGTTGTTTAACATGATGATAAAAGCTCGCGTAAAAGAGGTTTTAGAACAACCTGATCCGCCATTTATGTATGCAGATGCAAGGATAAATAGCTTTGTTAGAAATTCTGATCTGGCTGTGCTTTTTTCTGCTCATAATGAAAACGGTTGGGAAAAGGCCACCAGGGCTATCGTAACCATAATGGAAAAAGTAAGGGATTTTGGTTTTACACAGGGTGAATTGGACAGAGCGGTTAGCGAACTCATCAATAATCTTGAAGCTGATTATGCAAAACGTGATAAAAAGCAGAACATGATGTATGCCATTGAATATAAAATGCATTATTTCACAAAATATCCCATTCCAAGTATTGATTATAAGCTAAAATTTGTAAAAGATTATTTACCTAAGGTTTCTGTCGAGATGGTTAATGCTTTGGCTCAAAACTTCCTGAAAGATGAAAATTTGGTGATTGTTGCTTCAGGACCGGAAAAAGAAGGTTTGGTTTATCCCTCTAAGGATGATGTTCTAAAGGTGATCGCTGAAATCAAGAATGCTGAATTAGAGCCTTATGTTGATTCATTTGTTGATAAACCTCTCTTAAAACAAAAACCAGTTGCGGGCAAAATTGTAAATAGAAAACAAATTAAAACCGATCAGTTTGAAGCAACGGAATTAACATTGAGTAATGGTATAAAAGTGTTGTATAGATATTCTGATCTCCAAAAGGAAAATATTATTTGCAATGCACATTCCTGGGGTGGACAATCAATGGTTTCAATGGATCAGATTGCTAATGCGTATGTTCTGCCCAATTTTATAGATTCTTATGGCTTAGGAGATTTCTCCCGTTCTGAATTGGAGAAAAAGCTTATGGGTAAGGTCGTTTACAGAGGGTTTACTATGGACGAATTTACGGAATCCGTATATGGTGGTGGAAATGTTAAATACCTTGAAACTCTATTCCAACTATTACATCTCCAATTTAGTAATCCTAGGTTCGATAAAGAAGCTTATCAAAGTACATATCAGAAAATAAAAGAAAATCTGGAGAATATGAAGAATAATGTGGGAAGAGCTTTTAACGACTCAACGATTCGTACAATGGCTAATCATCATCCCAGAAAAGTAATATGGGGAGATGAATTATTCGAACAGATAAGCTATGAGGGAATAAAAAATGTTTACCTCGATCGTTTTTCAAATGCCGGTGATTTTGTATTCGCTATAAGCGGCGACTTTGACGTTGAACAATTGGAGCAAATGATCGAGAAATATATTGCTTCATTACCTGTTAAAAATTTAAAAAAGGAAAGTTTTATTGATCATGGGATACGTTCGCCAAAAAATGATATAAACAATTATTTTGAAAGAGAACTGGAAACGACAAAGTCTACGATATATGTTAATCTTCATAATAAAAAATACACTTTTAATCCCCAAAACAATTTATATGCCCGACTTATTTCAAAGCTTTTAAGCAAAAGATATTTAGAAGAAATAAGAGAAAAGGAAGGTGGAACTTATGGTGTGAATGTTTTTGCAAAAACAATAAAGTACCCTGAAGATGAAGTCCAATTGGTTTTAACCTTTGATTGTGATCCGGCAAATGCTGAAAAACTGAAGGGAATTGCACTTAATGAGATTCAAAAAATATTAGACGGTAATATTATTGAGGAAGATCTTGAAAAGGTAAAAAGTTCATTCATTAAATCCCGTAAAGAAAATATTGGCAGGCTAAATTACTGGCATAGCATGCTTTACTATTATGTTTATGATGGAAGAACGTATTTGGCTTATGATGACTATTATGATTTTGTTGACTCAATTACGCCTAAATCGGTAACTAGAATGGCTAACAAATTCTTTAAAAAGGCCGTAAAAGTTGAAGTTATTATGACGGACAAAAAATAAAAATTAGATGATGATAAAAAAGATAATATTGATAGTGTTGTTGATTGGTGCTGTTTACTTTGTAAATGCCCAGGGAATAGTTTTTGAAAAGCTTACTTTTGAAGAATGTCTTAAAAAAGCTAAAGCTGAAGATAAACTTCTTTTTATTGACTTTTATACAGAATGGTGTGGCCCATGTAAACGGGTTTCAAGAGAAGTTTTCCCTAAAAAAGACATCGGAGATTTTTACAACAAACATTTTGTTAATCTAAAAATAGATGCTGAAAAAGGAGAGGGGCCTGAGCTTGCTAAAAAGTATAAAATTGATACATATCCAACATTTTTATTTATAAACTTTAAGGGTGAAATTATTCACAAAAAAATAGGGGTAAGCAAAAATAACAGTCATGATGATATTGCTGAACTGGGAAGAATTGCAATTGACCCCAAAAGAAATCAATATGGAATGAATAAACGATATGAGTCAGGAGACCGCTCTCCTGAATTCATAAAGATTTATTTGAGTAATTTGAAACGGCAGGAAGACCCTAAATGGAAAGAAGTATTTGATTCGTATTTTAAGGATACTCCTAAGGAAGAGTTTATAAATCAGACTGGACTTATTTTTTTATTGAATTACGCTACATTTAATTCAGCCGCAATGGATTTTGTTTTTGATTATAAAGATGAATATGAAAAAGTTCTAAATGAAATGTACAACAAGATTGTATATAACTTTAATACAGGAGCATTGGGTATCTTAAAAGATCAGAAAGACCATGAAAAATATAATGAAGCATACCAATATCTGGCAAGTAAAATGGGAAGTGGCTTTGAAAAATTCTCAGATTATGTGGAGTATTCATTAAAAATTACAAAAGAAAAAAAAGTAAATGAAGGATTTATGCTGGCAATACAATATGCTCATAAATATGGACCAGAAGAAAAATCAATATATAAAAGCATAGCATCATGGATTTCATATACTGAAAATATAAATGATGATGTTCTTAAGGGTGCTGTAGAATTAATTGATGAAGCTATTGAAATAGATCCTAAAAATGAGATTTCCTATTTGGATATTAAAGTAGCCTTGCTATATAGATTGGATATGAAAAAAGAATCTCAGGAAATATTAAAAAAAGTATTGAAAAATACTCCTGAGAATAAGCAAAATGGATTGATCTCGGCCTATGTAATGAGAATGTTTAAGTAATCAGTCTTAATTTCTCTCTTTAACCGTAGGGAAATAAAAATTTATAACCCCTTTGTTTTTGGGATATCAAAATAGGTTTGTTTAAGCTATGAGTTTGTAATATAAAATTATATTGAATTGAGAGAGAAACTCATAAAAGCAGTAAAAAGAGATTTAAAAATTGGAGGTCACAATTTGTGACCTCCGATTTTCAAGATAAAATGGGATTACAATATTCTCCATTTTGCTTTACCAAAAATCTTCGTTTAAAAGTGCATCAATGCTAATGTAAAATACGATCTTATTCTTGCATCCAATTGTTTACGTTTTGGTAGTAAAATGGGTGATTTTTTTAACAAAAATCCGGAAGCGTATAGTCATGCTCCCGGGATAAATTGCGACCTGCAATTTCAGAAATTAAATTATTCAAATAAACTTTCAAGCGTTTTTAGTAATTTGT
Organism: Bacteroidales bacterium; assembly: GCA_028280405.1. Taxonomy (GTDB): domain Bacteria; phylum Bacteroidota; class Bacteroidia; order Bacteroidales. The sequence goes on from JANQLW010000051.1 coordinate 21,895, forward strand.
CTTCTCTAAGATCATATCCTTTTGCAATAATACGTCCTTCAGGATCTAGTAGAAATGGGGATGGAATCCCACTAATATCATATAATTTAGCAGTTGTATCGCTCCATCCTTTTAAACTAGATACATGTGTCCAGGGAAGATTATCCTCTTTAATTGCTTTTAACCAAGCATTTTTTTGACCAGGAAAATCATATGAAACACCTAGAACATCAAATCCCTGGTCTTTATATTTATTATATGCCTTTAAAACCCAAAGATTCTCTTGTCTACAAGGGCCACACCAGCTAGCCCAAAAGTCTAATAAAAGATATTTTCCTCTAAACGAAGATAGTTTGACGGGTTTCCCATTTATATCAGGTTTTTCAAAGTCAGGTGCAACTTGACCAATTTGAATTCTCTTTTTTATAGTGGTCATCTCTTCTACTCTTTTATAAAATTCTGAATTAATCAAGCTTGTAGGATATTCCTTAAGAATCATTTCTAATTCGCTTGCATTATATTTAAAACGAAATCTAGAAATTATCAAAAACAATGATACATAGTTTTTGTTTTCATTAATATAATTCTGCATATACTCCAACTTTTTTTGTCTATTTAATTTAAATATAGAATCATATGGAGCTCTTTCAACAGGATTCCTAATATTACCCTCTTTTTTAAATTTCTCCCACATTTCATTATTCCTTTTATCTTGCTCAATAAATGGGGTAAGCCCGGTAGAGTATTCATTATATAGGGACTGAACTCTTCCTCCTTGAATATCTAGCATTTGCTGGTTTTTATGATAATCTTTTAAACTATTGACATCAAATTTAATCATCAACTTATCTCCATTTTCAGCAAAGAAAGATCCTATCATTGATCTACCCAGAAAAAGTTGAAAATACTTGGGAGATGGAGTATTGCCTAAATATTTAAAACCCTGATCGTCTATATCTATTGAATCAATAGTTTGTCCATTTATATCTTTCAAGTAAAGTATTTGGCCCTGTTTAACATTTTTAAATTCGCCTACTATTGTGAAAGAATTGTTATTAAAGGTTTGAGTTTCTTTAATTACAAAATAACCAGCTATGGTTATTAAAATAATTGCTATAATTATAACTCTTGTTTTCATTACTTTTTAGATATATTTAACTATTTATCTTTATAACCTATCTTAACTGAAACAAAATAGGTTTTAAAAAAATTGAGCTAATCTAAACAACCGATTAGGTATTTTATGCGATGTTTAGAAAAGCTCAATACGTTATATATTGTTGAAATGTTTAAATTTATTACTTATCTGACTATTTAAATTTTTCGTCAATATCAATAACTTTATCACAGAATCCTGTTTTGCGATAAATTTCTTCAACAGATAAACCTCCTAAAACTTTCGTCCGGTAAAATACAACGCCTCCTTGTTTGCCACTTAGTGATAGATCTTTTACACATAGATCAATTCGGGTATATACATTATCAGGGTTATCATCAGTAGGTTCAAATATTGGATGCGATTTTACTCTGTCTATCGTCAGGTTTTCAGCACTTCCGTCAATGATCATCCCCTCAGCAAATTCTCCTGCACCAACATTGGTATTTAATGCATAAACTTTATTGTTCACTAAATATATTAGTCTGCCGGATAAGCCAATAGGTTTAATAATCCATGGATAACTAGAAGTAACATGTATATCACTCATAGATTCAAATTCTTGTGCATCTATCAGATTCGGAGCCATATCAGGGGTTATTTCGATTTTAGCTTTTGGTATAAACTTAGCGGGATCCCACCAATTCCCTCCCGGAGGAACTAAAATATCAAAGCGGATTATAAAAAATTTATTGTTGTTAATATTTTTTATTAATGCCCACATAGCAGATGCTTCATCAAAATAGCCTGCACAAACCATTTGCATCCCTTCTCCCATATTATCCGGATTAAAAGGGGCACTTTCAGGATTATCAATGTTATAAAATTTTAGTGCACCACCACGATCATAATGAGCAAACCTATTATTTAAATTATCATACAATACTGGTTTTGCATATGGTGTGCCAGGACCTGGATGTAGTGAAAAAGGTGCTAAGTAATAATCTGAGGGCTCTTGTCTGACTATGATTTTAGGCAACCAACTGACTTCAGCACCACTATAAGTATTTTCCCTATTATGAAATTGACCATTTATTATTAAATAATCTGCAGTTTGACTCACACAATAATGTTGTATGTCTAAAAGAGGTTCCTGATTGGCAACCACAAATTTCTCATTTATATAAGCTGTTCGTTCAAAAGTAACAGGATTTAAGTAAACTCCTCCGTTAGCACTGTTAGACGATATAATTACAGCTTTATGTGCAATTGGGTTTCTATCATTCGGGTCAATTGAAAATACACGACTAGAATTTGGATTCAGTAAATCCCCGTTATTCACAGAGGCATATAAATTTTCATACATTCGATCCTGAGGAATCCTCAAAAAGTTAAGTTCTGCACTTCCATCTTCTTCACATAATAAAAGAGTTCCTTTAGAGTAAGCACTTACAGGAATAAATTTCACTGTTTTCTGGGCGAATACCTTTGTTTCTGAATTAGTAACTTTAAGCGTGATCCAATAATCTATACCCGGAGTAACTCCGTTTACAAGCATTTCTAATTTTTTTGCTCTACTCAAGGTATCGGCAGTATAAACTACTTTATTGTAAACATACCAAAGGTATTCCAGTTTAGAATCATCATCAAATTTTGTTTTGATAACAGGATCTATTTCGAGTGTTTCACCCAAGATACCTTCATAAACATCTTCCATCCCTTCAATGGTCACTTCATTAAGTTCATTAAATACGTGGTTAGTTTTATCTTTAACACAAGCACTAACAATAATGATTGTTAAAAAGATTATTATATAAAATCGTTTTTTCATAACTAATTTTTTTAAAATTTATAATACTACCTTTATGGAACATCCCACAAACCGATGATATTCCCATTCTCATCCAATACTTCATTTTCCTTAAAATACTGATATAATATCCTGGCAAAGGGAACATAGTAGCTATAATCAAAATACAGGTGAAAATTTTCTTTATAGAATGGGTTGTTTCCATATTGATTGAGAGGATCTGCCTGAAAATCATGACCTGCTAATTCAATAATCTTTTGATGTTTTACTCTTGAATACTCCCCAAAAAGCTTAATAAACTGTGTCATATTACCATAATACCCATCACCAACAGGTGGCGAAAACATATTTGACAAGATGATTCTTACTTTTATTCTATCTTCATAAGCTGTTTTTAAATCGCCTGTATCTTCTAACTTAACAGCAAGTGTTACCGTTTTTTCATTTAAAGATTCATCTGTTTTATAAACGATAATTGGCAATTCATAAATAAACTGTCCAACAGGAAATTCATAAAACTCTTCAAGCGTTTTATAATGGGTCCCCTCAACAGCATCTGTAAGAGAACCAATGACACTAAGCTTAAATTTTTTGGATTCTGTAAGTTTGTTTCCTAGTAGCTTTACTGATAATTTTACTGTGTCTACTTCAGGACTTGCAATTAGTGAATAGTTTAAACTATCCATTGTACTATTATATTGAGAAAAATATATTTTCTCTAGTTCTGAATAAATCATACGCTCATTCTTGGTACAGGAAATACCTGCAACACAAGCGATGATTACTATTATAATTAATGATCTAATTTGTTTCATAGTTATAATATTTTTTATTGTTTTATGTTTCCAAAGTCTATTTCGTTTAATGGCATAGGTAAAATATAGACTGTTGAAGGAGTAAGCTCTATGTTATCATTTGCTCCTATTGTTTCATATACATTTCGTTTGTAGAAAAAGAATAATTGTCCTTCACCAATAAATTCTCTGCGGTATTCATGGTAAATTTCTTCCATAAAATTATCTGCATTGGCAAGAGAGTTCAAACCTCTATGTTCGCGTAATTTGTTTAAATACCATAGTCCATTTACAGTTGAACTTTCACATTCAGCTGCAATCAAATACAGTTCTGATAATTTTAATATTGGAACTTCAACCATATTGATATATTTGACAAGCCTTAAAGAGGCTCCTGAACTGGTTTCGGTAAACCAGGATGTTCTGAACTCTGAACTCAAACCATCAGAAGGATACATATTGTTTTTATATTCAGACTTTATTGATAATAAGGAACTTGTGTTTTCAGCACTGGCTGAAAAATAGCTGTCAATTTTATCCTTAAGCTTTTCTACGTTTAAACCGAATATAATCTCTGATCTAAATAATGGATCATTTGGTGTAGCAGCATCTTCACTAAGCGAAAAAAAAGACGGGTTTGCTCCATCTGGAAGACCGATAATTTCTTGTGCCTGAATTAATGCAAGGTCTTTATCTCCGGCGTATAAATAAACCCTTGCTAATAGCGCAGTTACAGCATAATAATTCATCCTGTATTTCCTGTTAAAAAGTGTTTCTGGAATTTCTTCTGGGATAAAATCATTGTGTTTTGGGCCGTAATAATCAACATCTCTCATGAGTTCTTTTGCCGCGAGTAAGTCTTCAACAACTTTATCTAGAACCTGTTTAACAGTAAGTTGTTCTTGGGGAACATTTGTGTATTTATCAACATAAGGAATTGCAAGGGAGTTTAATCCAGTTCCTCCACTCATACCCGGAGACGGAGCAAATAGTCTTAGCATATCAAAGTGTAATAATGCCCTTAAACCTAAATACTCTCCTTTATAAATCTTATAAGTATCTTCGGTTTTAAATACAGATATATTCTTATCAATATATGTTAATGCTGCATTAATGTTTACTATTGACTTAAATGCTCTAGACCATATTGAATTATGCCTGCTAACCTCAATCGGATCATCATATTCGTAATTTACTGCTTTTTGAAACTTATGTTGATAGGCAGATAGCGTTTTAACATTATCATAATATTGCGCAAGCACATCTAAATAACTATATGACAAATAATCTCCATAACTGTTATTTGTTGTCATTAAAGAGTATACTCCAATAAGACCATCTCTAAAACCGTTTTCTGTACTAAATAAATCTTCAGCTTTTATATCAGCCTTAGGAGAAACATCTAACCACTTTTCGCAAGATGCAAGCAAGGTTACAACAATAGTGATTAGTATTAATATTTTATTATTTTTCATAAATTTTTCGTTTTAAAATGTTAATTGAAGTGAAAGTGAAAAAGTACGGGCAAATGGATAAGATGTCCCTCGCTCCATTTTTACCGTAGAAAGTCTAAACAGATTATTTGTAATCGCAGAAATTCTCAATCTTTCTATCCCAAGTTTTTTAAGTTTTTCCGGATTAAAAGTATAGGCCAAACTTAATGATTGTAACTGAATATAGTTATTGGATTCAATAAACCTTGATGTTGGATAAGTAGTAGACACATCACTAACACGTTTATACTTAGCTATATCTCCAGGTTTTTTCCATCTGTCATATAAAATGCGCTTATCACCGTTCTCGTTGGGATTTACATTTTCAATTTTGTCGACTAATGTCGTATTATATATTTCGCCTCCATAACTATACATGAAAAAGGCAATAAATTCTAAACCTCGGTAAGTAATTTTAGTTCCAAAATTACCATAGAAATCAGGGTCGGTATTTCCAAGGGGTTTATAATTTTTTGTGCTCCATTTGTCGGTAAGATTTCCATCTATATCAATGAAAACCTCATCCCCGGTTGTAGGATCAATACCCAATGATTCATTAGCCCAAATTGTATTTAGAGATTCTCCTTCCATATAACGAACCACTGGTTTATTTCTAACAGCAATATCCTGACTATTATTAAATGCTGTAAGTGCATCATTGATTTCCACCAATTGATTTTTATTTTTTATGACATTAAAATAAAGATCCCATTCAAATTCTTTGTTTTTAATAGCCTTTGCTCTAAGAGATAACTCTACTCCTGAATTTTTTACAATCCCTAGATTATCTTTATAAGATGAAAAGCCTAAAGACGGTGGTAAAGTAGCATCAATCAATACATCTTTGGAAACATCTGAATACACATTAAAATTACCAGATATTCTCCGGTTGAGAATCTCAAAATCAATACCGATATTCTTTTTTTCTGTCTTTTGCCATTTAAGATCTGTATTCCCAAGTGCTTTTAAAAGTGCTCCAATATAGTTTGAATATGAGATCCCACTAATTGAACCATCAGTATAAGAATACATTGCTAATGCCTGATAGGGATAAAAATTCTGGCCTCCTGTTGTACCAATCGATGCTTTTAGTTTTAACATTGACACCAGGTCGTTGTCCTTAAGAAACAATTCTTTATGAATATTCCAACCTAGACCAACTGAATAGAATGTACCCCATCTTTTATTTGCACCAAATATGGATGAACCATCAGTTCTAACAGCAATATCAAGTAAATATCGATTATCATAACTATAATTGAAATTTCCAACCAAGCCTATTAAACGTGTTCGATTATAATATCCACTGGGTTTTGTGCCTTCTAAAAATTTGATTCCCATACCAATGTGATCCATTGTTTCATTTGGAAATCCAACAGCTGTTAAACTTGTATTATCATCTGTATTCTCTCGGATATTATAAATACTTGTAGCATTAATAAAATGTTTGCCCATTGTTTTTACAAAGGATAATACAACATTTGCATCGTAAGAAAATGAATTAGTAAAAGATTGATAATAGCTTCCTTTATCTTCTTTGTCTATAAAGTCAATGTGTTCATAAGGCAGGTAACGATCTGTTGTTTGCGTTTTTTTGCTTATTGAAATATTCGATCTCAACCTAAGCCCCTCCAAGATATTGTATTCTATTGAAAAGTTATTTAGAAACTCATTGTATTGACTTTCATCCCTGACAGGTAAAGTCGTATTATACAATCCATTGTATACTCTCTTTGTAAGAAATCCTCTATCGTAATATGTATAAGAATTGAGAAGTTTAACTATATTTCCATTTTCGTCATAGGGATAGTAATAAGGATTTAGGTAGGAGTATTGGCTAAAATCACCGTATGGTGAAACCTGGGACTTAACATTTGCATATGAGGTATAATTTATAAAACGAATGTTTTTATAATTATATTGAAGACGAATTCCAAGGTCAATATTTTTACGTCCTGACCCTTTCATTACACCGACTTTATCAAAATAACTTACATCAACTCCATATCTAAATGCCTCATCTCCTCCTTCAATACCTATGGCGTGTTTTTGTCCAATAGCGACATCTTTTACAGGAATAGACATCCAGTCAGTATCATAGCCTTTAGCAATAAGTTTTAATTTCTCATTATATTCCTGTAAATTACTCTCAACCCAATCGATTCGGCTATCTGTTGGATACAAACCAGATAATTTTTCATATTCAAGTTTTTCTGATGCATTCATTAAATTATATACTGATAGATCGGGAATATCAAAGTTATAACTTGAGTTATAGCTTACTCGTAGTTTCCCCATCTTAGGTGTTTTGGTTTTGATTACAACTACTCCGTTTGCTGAACGCGAACCGTAGATAGCTGTTGCTACTGCATCCTTTAGTACTGTTATTGATTCAATTCTGTTCGGATCCATGTCGAACACTTTTGTTGCGCTTACCTCAAAACCATCCAGCATAAAAGTTGGCATATTGGGATTCCCTTCAAATTCACTTTTAATGCTTCCTCCTCCCCTGATCTGAAAATCTGGAATAGCATTGGGATTACTTCCTAAAATGTTATTATCAACCAGCGTAAAGGATGGATCAAGAATAGATAGTGAACTTAAAATGTTTTCTGTTGAAATTTTTTTGAGTTCTGAGCCTTTCACGGTCGTAACAGCTCCTGTATAGTTCTCTTTCTTCCGTTCGAAATAACCAGTTACAACCACCTCTTCGAGTATTTCAGAAGATTCTTTAAGAATTATATTGATCGTTGTTTTATTCCCTACTTCTATGGTTTGAGTTGTAAATCCGATATAACTAACTTTCAATTTAGATTGAGGGCTGGCCACTGTTAATTTATATGTACCGTCCGATGAAGTAATAACTCCATTCATTGTACCTTCTTCTAAAATAGTTGCACCAGGTAAGGGAATCCCTTCAGAGTCGGTAACTTTTCCTTTGATTTCAATAGCCTCAATCTCTGTCTTAATGATTTCAGGTTTTTCCTCTTCTTTTAAAATTGCGATCATATCATTGATGATCGTATAAGTAAGATCTGTTCCTTCCAATACCGTTTTCAAGACTTCTTCAATATTAGCATCTTTAATTGAAAATGAAATCTTCGTATTAGGATTTAAATCCAATGAACTGTAAAAAACAGTAAAACCTGTTTTAAGCTCTATATCTTTGAAAACTTCAAAAATACTTTTGTTTTCACATTCAAGATTAATCTTTGACTGGGAATAAAGCCCGGCAAAAGATTGAGCTAGCATACACAATAATAACGCGAAAGTTAACTTCATGCCTAATAAGTTCGTTTTCTTCACCTTCAAAAATTGAAAAGTGAACATCGTAAATTTTAATTTCATAAATTTGTATTTAGCAGTTAATAATTTTAATGCCATCGAGCTGCAATTCATTGGCATTAATTAATAATTGTGACCGGCTTAGTTCCACATCCAATGGAACAGAGCCGGTTTTTTCGTTTTTAAATAATTAGATGATATTCCATATGATTATTTTTTTGATTGCTTAATTAATATCGCATTTTCACTTTTTTTATAGGTTATATGATTTGTTTCTTTTAGTATGTTTAAAATTTCACTTAAAGGTTTTGATTTATCCACTTTCCCATTGAATCTTAATTCTTTCAGTTGATCATTATCAAAAAAGAAGTCTATATTATACCATCTGCTTAGCTTCTTTGTTAAATCCTGTAACCTGATATCTTTGAATCGGAAAATTCCGTCTTTCCATTCAGCAAATGATTTGGCATCCACTTTCTTTTTTGTTAACTTGTTTTGGTAATAATCAATTTGATCTCCCGGTTCCATGAATTCTTGCTCTATGGCACTACTTACTTTTACCTTACCTTCCAATAGGGTGGTAGTGATCTTTTCATTTTTATAGGCAGAAACATTAAATGAGGTACCTAAGACTGTAATGTCAACTCCATTGGTTCTGACAATGAATGGTTTGCTTTTGTGCTCAGCAACTTCAAAATAGGCTTCACCGCTAAGTTTTACTAATCTATTACTTCCTGTGAAATTGATCGCAAATTCAAAATCAGTATCGGAATTTAACCACACTTTTGTACCATCAGACAATTTAGCCATGTACTTCCCTCCAATGGGCACATGAATACGGTCTCTTTGTTCAAGACTTGAAATGCTCGCTTTACTTTTGTATACAATCATATTGGAAGAATCTTTAATACGAATATTTTTACTTTCAAAAAGTATTCTGTCAGCTTTTTTATTCTCTAACATGATTTCTTCACCATTACTAAGATTTAAAATAGCTTTATCAGTTCCAGGCTGAATGGTTTCGATATACGCGAATGCTTCTTTATACTCATCATCTTTCATGGTATAATAGTAAATTGCTCCAACCATAATTAAGGGCAAAAGAATGGCGGCAGCATACCTGATAATGTTCAAATATCTTATTTTGGCTTTCCTTGAAGAAGTAATATTGGAATCAATATAACTCCATGCCTTTCTCTCATTTATTTGATCAATTAGATGGGAATCCCTTAAATAAACGTGATGTTTCAGCATTTTTTTATACAGTTTCAGATTTTCACCTGATTCAGATATCCATTGGTGAAGTATTTCCTCTTCTTTTGAAGAAATATTTCGATTGAATCTTTTTTGGATTAGCTTTTCTATGTTTTGGTCTGTGTTCATTAAATCGCTTATTCTGGTTTTTAATAGGATAATAAAATTACAATGAAATCAGTTGATTTGATTGATATCATATTAAGTCCTCACAGATAAGACACAGAACTTTTACAGAAATGTGGAATTTTTTAAAATTATTTTGAAAGAAAAGAGAATAGGATGTGCATGAGAATAAGAAAACTCAAACCATCAAGTTTCTCATGTAGTTTTTTAGTTGCTCTCTGTAATTGAGATCTTACAGTATTAATTGAAATATTATGATATTCAGCAGCTTGTTTATAGCTTAGTTTGTTAAAAGTGACCGATGTGAATACATTCCGGCAACCTTTCGGAAGTTCTTCGATCGCCTGATGGGTTTTTTTCAGAATTTCTTCTTTGTATTCCTGAGTATCATCAATTTCTTCATAAATTTCAAGATAATCATCCATCCAGTCGCAGGTTTTGATCTTTAGAGCACGTAAATAATTAATGGACTTATTACGAACAGAACGATATAAATATGAACTCAGGTTTGATTTAATACTCTCATAAGATTTTTTCTCCCAAAAACTTATAAATACTTCCTGAACAATGTCCTCGGCAACTTCACGTTTTCCGACAAATTTTTCGGAAAATAAGCATAGGGGAGTATATAAAAGATCAAAGATCTCTTTAAGTCCTTTCCTATCTCCTTCTTTTAATAATGCTAATGCTTGTGCGTATCTGTCAGCCATAATTGTTTTTAAGGAGTGTAAAAATAGAGAAATTTGGATTGTAATTCTACATTTAGTTAATGAAAACGAACTTCGCAATACCGTTCTAAGGAAAAGCAAGATATAGATTGTCCTTGCTGTCAACAATCATTAGAATGTGTGTACAACCATTTACAAGCTCTTCTACACCTTAAATCTTTTTTATGATTTATTCAAATAAGCACTTCATCGTAAGGTTTTTTGTTATTATCGCCTGACTGTATTGATTTTGGTTTAGCCCCCAAGTGGATATCATTACAGTATAGATGCTTTTTTTTGTACCTGTTGATAATCGAAATTCAGATTCTTTTTTTCTTAGTTTTTGTAAATAGGTTTCATCAATAGAAAATTCATCATTGTAGAATTTTATTTCACATAAATTTACCACATCATCAGCTCTGTCAATTACTAAGTCTACCTGAGCCTTTGTGTTATGCCATGAATAATTTTTAGAATCAATTTGGTCACATCTCAGTGCCTTTTTTATTTCTTCAGAATGTTTTAAACATATTGTTTCATAAGCATATCCACACCATGTTTTGTATTCTTGTTTTTGAAATAGCTGAGTCCACTTATTCTCTTTGTTAGGTCGCATAAACTTAAGATAGAATAAGCAGAATTCATCAAAGACCCGATATAGTGTTGATTTGCTATTATCTTTGTATGCATTGTATTTTAATACAAACCCGGATTGTATTAATTCTTCCAGAGAATCTGAAAATCTTCCCCCTGATGAAATATTCAGTTTGGCTAAAATTTCATCTCTGCTTATCCCTTTCTTTTTACAATCTGCTAATGCATTCATTATTTTTTGATGATATGAGTTTTCATTAAATAATGATTTAAAAACTTCATTGTATTCGTTTTCTAAATATGCAGCCGGTTTGAAGCATAAATGTTCAATGCTCGTCACAGCAGAATCTCCAGACTTTACGTGTTCCAAGTACTCGGCAACACCTCCTAATGCCATATAAATTTTTAATATTTCATATTCTTCCATTAAGATTCTTTTATATTTAAAAAAAGCTTTTGTTTCTTTTAAATTAAATGGCTTTAATTTAATTGTCTGTGTTATTCTTTTACTTAGCCCTTTTGAATTGTTGATTATCTTTTTTATCATATAGGAAGCTGCTGAACCACATACTACAACAACTAAATCTCTTCTGGTTGTACAGTAATCGTTCCAGAAGTTTTCAAAAGCCGCTAGAAATCCTGATTTGTGGGAATCTATCCAAGGAAATTCATCGATAAAAATGACTTTCTTCTTCTGACTTTCTTTGATGCTTTTAAGAAAGGTTTTTAGTAGGCTAAATGCTTCTAACCAATCGACAGGTTGTTTTTGTTCTTTAAACTGATCTGTTACCTCGCTTAACTTGAGAATGAAGTTTTTAATTTGTTCCGCTCTTTTTCCTGTACTTAATCCTGTAAAACTAAATACAATTTTGTTATTAAAATATTCTCTTATCAAATAGGTTTTTCCTATTCTTCTTCTTCCATAAATAGCAATTAATTCTGATCGATGACTATCTAAAGCATCGGATAAAATTTGCATTTCATCTTTTCTTCCTGCAATATTTTTTGACATGAACTACGGATTTATATTTACTATTGATGTGCCAAATATACAAAAAAATAATAAATTTGGCACATTAATAATCTGTTTTTGTTTTTTATTTTTGTGCCAAAATAAGGTTTTTTGTTTTATTTTGGCACACTAATAGGAGGGGATGAATAAAGAAAACGAGCTTATGTTTTTTTTAAGCCCTTTTTTGTCTCCGCTTTTTATCAGACTTAATGCTCTCGAGTATTTATCAGCCATACCAAAATTTATGGTTTATAAAAATAGAGAAAAATATTAGAATTGAATTTTAGAGACTGTTCAAATTATATAATCTGAAGTTATATGAGTAAGCAATGATGATTTTTCAATAAATCGGGACGCCATCCTGAAATCACAAATAACTTGAAAATTAAATATTTGGCAATTATTTGCAGAAAAGAGGATGGCGTCCCATAGCCGTTAAGTTAAGCTGTTTATATCATTGACTTTTATTGTTCTACAGAAATAAAAGCCTTTAATCATCTTAATCACTACAGCCAGTGAACCCTCCATGTCA
>JANQLW010000063.1 GCA_028280405.1 Bacteroidales bacterium
AAAATGCAATCCATTAATAATAAGCTTATTGCATAAATCTGTCATTGGCAACTTGTTTCAGGATCTCCTTGATGTTATTTCTACAGCTAATAGGTACAATTACTCCTACAATAGCTTTTGGATACAACCTGTTTAATAACCGACTTACTTAACTGGATGAAGATCCTGAAACAAGTTCAGGATGACGTGGGTTACTCATTTACGATTGAATAACAAGGAAAAGGATGAGGTTGTCGCAAATTGCGATAACCTTAAATCTCTTAAATTTTCTCCTCATCTTCCTTATGCTTTTACTGAACACGGAGCCATAATGTTGTCAAGTATATTAAATAGCGAACAAGCTATTAACGTAAACATTCATATTGTAAGAGCATTTATAAAACTCAGAGAGACCACATTGATGAATAATGATATTTTAAAGAAAATTGAGGACTTAGAAAAGGTCTCCAATAAAAATGTTGAGGATATCAGAATTGTTTTTACTTATCTTAAAAAATTAGTTAAAGGAAAAGAACAGCCGGAAACCAGAAAAATAGGATTTAAAATCAAAGAAACATAAGGGAAGCAATCCTTTTTTTACAAAGAATTACTAATGTTTGAAATTATGTGGTTGCTCATTATTGTATAGGATTGCTTCCCTTCTCCGATTATTTATTTCATATATTTGTTCTACAAACGGGTTATCCCTAAATCTATATTATGAGCAAAATAGCTGTATTCCCCGGTTCATTCGACCCAATTACCAAAGGTCATGAAAATATTATAAACAGAGCCGTTCCTTTATTTGATAAGATTATAATTGCTATTGGTGAAAATCAGGATAAGAGATCTTATTTTGAAATAACTGATAGAGTTAAGTGGATTGAAACTGTTTTTGCAAATGAACCTAAGATTGAAGTTCAAACTTATAGCGGGCTTACTGTTGAATTCTGTAAAAGAGTTCAGGCTGATTATATCTTACGTGGATTAAGGACTTCTGCCGATTTTGAATTTGAACGTAGTATAGGACAAACTAACAAAAAGCTACTCCCTACTATTGAAACTGTATTTTTATTGACAACTCCGGAGTTTACTCCAATTAATTCTTCCATCGTAAGAGATGTTCACCATCATGGTGGAGATGTTAAACAATTTATTCCTGATGCAATTCATAATTTTTTTTAATAAAATATGACCCAAAAAATATTTGTATTTCTGCTTCTGATATTTAGTATCCATACTTTGGCCGGAAAAGCTAATGTTCACGTATTTGGAAAAATTGATCATGCTGAAGGTTTTACCCTCAAACTCAAAAAATCAGTTGATTATGTATCCTCGAATAAAACTATACAGTCTGTTCTGATTGATACTACAGGAAATTTTGATTTTAAATTTGAAATTGAAGGCCCTCAGATTATTACTTTAAAATGTGGATTTCAGGTGGCTTCATTTTATGTGGAACCCGATAAGGAATACCAGCTACATATTCAGTATGACCCAAAGAACGAACATATTTCTTATTTGGCTGACCAGCGCTTGTTTTTTGATTTTGTTGATATTGAAAAAAATGATTTGAATGAAAGGATCAGTAAGTTCAATGCATTAATCGATAAGTTTGTAGTATTGAACTATGACAGGATTTATAAGAGAAGTGAACTTACGGAAAGTGCCAAAATTAGAATCACAACAATTTTAGATTCTCTTTATCGTAAAGCCAATGTGTTCAATACTACAAATGACCAGTATTTCTTCGATTTTATTCATTATAAAATTGCAGAATTGAAGCTTTCCACAAAATGTTTGAGTTATAATGATTGTTTGATGGAAATGTATATCAATAGGGAAATACAATATGATAATTATGATTTTATGCTCTTCTTTTATGCTTTTTTCAATGAGTATTTATATAATCATTGTGAAGAAATAGAAAAAGAAAGACTTAGAGAGCTTGCCCGAAGTTCTGGCCTGAAAGCTCTGGATAATGAATTAAAAACGCTTCCTTATTTTCAGGATGACCGTTTTAGGGAATTGGTTTTGCTGGTTAATTTATACGGCATGTTTTATAATATTGATTTCAGACCTACTAAAATATTATCATATATCAGAGAAATTAAAGAGTATTCAAAATATCCTGAACATAGAGTTATAGCCGGCAATTTTATCAAACGCATCCGGATGCTGGAACCTGGAAGTAAGCTAAGGGATTTTAGTGTTGACAGGCTTAATGGAGAGCAACTGAATTTTTCTGATTTTAAAGGAAAGTATTTATTGGTGAATATTTGGGAAGTAGACTGTAAAGACTGTTATAGCGTAGTTGATAGTCTGGAAAATATTCAGAATATTTATGCTGATAAGATTAAGGTGATCCATGTTAGTAATACGAGGCATAAAGCAAAGCTTCAGGAATATCTGAATAAGAACAATTTTAAATCGGAATTTGTAACCACATTACCTGATAATGATTTGTATGAATACCTTCGAGTTCGATCGTTACCGGCATCCATACTGTTGGATGAGAAAGGAGATATAAAGTTGTTTCCTGCCGTTTTAAGAGAGTGGGGCTATAAAAAAACCTTTGGACTGATCTTCAAAAAATAAAGGCTTTACTACCTATTGGATACATCCCGAAATATTAAAATTGAGCTTTGCTTAATTCTTCCTCTTTTGATTTTCTTCTTGGATAATTTAAGTTATTTTTGCTCTTTAAAGCAAGCTTCTGACGGATTGTCATTTTTAGGCAAAGGAATGATTCTTGCTGAACAAGAAACCTAAGAAACTTTATAAAAATACAATATGCTTAAAGCGTTAAAGAAATTAATGGGAACTAAATCCGATCGTGATTTAAAAGCCGTCAATCCAATTTTAAGTAAAGTCAAAGAAGCTTATGAGAGTATTTCTCAATTATCAAATGATGAGCTAAGAGAAAAAACTGCTTCATTCAGAACCAGAATTGCAGAGTATATCAGTATTGAAGAAAATGAAATAGTTGATATCAGAGCCAGAATTGAGAAGGCTCCGGATATGAATGTCAATGAAAAAGAAAAGCTCTACGACACTATTGATCAGCTTCAGAAGAAAAGCTACGAAAAGAGTCAGGAAATTCTTGATGAGATTCTCCCTGAAGCATTTTCTGTAATTAAGGAAACTGCCAAACGCTTTAAGGAAAATGAAAAAGTAGAAGCTACCGCTTCGGAAATGGATCGTAACCTTGCTGCAAACCGTAGTAATATTAATATAGTTGGAGATAAAGTTGTTTATGATAATCAATGGGTTGCCGGTGGAAATATGATTAAATGGGATATGGTCCATTATGATGTTCAGCTGATAGGTGGTATTATTCTTCACCAAGGGAAAATAGCAGAGATGGCAACGGGAGAAGGTAAAACCCTGGTAGCAACCCTTCCTGTATACTTGAATGCACTTCCTGGTAAAGGTGTTCATGTAGTTACTGTGAACGACTATCTTGCAAAACGTGACTCCGAATGGATGGGTATCCTTTACGAATTCCATGGAATTTCGGTGGATTGTATCGATAAACATCAGCCAAATTCTGAAGAAAGACGCCAAGCCTATAATTGCGATATTACTTTTGGTACCAATAACGAATTTGGTTTCGATTATCTGAGAGATAATATGACCGGCAATCCGGATGAACTGGTACAACGCCCACACAACTTTGCTATTGTAGATGAGGTCGATTCTGTTTTAATTGATGATGCCAGAACGCCTTTAATTATATCAGGGCCAACGCCTCAGGGTGATAAACAGGATTTTGATGAGCTGAAACCAATGGTTCAAAAGCTATATAGTGCCCAACGTAATTTTGTGAATAAGATTTTTGCTGAAGCTAAGAGGCTATTGGCTGATGAAGATAATCAGGAAAATCAAAAGAAAGGGGCTGAACTGTTGTTCCGTTCTTTCCGTGGTTTGCCCAAAAATACTCCTCTGATCAAATATCTCAGTGAACCAGGTATGCGTGCGTTGCTTCAGAAAACAGAGAGCTTCTATATGCAGGAGCAAAGCAAAAATATGCATATTATTGATGATGAGCTTTATTTTGTAATTGATGAGAAACAAAATACCATCGATATTACTGAAAAAGGGATAGAAGTTTTAACAGCTACTCAAAAGGATAAAGATTTCTATACGCTACCCGATATCGGTGCAAATATTGCAGAAATCGAAAAACTTGATGTTACTGAAAATAAAAAAAGAAATAAAAAAGATAAGCTTTTAAGAGAGTACGCTATTAAATCTGAACGTGTTCATACCGTAAACCAATTATTGAAAGCATATGCCATGTTTGAAAAGGATGTGGAATATGTAATTATGGATAATAAGATTAAGATTGTTGATGAACAAACCGGCCGTATTATGGAAGGCCGCCGTTATTCGGATGGATTGCATCAGGCCATTGAAGCAAAAGAAAATGTAAAGGTTGAAGCAGCAACACAAACTTATGCAACCATTACTTTACAGAATTATTTCAGAATGTATGAGAAACTCTCAGGTATGACCGGTACTGCTGAAACTGAAGCCGGTGAATTCTGGGATATTTATAAATTGGATTGTGTTGTTATTCCTACTAACAGGCCGATCATCAGAGATGACCGTGAAGATTTGGTATATAAAACAAAGCGTGAAAAATTCAATGCCGTTATTGATGAAATTGTGGAACTGACGATTGAAAAACGTCCGGTACTTGTTGGTACAACATCTGTGGAAACCTCGGAATTATTAAGCAGAATGCTTAAACGTAAAGGCATTAAGCATAATGTTTTAAATGCGAAACTTCATCAGAAAGAGGCTGATATTGTTGCTGAAGCAGGATTGCCTGGAAATGTAACGATTGCTACTAACATGGCTGGTCGTGGTACTGATATTAAACTAAGTGACGCTGTTAAAGAGGCAGGTGGTTTGGCTATTGTCGGTACCGAACGCCATGATTCACGCCGTGTTGACAGACAGCTTAGAGGTCGTGCCGGCCGTCAGGGAGATCCTGGAAGTTCTCAATTCTTTGTTTCTCTCGAAGATGATCTGATGCGTATGTTTGGCTCTGGTAAAATTGCTGGTATTATGGACCGCCTTGGATTGAAAGAAGGAGAAGTGATTCAACATTCTATGATTACGAAATCTATTGAGCGTGCGCAAAAGAAAGTAGAAGAGAATAACTTCGGTATTCGTAAGCGTTTGCTTGAATATGACGATGTAATGAACTCTCAGCGTGAAGTGATTTACAAAAAACGTAAGCATGCATTATTTGGAGAACGCTTAAGTGTGGATATTTCTAATATGATTTATGATGTAATTGAACAATTGGTTCAGGAAGCACAGGATCAAAGGGATTATGAAATGTTCCAGATGGAATTATTGAAAACACTTGCTATTGAAGCTCCATTTGATGAAGCTGATTTCCTGACAATGAAAGCTGATCAGGCTGCTGAACAAATATTTGATCATGTATATGCTTCCTATCAGGAAAAATCAAAGAGTATAGCCAACCGTACTTATCCCGTAATTCAGGATGTATTTCTTAATAATACTCAATATGAAAATATAGCCATTCCAATTAATGACGGTCGTAAACAAATGAGTTTGGTTGTTAATCTTAAAAAAGCTTATGAAGATGGAGGTCGTGAGGTTGTGACTTCTATGGAAAAGAGCATCTCGTTGGGAATGATCGATAATGCCTGGAAAGACCATTTACGTGAAATGGATGATTTGAAACAATCTGTTCAGAATGCCACTTATGAGCAAAAAGATCCATTATTGATTTATAAATTCGAATCATTTGAATTATTTAAACAACTCATTCAGAAAATTAATAAAGAAATTTCTTCCTTCCTGATTAAAGGAGATATCCCAATACAGGAAGCAGATAAAGTAAATGAAGCACAAATTAAAAGATCTGATAACAGTAATCTTAAAGAAGAAAGAACTGATTTATTGTCGCAGGCCCATAGCAATACTCAGGCTAATCAGCCAAATCAGCCGGTGAGGGTTGAGAAAAAGGTTGGTAGGAATGAACCTTGTCCGTGTGGTAGTGGAAAAAAATATAAACATTGTCACGGTAAGAATGTGTAATTTCGTATTTTTATAAATATGAAAAAATTAAGAACCAGACAGTTTCTGCCATTTGTATTTGTTTTGATTGCATTATATTCATGCATGAAAAACAGAGATGTAGAACCGGAGATTCCTATCTATTCCAGTTTCAATGATATTATAAATCCTCCGGATACATTCAGAGTGGTATTTGCACTTCGTTCATTAAGTAACTATTACGCTTTAATAAACTTTGAGTCAAATGCTGTTTGGGAAGTACATAGAGTTAATAATCCGGGAGATTATTTTACGGAGGCTTATGTGATAAGAACTCAGGATACGGCTACTAAGAATCCTTATAGGTTTATAAGTCAATTGAAACAGGATACCTTAGTTGTAGGTTTTAATGGAGGCATTGATTATAGTTTTATCGCCCGAAGAACCTCAAGTAATACAGAAAATGTGAACCTTATTCTTAATTTTGTAAAAACAGAAAATGCTTTTAATCCAGCCAATACGATTGACCAGGTTATAGATGGAAGCCAATAATTAAATATTTGAAAACATATTCAATGAAATACAAAAGAGTATTATTAAAGCTAAGTGGTGAAGCCCTGATGGGTGACAAGAATCATGGCATAGACCCGGAGCGTTTAAATCAATATGCTGAAGATGTGAGGTTAGCTGTTGACGGTGGTGTGGAAATAGCTATTGTTATTGGAGGTGGAAATATTTATCGTGGATTAAGTGGAGCCGCGGAAGGCATGGACAGAATCCAGGGAGATTATATGGGTATGATGGCTACTGTAATTAATAGTATGGCATTACAGTCTGCTCTGGAAAAAATAGGCGTTAAGGCTGATTTATTTTCAGGATTAACTATTGAACCTATTGCTTTACCAATGTCGAGAAGGAATGCAATTGCGTCACTGAAAGAAGGAAAAGTAGCCATTATTAGTGGCGGAACCGGAAATCCTGTCTTTACTACTGATACGGCATCGGCTTTAAGAGCTGTTGAGATTGAAGCTGATGTGATTATGAAAGGTACAAGAGTGGATGGCATTTATACGGCTGACCCGGAGAAGGATCCTTTGGCAACTAAATATGATACTTTGAGTTTTGATGAAGTTTATGAAAAAGGATTAAAAATAATGGACCTTACAGCTATAACATTATGTAAAGAAAATGAACTTCCGATCCTTGTTTTCGACATGAATACCAAAGGCAATTTGTTAAAAGTGCTTGAAGGTAAAGATTTAGGTACTATTGTGAAGGTCTAATGTATCTGTTTTATTAAAATATTATTTTTGTATAAACTGTAAAATAAATTATAATGACTGAAGAAGTTCAATTTTGTTTAGAAGAGGCTGAAGAGAGTATGAACAATGCAGTAATGCATTTAGAGAAGGAATTTCAAAAAATCAGAGCTGGTAAGGCAAGTCCGCAAATGCTTGATGGTGTTATTGTTGACTATTATGGAGCTCCAACTCCTATTGCTCAAACAGCAAATATTAACACTCCTGATCCTCGTCAAATTATCGTTCAACCTTGGGACAAAAGTATTCTTGGTCTTATTGAAAAAGCAATACTTGCTGCTAACCTTGGCTTTAACCCTACCAATGAAGGTGAAATTTTAAGAATTATTGTTCCTGCGATTACTGAAGAGCGAAGAAAAGACTTGGTAAAGCAGGCAAAAGCTGAATCTGAAAAATCGAAAGTTAGCATTCGGAATGCGCGTCGTTCAGCTAATGATTTTGCCAAGCAATTAGAAAAAGATGGCCTTCCTGAAGATGAATCTAAACGCTTGCAAGATGATATTCAGAAGCTAACAGATAAATTTATTGAAAAAGTTGATAAACTGTTTGATGCAAAGGAGAAAGATATCATGACGGTTTAATTTGTTTATGTTTATAATTATTTAAATTATAGAAAGAATTTGTATTACAAACATATCTTGATATAAGTGCCTGGAATGCACTGGAATATAGAGTGCCTAAAGTGATGTTAAGCTTTAGGCATTTTAATTATAAAAAGATTAATTATATGGATGCAAGATTAAAAGCCTTTGAACGATTGTTAAACATTATGGATGACTTGAGAGCTAAATGTCCATGGGATAAGAAACAAACTCTTGAAAGTTTAAGGTATTTAACAATTGAAGAAACCTATGAACTTTCGGATGCCATCATGGATAAGAATATGGATGAAATCAAAAAAGAACTGGGTGATTTGATGTTGCATTTAGTTTTTTATTCGAAGATAGGAGAGGAGCAGAAAGCTTTTAATATCACAGATGTTTTAAACGGTATTGCCGAAAAGTTAATTTATCGCCATCCTCATATTTATAGTGATATTGAGGTGAAAGATGATAAAGAAGTAAAGGATAACTGGGAAAAACTAAAATTAAAAGAGGGTAAGAAATCTGTTCTTGATGGAGTTCCTCGTTCATTGCCTCCATTAGTAAAAGCGGTGAGGATGCAGGAGAAAGCCAGTGGAGTAGGTTTTGACTGGGAGAAACCTGAACAGGTTTGGGATAAAGTAATGGAAGAACTTAGCGAACTTCAAAAAGAAGTGCATAATGATGCTGATAAGAATAAAATGAAAGATGAATTGGGAGACCTGTTTTTTGCCCTTGTAAACTATTCCCGTTTTTTAGACGTTAATCCTGAAGATGCACTGGAACATACCAATAGAAAATTTTTACATCGTTTTCAGTATCTTGAAAGAAGAGCAAAGGAAGATGGTAAATCCATTCCTGATATGAGTTTAAAAGAAATGGATGTATATTGGAATGAAGCCAAAGAGAATGAATAAAAAAAATGAAATGAGATACTACATTATACTAGGATTACTTTTACTGTCAATAAGTTTATTGGCCCAATATACTCCTGAGTCCCCTCAAATCAAAAAATATGAAAATGGGAAGGAATACTTCAATTCTTATTTGGATGATACTAAAGATTTAATTACGAGTCCCTTTCGCTGGACGAAGAAGGATTGGATTATTGCCGGAACAACAGTGGGCCTAGGTGCAGTAGTTTACGCCCTTGATGATAATATTCGGGACTTAATTCAAAAAAACCGTACAGATTTTGCGAATACCTTTCTTGATAATGTAGCCGAACCTTTCGGTAAAGGATTATATGCAATCCCTATTGTTACAGGACTGTATTTGCATGGCGAAATTGCTAATAATGAAAAATCAAAACGGGTAGCTATGGATGCCGTTAAAACCTATGTCCTGACTGTAGCCACTGTTACTGTGATGAAGTATACTTTTAAAAGGCATCGTCCTCATCATAATGTAGAAACAGACCCTAGAAAATGGGATGGCCCTTTTGGTGACTCTCAATATAAATCCTTCCCTTCAGGGCATACAGCTATTGCTTTTAGTTTAGCGACTTATTTCTCATTAGCTTATAAAGATAAACTCTGGGTAGGCATTACTTCATATACTATGGCAAGTTTAGTTGGATTCCAAAGAATTCATAGCGATAGTCATTGGGCCTCCGATGTATTATTTGGCGCTGTTATTGGCTGGTCAATCGGGAAACTGGTTTACAATAAATCATTGGAGAAACATAATATTACCTTACTTCCGGTTTCTCAACATGGACTTGGGTTAACTTTAGTGAAAACCTTTAAATAAAAAAGCCCTCTCATAATGAGAAGGCTTTAAGGTAATCTTTACCTAATTTCTATTTGCTTAAGTATTCAGCAACTCCTTCTGCAGTTGCTTTCATTCCTTCTTCTCCTTTTTGCCAGTTTGCCGGGCAAACTTCACCATTTTCTTCAAAGAATTGTAATGCATCAACCATTCTGATCGCTTCGTCAACACTTCTTCCTAAAGGAAGGTCATTCACTAACTGATGACGAACCACGCCTTGTTTGTCAATTAAGAATAAACCACGATAAGCAACTGCATCACCGTTAAATTCTAATTCGCTTTCTTCATTATAATCATATTCTCCTGCTAAAACATCATAGTTTTCAGCAATTGTTTTTGACAAATCAGAAACAAGAGGGAATTTAACGCCTTTAATACCGCCTTTGTTTGGCTCAGTATTTAACCAGGCCCAGTGTGAAAATTTAGAATCGATTGAGCAGCCAACAACTGCTACATTTCTTTTTTCAAATTCTTCAATCTTATCCTGGAAAGCAATGATTTCGGTTGGACAAACAAAAGTGAAATCTAAAGGATAAAAGAAAAATACAACATGTTTCTTTCCAATGTATTGTTCAAGTGAGAATTTTTCTACAAATTCAGCACCATTAACTACAGCATCCGCTTCGAATAAAGGAGCTTTTTTTCCTACTAATACAGACATTTTTTATTTTTTTATGAGTAATTTGATTCATTTAGACGAACAAAGATACGAAAAAATAAGCTATTTAAAATTCTTCTAAATTAAAATTCTGTAAAGATTATTGGAGTTTGTCAAAATTTACATCTATCATTTTATTTTTTTTAAAATCATAGAGTGTAAGTTTTCGCAAACTAAAGTATTGGACCCAGAAATTTTTGATCTCATTATAATATTCATTCTGTGCTCTGTCATATTCCTGCTGTGCTTCAGTAAGCTTTCTAATATCTTGAATTTTGCCGATCATATAACGCTTTTGAGTCAATTCAAAACTTTTTTCTGCAATAATATTTTTCTTTGAAGCAATCATTAAACGATCATTAAGCTTAGAAAACTTTATGACCTTTAATCTTACATCTTGTTCAAAATCAATTCTTTCCTGTTCCTGATTTGTTTTATCCATTTGATAAATATATTCAGCGATCTTATAACGTCCTTTTTTTCTGCCCCAGTCTAATAAAGGAACTGATATTCCTAAAGATAATCCTTGTGACTTAATAGGATCTTTATAAACATCTCCTAATATATCGGCTGAATTGCTGAGTCCGTAACTAGCTCTTAGTTGAACTCCAGGGTTTCTTTCCCTTTTAGCTTGTTCCAGAGCTTTCTCAGTATTTAACTCATTTAGTTCAAGATCTAATGCTTTAGAGGTATTTCTTTTTGCAAGATCAACAGCTTTTTGAATATTTACATTTAATTTAAAAACTTCTTTTGGAGGCACTAAGTGAATATTACCGACATTACTTATTCTTAAAAATGATTTGAATTTGAATAATGCATCATCATAACTTATTTTTGCATCTGAAAGGCTATTCTCACTTTGTAGTTTTTGGATTTCAATTTTTAATAAATCAGCTTCTGATATTTTACCTAATTGAAATCTACCTTTTGAAACATTATATAAAGTATCGTAATCTGCATGGTTTTTTTTAGCAATAGTTAACTGCAAATCTGCATTTAATAAATTAAAAAATGTATTGGTCGCCTGAATTGATATATCTTCCAATGTTTCTATATATTTCTTTTTGGCTTTTTCGAATTTTTTGGGTTCAATTTTTTTATCCCATTTAAAGTTATTAAACCCAAAGAGCTTTTGCTCGTAATTAATATTTATAGGACTACCGCTATATGTACGGGTTTTGATATCATTATAGGTATTGTCTGATCTATTTAATGATGTACTGATAGAGAATGTTCCTCCGGTCCATCCAACCTTTTGGCGAATAGATAAGGTTCCGTTGAATGATTCTGTTGAATTATTTACATATTGATCTCCTTCCACAGTTTCAACTTTTCTTACACCTTTTGAGATAGAAGGTAATGTCCCTGAAAAATAAACATCAGGCAGATACTCGGCTTTATAAGATTTAAATCCCCAATACTGACTCATATAAGAAAGTTTGGCGACCATTGCACTTGGAGATTGTTCTTGTGCCAGCTTAATAACATCTTTTAATCTGAATACTGTTACATCGTCCTGCTCTTGTGCATAGCTGTTGCAATTGATGATTAACAAGCTTAGTGTTAATGAAACTAGGGTAATCGACTTTTTCATAATATTAGGTTTACTTAATCGTGACGTAATGATTCTAACGGATCCTGTTCAGCAGCTTTTTGTGCCGGCATAAATCCGAATAGTATTCCAACTGTTGCTGAAACACCAAATGATATTACTATTGATACAGGGGAGATTATCGTTAGTATATCTGTTAATTGCATAATCAGCTTAGAGAGAACAATGCCTAATATAATTCCTATAACACCTCCACTTAAGCTAATTAGTGTTGATTCTGTTAAAAATTGTAAAACAACATCTGATTTTCTTGCACCAATGGCCATTCGAACTCCAATTTCACGAATACGCTCCAAAACTGAAGCCAGCATGATATTCATAATTCCAATTCCTCCTACAATAAGAGAGATACTGGCTATGGCTCCTAATACGATATTAAATATATCTTTGGTTCTTTGCTCCTGTTTTAATAATAATTCAGGAACTTTTACATCGAAGTCAGGCACTTCGTTATGACGTCTCTTTAGCATTGCTTCTAAGACTTCTTTTGTGTTTCCCAAATTTTCACTCTTTTCAACTTGAACGACGATTTTGTCTAGCTGATGGGTTGTTGCACCAGATTTTGAATTTCCCCCTCCTCTAAGGTTTCCCCCTACGATGGTTACAGCTCCTTGAAATCCTTGAAATGCTCCTCCATCAAAAAATATTTCACGACCTGATCTTTTTGAAGAGCGATCCTTGAACCTGGATAAAATGGTCTGAATAGGCACATAAATAGATTCATTGTAATTACTAATACCTAAATCATTTGAAACATTTACATCAATTGATTTGGATTCAATAACTCCAATTACGGTTAACCAAACATTATCGCATTTAATGCTTTTACCGATCGGATCTTCATAAGGAAAAAATTTGGATTTGATTCGGTTTCCTATTACACAAACCGGGCTGGCAGATTCCAATTGCTGATTTGTGAAAATATTTCCTTTTTCCAGTTTTACATTAAATACCCGGAAAAAGTCTTGCTTAATACCGGTAATACTTGCTTTTGCCTGCTTACCTCCTTTAATAACTTTGGTTTCATATGTTATCTCCGGACTCACAGATTGGATACCAGGTATAACGTTCACAATGCTTTGAGCATCTTTTAAGGTTAAGCCCGGGGAAAATCTTTTGGATTCTTTTTTTAAGTTTTCATCTTCTTTACTTTCTTTCTCTTCCAATTCGTTAACAGGAGTGATGATTATATTATTTACACCTACCAGTTTCATCTGGTCTAAAATTTCTTTTTTTGCACCACTTCCTATAGCCATCATAGCAATAACCGCAGCAACACCAAATATAATCCCTAATGCTGTTAATACAGAACGAAATTTATTTGTCATTACAGCTTCAAATGCTATGCTGAATATATGAGTATATCTTTCAATAAATACTTTCATACTTATACAAACTAATTCGTTTTTTTCTTAGACTCACTTTTAACTTTAAATGTTTCTGCGGATATCTTCCCTTTAGGAAATTTAATTGTTTTTCCATCAATCTTAATAACCCCGCCTTTTGTCATCTGAAACTGTTTTATGGTACTACCATTAGCTTTTTTGATTTGATCTTTATTGGAAAGTTTTATTTGCTTTTTCTGCTTACGAAGATCTTCATGCTTCTTTATAATTTCCGGGGCTAGGGCAATAAATCTTAATTTTTTTGGTTCTTTCGGACTACTTAAGCAA
The DNA here is from genome assembly GCA_028280405.1 of Bacteroidales bacterium. Lineage (GTDB taxonomy): Bacteria > Bacteroidota > Bacteroidia > Bacteroidales. Next base: position 13,635 of record JANQLW010000063.1, read on the forward strand.
ACTTCATCATCTTTATCTAATCCTTCCAGAATGATGATTTCATTAGCATTAGTTTCTCCTACGATTACTTGTTTACGGTGTCCGTTAGAAAATACATAACTCCCATTTTCATCATTATGGATACATTCGAGGGGTACATATTTTACATTTTCAAAAGTTTTGGTAATAATTTTGTTCTTGGTGGTCATGGATGGCTTTAATACATTATCAACATTTTCGAGTTCTACCGAAACTTCAAATAGTTTTGCATTGCCGGACATATACTGATTACCCATATTGGCCACATCCGTGACTATACCTTCAAATTCAAGATTTGGGAAGGCATCTATACTAATGCTAACCATTTGCCCTTTTTTAACCTTACTTATATCAAGTTCGTTTACATAAGTTTTTGAGATTAAATGTTGTAAGTTTGGAAGTGTGGCTACAACTGGATGGTGCATAAATATTTCACGTCCGATAATATTCTTGTTTTGTCCATATCCACGGGGATGAACAACCATTCCTCCTTTTGTTGCATAAATGGTAAGCTTGCTAAGGGCTTCTCTCATATCAGAAAGCCTTTTTTTTGCCTTGTTCAGCTGCTCAGTAACCTCTCTCATACTGGCTTTGGCTTTATCTACCTTTAATTTATACGATGCTTTTTTTTGATCATAAGCCCTTTTGGCTTTATCAAGTTTGATTTTTACCTGGCGAATGGTTGATGGTGGTTCGTATTCTGATTGTTTAAGCTCGATCTCAATTTCTTCCAAACCAAATTCCTGATTTAATAACTCATTACGTGCACTTTTCAGGTTAATGGTTGTATCTAATTGGGTTGAAACATATTTGGCTTCCAATTTATCTATTTCGGATTCCATTTCAGTAATTTTATTCATCAAACCAGATCTGTTCATGGAAGCTACATAATCTCCTTCTTTTACAATTGTACCATTGGGAACAATATGCTGTATTTTGATTGAATGGAATCCCATTTTCCTTAAATCAGGAGCTTTAATGTGTTCACTATTTTTGGCTTCCAATTCACCTGTGGTAGTAATGCTGATTTCAAAGTACCCTTCCTTAACGGGGACTTTGAGCAAGTTTGCGGTTGGATCTTTAGGCCTTAAGATAAGCCATGCTATCATTATTAATAAAAAGGAGGCCGAAATGAAAATAATTTGCCTGTTTCTTCTGATTAAAAAAAAGTGTTTTAACATATGTTTCTTTATAAAATTTTATTATAAATAATGGTATTTCTATGTGATTTACCTATACATATTGTTGGGAAGTATACAAATATAGAGCCAGAAACAAAACTACAAAAAATGAATTTACATTTAACTTTTTATCTTGTATTTTTAACATTAATTAAATATTATAATCACTCTCATAAAAATTGTATTATAAATAGCAATCAACCAACTTCCCATTATATTATCTATAGAAATGCTTCCAAATAAAATTGATGGATTTAGTAAAAATGATATAATAAGTAAGGTTCCAATATACTCCCTTTTTAGACCTACACTCGTTTACAAGATATCTGATGCTATAAGTTTTATATAACAAATGTATAGTAGGTATAAATGTGAAAAACAAGGAATGTATTCAATTGTAGAATAATTGTATTGAATTGTATTTTAAACAATATTACAATTTATATGTTTGAATAAAATTGTGTACTACTATCTTTATTTATAATCCGGGTTATGATGCATAAGAGCTTGTCTCAATAGTATTATTAAATTGAATTCTAGTCAGGGCGTGAATGGTTAATTAATTAAACATCTGTAATTTATCTCTTGAAGAATTTTGCAGGTAAATTCACACCCTGACTTTTGGAACAACCTCTTTTAATCAACCCATTTATTCTGGAATTTATAAGAGTGAAATTCTTTGTTGAGTCTGATATATGTTACTTTAATTTTTTCATCTATCCATTCTTTCTGAACTTGTAACTGTTTGTCTTGCAAAGCCCAGTTACTTATGATGTCATAATCTTCCTTTAAGTTGGCTTTATGCGGAAGTGTTTTGGTTTTTAAATATAAAATACGATAAGCATCATCTTGCTTTTCATCTTTATAAGCTACAGGATTAGAAATATCGCCTACTTCCATTCTTCCAAGTTCATAGGCAATTGGCCGATCCAATTCCTCTTTAGTGAAAAACGAATTATTAGTATTCCTGTTGATCATTAATCCTCCAGTGAACCTTCCAAGGTCATCAGAGTGTTTAAGAGCTTCCTCAAAAGTCAATGAATCAATACGAATTAAGTTTGCGATGCTATCCAACTCTCTGATTGCTTTTTCAGCATCCTGGTCAGAAGGCTTTAATAAAACCAGGATGTGCCTTACATTAATTTTATCACCTTTGCGATCGATAAATTTTAAAATGTGATAACCAAATTGTGATTCCACTACTTCCGAGATTTCACCTGGTTTCAATTTAAACGCAGCAGTAGTAAATGCAGGATCCCAATTACCACGTTTGGTAAGTCCTAGCTCACCTCCTTGTTTTGCAGAACCAGGGTCATCTGAATGGGCTCTGGCAAGAATTTCAAAGCTTTCTCCTTTTAAAATACGGTTTCTGTATCCGGTTATTCTATCCATGGCAGTTTTTTTGACACGCTCACTAATTTCCGGTTTTTTGGTAATTTGCCCGAATTCATATTTTGATGGAATCACAGGAATTGAGTCTCTTGGGATTTTCTTGAAAAATGTTTTTACTTCAGTTGGAGTAATTTTTACATTTTGAATAATTTCCTGTCGTTTTCCCTGGCTTAAAAGATCCTGTCTTACGATTTCCCGCATATCTTCTTTAATTTCATCTAAAGGCTTGCCATAATATTGCTCAAATGTTCTTACAGATCCTGCCTGGCTGATAAAATAGTTAATGCGGTGATCAACAGAGTACTCTACTTGTTGGTCACTTACTTCTACACTATCTACTTCACCATAATGCATCAATAGTCTTTTGAACATGAGTTCTTCCAAAATCCTGGTTTTAACTACCTGATCTGCTTCGGCAATACCAACATCCATTCGGTATTGGGCCAATTGGTCTTCTACATCAGACTTTAATACTATTTGATTACCCACTACCGCAACAATTTCGTCCAGAAGTATTTGGTTTTCCTTTTCTTCTTTAACTTCATCCTGAGCATAAGAAGTTTGTATGTTGATACAATAAATAAAAAGAGTTAATGCAATAAATCCGATTATATTTTTAATAATTATTCTTTTTACCATGATTGATTTCATTTATAGGTAATTAATAGATTTCTATTTCTTTTTTCTCCAATGCCTGATCAAAAATTTCCTTACGCATTCTATTTAATAGCTCTGTTTTACGTATGTTAACGATCAATTGTCTGATATTGTTTTTCTCAAAATCGATTGGAGAATATTTATCCTTGATATTGAAATCAAGAAAACTAACATAATATTGATATGAATCTTCAACAAACTCAATAAATGTATTTTCTTTCAAATAAGCTTCCTGATTATAGGTTGTTATAGGGATACGTTTAAGCAGGTTGTCAAAATATATCCATTGCGAATCATCTAAAATAAAGTCTGTAGCATAAAGCTGGCATAATCTTAAAAGAGAATCGGAAATAGATTGAGTTTGCTCTTTTTTATAAGCTTTAAGTAAGTTTTTAAAAATGGATTTATATTCTGAATCCCTGTCTACTTTTACGTATTTGACTTTTACAATATTACTTTTAAGTTGAAAGTTTTCTTTATTTGTATTATAATAACGCTCAATCTCATGATCTTCCACCACTGTATCAAGGTTTTGTTGTAGAAGCAAAGTTTCATACTTATAGGTAATCAGATCATTTTCGTATTTTTCCAATTGTTTACTAAAATCTTTCTGTGCTTCTGTTAGGTTGACTTCAGCTTGCTTTACCAGAAGTTTTTGACGTATCCAGTTATTGATATAACTTTTTACCAATGCCAGGCTATCTTTAGCACTGATATTGGCAGGTACTATTTCCTTAATATCTGATTCATATAAATACTTATCGTATACCCGAGCTAAAATAGTATCATCTTCGTTTACATTCTTTTGTTGACAAGCAAACAAAGCGCAAACAAAAATGAGTCCTAATATATTAGTTCTTTTGAGCATATATTGCTTTAATATTATCTGCTATAATTTGGAGCTTCTCTGGTAATCGTGATGTCATGCGGATGACTTTCAGCTACACCTGCAGCAGTAATTTTAATGAATTTAGCATTTTTTAGATCTTCAATCGTTGCTGATCCGGTATATCCCATACCTGCTTTTAATCCGCCAACTAATTGATGAACAACTTCTGATAAAGAACCTTTAAAAGGTACACGGCCGACAATCCCTTCGGGAACAAGTTTTTTTACATCATCTTCGTCTCCCTGGAAGTATCTGTCTTTGGATCCTTTTTGCATTGCTTCGATGGAACCCATGCCACGGTATGCCTTATACTTTCTTCCTTCATAAATGATCGTTTCTCCCGGAGATTCGTCAACACCGGCAAATAATGAGCCGGCCATAATCGTATTGGCACCTCCGGCTAATGCTTTAACAATATCTCCCGTAAAACGGATCCCTCCATCTGCAATTACGGGAATTCCGCTTCCTTCCAATGCTTTTACTACATTATATACAGCTGAAAGTTGAGGAACTCCAACACCTGCAATGACCCGGGTAGTACAAATCGAACCGGGGCCGATTCCTACTTTTATACCATCAACACCGATTTCCCTAAGTGCAAGGGCTGCTTCCGGAGTAGCAATATTACCAACAACTAAATCTACTTCAGGGAAATCTGCTTTTATTTCTTTGGCTTTTTTTAATACACCAGCTGAATGACCATGGGCTGTATCGATAATAATCGCATCCACTCCTGCTTCAACCAAAGCTTTTGCTCTATCGAAAGTATCAGAAGATGTGCCTACAGCTGCAGCTACTCTTAAACGGCCTCTTGAATCTTTATAGGCATTTGGTTTTGCTTTGATTTTAATGATATCCTTATAAGTAATCAATCCTACAAGCCTGTACTTTTCGTCAACTACAGGAAGTTTTTCAATCCTATGAGCTTGAAGCATATCAGCTGCTTTCTCAAAGTCAGTGAATTCAGTAGTAGTGATCAGGTTGTCTTTTGTCATTACTTCTGAGATGGAACGATTCAGATTTCTTTCAAACCTTAAGTCACGATTGGTTACGATACCTACAAGGAATTTATCTTTTTCAACGACAGGAATACCTCCAATCTTGTATTCTTTCATGATATGCAAAGCATCGGAAACACTAGCATCCGCTTTAATAGTCACAGGTTCAAGGATCATTCCGTTTTCAGCTCTTTTAACTTTTCTAACTTCACTTGCCTGTTGCTCAATGCTCATGTTTTTGTGAACCACACCGATACCGCCTTCCTGTGCAATAGCAATAGCCATTCTGGATTCAGTTACGGTATCCATCGCTGCAGAAACGATTGGAATATTAAGCTTAATATTTCGTGAGAATTGAGTTTGAATATCTACTTCATGAGGTAAGACTTCTGAGTATGCAGGTACTAATAATACATCATCATAAGTTAAACCTTCTTCAACAAATTTATTATTATCAAATGCCATGGTATATTAAGATTTTAGGTTGTGCAAATGTATGAAAAAAAAAGCTTGATAAGGCTCTTAATTTATGTTAATTCAACCTTTTTAAATGTTTAAATGCTCTCCAAATATTGAGAGTTTAGGCGCCTACAATTAGCTCGATAAGCATGTCCTTTTCCAGATACGTATTTGCCATTTCAATTAACTTCTGAGGGGAAATAGAATTTATTTCCTGAACATACTTTTTAAAATAGTCAAATGGAAGGCCATGTTTGATAATCATTTTTGCCCTGTCACTTAGGGCAAAGGGTCCATCCAGGCTTCTGATAATTTGCCCGGTCAGGTAATTTTTGACTAAATGAAGCTCTGATCCTGATATTAGCTCTTCTCTAATTCTTTTTAATTCGTTATAAATTTCTTCAATAGCAGCTAAGGTATATTCAGAACCAACTTCCGTAGATATAGAGAAGAAACTACTATGAAAATAGGAAATTATTGAGGAACCTATACCATAAGTATAACCTTTATCTTCTCTGATATTCGACATTAGGCGGGAACCAAAATAACCGCCCAGTACAGTATTTAGAATGGATAGTTGCATATAGTCAGGATGATTCCTTTTGAATAGTGGCTTCCCAATCCTGATTGCCGATTGTAAGGCTCCTTCTTTTTTAATTTTTATTTTGTACTCTTTAGGCGAAATAAGATCAAAATGTTTTTCCGGAATGGTTTTGAAAGATTCAGTACCATTAAAATAATCATCTAGTAAACTGTTAATTTCAGGATCAAACTTTCCTGAGATTATAATTTTACAGTTAATTAATGAATAATAATTTTGGTAGAATTCGCTAATGTCTTCGAGTGATATTTTGTCAAAATCATCAAATTCGAGTTTCAAGCCATAAGGATGGTTTGTACTGTATAATGCTGTGAAAAAATGCTCTCTTGCAAGGTATTTAACCTTTTCTAAATTGATAGAATGCTCCTGTTTCGTTTTGTTTATAAGAGTTTTAAACTCAGTTTCCGAAAACCTGGGCTTACAAATAATTTCATGAAATACCGGAAGAAGTTTTTTCAAATGTTTATTTAAACAATATAGAGATACTGAAGCATGATCTTTGTCTATATGTGAATCTAGATAGGCTCCATAAGTATCTATTTGCTCTGCAATTTCATAGGCCGAATAAGATGCTGTACCTAAAGACAACATTTTGTTGGTAAGCAATGAAACCAGTTTTTTAGGTTGAACATAATGCCCTGCTTTAAAAATAAACTCGATTTTTAAAACTTCCTGCGAGCCGGCGTTAATATGATAAACAGGAGTACCATTCTTAAGCTTAGTTTCGACCGGATGTGTATAGTCAAGACTTTTAATGGCTTCTAATTTTGGTTGTACTGTTCTGTCTATCATTTTTTAGAATTTATTGTTCTGCTATATAGTATAAATTAGATTCGTTTTCCGGTCTGAAGATTTTTTTGGCAATTTTTTGAATATCTTCACCTGTCACTTTTAAATAATAATCAATTTCATTATTAATCATATGTGCATCTCCCAGGTATTCATTATAAGCCAAATTCATTGCTTTGGTAAGAATATTTATTTCTGAGAATGTAAGGGATGATTCAATTTTGTTTTTAACTTTTAACAATTCATTACCATTAATGATGTCGGTTTTTAGTTTTTCCAGTTCTACATAAATTTCCTGCTCAGCTTTTTTGAGATCTATACCATTCATTAATTTCCCGGTAATAATGAATAGACCTTCATCAATATCGCCACTAATAAAGGCATGAAGTTCACTAAACAATTTTTTTTCTTTTACGAGCTTGGAGTACAACCTGGATGATTCTCCATTCGAGAGTATGTCTGAAAGAAGGTTAGTGGCATGGTATTCTTTATCCAGTCGTTTACACATATGAAATGCTTTGTAAATAGCATTCACAGGAACTTTTCTTTTTACACTCAATTCTCTTTTTTCAGTTTGGACAGGTTCCGAAATAATATCTCTTTCGAATTTTTCTCCGGAAGGAATATTCCCAAACCATTTATCTGCCAGCTTTTTTATGTTTTCCGGATCCACATTGCCGGCAACAACTAATATTGCATTGTTCGGATTATAATATTTTTTATAGAAAGATTTTACATCCTCCATTTTTGCATTTTCAATGTGTGAAATTTCTTTGCCGATGGTTGACCATTGATAAGGATGCTTTTTATAAGCCAATGGCCTTAGTAATAACCAGGCATCTCCATAAGGTTGATTTAAAAATACCTGTTTGAACTCTTCAATAACTACGTTTCTTTGTACATCCAGACTTTTAGGTGAAAATGCCAGATTGAGCATCCGGTCACTTTCCAGCCAAAAAGCAGTTTCAATATTTTGCTTGGGAAGTGTCAGGTAGTAGTTTGTATAATCATTATTGGTAAAAGCATTGTTCTCTCCTCCAACTTTTTGCAGTGGTTCATCATATTTCGGGATATTTTCTGATCCCCCGAACATCAAATGTTCAAACAAATGTGCAAAGCCTGTTTTATCAGGATGTTCATCTCTTGCTCCTACTTTATATAGAACATTAACAGCAACAATGGGAGTGGATTGGTCCTGATGAACAATTAATGTTAAACCATTATCTAATAAATATCTTTTGAACTCTATCATAAAATCACGTCTAGAGAAAAACAAACGCAAACTTAAAAATCTAATCGCTAAATAGCTAACTTTATTTTCAAATAGATTAAAGATTAATTTTTTACCTTTGTTCCCTTGTAAATTCTGTTTTTTAGAAAAATATGAACAAAATATTTAAATCCAATAACTTATGAAAAGAGATACTGCCATTTTTGATTTGATTCAGGAAGAAAAAGATCGTCAGCTTAACGGAATCGAATTGATCGCTTCGGAGAACTTTGTTAGTGAGCAGGTAATGGAAGCAATGGGATCTGTAATGACAAACAAATATGCTGAAGGATATCCGGGAAAAAGATATTACGGAGGTTGCGAAGTCGTTGATAAATCAGAACAATTAGCCATTGATCGTGCTAAGGAATTGTATGGGGCTGAATACGCAAACGTACAACCTCATTCGGGAGCACAGGCTAATATGGCTGTATTCCTGGCATGTTTAAAACCAGGTGATACTTTTATGGGAATGGACCTTTCACATGGTGGACACCTTTCACACGGATCACATGTTAACTCTTCAGGTATTCTTTACAACCCTATTGCTTATAAAGTAACTGAAGAAACCGGAAGGATCGACTACGATAATATGGAAGAGGTTGCCCTGATTGAAAAACCCAAATTGATTATTGCCGGAGCTTCGGCTTATTCCCGCGATTGGGATTTTAAACGTATGCGTGAGATTGCAGATAAAGTAGATGCTATTTTAATGGCTGATATTGCTCATCCGGCTGGTTTAATTGCAACCGGATATTTAAATGATCCAATTCCTCATTGCCATATTGTGACGACTACCACTCATAAAACTTTACGTGGTCCTCGTGGTGGTTTAATTTTAATGGGCAAAGATTTTGAAAACCCATGGGGCTTAAAAACGCCTAAAGGCGTAGTAAAAATGATGTCAACTATTTTGAATTCAGCTGTATTCCCCGGTATTCAGGGTGGTCCATTAGAGCATGTGATTGCTGCTAAAGCGGTAGCTTTCGGAGAAGCACTTACTGATTCGTATAAGGAATATATCGGACAGGTAATTAAAAATGCTCAGGCTATGTCTAAAGCCTTTGTAGCTAAAGGATACCACGTTATTTCAGGTGGAACGGATAATCATTTGATGTTGATCGATTTACGTTCTAAGTTCCCTGAAATTACCGGTAAAATGGTTGAAAATACTTTGGTTAAAGCTGATATTACCGTGAATAAAAATATGGTTCCTTTCGATAGCCGTTCTCCATTCCAAACTTCAGGTTTAAGAGTAGGTACTTCTGCAGTTACAACCCGTGGCTTAAAAGAAGAGCATATGGCTCCTATTGTGGACTTTATTGATGAAGTAATTAGTGATATTGAAAATGAAGAAACTTTAGCTTCTGTAAGAAAACGTGTGAATGAAATGATGAAAGATTTCCCATTGTTTGCGTGGTAAATAATCTATAATTTAATACTTATATAAACAAATGGCTTGGATTATTTATAATTCAAGCCGTTTGTTTATTGAAATGAAATCAAGAGTTTCAACTAATGTTTTTAGAAGCTCATTTACATTAAAAAACCTAAATTATATGAAATTTTAACAGGTTTATTATTAATCAATAGTATGTACATTGGAGTATTCCCATTTAATTTATAAATGGCTTCAACTAGTTTACTATCACTTTTTATTCCAATACTATCTTTTTTTAGTTCACCAGATAAAGCTTTGATGAATTTCTTTTCATGATCAGTAATAATAAGAAAATTTCCTTCAAATTTTGTTTTCATATCTTTCAAAGTTTGTACTCCTAAGTCAAAACAAGAAGAACAATCATTCTTGCTCATAACCATTGCTATGAGCAAACTTGTTGATTTTGCATCTATGGTTTCTGTTTTAGTGGGTGGATGCTCTTTAAAAATTTCTGAAATAGTTTTTAATGCTAATAACTTTGTGTATTCAAGTTCATTCTTTAATGAGTTAAGTACAATAAGATTTGATTCATTTTTTAAATATAGTCTTTTGATAAATAATGCACAGACAATAATTAATAAAATATATACAATATGGATTATTGACTTATTCATAGTTTAATAATTAAAATCGTATAAAATTAACATAGGGTTTGATTCTTCATTAATATTAAATGTATTAATAGCATTATTTAGAATTTCATGTTTAATGTCAAATCTTTCAATATCCATTGAAGAACAACTTGTAACAAACATATCATTGTATGTACCTTTAGTATTGAAAAATAAATGATTATTAAAGCCTGTATTTATTGAAGAGTATGCTTTAAAATTTTTCTTATTATAAACAATATAGTTAAAGTTATCAGATTCAAAATACAAAAACTTATAATATTTACTGGTTTGATAAATATCATCAATGCTTAAAGAGTATTTCATGCCGCGTCTTAATAAATTATTTTTAAAGAATTCTTCATCTGGGTAGTTTAATCCTTTAATTTGAGTGTAGCCATTTAACCCTTTATTCGTAAACTCATAGATTTTATCTGTTAACCTTGAATAGTAGGTAATAATTGAATCACTCGTATTTAAAATGATATTAGAAGTGAAAACTGATTTATTTATATCAAAATAATCACAAGTCTCGATGGGTAGTGGAGTGAATTTTTGTGTATTTAAATCATATTTAGCAATTTGGTATTTTAATTTATCTTTTTCGTAAACCCAGCAGGAATAAAGAGTTTTATTGTTAAGTATTTTGAAAAAAATAAACGGCATTTCTTTGTTAACAGAAACTTCTTTGAAATTTTTTATTTGGCCATTCTTATAAATAATTATTTTGCGTTGAAGTGTTGATGAAATAAAAATATCTCCCTTTTCATTAACATCGAAAGATTTAATAGATATATATTCTCCAGGTCCCCTTCCTTTGTTGCTCACTTTATTTAAAAAGTTCCCATTCAAATCAAAAATAAAGATACAATTGAGTTTAATGTCAAGAATGTAAATTTTATTGTTTTTAATAATTATTTCAGAAATATAAGCAATAAGTGAATTTTTGCCTGTCTCAAGAGGTATAACTTTTTTTATATTTATTTTATGCTGTTTTATTTTACTGACTTTGTCTATATCTATAGTTCTAAGACGGTTATCCTCTTCTTTAATCGTAATAGTATTGCAAGCTATTAATATAAATAGGAATAATATGTATGTGTGTTTCATATCTTAAAATAATGTAAAAGCCTAACCAAGTAGGTTAGGCTAAAATGGTTAATGTAAGTTATTGGCAATGAGCTGTTGATGCATCTAAACACAGACGTTCGATATAGCTTCCAGCATCACGATCAAAAACAGGTTTATATGTACCTCCAATCACACGAATTGGTTTGAATCCAGTAACACAAACACCAGTTGGGTCAGATGGATAAATTCTAAAACATGTTAAACCGTCATTACAGTCTTCATTTGTTAAACAAGTAGATCCAGGTCCGCCGGCAAAAACAAAGTGAGCTGATATCCCTAAAGATACTATAGCTATAAATGTAATTACTACTTTTTTCATTTTTTTTAAAATTTAAGTTTTAAATTGACTTAATTAAATAGATCAGATAAAAATTGTGACTTAATTATTTTTTATATTTGCATTATTACCTCCTTTCTTATTTAGATAGTGGTGTAAAAGTGCAGTAAGTTTTGGATGATTAGCTGCACTCTTTTATCTACTTTTATTCTACAAATCCTTCAAGATTTATTATACCTAGTGGGGCTTTATCAGAACTTAAATGAACAAACATCTGCTTGAAAAAACGTCCTTTTTTCTTCGCTTGAAAACTACCTTTAATAACACCTTCATCATTTGGGAAAAGAGGACTTTTTGTCCATTCCAATTCTGTACATGAACAGCTGGATCTTACTAGGTTTATAACTATAGGTTTTTTTGAATTGTTTGTCAAAAAAAATTCAAATTTCTTTTCAGTATTAATTTTTAATCTGCCTAAATTTATTATTTCCTTTTTGAAAGAATAATCTGCATGTCTTAAAACTTGTGGCCTTGAAGTTATATCTATGGGTATTTTTAATTTTTTTCTAATATCTGAAAACAAATATTCATCCCATACACTATATATAGTTATCTTTAAATAGTTTTTTTAAAAAGCTAATATTAGTAGAATCTCCATTTTCCATCTTTAATTTTATCATAAAGTTTATATTATATGGATATGGATGAATTAATACTGATTTCTTTGCATAATTAAAAGCTATTGTATCTCTTATAAAATTGCTATTTTTTGATTTTAGTTGAAGATATGCTTTTAAACTGTTTGAAACTCTTTCTTTGAATTGATTGTATGGAATTGGTATTTTAAATAGTTCCCTGTATAAATAATCATTAACCTTGTTTTGTTCAATGTTATTGAAATCGAATTTATCTTGAGAAACTCGTAGGCTTAATAGGTTTCCTTCATTATCAAAGAAACAAGAGTAAGGGAAAAATGCACACCCTGTTATTTGTGATAATTCTTTCCCTAAGGAATCGTCACAATTGAATTTCAGACAAATAAAATCATCTTTAAATACCTTTTTTGCAGTTTTATTCCTATTAAGACTTTTGATTAGTTTTTCACATTTTTTGCAATCATTATTTCCAATAATCACAAAGACTTTTTTATTATTTCTTTTTGCTAACTGGAATGACTCTTCTATACTTAATGATTCATATTCAATTGAACTACATGACGTAAGTATAAATAAAAAAAATATGAAAAATGTTTTGAAATAATACTTCATTGCTAAGATACTTGTAAGTAAGTGAAAAATTACATTATACAACTACTAGCCTTCAAAGACTAGGAGTGAAATAGAAGGTTATATTAACAATACTAATTACAACTATACTAAAAACTTATTAACTTAAACAAATATATAATTATTTTAATAATGTACATTCATTTTTTTCTTTATGCCTATATTTGCTATAAGTATTCAAATTAACTTTTCTTATGAAAACCCTTTTTATCATCAGGCACGCAAAATCATCCTGGGATGATCCTTCTCTTTCTGATCATGACCGACCACTTATGCAAAAAGGGATCAAAAGGACATTAAAAATTGCTTCCTTTTTTAACCAAAAGAATATTAAACCGGACTTGATGATCAGCAGTTCCGCAAAAAGAGCTTTAAGTACTGCTCAAATCATTGCTGAAGTAATTGACTATCCATTGTCTGATATATTAGTGGAGAAGTCATTTTATCATACTGATAGAGAATTTTTGACTGATTATTTGTTTAGCCTGGAAAATAGTATTGATTCGGTTATGGTATTTGGTCATAACCCGACTTTTACTTCTTTTGCAAATCAGTTTCTGGATAACCCCATTGATTGGTTACCAACAACAGGAACCGTTTCTGTTTCTTTTAAAACTGATAAATGGGAGAATATAATGCTTGCTAAGCGTACAACTGATTTTGTAATATATCCTAAAATGCTTTAATCTTATGGAGAAAAAATTTACAAACAGGGAAATCAGCTGGCTTCATTTTAATGAAAGAGTATTACAGGAAGCGATTGATACAAATACACCCTTAATTGAACGTGCGAGGTTTTTAGGAATTTATTCAAACAATAGAGATGAGTTTTTCAGAGTAAGAGTGGCTACACTTAGAAGGTTACAAAAGTTTGAAGAAAACCAGGAAGATAAAGAGAGCAAAGCAGGCGCAACAATAGAAGAAATTACCAATATCGTAAACAAGCAGGAAAAGAGATTTACAACGGCCTATTTAAGATTGGTTAAGGACCTTCAAAAAAATAATATTTTTATACTCGATGAACATAGTATCTCTGAAAAACAAGGCGAATTTGTAAGGGCTTTCTTTAATGAAAATGTCCGACCTTACTTGTTCCCGATCATGACTCGTAGTTTAAAGAACCTGACCAGCCTCAAAGACGATTCATTTTATCTTGCCGTATGTTTAAAAAAAGATCGGGATGAAGCAGAAGACTATGCCCTGGTAAAAGTTCCCATAGGAGAAGTGTCAAGGTTTATTGAATTACCCTTTGAAAATAATAAATACTACTTAATGCTTTTAGATGATGTCATCAGGTATTGTTTGGATGATGTATTTTCAATGTTTGGCTATACTTCCTTTTCAGCTTACACAATAAAGTTTACCAGAGATTCTGAAATTGATATAGATAATGATGTTTCCAAAAGCTTTATGGAAATTATGAAAGAGAGTGTGAAACGCCGAACTAAAGGAGAACCGGTTCGTTTTGTCTATGATGAGAAAATTCCTGAGAATTTATTAAAAGTATTAGTTAAGAAGTTCTCAGTAACCAAAAGAGATAATATGAGGGGCGGAGGACGATATCATAATATGAAGGATCTGATGGCTTTTCCTTCCATAGGAAAAAAGAACCTTCAATATCCTCCGATGCCGCCACTGCCACATCCGGATTTAGCTTCCAATAAAAGTATTCTGGATGTGATTCGGGAGAAAGATATCATGCTGCATTTTCCTTATCAGTCGTTTCAACATATTATTGATTTATTAAGGGAAGCGTCCATTGATCCCAAAGTAAGGGCAATTAAAATGACCTTTTACCGTGCAGCCAGAGATTCTAAAGTGATGAATGCTTTGATCAATGCTTCCAGAAATGGCAAGTATGTGACCGTATTTATGGAGCTTCAGGCTCGCTTTGATGAAGAGGCAAATATATACTGGACAAATCGATTGCAGGAAGAAGGAGTAAAAATTATACAAACCATTCCGGGTTATAAAGTGCATTCAAAGCTTATTCTTATCAGAAGAAGAGAGAGTAATGTAAATCGTTATTACGCAAATATCAGCACTGGAAACTTTAATGAGTCTACAGCAAAGGTTTATGCCGATGATAGTTTGCTTACCTATAACCAGGATATTGCCCAAGAAGTAAATGATGTATTTCATTTATTTGAATCCAAGTTTATTACTCCAACTTTTAAGCACTTAATTGTAGCTCCTTTCCGTATTCGTGACTTTTTCATGGAATTACTTGATAAAGAAATTGCTTTAGCGAAAAAAGGTGAAAGGGCATGGGCCATTCTTAAATTGAATAGCCTGGTTGATAAAAAAGTTATCAGAAAACTTTATGAAGCCAGCCAGGCAGGAGTGAGATTAAAATTGATTGTGAGAGGTATATGTGTAATCAAGCCGGGAATTAAAGGATTGAGTGAAAACATTGAGGCCATCAGTATCGTTGATAGATTTTTGGAGCATTCCAGAGTCTATATTTTTGGCAATGGCGGAGATACAAAGTACTTTATTTCATCCGCCGATTGGATGCAGCGAAATTTTGATCACAGAGTGGAAGTAGTCTGCCCAATTCTTGATAAAAATATTCAAAAAGAATTGTGGGACATGACCCAAATTCAATTGAAGGATGATGTAAAGGCTCGATACCTGCGGCCTGATCTGTTAAATGAGTATGTTGGAAAAGATAAAAACAGTAAAAACAGGTCACAATTTCAAACTTACGATTACTTTAAAAAATTATTATCTGAAAAATAATTATAAATGATCAATGTTATCCTAAACTCTGGCCTCCTTCCGACAGGTGTTTCAGGATCTTCTTGGTTTTTATTTTTAGTTTGAAACATATTCAGGATGACGGAATTCGTAATCTATAATTCATCATTTATAAACCATAATTCATAATTATTATCCCTACATTTGCGTTATCAAAAAAACAGTATAAATCGCAAATAAGCATTTTGTTACTTCAATTTAAATTTCTAAATTTAGTAAAGTAATATTGCGAATTAAAAATTTAGATTATGATAGCTTTTGAAGATGCATATAAAACAGTAATGGACGCTGTTTATTATGAAATGAGTACGGAAAATGTTGCTATGAGTAACGCTTTATTTAGAATTCTTGGTAAAGATATAACCTCAGATATTGATATGCCTCCGTTTAATAAGTCTGCTATGGATGGATATGCCTGCCGTGGGGAAGATTTACAAAATGAATTGGAAGTCATTGAGGTTATTGCTGCAGGAGTAGCACCGCAAAAAATTGTTGGAGTAAACCAATGTTCTAAGATCATGACAGGAGCTATGTTACCGGAAGGTGCTAATTGTGTGATCAAATTTGAAGATACAGAAAAGGTATCCAATGATAAAATCAAATTTACTGCCGAAAAAACAAAAAACAACTTTGTTCCTCAGGGCGAGGATGTGAAAGTTGGGGATATCGTATTAGAGAAAGGAACCTTCATTCGTCCGCAACATATTGCAGTAGCTGCTGCAGTCGGGTATGATAATCCAAGAGTATTTAAAAAAGTAAGAGTAGGGGTGATTTCTACAGGTGATGAATTGGTCGAACCACATCAGGATCCGGGGCCTTCTCAAATTAGAAATACCAATGCTTATCAGTTGGTTGCACAATTACAAAAAATGAATGTAACCCCATTATATTATGGTATTGCAAGAGATAATGAAGAATCAACCCGAAAAGTAATTACAAAAGCATTAGACGATTGTGATGTTGTACTTTTAACCGGCGGTGTTTCAATGGGTGATTTTGATTTTATTCCTAAGATCTTTGATCAACTTGAAGTTGATATAAAATTCAAAACTATCGCTATCCAACCCGGAAAACCTACTGTTTTTGGAGTAAAGAAAAATAAATTTATTTTTGGATTGCCCGGTAATCCGGTATCTTCATTTAATATTTTTGAATTATTAGTAAAACCATTGGTATTTAAAATGATGGGGAATAATTATAATCCTCCTCAAATTAAATTACCCTTAGGAACAACATATAACAGAACTAAATCAGCCAGAAGGTCATTCCTTCCGGTGAAAATAGAAGATGGAAAAGTATTTCCAATCAATTATCATGGTTCTGCTCATATTTTTGCATTAACTGAGGCGACAGGATTAATTTCTATACCCGTTGGCGTATCAGAATTAAAAGAAGGAGAAGTTGTAGATGTTAGACAGATATAACCGCAGGCTTAACTACCTGCGAATTTCCGTTACTGATCGTTGTAATTTACGTTGTATTTATTGTATGCCTGCAGAGGGCGTGAAACTGCTCAGGCATCAAGATATATTGTCTTTCGATGAAATTGTTGAGGTTGTCAGACAAGGTGTATCCTATGGCATTAATAAAGTAAGAATTACCGGAGGTGAACCTTTGGTAAGAAGAGGGATCGTCGATTTAGTTGATATGATCTGGCAAGTAGAAGGTATTAAAGATCTGTCGATGACTACAAATGCTATTTTGCTTACAAAATTTGCTGAAGACTTAAAAAAAGCAGGTTTGCAACGGGTAAATATTAGCCTGGATACCGTGAATCCTGATAAATTTAATAAGATTACCCGGGGCGGCAATATTAACGAAGTATTTGAGGGAATCGAAATTGCTCAAAAAGTTGGGTTTTCCCCTATTAAAGTGAATTGCGTAATCTGGAAATCTTCAAAAGAAGATGATGCTCTGGCTGTAAAAAAATATTGTGAAGAAAATGATTTAAAGGTGAGATTTATCCACCAAATGAATTTATCTACCGGAGAATTTTCTGTTGTTGAAGGAGGCGATGGAGGTAATTGTGTCCAATGTAATCGTCTGCGTTTAACTGCTAGTGGAGATATAAAACCGTGCCTGTTCAGTGATTTGTCCTATAATGTTCGTAAATTAGGAGTGGAAGAAGCGTTTAATCAAGCGATTGAGAATAAACCTAAATCAGGTTCTTATAATAAAAGTGGAGATTTCTTTAATATTGGAGGTTAATTTGCTATTTGCTTTTGGCTCTTAGCTTTTAGTAATATTTAAAAATTTAATAAATGAATAAGTTGACTCATATTGATAAAGATGGTAAAGCCAAAATGGTTGATGTTAGTGATAAGAAAGATCAAATCAGAGTAGCTCGTGCTAGGGGAGTAATATATTTGGCTGATGAAACCCTCGAGTTAATTAAAGCCAATAAAATTAAAAAAGGGGATGTACTTACCATTGCTGAGGTTGCCGGAATACAGGCTGGCAAACAAACTTACAATTTGATTCCTTTGTGTCATCAATTACTTTTAACAAAACTGGAAGTTAAAGCCAGTATTATTAATGAAGGTGTACAGGTTGATAGCATGGCAAAATGTATAGGACAAACCGGCGTTGAAATGGAAGCCCTTACTGCTGTAAATATAGCTTTACTTACTATTTATGATATGTGCAAAGCTGTTGATAAACAAATGGTGATGTCTGAGATTAAACTAATCGAAAAAACCAAGTCAGATTTGCCGAAATAATGGATAAATATGACCTGATCGTAGTAGGTGGTGGAGCTTCAGGATTGATGGCTTCTGGCTTTGCTGCACAAAATGGAGCAAAAGTTCTGTTGCTTGAAAAAATGTCCCGTCCGGGACGAAAACTAAGGATTACAGGTAAAGGAAGATGTAATCTTACTAATCTTACTACTATTGATGATTTTCTTACTCATGTTAATCAAGCTGAATTTTTAAAACCTGCTTTTAATGCTTTTTTTGCTGAAGATTTAATTTCTTTTTTCAATGCAATCAACATTAAAACTAAAACCGAAAGAGGAAGAAGAGTATTCCCGCAAAGTGATAAAGCTCAGGATATCGTAGATGGTTTGGAAAAATGGATATTGAAACAAGGCGTTCAAATTAAAAAAAATGCAAGGGTAAATAAATTGTTTACCAGGAATGGCTATATAAGCGGGCTTCGACTACAAAAAGGCAAAATGTTCTTTGCTGATAAAATCATCCTTTGTACAGGAGGGACATCATATCCGGCAACAGGCTCAACAGGAGATGGTTATAAGTTACTAAAAACTCTTGGTCTCCAAATTACAGAGATAAAGCCTGCATTGGTACCAATTATTGTAAAAGGGAAGCTTCCTGCTAAACTAAACCGCCTTAGTCTGAAAAATATCAACTTAGAAGTTTATAAAAATAAGAACCTGGTTGCAGAAAAGTTTGGAGAAATGCAATTCCTTAATCATGGGCTCTCGGGCCCTATAATTCTGTCTTTATCCAGAATGCTTAACAAAGAATTATCTACAGGAACATTATTTGATTTGTCCATAGATTTAAAACCTGCACTCAGCGAAGTTAAACTTCAAAACAGATTCCAAAGAGAAATAGAAAATATAAGGTATTTAGATGTTCAGGGACTGTTGAGAAAATTATTGCCTGCTCAATTGGTACAGGTTTTTCTGGATAGATTAAAAATGGATGCAAGAAAATTAGCCTCCAAATTGAACCAAAATGAAATAAAAAAGATAATTTTGTTATTGAAAGATTTCAGGTTTCAAACAACTGGTTTAAGGGGCTTTGATGAAGCTATCATTACTTCAGGAGGAGTTGATTTAAATGAAGTAAATCCTGAAACTATGGAATCCAGGTTGATTAAGAACTTATATCTAGCAGGAGAAATGCTGGATTTAGATGCTGATACCGGTGGATATAATTTACAGATTGCTTTTTCAACAGGGAGATTAGCAGCTATGGCTGCAACTAATAAACTTAAAAGAGATGGAAAATAAACAAATAGAAGTTTTAGCGGTAAATATTTCAGAAAAGAAGGGAACTGTAAAAACTGCAGTAGATGAAATTACTTTATATGAAAATGGAGTAAAAGGAGATGCTCATTCAGGGAGCTGGCATCGACAAGTGAGTATGCTGGCACGTGAGAGCATTGAAAAGTTTGAACATAAAGCAAACCGTACTATTGCTTTTGGTGAATTTGCTGAAAATATTACGACTAAAGGAATGGAATTGTTTCATACCAATCCTTTTGATTTATTTGTTTCGGAAAACCATATACTGGAAGTTACCCAAATTGGTAAGAAATGTCATGGTGATAATTGTGCTATTTTCCGTGAAGTCGGAAACTGTGTGATGCCTAAAGAAGGTATATTTGTAAGGGTAATTAAGGGTGGAGTAATGAAGGCGGGAGATAAACTGAATTATATTCCAAAAATATTTAAAGCTCGTATTATCACTTTAAGTGATAGAGCAAGTAGTGGAGAATATGAAGATAGAAGCGGCCCTCGAATCAATGAATTACTTACAGAATATTTTGAGAAAATCAAATGGTGTTTGGAGATTGAGCACATTTTGATACCGGATGACCCTAAACAACTGGCAGCTTTATTGGAAGATTCCAAAAGTCAGGGAATTGATATTGTAATTACTACAGGAGGAACCGGTATCGGCCCTAAAGATTTTACTCCTGAGATCGTTAAAGATTTTATAGATAAAGAGATTCCGGGAGTAATGGAAATGATCAGGTTGAAATACGGTGCAGAAAAACCAAATGCATTATTGAGCAGAGGTGTTGCCGGTACTATGGGTGAAAGTTTAGTATATGCTCTTCCGGGAAGTGTAAAAGCTGTGAATGAGTATATGGAAGAAATTTGTAAAACATTGCAACATCTGATTTTTATGTTGAATGCATTGGATGTTCATTAGTTGTTATGCGGTTATGCTATTGTACAGTTACCAATTTAATTTACTAATATACCAATATACCAAGTTATGAACCGTAATCAAGCCCTCAAACTCCTGCACGAATACATCAAAAACCCTCGAATGATCAATCATTGTCTGGCTGCTGAAGTTGTAATGAAGGCATTGGCCAAAAAATTAGGCCGGGATGAGGAGAAATGGGGATTAGCCGGATTATTACATGATCTGGATGTTGAGATGGTAAATGCCGATCCTAAAATTCATGGTTTAGAAACAGCAAGGATGCTAACGGAAAAAGGTGTAGATGCAGATGTAGTAGATGCTATAAAAATGCATAATGAAGAAGCAACAGGCCTGGAAAGAACAACAGAGTTTCAACATGCTTTGGCATGTGGAGAGACTATTACGGGAATGATTATCGCAACTACATTGGTATATCCTGATAAAAAAATTGCCAATGTAAAACCTAAGTCTGTTACTAAACGAATGAAGCAGGCTGCTTTTGCTGCTTCTGTGAGTAGAGATAAAATCAGAGAATGTGAAAAGATAGGAATTCCTTTGAATGAATTTGCTGAGCTGAGTGTGGAGGCAATGAAAACCATTGCTGATGAAATTGGATTATAAGAATAAGGGATGTCATCCCATAGCCGTCAATTTAAGCTTCCATGACAATAGTTATTAAGATATTAGGGTTGATAAGCCTGTAAAAAAAATATAGAACAAATTGATGACTTTA
>JANQLW010000007.1 GCA_028280405.1 Bacteroidales bacterium
AAGTCATCAATTTGTTCTATATTTTTTTTACAGGCTTATCAACCCTAATATCTTAATAACTATTGTCATGGAAGCTTAAATTGACGGCTATGGGATGGCATCCTCAACATTATTTAATCAACCTATCCTTTCTTAGCCTAACTACTTTAAAGAATCAAGAGGATGACATCCCTATAAGATTCTCTAAATGATGATGGTCTATATTGAATTGTTTTTTTATTTGATCTATTTGATATTGGATTTTATTCTTATCTATTTTCTTTTCAGTTTTCACCGCAGCAATCATCAGGTTTTTACCGGTATGTTCATTACTGATAAATTCAAATATCCTGGATTCATATCCATTCAATTCCAAAATTAAAGAACGTATGGTATCTGTTAGCATCTCAGCCTGTCTCTCCATCAAAATTCCATGTTTTAAAGCAGGATGAACTTCAACATCGGGTTTCATGGATTTGCGAACTTGCTTATGACAACACGGAGCACAAATTATTAAAGATGCTTTTGACTGTAATCCTCTATAAATAGCATCATCTGTTGCGGTATCACAGGCATGCAATGCAATTAAGACATCTGTTTCTTTTAAAGAATTATCCAGTATTGAACCTTGGTCAAAACACAATTGCTTAAATCCGGATTCTTTGGCTAAGTCATTACAAAACTGAACCAATTCTTCTCTAAGTTCTATGCCGATTACTTCACAATTAATCTTTTTGATATCTTGAAGATAGTCATATAAAGCAAAAGTAAGATAACCTTTTCCGGATCCCATATCATGAATTATCAATTTTTCCTTATCAGGAATCTGATCGATGAGTGCATCCAGAATTTCTATATACTTATTGATTTGTTTAAACTTGTCATTTTTTGAAGGCCTGACTCTTCCTTCCCCATCAGTAATTTCTAATCTGTGAAGATAAAGAGCTGATTGATTTACATACCTTTTTTTCTGATGATCATGTTTTTCAATTACAGCTTTTGTAAAATTAGGCTCTAAGCTTCTTAAATGCCCCTTCCCTTTTTTATTAATGCTCAACTCATAATCCTGTTTTATTGTAAATAAATGGAATTTCATAAAAGGCTGCATCAAATAAGATTCGATGACCTCAACAGCTTCATCAAGCTTATAATTTTTCACTTCATCTCTTGTCTGAAACCGAAAGGTAAAGGATAATACATTTTCATTCTTAAGCTGAATGGGTCGTATATAAATATTCTTTAACTCTGTACTCTTAGATCGTGGTTTCCCTAAGGTAAGCTTTACCAAGATTCCTTCATTAAAGGCATTTTTTAAATTATCAATGAATTCGATGATTTGTTGGTGCATTCTAAAATCTTTTTGACAAAGATAGGGAAAACCCCAATAGTCCCGGGCTTTAGCCCGGGGAACAAATTTTCATTTCCCAATCGTGTTCGTTAATAGGCCGTCATGCTGAACTTGTTTCAGCATCTCAGACGTCTCAGATCCTGAAACAAGTTCAGGATGACGGGAGGAATAGATATCTCCAGCCAATTTGTCACAATATACTCACTGGCACTTATTTTGATAAGTCATTCCCGTTACTAAAAAAATAAAATCAGAATTAGAAATGCAAACAGGAAAAATTAATGTTCAAACGGAAAACATCTTTCCGATTATCAAGAAATTTTTATACTCAGACCACGAAATATTTTTAAGAGAAATTATATCTAATGCTGTTGATGCTACCCAAAAGCTGAAAACTTTAGCCAGCGTTGGTAAATTTAAAGAGGAACTGGGCGATTTAACCATTCAGGTTATTTTGGATGAAAAAGCCAAAACCCTTACTGTAAAGGATCGTGGTATTGGTATGACTGCCGATGAAATTAACAAATACATTAATGAAATCGCTTTTTCAAGTGCGGAAGAATTTGTAAAAAAATTCAAGACCAAATCAGAAGCTGAACAAAATGCCATTATCGGACACTTTGGTTTAGGATTCTATTCTTCATTCATGGTTTCAGATAAGGTTCAAGTCCTTACCAAAACATATAAAAAAGGCGGTGCAACCAAAGCCATGAAATGGGAATGTGATGGTAGCCCTGAATATACAGTAACCGAATGCGACAAAAAAGACAGAGGCACGGAGATCATCATGCACATTGATGAAGACTCAAAAGAATTCTTAAACGAAGCTCGTATTCTGGAACTCCTTAAAAAATATTCAAAATTCTTACCGGTACCTATTCAATTCGGAACAGAGAAGATTTCTCAAAAAATAGAAGGAGAAAAAGATAAAGACGGAAATGATAAATATGAAGAAGTTGAAAAGGACAGAATCATAAATAATACAAATCCGCTTTGGAAAAATGCTCCGGCTGATTGTAATGATGAGGATTATAAAAACTTCTATCGTGAATTATATCCGATGACTTTTGAAGAACCTCTTTTCCATATCCATCTGAATGTTGACTATCCTTTCAACCTGACAGGTATTCTTTATTTCCCCAAGGTGAAAAAGAATCTGGAAGTCCAAAAAGATAAAATTCAATTATACAGTAACCAGGTATTTATTACCGATTCTGTTGAAGGTATTGTTCCTGAATTCTTAACCTTATTACATGGTGTGATCGATTCTCCTGATATCCCACTAAATGTAAGCCGTTCATATCTTCAATCAGATTCAAATGTGAAGAAAATTTCTTCTTACATCATGCGTAAAGTAGCAGACAAACTGGAAGAACTTTTCAAAAAAGACCGTGAAGCCTTTGAAGCTAAATGGGATGACATTAAAGTATTCATTCAATATGGAATGATCTCTGAAACCAAATTCAATGAAAGGGCTGAGAAATTTTCATTATTTAAAAATACTGATGGCAAATACTTTACAGGAGAAGAATACAAAAAGCATATTGAAACAACACAGAAAGATAAAGACAATAAGCTTGTTCATCTATATACAAATAATGCTGAAGAACAACATGCATTTATCCAATCAGCTAAAGAAAGAGGATATGATGTATTATTAATGGATGGTGTTTTAGATAATCACTACATCAATGCTATTGAGCAAAAAGGACAGGACGTATCTTTCAAGCGTGTGGATTCTGACACTATTGATAAACTAATCAGTAAGGAAGAAGAGCAACCTTCTAAGCTGGATGACAAGCAAAAAGAAGAGCTAAAATCGGTAATTGAAAGAACAATTGATACCAAAACCTTCACTTTATCTTTTGAAAATCTAAGTGAAGCAGAACTACCGTTTACGATCATTCGTCCGGAATTCATAAGAAGAATGAAAGATATGTCGGCACTTGGAGGTGGTGGAATGATGTTCATGGGAGACATGCCAGAACAATTCAATCTGGTCGCCAATGCAAATAATGCATTATTCTCCCAAATACTGGATGAGAAAGAAGAGGCAACGCAAGATAAGCTTGTTAAGCAAATCTATGACCTTGCATTACTTTCTCAAAACCTGCTTAAAGGTGAAGCCTTGACTGAATTTGTGAAACGTAGTGTGGAGATCATTAAATAAAGCTACAGGCAGCAGGCTACAAGCTTCAGGCAAATAACCTGAAGCTTGGGGCATGAAGCTTGAAGCTTATTCTAAATAAGAAAAGGGGACAATAATTCATCATTAATTAAGTTATTATAAACTAGGCCCTTTCATTGGTCTGAAAAACATACAGTATGAAAATAAAAAAGTCATGGATCATCATTGGAGTTATTGTAATTTTAGGGTTAGTGATTTACTCGAATGTTAAAAATACGTTCAATGCAATGCAAATACTTGAGGAAAACATCGAGGGTAAATGGGCTCAAGTAACGACAGATTATCAAAGAAGAATGGATTTAATCCCCAATTTAGTAAAGACCGTGAAAGGTTATGCAGATTTTGAAAAAGAAACACTAACAGCAGTTGTGAATGCCAGAGCAAAAGCAACATCTGTTAATGTAAAAGCAGATGATCTGAATCCGGCAATGATTCAACAATTTCAACAAGCACAAGAAGGGATTACTTCATCTCTGGGCCGACTTTTAGTTACAATAGAAAGATATCCGGACTTAAAAGCCAACCAAAATTTCATGGATTTGCAAGCTCAACTTGAAGGAACAGAAAATCGTATTGCAAATTCAAGACGAAAATTTAACCAGGCCACTCAGGAATACAATACGTTTATAAAGATATTCCCAAAGAACATTTATGCCAATATTTTTAATTTCGAGAAGAAATCATATTTCGAAGCAGAAAAAGGAGCAGAAAAAGCTCCTGAAGTTTCATTCGAATAATGGAAGCTTTAATTATTAACTAATATTTAAGCTTATGGCTATTTCAGCAAAGAATTTTTTCAGCAAGGAACAAAAAGAGCAAATTAAGCATGCGATCATCAATGCCGAACTCGACACATCGGGAGAGATCAAGGTTCATATTGAAAATAATTGTAAGGAAGAAGTATTAGACAGGGCAGCATATTGGTTCGATAAACTTAAGATGCAAAAAACAGAACTCCGGAATGGAGTTTTATTTTATCTGGCAGTTAAAAGTAAAAAATTTGCCATCATTGGAGATGCAGGAATCAATCAGGCAGTACCTGATAATTTCTGGAGTGAAGTAAAAGATATGATGGCCGGACAATTTAAAAAAGGAAATTTTACGGAAGGTCTTACAGAAGGAATTAGCAGAACAGGTAAACTTCTCAAAAAACACTTCCCCTATCACTCGGATGATATTAATGAGCTATCCAACGAAATTTCATTTGGAAAAGATTAAACATGAATAAACCAAAATACGTTTTAATATCACTTACCTTTCTTTTTGTAAGTATTCTTTCTTATGCACAGGATGATTTCCCAAAACATTCTGAGCCTCCTAAACTCGTAAATGACTTTACAAAAACCCTAAGCAAAAGAGAAATCAGGAATCTCGAAAATAAGCTTCAGCAGTTTGCAAAAGAAACATCAAACCAGATAACCGTAGTTTTGGTAAAATCACTTAATGGGTATTCGGTAGTTGAGTATGCTGATATATTAGGTGATAAATGGGGAATTGGACAAAAAGATAAAGACAATGGAGTACTCGTCCTTATTAAATCTAAAACAAAAAAATCAAGAGGAGAAGTTCGAATTTCAATCGGGTATGGTTTGGAAGGAATTATTCCTGATGCTATTGGGAAAAGAATTATTGAATATGAAATGATTCCGAAGCTGAAACAAAATGACTATTATGCAGCCCTAGATAAAAGCACTTCAGTACTGATGGGCTTGGCTAAAAAAGAATTTAACTCAGATGAATACCTTAATAATAAGAAATCAGGAGGTAAAGCATTTTTCATAGCTCCCTTTTTTGCAATTTTGATTGCCATCATACTTTTAAGAGCCGCAGGCAGAAGATCACAAACATATGGAAGTTCGAATAGCAGCTTACCTTTATGGGGCATATTCTTCCTTGGAAGCAGTATGGGCAGAAGCAATCATGGTAGCAACTGGTCTAACTTCTCGGGAGGATCCGGAGGTTTTGGTGGCGGAGGCTTTGGCGGCTTCGGCGGAGGATCATTTGGAGGAGGTGGCGCCAGTGGAAGCTGGTAATTCAATTACTCAATTGGAAATTAATCATTGTTTGGCTGAGGCTCTGCCTCAGTCATTTTTATTTTAAAGGGCTAAGCCTTCAAAGATATCTGGACTAAGGCACAGCCTTAGCCTAACTGGGATTTTTTTAAACAGCTAAGATGCTGAACTCCCGCCTGCGTCGGGCAGGTGTTTCAGCATCTTAGCTGTTTAAAAAATCGAAATCACTTTATTTTATCGTCTTAGATCCTGAAATAAATTCAGGATGAAAGATCAACAAATTTCATCCCAATCCCATCCTTCATTCATCATCCATAATTCAAAAAACTGTTATTTATCAATAAAAATATTGCGGTAATTTATTACTTAATTATTTATTTTATCTAAAATCTTTTTAAATTTGTTCTCGAAGAGTTTGAAACTTGAATTTAGCAAAATTTCTTCCTAATTTTATTCGCCTTAAAATCAAATATTCGATCTGATTTAATCCTTAATTTTTTAGGGCTAAATCGGGATAAAAATGAAAAAATAAAACGTATTATTGCATGAATTGTAATTACCGCACCATTAAGATAAGAGCACTCAGATTGTTTGTTTTTATTTTTATTTTAACCCTTTTCTTAAATAATCGGTTGCACGCCCAGGAAGCTAAATCGGGCAAAGATTTATATACTGTTTGTAAAGCATGTCACACTATTGGAGGTGGAAAATTAATCGGTCCTGATTTAAAAGGGGTCACTGAAAGACGTGATGAAGCCTGGCTCATAAAGTTCATTCAGAATTCTCAGGAAATGATCAAAGCGGGTGATACCATTGCCGTACGATTGTTTAAGGAGTATAATAATATCCCCATGCCTCCGAATAACTATACGGATGAGCAGGTAAAGCTAGTTCTGGAATATATCAAGAATTATGATCCGGAAGCGGAAAAAGCTGCTGCCGCCGCTGAAGTACCACAAACAGTGACTGAACCTGAAATTCCTTCCTATGAGCTAAAACCAGCTTATATGAAAAAAGCAGAAGCAAGGGATTATCAGGCCATATTCATCATATCATTGATCTTATTACTGGTAGCTGTAGGAGATTTAGTATTAACCCGGTTGATAAAAGCCAAATTTGTACACATAATCGTTATTTTTATTTCGGTGTTTATTATGGGAGAGATTATAATAGTTGAAGCTCAAGGCCTAGGACGTCAGCAATATTACTCACCTGACCAGCCTATTGCCTTCTCACATAAAGTACATGTCGGGCAAAATAAAATTGACTGTAAATATTGCCACACTACTGCTGAAAAAAGTATGCATGCAGGCATCCCTTCCACTCAGTTATGTATGAATTGCCATAATGTAGTAAAAGAAGGAAAAACAACGGGTAAAGACGAAATTGCCAAGATCTACAAATCGCTTGAAACCAATAAACCTATCGAATGGGTCAAAGTGCATAACTTACCGGATCACGTATTCTTCAGCCATGCTCAACATGTAAAAGTAGGGAAACTTGACTGTAAAGAATGCCACGGGCCTGTAGAAACCATGGATAGGATTATCCAGGTAGAAGATTTGAGTATGGGATGGTGTATTAATTGTCATCGTAATACAGAGGTTCAATTTGAAGCCAATAAGTTTTATAAAAATTACACTAAGCTTCATGAAGAATTGAATAAAGGCAAACGATCCCGTATCACTGTCGATAATGTAGGCGGCAATGAGTGTCAAAAATGTCATTATTAATAATTAGCAGCATAAAAATAATTTTCCGATGAAAAAATACTGGAGGAGTATAGAAGAATATCAAGCCATTCAAAAACAAGATATTGAAAAAAAAGAACCGGAACCTGAGTTCTCAATTGAGGGCATGAGCGATGAGGAAATAAAAGGGAAATCAAATCGCCGGGACTTTTTAAAAATGTTAGGGTTTACCATAGGTTATGCTACGATTGCAGCCAGTTGTGAAACTCCTGTCCGTAAAGCCATTCCCTATTTAAACCAACCTGAAGAAATCACTCCGGGTGTGGCCAATTACTATGCCTCTACTTTTTATGACGGTCATGATTATTGTTCAATATTGGTTAAAACAAGGGAAGGCCGCCCGATCAAAATTGAAGGAAATGAACTTTCTTCTATTTCCAAAGGGGGAACCAATGCCAAGACTCAAGCTTCCGTTTTAAATTTATATGACAATGCCCGTTTAAAATCTCCCAGAAAAAATGGAGAAAAAACTGACTGGGCAAGTATCGACAAGGAAATTATTGCTGAATTAGAAAAATTATCAGCTGAAAGCAAAGAAATTATTTTACTGAGCTCAACGGTAATCAGCCCGTCTACCAGACAGCTGATCAGTGAGTTTAGTAAAAAATATAAAAATGTAAGCTGGATCACCTATGATGCTGTATCTATGGCAGCAACACATCAGGCGAATAAAATTAACTTTGGAGAATCCTTTATCCCAACCTATAATTTGAAAAATGCAAAACTGGTAATGGGATTCAATGCCGATTTCTTAGGTACCTGGCTATCTCCGGTTGAGTTTACCAAACAATACTCTGCTGCACGTAAATTATTAAATGGAGAAACCAGCATGTTACGCCATGTGCAATTTGAAAGTACTTATACTTTAACCGGCGGAGCTGCTGATGACCGTATTCCAATCAAACCCAGTGAAGAAGGCATACTACTTCTTAATATATATAATTATATAGCAGCTAAAACAGGAACAACTACTTATAATGCGCCCAATACTTCTGTTGATTATAAAGCTTATGCAGAAGAACTTCTGGAAAATAAAGGAAAAGCCATTGTATTCTCAGGTACCAATGATTTGAACATTCAGCTGATCTGTAACGGTATTAATGCACTGCTTAATAATTATGAGAATACTATCTACACGGCAAAAAGATATAATTTTAAACAGGGAGATGATCAGGCCATTGAAAAAGTAATTGCAAAAATTAAGAGTGGCGCTGCAGCAGTAGTTCACTATAATGTAAATCCTGTTTATGATTCACCCAAAGGAGCAGCGTACAAAGAAGCCCTGGATAAAGTCGGATTAAAAGTATCATTATCAGACACTATGGATGAAACGGCTTCTGTTTGTACTTATGTTTGCCCGGATCACAATTACCTAGAATCATGGAATGATGCTGAACCACAAACAGGAATATATTCAACTCAGCAGCCAACCATCAAAAACATCTTTGATACACGCCAGGTACAGGATACCCTATTAAAATGGATGGGTAAAGATCCGGTATTTTCTGATTACTTGGAAACTTATTGGGAAAAAAATATTTATCCAAAACAATCGACTTTTACCACATTTAAATCATTCTGGAATCAAAGCATTCATGATGGAACAGCTGTTCTTGAAACTAAATTCAAATCCTTAAAATTTAAACCAGCTAATTTAAAAGCACCTGAATATAATATCAATGGAGCAGAATTAGTCCTTTATGAAAAAATAGGTTTAGGAAATGGGAAATATGCCAATAATCCATGGTTGCAGGAATTACCTGATCCAATTACCATGTCGACCTGGGATAACTATGTTTGTGTATCTGTAGCCTTCGCCAAAGCAAATAGCTTGTCGCAGGAAGATGTAGTTTCAGTGAATGGAAAATTTGAACTTCCGGTTTTGATTCAACCCGGTTTGGCAAAAAATACCATTGCAATTGCCATTGGATATGGGCGAACAAGAGCAGGTAAAGTTGCCAATAAGCTCGGTCAAAATGCTTTTGGGCTTATCTATGAAAAAGATGGTTTTAAATCTTTATTAGGAAATAGCATAAAAATTTCCAAAATAGAAGGGAAAACTTACCCATTAGCCTTAACCCAGGAACACCATACAATGGAAGGACGTAGCCTGGTTCGTGAAACCACATTGGATAAGTTTTTGAAAAACCCTGCATCCGGCAATGAACAACATGCCATTGACCAAGCAAAAAATACAACCCTGTACACTAAACCTAAATTTACAGGATTTCAATGGGGAATGAACATTAATCTGAATGCTTGTATCGGTTGTGGTAATTGTGTAATCTCTTGTCAGGCAGAAAATAATGTAGCGGTTATCGGAAAAGAGCAGGTAAAAAACCGTCGTATTATGCACTGGATCAGAGTAGATAGGTATTATTCGGAAGATGAAGAAAACCCGGAAATTTTACACCAACCTGTAATGTGTATGCATTGTGATAATGCACCATGTGAAAATGTCTGTCCGGTAGCAGCTACACCACACTCCGGAGAAGGCTTAAACGAAATGGCATATAATCGTTGTATCGGAACCCGTTATTGTATGAATAACTGTCCTTACCGTGTTCGTCGCTTTAACTGGTTCGAATATGCGAATAATAAAGATTTTGATTATAATATGAATAATGAAGTCGGGAAACTGGTTCTAAATCCTGATGTCGTGGTTCGTTCACGTGGTGTTGTGGAAAAATGCTCATCCTGTATACAACGTATTCAGGAGAAAAAATTAGATGCGAAAAAAGAAAACCGTCAATTAAGAGATGGTGAAATAAAAACAGCATGCCAGCAATCTTGTCCTGCCGATGCGATTGTTTTTGGAGATTTATTAACTCCGGATACTGAAATTTCAAAATTGAATAAAAATCCAAGAGTTTATAACTTACTGGAGCATTTACACACGTTGCCATCAACCAGTTATTTAACTAAGATCAGAAATAAAAAGAGCTAATCTAATAAATTAGAAATGTATAATAAAAAAGTCAGAGGTATCCTCGTTGAAGGGAACAAATCATACGGACAAATCAGCCGGGACATTATAGCTCCGCTCTATGCTAAAACGCCCATTTGGTGGTATGTAGCTGCTACCTTAGCATTTGCTGCCATGGTATTTGGTGTTTGGGCAGGTTACATTACAATTTCAACAGGTATTGGAACCTGGGGTGTTAATAATAATGTTGCATGGGGTTGGGGAATTATCAATTTCGTTTGGTGGATTGGTATCGGCCATGCCGGTACTGCATTCTCTATCTTCCTTTTAATTTTAAGACAAAAATGGAGAACATCCATTAACCGTGCCGCAGAAGCCATGACCGTAGTTGCTGTTATTTGCGCCGGACTGTTCCCATTACTGCATATGGGCCGTATATGGAATGCATTCTTTATTTTCCCCTACTGGAATACCAGGGGGCCTTTATGGGTTAACTTCAACTCTCCCCTATTTTGGGATGTAGTTGCAATTTCGACTTACTTTATGGCTTCTGCCGTATTTTGGTATATCGGAATGATTCCTGATTTTGCCACCATTCGTGACAAAACGAAATCTAAAATTAAGAAAAAAGTATATGGCTTTTTTAGCTTTGGATGGGTTGGATCAGCCAGGGGATGGTTACGTTTTGAAACGGCTTCTCTTTTATTAGGCGGATTAGCTGCTCCATTGGTTGTAGCAGTACATTCCATTGTATCAATGGACTTTGCAACTTCCGTAATGCCGGGTTGGCATACAACCATTTTCCCACCCTACTTTGTAGTAGGTGCGATCTTCTCAGGATTCGGGATGGTATTAACCTTAATGATCATTGTAAGAAAAGTCTTCAAGTTCCAGGAATACGTGACTCGAGGGCATCTTGATGCCATCGCACGTATTTTGACTTTCATCAGTTTAATTATGGCAACGGCCTATACAACTGAGCTCTTTATAGCCTGGTACGGTGGACAAGAATACGAAATGTTCACCTTCCTGAAAAACCGTGTAACGGGCGAATACACCCTTGCATTCTGGACCATGGTTACTTGCAATGCCATCTTACCGCAACTATTCTGGTCCAAACGTATTCGTAAAAATATTACCATCGTTTTCATCATGTCAATCTTTATTAATATTGGGATGTGGTTCGAGCGATATGTAATTGTAGTAACATCTTTATCAAAAGATTTCCTTCCTTCAAGTTGGGCAAGCTATTCACCTACTTTAGTGGAGGTGGGACTCTTTGTCGGGACTTTGGGAATCTTTCTGCTTGGCGTATTATTATTCTTCCGGTATATACCTATGATCGCCATCAGTGAAGTAAAAGGAATTTTGAAAAAAACCAGTAAATAATATACATTATGACCAAAACAAATATAATCGGTGTATATGAAGATGAAGATCAAATTGTTGAGGCAATTCATCAGATTCAAGATAAAGGCATAAAAATTAAGGATGTATTTACTCCTATTCCTTTACATGGTGTGTTTGAAGCATTAAAACTTGAAACCAGGCTGCCTTATGCAACATTTTTATATGGAGTAGTGGGAACCTCCATAACATTTGCATTTTTATATTGGACTTCAGTAGTGAGCTACCCACTGAAATTTGGAGGTAAGCCATTGAACTCATTATCATTTATTATTATCATGTTTGTAGCAACTATTTTAATTGCTACATTCCTGACGTTTATGACTTTCTTTATCCGGCAAAAATTATATCCCGGTAAAGAATCTACAGTTTTGGACCCGCGTGCAACTGATGATAAATTCATTATTGTTATCGATAAAGAAGATGATATGACAACTAAAGATTTGGACCATATCAAAACTGCGCTAAAAGATAGTGGGGCCAGTGAAGTTAATGAAGTTGAAGAAGAAATTAATACTAAAGAATAAATTTTTTACGAATGAACGTAACACAAAAATATTCGCTCTTATTGTTTATTCTGTTTTTAGGAATATTCAGTACATCGTGTAATCATGACCGAAATCATCCCGGTTATGCTTATATGCCAGACATGTATTACTCAGAACCATCAAATGCCTATTCGGATAATGCAGTATTCAGAGATAGCGTCACAAATCAAATGCCTGTTCCGGGAACTATTGCAAGAGGGAAGATGCCTTATCCTTATAAGCCAAAGTCTCATCCGGATCAAATCGCAGCAGGAAAAGAATTGAAAAATCCGGTTCCTGTAAATCTAGTTACCTTAAAAAGAGGCAGAGAACAATATGAGATTTTCTGTGCAAGCTGTCATGGGGAAAAAGGAGATGGAAACGGACACTTATACACCAGCAAACTATTCTCTGCAAAACCAACCTCTTTAATTGAGGCTTATGTCCAGGATAAACCGGATGGTGAAATTTTCCACATCATCACTGTTGGTTCCTTATCCGGATTAATGGGAGCTCATGGATCGCAAATCGATAAAGAAGATCGTTGGGCAATTATCAATTATGTTCGAAATGAACTTGTAAAGAAATAAGATATTCATCCATCAATTTTAGAAAAAATGGATCAAAAACTAGTTATACCTTCAAAATTTAAAATGGCCTCCTATGCCCTGATGGTAATTGGGGTTGTAGCATTTATCTATGCTTTTGCAACTCATCCGGAACGTGGCTGGGCCAACTTATTAATTAATAATTACTATTTCGTGGCTTTAGCGATTGGAGCAACTTTCTTTGGCGCACTACAATATATTACCCAGTCGGGATGGTCATCCGGCTTCGTAAGAATACATCAGGGTATTGCCAATTTCTTCCCGATATTGCTTATACTGATGATTCCTCTTTTATTTGGAATTCACTCGATCTATCACTGGAGTCACCATGATGCTGTTGCTCATGATCCTATTTTACAGCATAAAGAGCCTTATTTGAATACACCTTTCTTTATCATTCGTTTTGCAATCTATTTTGCCGTATGGATCGGCCTGACACAACTATTGAGAAAACTTTCTTTTAAAGAAGATCTTGAAGGAGGTCTTCGTTATTTTGAAAAAAGCGAATTTTATTCTAAAGTATATATCTTTTCACTGGCACTGACTTTCTCTATGGCAACCTTTGACTGGATCATGTCCATTGATGCTCACTGGTTCAGTACTATTTTTGCCATTAGAAACTTTGCAATGGGATTTCAACATGCTGTGGTTCTCATTACCTTAGTAACTATTATTTTGAATAAGATGGGATACCTTCCATTCTTAAATAAGTATCATCTAAAAGATTTTTCAAAATACATTTTTATATTATCCATCATCTGGGGTTATACCTGGTTCTCACAGTATATTCTTATCTGGTATGCAAATATTCCTGAAGAAACGATTTATTATGTTCCCAGAACCCAGGGTGAGTTTACGCCTTTATTCTATACCGAATTAGCTGTAAACTGGCTATTCCCGTTCTTAGCATTAATGAGTGGAAAAGTATCCACCAATAAGAATGCATTATTGATTATTACCAGTATATTATTAATAGGCCAATATGTTGATGTATATATGCAGGTAACAGTGGGCACGCTACATCATTTAAACATTGGGTTTATAGAAATCGGTGGGTTCTTAGGATTTGTTGGATTGTTTGCTTATGTATTAGCATGGTCGCTGAGCCGAAAACCGCTCGTGGCTAAGAACCATCCGTTATTGAATGAATGTATGGAACATCATCCGTAATTTAAAAGGTTTATCCTGAAATACACTAGTATGTCATCCTGAGATTTCACCTAATCATATTAGGCATAATGAGAAAATGACAGAAAATGTCCTAAACGGGCAAGGTAGCATAAATGTTATTGCTAATATGTTAATGAATCGCCAAAATTCCCCCTTAGGGGATCCATCTCAATAGCTAATGGTTCCTCAATATCCCTCTTATTCCCCGTCAGGGGATTAACTGCATGTCAGATATTGGATATAGGGGGCATCGTTAATCCCCTGACGGGGAATGGTGTTTTTCATAACGAATATTTTCTATTAATATTTATTCCTGCCCGTCCGGCAGGCGGGCCCTAAGGGGAAAATATATTATTCCAATATGGCTTTGCTTCATAAACAGAGCTTCTTTCTAAAAACCCCCATCTGGATACAAAATGCAATCCATTAATAATAAGCTTATTGCATAAATCTGTCATTGGCAACTTGTTTCAGAATCTTATCAATCATGTAATCAACATGTTTAGATCCTGAAACACCTGCCCGACGCAGGCGGGAGTTCAGGATGACGGCTAAAGTAGCTTTTGAGACAGTCTTTTTAATTTTAAATCAATTATCAATACGCTAAAAAATATATTTTAGCAATTTACGTTTAAATTTCTTGTTTAATTATTTGTAAATCCAAAATTAATTTTCTAATTTTGTAACAAATTCCCATTTTGAGACAATTAATATTATTATAACAATTAGTCAAAAATAAAGTTAGTCTATTCATAAAGAATTTAAACCATTAGTTATGAAAACACGTCATTATTTAATCATCTTCCTAATGGCCATTATTATTACTTCCTGTAATAAATTTGAGAACCCAAATCCAAACCCTGGTGAAGGGAATATGAATGATTTGAAGGTTCCTGCTAGTTTTGATTTTAAAACAACAAAAGATATCATATTAAACATTTCTGATTCGGAAGAAGTTAGTTATGATATTTACTCAATCACACAGAATTCAGAACCTACAATATCCTATATAGATAATGACACACTCGTAAATATTGATAAAACAAATCAATTATTAGCAAGTGGTTTTACGAAAAATGGAAGCTTAAGTATTAAATTAACGGTACCTGGTCATCAAGAGTTTCTATATTTAAAAAGAAAGAAAGCCGGTTCTTTTAAAGCTGAATATCTTAATATAAACAATCAAACTACTATAAATTATCAACATACAAATTTTAAAAGCTTAAAAACAACTACTAAAGAATTGATCTATGCTGTAAATGGAAATGGCCAGGCATTTTATATCGATATTGAAACCGGCGAAACTAATTTTTTAGCCAATTTTGATAAAGGAGCTTATGCTTGTGCAGTAGATAAAGCTAACAACGCATTGTATATAGCAGAAAGAAAATCTCCATATAAATTGAGAAAAATTGATTTATCTACCAAAGATCAAACAGTTATAGGTAACCTTCAAAAAAATTTCGATCGTATGGATTTCGACCCACATGGAGGAATATTATATATAGGACGTGGAAAGTGGGTTTATGCTTATGATCCAACTTCTGCAAGCTATATTACACAATATAAATTGGAAGGCCCTAAAGCAAATTTAAGTGGCGGAGACTTAGCTTATGCCGGAAACAACACCTTCTATTTCACATCAGTTTCTGAAAAAGTATTATATAAAGGAGTAATTCATGGCAATAAAATAAAAACAGAATTAATTACTTCAAACTTATCAAACAAAACCACTTCCTCAGATTTAGGATCAGATGGGTATTTATACTATGCTACTAATAGTAATCCATCTAAAGTTTATAAAGTTAATGTGACAACCGGTGCAGATGAGTACCTATATTCCAGTGTTAGTGCAACTAACCAAAAGTTCAAAGCTAATGACTTTGGAATTTTAGAAAAAGATACAGCTCCTCCGGCAAATGATAAAGATGGAGATGGAGTACCTGATCAGGATGATAAATTCCCGGATGATCCAAATAAAGCATATAAAATATGGACTCCAGGAGAAAACCAATACGGCACTTTAGCATTTGAAGACTTATGGCCCGGATTAGGCGACTATGACTTTAATGATATGGTGATTTATTACAGATTCTTACAAATCACAAACGCTGATAATGAAGTAGTCGAATTAAAAGGTTTCTTCCTAAACAGACATGAAGGAGCCAATCTTGTAAATGGTTTTGGAGTTGAGCTGCCAATTCCCCCTTCTGATGTACAAAGTGTAGCTGGTAATAGCATTACAGACAATTACATAACCACATCTGCTAATGGAACTGAAGCGGAGCAGGATAATGCAGTAATTATTGTTTATGATAATGGTGACAAGAATTTAGGGATTGAAAGAGAAGTAACAATTAAGTTAAATAATCCAATTGAACAAATTATATTAGGCGATGCTCCTTTTAATCCTTTCTTAATTAAAAACCAGGAAAGAACATTTGAAGTTCACCTTCCTGACAAAGCACCAACATCGCTTGCAGATAAAGGAATTTTGGGAACAGGACATGACAATAGTATTCCGGCACAAAACAGATATTATAAAACTCAAAAGCATTTACCCTGGGCAATCAATATTCCTGTAGAATTTGTTTGGCCTAAAGAAAAAATGGAAATTATCAAGGGTTATTTAAAATTTAAAGAATGGGCCGAATCCGGAGGAAGTAGTTATCCTGACTGGTATATTGAGAAGGATGGATATAGAGAACCTGCCAATCTGGACGTGCAATAATTTTAGTTAGTTTAGAAGGAAAGACGCCATCCGGCGTCTTTTTTTATTTATTAAATGCTTCAAACTGCATTTTGGTTTCTCCTGCCACTCGTTGATTATAACGGAATGCTAAATCCTGATAATTGATTAAATCAACAATGGTTCCTATTAAACATAAACCAGCTGTAAAAAAATATATGATCCCCATACCGATCTGTCCAACTAAAAATCGCTGTATTCCTGCAAAACCAACAAAACCGATAAGTGTAGTTAAAAGAATCAGCTGTGGGTCTTTTCTTCTGGCCCGATACATATTCGAAAATCCCAGCATTTGTTTTTCTGTATAACCTTCCGTTAAGTTTTGAACATATTGTAATTCATACCCACTTAACTCGGGCATAAATTGTAGAATATTTGCCATATTACTATTTATTTAAACAGGTTTAAGTTTTTTATTTTGTTTGAATATACTAAAAATTCGAATTAAAAGGATGCCAACAACAACGATTCCTAATGGATGAGCATAGAACGATGCCTCAAATTCTCCTCTGAAAAAATAATGAATTGAATGGGCTAAACCACAACCCGGACAAAAACCAAGCCCTAAGTTCTTGAATACACATAAACTGTGATGACCTTCATTGATTGGTGAGATTGCCAAAATCAACAAGGCAGCAATCCATATAAAAGCTTCCAGATACTTTAACTTTATATAATTAAAATATTCCCACTTTTTCATCATTCAGTTTTTAATTCAACAATCTATAAGACATTTACTTCCCTTTCCAATCTTACATCAAATAAATTAAAAACAGTGGTTCTGATTTTCTCCGATAATTCAAATATTTCCTTACCAGTTGCACATCCATGGTTAACAAGAACCAAAGATTGTTTGTCATGTACTCCAGCATCTTTTTCACGATATCCTTTCATCCCGGTTTTTTCTATCAGCCATCCGGCAGCTAATTTCGATTTTTTATCATCTA
This sequence comes from Bacteroidales bacterium, assembly GCA_028280405.1. Taxonomy (GTDB): domain Bacteria; phylum Bacteroidota; class Bacteroidia; order Bacteroidales. Next base: position 17,613 of record JANQLW010000007.1, read on the forward strand.
CTTCAAAAGCTTTTATTTCAGGATATCTGATTTTTAGACTCTCTAATTTTGTATTCGTTACAAGAGGGTTTTTAAAAAAGCTACCTGCATTTCCTAAAACCTCAGGTTTGGGCAATTTACTATTTCTTATAGCTACCACTGCCTCAAACACCATTCGCTGAGTAATCTCATCTACTTTCAAGTTTGCGATATAATCACTTAAAACTTTATAAGTCAGGTTAAGTGATTTAAGCTTTGATAGTTTTAAGCTTACCGAACATATCAAATATTTCCCAGGCTTCTTCTTAAAAAAACTGGATCGATAAGCAAAATCACAACGATCCAAATCAAATATTTCTAACTCACCCGTTTTCAGGTTAATGGCTTCCAGCTCATAAAACACATCTTTCAACTCAATACCATAGGCCCCAATATTTTGAATCGGTGCTGCTCCAACTCTTCCTGGTATCAATGCTAAATTTTCAATCCCATACCATTCCTTATCAACAGTATATTCAACAAAATCTTCCCAAACTTCTCCAGCTCCAATTTTTACTAATATGTTCTTTTCATCCTCACTTACAATATCAATCCCTTTAATATCCGGGTGTAAAATTAGTCCATCAAAATCCTGAGTTAATAGAATATTACTTCCCCCTCCTAAAATATAATACTTAACACTCTTTAATTCTCCCGATTTTACGAAATTAATTACATCCTGTAATTCTTCAAACCGAATAAAGGAAGAAGCTATTTGATCAATGTTAAATGTATTGTAAGGTTTTAAGGAAATATTATGTTGAATTTTCATGAAGATTTATTTATTACAAAGATAGCCCATTTTAAAAGAATCTATTATGAGAATTTAACAGAACCCCTCAATAATCTTCATTTTATATTTCATAAAAAAATAGTTTTTACAATTTATTCAAATCAAGCCGAAAAACTTTTGATAAAATTTATTTTATCCTGGAAGGAAGGTACTGTTTAGTCAACAATCTCTGATTGCTGAGATAATACCTTGCCATGTTCACATTTTAAAATTCTGGAAGGATACTGCTCTATCAGCGCATAATTATGAGTAGCCATTAATACAGCTCTGCCCGATTTACTAATATCCATTAATAATCTGATGATCCCTTCGGAGGTTTCCGGATCCAGATTACCCGTGGGCTCATCAGCCAGAATAATATCCGGTTCATTAATTAAAGCACGGGCAATTCCTATTCGTTGCTGTTCCCCACCAGATAACTGGTTGGGCATCTTATCCCCTTTCATAACCAAGCCAACTTTCAATAAAACTTCTTCCAACCTCTCCTTCATTGCTTGTTTATCCTTCCAACCTGTAGCTCTCATTACAAACATCAGGTTCTCATTAACAGTACGATCGGTAAGCAATTGAAAATCCTGAAACACCACTCCTAATTTTCTTCTCAAAAAAGGAACACTTTTGGTTTTTAGTTTGGTAAGATCAAAACCTGCGACTTCAGCTTCACCTTCCAAAACAGGAAGATCAGCATATAACATTTTCAACAAACTGCTTTTACCACTTCCCGTTTTTCCTATCAAATATACAAATTCACCTTTTGCAACCTCCAGGCTAACATTTTCCAGCACCAGAATATTTTTTTGATAAACAGGAATATTTTTCAGCGAAATAATAATATTTTCAGCAGTTTCCATAAAATTGGGAAGTTTATAAATTAGCAATACGAATATACAAATTATTGATCACTAATATCTCTATGATGAAACTGCAATTCACAATTATTTTCTATAAACCCATCAAATCTATAGAACAACAATAAAATCAATACAACAAAAACTTTTATATATTTACAAGGATTGATTTCAGACTCCAATTTTCTTATATAACGATGAAGAACAACATATGCTTACTCTTGATTCTGTTCCTCTTTTTTGGGTATAGTCAAACTATATCTCAGGAAACAAACAAAAAATTGATTTCTGAAAAAGCGATAACAAAAGGGCCCCAAAAAGGAACACTTCTAATTATAGGAGGAGCCGCTCAAAATATCTTTTATGAAAAATTTAAAGAATTGATCGGAGGAGCAGATAAGCCGATAGTTGTTATTCCAACAGCTGTTTCAAGTAAGAAACTGGATAAAACATTCTTAAACAGACATAAAGAATCATATCATAACAAAGGGTTCACCAATGTAACCGTTTTACATACACGTGACCCAAAAGAAGCTAATACTGAAGAATTCATTAAACCATTAAAAACAGCAAAAAGAGTCTGGTTTAGCGGAGGCCGTCAATGGAGACATGCCGATTCTTATTTAAATACCAAAGCTCATGACGCTTTTTGGGAAGTATTAAATAGAGGAGGCATTATAGCCGGGAGTTCAGCCGGAGCAACAATACAAGGATCCTACCTTGCCAGAGGCGATACTAAAAAGAATACTATTATGATGGGGGATCATGAAGAAGGACTGGCCTTCATAAGTAATGTTGCCATTGATCAGCATTTATTTGCAAGAAATCGTCAATTTGATTTATTTGAGATTTTAGACAACAAGCCGGAACTATTAGGAATTGGGCTTGATGAAAATACAGGTATCATTGTCAAAGGAGATGTCTTTACCGTATTTGGAGAAAGCTATGTAGCTATTTATGATGGTACCAGATGGTCGGCTGAAAGAGATACAATTTATCAACTTCCAAAAGGCAGTAAAGATTTTTATGTTCTTAAAGCTGGACAACAATATAATTTAAGGGAAAGAAAAGTAACCAATATTAGGCAATAGCTGTCTAATAAAGCCAATTGAAATTTTTAAAACAATTATTATGATAAAAGTAAACAGTAAATTATTCATTTTGGTTTTCTGTATGATCGCATTTATGATGTCGGGATTTTCACAGGAAACCAGATTATTAAGACAACCAGATCTTGGTAAAAAGCATATTGCCTTCTGTTATGGCAGTGATATTTGGATTAGCAATTTAGAAACAAATGAAGTAAAAAGATTAACCAGTACATCAGCAACTGAAAGAGATCCACATATCTCTCCTGATGGGAAATTTGTAGCTTTTACTTCAAGTAGAGCAGGAACAGCAGTATATATTGTACCAATTGAAGGAGGTGAAGCCAAAAGGTTAACCTGGCATCCGGATGCTTGCCAGGTAAGAGGGTGGACCAATGATGGTAAAAAAGTTTTATATGCTTCTACCAGAGAAACTGCTCCTTCAGGGATTAATCGTTTATGGACAATCTCAAAAGATGGAGGTGTACCAGAATTATTAACTCACCAATGGAGTTATAATGGATCGTTTTCTCCTAATGGAAAACAAATTGTAATTGACCGTATGGGCAGATGGGATGTTGAATGGAGGGCATACAGAGGTGGACAAAATACTCCCCTTATCATTCTTAATTTAAGTGATATGTCGGAAACTTTACTTCCAAATGAAAAAACTACTGATATCAATCCGATTTGGATGGGTGATAAAATCTATTTCCTATCAGACAGAGATTGGTGTAGTAATATCTGGGCATATACTCCAAAAACTAAAAAACTGGAACAAATCACAAAATTCCAGGGCTCTGACATTAAATGGATCAGCGGATTGGGAAATACCATTGCTTATGAAAGAGATGGCTATATTCATTTATATGATTTGAATAGTAACAAGAGTAAACAATTAAATATTACGGTAAAAGGTGACTTCCCATGGGCTGCTGCAAAATGGAAAGAATTTAAATTTGGTTCGTCTGTAGGAATTTCTCCAAAAGCAAAAAGAGCCATTATGGAAGTACGCGGAGATGTATTCACAGTTCCAATGGAAAAAGGAGATTCAAGAAATATTACACAAAGTTCAGGAGCAGCAGACCGTGCTCCGATCTGGTCGCCCAAAGGAGATAAGATTGCATGGTTCTCAGATAAAGATGGTAAAGGATATGCACTTTACATTAGTGATCAGGATGGACAAAATGAGAAAAAGATTTCAATTGGAGAATCAAAACTTGCATGGGAACCTACATGGTCTCCTGATGGCAAATTAATAGCCTTCTGCGATGATGATGTAAGAATCAGAATCGTTGATATTGAAAAAGAAATGATCATGACAGCCGATGTTGGCGGAAACAATCTTGAAAGAGGAAGATTGGGTTTGGTTTGGGCAAAAGATTCTGAATGGCTTGCTTATGCAAAATCAGGAAGCAATAATTTCAAGCAAATTATGGTTTACAATCATAAAACCAAGCAAGTTCATGCATTAACAGATCCTTTTGCAGATTCATTTTCTCCATGCTGGGATCTTAATGGAAAACATTTATACTTCCTTGCAAGTACGAATGTTGCTTTGGGTTCAGGCTGGGCTAATACAAGTACAATGACTGCCCCAAGACCAAGTTATGCGGCATATGTGATTAATCTTCAAAAAGAAGAGGATTCTCCATTTAAAGCGGAAAGCGATGAGGAAGAAATAAAAGAAGAAGATAAAGATAAAGACAAGGAAAAAGCTAAGGATAAGAAAGGCGATAAAGCAACTAAAGGCAAAAAAAATGCAAAAAAGAAAAACGGCAAAACACCTGATGCCAAAGCACCAAACGGAGAAGATGCAAAAGAGAAGAAAGTTGAAAGCATTAAAATAGACTTTGACCGTATTGATAGAAGAATTATGGCTTTACCTGTTACACAAGGGAATTACAGATTTATCATCCATGGTACACCAGGTACTGTATTCTTAGCGATTTCTAAAGGACGTAGCGTTACCTTGCAAAAGTTTGAGCTGAAAAGTAAAAAGGCAAAAGATTTTACCAGTGGTGTTTCACAGGTTGTTGTAACTCCTGACGGAACAAATATGCTTGCCTATGCTCAAGGCTCATGGAAATTAATGAACACTAAAAGGCCCAATGGGAAAAGTGGAAAAACTGTAAAAATCAATCTTCAAATGAAAGTTGATTATGCAGCTGAATGGGAACAAATTTTCAATGAAGCATGGAGATACGAAAGAGATTATTTTTATGATCCAAACCTACATGGCAGAGATTGGAACAAAGTATACGAAAGATATGCTCCTTTAATTCCTTATGTAAAACACCGCGCTGACCTGAATTATATTTTAGATCAAATGAATGGTGAATTATCAGTCGGACATAGTTTTGTCAGAGGTGGTGAATACCCGCGTTCTCAAGATGTAAGAGAAGGTTCAAAAGTAGGTATGCTTGGTGTAGATTTGGTTGCAGAAAACGGAAGATGGAAGATCAAACGTATCTTCACAACAGAGAGTTGGAATCCTAGATTAAGTGCTCCACTTGATCAACCAGGGATGAAGGTTAAAGAAGGTGATTATATCGTGGCTATTAATGGCATGGAGTTAACTGCAAAAGACAATCCATTCAAATATCTTGATGGCACTGTAGGAAAACAAACTACCTTACATATTAATAAGGAAGCTAAGTTTAAAGGTTCCTGGAAAGAAGTTGTAAAACCAATCAGAAGTGAAAGAGGTCTTCGTCAGCGTGCCTGGGTTGAAGACAACAGAAGATTAGTTGATAAATTATCAGGAGGAAGATTAGCTTATGTTTGGGTTCCTAACACCGGCGGACCAGGTTTTGTTTCATTCAACAGATACTATTTTGCACAACAAGATAAAGAAGGAGCTGTTATTGACGAGCGTTTCAATGGTGGTGGATTATTGGACGACTATATGGTAGATTTAATGACCAGAAGTATTCGTGCCGGATTAACCAATGAAGTTCCAAATGGGAAAGCAATGAGATTACCGGCAGGTATTTTAGGACCTAAAGTTCTTCTTATTAATGAGCTTGCAGGTTCCGGTGGGGATTTTTTCCCATGGGTATTCCGTCAGCAAAAAGCCGGGCCTTTAGTAGGTATGACTACCTGGGGTGGTTTGGTTAAATCATCTACTCACTACAGAATGATAGATGGCGGGTCTTTAACAGCACCTGACAATGCAGTATTTGATCCGATCAATAATAAATGGATTGCAGAAAATGAAGGTGTAGCACCAGACATTGAAGTTCGTCAGGATGCCAAATCTCTAGCTAAAGGGAAAGATCCTCAATTAGAAAGAGCAGTGAAAGAGGCTTTAAGATTACTTAATAAACAAAAACCATTAAAAGTAATTCCTCCTCCATTCTCTACTCCAGCTAAAAAGAAATAAATTTTACGATTATAAATCGAAGCTAAAAAGGGGCGACACCCTTTGGGGCGTCGCCCCAAAGGGTGTCGCCCCTTTTAGGGACTAGCTTCATCATATAAAATACACAACCTGATTAAAAGCCTACCTTATGAAGAATATGGCATAATATTCATTAAAACTCAAAAGATGAAAATCAAACTTTATATTTTACTAAGCTTCCTATTTACAACAACCAGTCCTTATTCTCAAAATAAAAAAGCCTGCGACACTAAATTCCATAAACAATTTGATTTTTGGGTAGGTGATTGGATCGTTTATGATACCGTAGGTAATAAAGTAGGAGAAAATCTCATCCATAAAATTGAAGATGACTGCATTATTAATGAACATTGGAAAAGTGTTAGAGGCGGAAGTGGAAGCAGCTACAATTATTTTGATAAAACAGATTCAACATGGAATCAGCTTTGGATAGACAACCAGGGAAACAATCTCATACTAAAAGGAAAAGCTTCCGAAGGAAAGATGAGTATGAGGAGTAAATTATTAAGTACATCATTTATTGGGATTTATAGAAGGAGATAATTAATTTAGAGGAAAATCCTGATTATAAAAAAAGAGAAGAAGAATTAATTATTTCAAATACATCTATAAATAAGTAATAGAAGGTTATATTTAATGATAGTATGCCCAAAGGGAATAGACATTATTCTAATTGTATAGAACATAAGGATACACTTTATATTTCCGGGCAACTTCCAATTAACCCTCAGGATAAATCCATACCTGATGGTATAGAAAACCAGACAAAATTGGTCTTATCAAAAATTGATCAAATACTTCTGGCCACTGAAAGTCATAAAAGCAAAGTTATACAGGTAAGGATTTATTTATCTGATATTAACAACTGGGATATCGTAAATAAATTATATGCTGATTACTTTGAAGAACATAAACCAGCTCGTTGTGTTGTACCTGTTCCGGAATTACATTTTGGAGTATTATTAGAAGTAGAACTGATTGCTGCTAAATAATAATTCTTTCAGAATCTCTATTTATAAGATTTATTGATTAATTAACCTGACAGGTTACTGAACCTGTCAGGTTAAATTATAGTTCTATATTTGCATTCATAGATACTAAAATGGACACCATAGATATAAAACAAAAGCTACTCGACGAAATTGCCAAAACTGAAAAACTGATTGAGCAATACAAAGAACTCACTAAGCCGGTGTCCCCAGATGATGCTATTGGCCGTGTATCACGTATGGATGCTATAAATAATAAAAGTGTAACAGAAGCTTCTTTACGTAAAGCTGAAGAAAAATTAAGAAATCTAAATCAGGTATTATCAAAATTAGGAACCAATGAGTTTGGAAAATGCTTGAGCTGTAAAGAAGAAATTCCTATAGGACGGATTTTATTCAGGCCGGAAAGTTTACATTGCATCAGATGTGCCAGATGACTTTAAGAATGTAACATAACAAAATCTGTATCGTCTTAATTAACAAAATGGGGACCTATGGTACAGAGTTTTTTAAAATTGCCTGGAGAAGGCTCAGAAAAAATAGCTTACACTTGCTCATTAACATTCTTGGTCTTGGGATCGGAATGTTTACAACATTGCTAATTACTTCCTACATCGCTTTTGAATTAAGTTATGACAAATTTAACTTGAATTATGACCAATTGTATAGAGTTGAAAGCCACTTAAGTTTACCCAATGGAACATCTGAAATTTCACCAGCGACACTTGGAGATATTGGTCCACTTATCCAGGAACAGATACCTGAAATAAAAAAATGTGTAAGGTTTATTAACAGAAACCATGATATCAGATATAAAGAAAACATATTCCGAATGGATAAATTTTATTGGGCAGATTCTACATTCTTTGACATATTTACTGTTAAAGCTATTGAAGGAAACCTAAAAACCGCTTTAAAAGAACCTCAAAGCCTGGTCTTTTCTGAAAGTTTCGCAAAAAAGATATTTGGTACTAATAATGCCCTAAATAAAACCGTTAAATTCGACAATAAGAATTATAAAGTAACAGCAATTGTCAAAGATTTTCCTCTGAATTCACATTTTAATTTTGAGGCATTAGGTTCCTTTTGTACAGTATGCACGGAACAGTATAATATTGTAGATAGAGATGGGTTTTCATTTTTTACTTATTTAGTATGTACTAAAAATGCAGATATTCAAGCCATAGAGCAAAAGATCAATGAGATAACAAATCCCGTAGTTGAGAGAAAGCTTGGTCAATTCGGAGTAAAATCAAAATCGAAACTCAGGCCTATTACAAGTATTCATTTACAGTCTCATACTAAGTTTGAATTAGAAGCTAACGGAGATATAAAAAATATTTATATTTTTTCTGTCCTGGCTATTTTTATTATAATTATTGCTATCATAAACTTTATTAACCTGGCTACGGCAAATAGCGAAACAAGAGCGAAAGAGATTGGATTGAGAAAAGTTATGGGAGCATTTCGCCTTAATTTGTTTTACCAATTCATTTTTGAATCAATTTTAATCTCACTAATTTCATTCATAATTGCAATTGGACTTACAGAAATTTTTATTGAACCCTTTAGGAATTTAATGAATAGCCCTATAATATTACATTATAGAGAATCTCCTTTGATTTTCTTTTTCATTATTCTTGGAGTAGTTTTTATAGGTTTTATATCAGGTTCATATCCGGCACTCTATCTTTCAAAGTTCTTACCTGTCAAGGTACTTAAAGGGAGTAAATCATCAGGTAGTAAAAATCTAATTCTCAGAAAAATATTAGTTGTATTTCAATTTACCATTACAATCTTCCTTTTAATCAATATTGCCTTACTTTATAAACAAACCAATTACATAAAACACAAGGATTTAGGATTTAACAAAGACCATGTCCTAGTAGTATATAATTTTACAAATAAAATCCGCCATTCCTTCAAATCACTTAAAGCAGAACTTCTAACAAATCCATCTATTCAATCCGTAACAGGCTCACAAAGTATACCTGGTAAATTCAGAAGCGTACAGACCGGACACAAAAAAGGAGATGATCCAAAGTCTGCTATTGTATTAAATGAAAACCGCATTTTACACGATTACATTAAAACTTATGACATAAAAATCATTGAAGGACGTGATTTTTCAGAAGAGTACAAGACCGAGAATAATAAAGTCATTCTCAATGAATCTGCTGTAAAGGCATTAGGCTACAATGAAAGTCCAATCGATAAAAAAGTATTTGTATTTAATAAGGAAGTAACTGTAATTGGAATAATGAAGGATTTTCATTTCAAATCATTGCATGAAAAGATTGCTCCATTAGCCTTTACAATGTATTCCAATTATATAAGTTACATTTCAATGAAGCTTGACTCGGAAGATATTCCAAAAACCATAGAAGAAATTGAACAAATATTTTTAAAAGTGGATCCTAATAACACATTCCAATTTACATTCATGGATCAACAGTTTGCAAGTATGTATCAAAAGGAAGAAAGATCCAATGATTTAATAAGCTGGGGAACGATATTAGCGATATTCATTTCTGTATTAGGTTTATTTGGATTAACATCTTTTATGACCCAACAACGAACACAAGAAATAGGCATTCGAAAAGTAATGGGAGCTTCTTCTTCAGAAATTATTGGTTTATTTATAAAAAATCAAATAAAATGGCTTATCATCTCTGTTGTTATTGCATCACCATTAGCATATTTGAGTATGGAAAAATGGCTTAGTAATTTTGAATATCAAACAAATATTTCAGTCTGGATGTTTGTTTTTGGCAGCTTAACCGCTTTTATTATAGCCATTGTTACAGTTAGCCTGGTATCAATAAAAGCAGCTAATGCGAATCCGATAGACTCATTAAAATATGAGTAAATGTTTTAAGTAATCTACTTTTGCAAAATAGATTTAAATCAATCCTTTAATTAATCAACCTGTCAGGTTCTTTGAACCTGACAGGTTGATTAATCTATGAAGAAAACCGGATTTTTTATTCATAGATTACAAGTGTAATTATTACTCACTTAATTGCAACAAAAGTAAATTTTAAGTATATTTACTCTCGTTCACAAAACAAGTGTAAAATTTACCCTCGTTCACAACATGACAAATTTCAATAAAAAAGAACCTTATAATGATTTACCTGCTCTTCCTCCAGCAGTAAATCTTGAAACAAAAAAAACACTTAATAAAGTAATTTCTTCGAGTAGAGCATTAGCTCAATTAGATGGTGCAATTAGTAATTTACCTAACCCAAGCCTATTTTTAGACTCTATACATTTACTAGAGGCCAGAGCAAGTTCAGAAATTGAGAATATAATTACTACAAATGATGAACTATACAAGTCAATTGTAGCAGATAAAATAAATGAAGACCCAGCTACCAAAGAAGTGATAAGCTATAAGAAAGCATTATGGTCAGGCTTGGAGAACTTAAAGAACAAACCATTTATTACTACTAATCAGTGTATTGAAATTGTACAATGCATTAAACAAAACACTTCAGGAATAAGAAAAACTCCAGGGACAAAACTTACAAATCATAGACAAGAAGTAATATATACACCTCCCTGCTGCGAAGACATTATCAGAAAAAAATTAAAAGACTTAGAAAACTTCATAAATGGAGAATCGAAGTTAGACCCACTTATTAAAATGGCATTAATGCATTATCAATTTGAAGCCATTCACCCTTTCTATGATGGAAATGGAAGGACTGGAAGGATTTTATTACTTCTATATTTAAAAAAAGAAAAACTATTAAACACTCCTGCGATATTTCTTAGTGAATATATTATTAACAACAGAACCGAATACTATAGAAAATTAAGAAATGTAACTGAAAAAAACAGTTGGGAAGATTGGGTTTTATTTATGTTGGATATGATTGAAGTAACAGCAACCAAAGGTTTAGAAAAGTTGGATAAAATAATTAAATTGATGAATTCCTTCGCTGAAGAAGTAAAGTCTACGCTGCCAAAAGTATACTCAAAAGAACTAATTGAAATTTTATTTAGACTACCTTATACGAAAAGAAAATATCTTATTGATGCTAAGTTAGGAACTCTAAAAACTGTAGGTAATTATTTAATAGAACTTGAGCTATCGGGATTTTTAAAATCTACTAAAGTAGGAAAGGAAAAACTATATCTCAACTATAGGTTAATGGAAGTTTTAGAACAATAAATTATTACTTGTTGAATACATGCTCCCCAAGTACTGATGTAATTAAACATTAACTTTGCTTTATGAAAACTTCGAAAAATAAAAAAGATAAAGATTCTCGCAACATTGCATTTGAAATGTTTGAAAAATATTTTCTTAAACAAAGAGAAGACCAAGAAAGAGAAAAACAAGTTCTTCTGGATGTGTTTAATATTCATGTAGGAGATAAAGAAATCGTTTTAGAAAATTCAAAATAGAAAACCAAACTCCATAAAAACAAAAAAGACTTATTAGAATTCTAATAAGTCTTTTTTATTATAACAATATTTTTTTCTATACCAATCCCGAGAATCCTAAAAAAGCCATTGCCAAAATACCGGCAACAACCAATGCAATAGGAACACCTTTCATTCCTTTAGGAACTCGCATTAGATCTAAATGCTCACGTAAACCGGCAAACAAGATCATTGCCAAAGCAAAACCAATCGCATTTGCAATCGCCCAAACGACACTTTCCATTAAGTTGAAGCTTTTAGAATGCGCCTGAATCGCAACCCCTAATACAGCACAGTTTGTTGTGATAAGAGGAAGGAAAATACCTAATGCCTGGTACAAAGGAGGACTGATCTTCTTTAAAATTAACTCTACCATTTGTACCAAAGATGCAATTACCAAAATAAAGAAAATGGTTTGCAGGAATGTAATTTTAAATGGTACAAGGATGTATGTTTGAATCAACCATGTAACAATAGTTGCAATGGTCATTACAAATAATACAGCTCCGCTCATCCCTATAGAAGTGCTTACCTTACCGGAAACACCCATAAAAGGACAAATACCTAAGAACTGGGCTAAAACAATATTACTTACAAATATTGCACTGATTATAATTACAAAATATTCCATATCTCAAATATTTAAGCTGTTTTTCTAATTCTGTTAATTAAAGCAATTAAATATCCCAACGCAATGAATGCACCCGGAGAAAGGATAAAGATCAATATTGCATCACCTTCAACGAATTTCCATCCGAAAATCGATCCGTTTCCAAACATCTCACGAACTCCACCTAATAAAGTAAGTGCAAATGTGAAGCCTAATCCCATTCCGCTTCCATCAATTACCGATGATAATAAATTTTGCTTGGAAGCAAAACCTTCGGCACGGCCCAGTACAAGACAGTTCACTACAATAAGAGGGATAAATAATCCTAGTGAGTCAAACAAAGCAGGCACATAAGCTTGCATACTTAGCTCAACGATAGTTACGAAAGAAGCAATAACTACAATAAAAGTAGGAATACGAACTTTATCAGGAATTTGCTTCTTTACGATTGCAACAACCGTATTTGAACAAACAAGTACGAATGTAGTTGCCAATCCCATCCCCAAACCATTAAAGGCCGAACTGGTTACCCCTAATACAGGACATAAACCCAATAATAAAACAAATACAGGGTTATCTTTAATAAATCCTTTTGTGAAATTTTGCAATTGATTCATTATTTGTTCCCTCCTTCTTTTTTAAGTACATTATATGCTTTCGTAACTGCTTCACAGAATGCGCGTGCACTAATAGTAGCTGCTGTAATTGCATCTACATCTCCTCCATCCTTCTTAACAATTAACTTAAAGGATTCCGGATCTTTACCTTCAAATTGAGAAGCAAATTTAGGCTCACCCATTTTTGTTCCCAGCCCCGGAGTTTCTTTATGACTAATCAGAGACGTTTTGGTAATTTTTCCATCTAAAGAAAAACCAACCATAATCTTTATAGGTGTAGGATCATATCCATTTGTTGAACTGGATTCAATAGCATAACCAACAATTTCTCCATTTAATAAACATTTGTTAACACTTAATGAATCCGTTGAACCAACTGCTAATACTTTATAAGTTTCTACTGTATCAAAATTAGGAATTACAGCTTTTAATGCAGCTTCTGTCTTTGCTTTCTTAGCCAAAGCGATTGGCTCTTTTGTTGCAGTATAAACACCTCCTAGTGCCAGTGCTGCAACCATAGTTACAATAAACAATGTAACTACCATATTTATGAATGAAGATTCTTTTTTCGCCATCCTTTTTATAAGTATTATTTAATATTTCCTATTGACTATTATAATTCATTTTATCCTCAGCTAACAGTTCTGCGTTGCTGTCTTTCTTGATGCAACAAAAACTCTTGTAAGCTCATTGGATTCTGTTATCAATATTTTTATTTTATCAAATTATCAATCTATTTAGCTATTTCGCCGAAGCGTTTTGGTTTAAGTCCGCTGTTGATCAAAGGCACAAATGCATTCATAATCAGAATTGCAAATGATGCTCCTTCAGGATATGCACCCCAAACACGAATGACAACAGTTAATACCCCACAACCTAATCCAAAGATTAATTGTCCCTTTCTCGACATTGGAGATGAAACCATATCGGTTGCCATAAAGAAAACACCCAACATTAAACCACCTGTTATTAAATGAAATCCAGGATTCACATACATCTCAGGATCAATTAACCAAAGGATTCCTGTCATAGCTACAACTGAACCGATATATGTTACAGGAATTTCCCAGGTAATGATCTTTCTGAATAACATATAAATACCACCAAGTATCAATGCAATAGCAGAAACCTCACCAAGAGAACCTCCCATATTACCTAGTAACTGATCCATATAGTCAGGAAGTCTGTAGATTACTTCTTGTCCATCAACAATCATTTTAGTTCCATTTTCCATAATATCTTCAACTGTACGCCCTCCTTTCAACTCTTCTTTAAGGTGACCTAAAGGAGTTGGGCCTGTAATGGCATCAGCAATACCATCAAATAATACACTTGGCTTTGGCCAACTTGTCATTTGTACAGGAAAAGATAAAAGCAAGAATACACGGCCTACTAATGCAGGATTAAATGGATTCTTACCTAAACCACCGAATGACATTTTTGCAATACCAATGGAAACCAAGGCTCCGATAATAATAATCCAGATTGGCAAATTACTTGGAACATTGAAAGCTAATAAAATACCGGTTACAATCGCAGAACCATCACCAATAGTTGAAGGCCCTTTGATAAGATACTTTTGAATCAGCCATTCAAAGAATACACATGCCAATACAGAAATTAAGGTTACTTTGATTGCTCCCAATCCAAAGAAATAAATGGAAACAAGCAATGCCGGGATCATGGCATAAATAACGCCATACATAATTTTTCTGGTTGAATTATCTCCATGAACATGAGGAGATCCCGATACTGTCAGTAAATTCATATTTTATTTTTTACTTCTGTTTCTAATGATTTGACCTACTTTAAATTTTCCTAAACGAATGTAATCCAATAGTGGGCGGGCAGCCGGACAAGTATATTGGCATGAGCCGCATTCAATACAATCCATCGCTCTTTCATTCTCAACATTTTCAAACATTTCATTTTCGGCATATTGTGCAATTAATATTGGTTCCAGTCCCATTGGACAAACTGTTATACATTTTGCACAACGAATACAATTGGTTGGTTCAACACGCCTTGCTTCTTCTTCCTTAAATAAAAGAATCCCTGAGGTACCTTTAACAACCGGCACATCAACAGCATTCAGTGCTTTACCCATCATTGGGCCACCACTGACTACTTTTGCAGTATCTTCTGGTAAACCACCGGCTTTTTCAATAAGCTCATTAACCGATGTTCCAATACGAACCATGTAGTTACCTGGTTGTTTTAAACTCTTACCCGTAATTGTAACAACTCTCTCAATTAAAGGTTTGTTTTTTTGAACCGCTTCGTAAACAGCAAAGGCAGTACCTACATTATTTACAACCGCACCAACTTCAATAGGTAATTTCCCGGATGGAACCTGACGGCCCAGGCAAGCATCGATTAACTGCTTTTCACCACCTTGTGGATACTGAACTTTTAATGCTTCTATGCTAATGCCAGAATATTTTGCACATAAGTTTTTCAGATGTGCAATTGCATCCGGTTTATTATTTTCTACTCCAATAATAGCTTTATCAACCTCAAGTCCTTTCATAAGGATTTGAATACCAATCATCATTTCATCCGCTTTTTCAAGCATCAAACGATGGTCAGCAGTTAAGTATGGTTCACATTCAACCCCATTAATGATTAAGATTTCAGCTTTCTTGCCATCAGGGATCATTAATTTCACATGCGAAGGGAAAGTAGCACCACCAAGTCCAACGATACCCATTTCATGAATTCGCTTAATGATATCTTCTTTGGAAAGATTAATATCTGTTTTTAATTCTTCTGAGCGATCAATGCTCTCATCCCATTCATCACCATTAACAGTAATGATCACAGCAGGCCTTCTATATCCGCTTTGATCCATTATTTCATCCACTTTCAATACTTTACCGGATACTGAAGAGTGAATATTAGAAGAAATAAAAGCTTCGCCTTTAGCAATTACCTGACCGACTTTTACCTCATCACCTTTTTTAACGACTGCTTTGGATGGCGCACCCAAACTTTGTGCAATCGGTATTGCCACCTGTTTTGGGAGTTCCAATACTTCGATGGCCTGATCCGCAGAAAATTTATTTTCTGCCGGATGAACGCCGCCTATTTTAAATGTTTTCAAATTCTTATCCTCCTGAATTTATATTACGATGAGAATATCCTGAATTATTCTTTTTTAGTTTCTTTACTTTCTTCTTTGTCCTCCGAAGCTTTAGCGGAGGAGGGCTTTTCTACTGCCGGTTTAGCACCTTCTGTAACTTTTACCTCCTTCTTAGGAACCTCCTTTGCTGCAGGTTTACCATCTGTAGCTTTAGTGGAAGATGGCTTCTCCTTTTTCTCCTTCCTTGGAGGGAAATTCAATTCATGAATAGCGGAAGTAGGACATTCAACCACACACTTACGGCAAAGCTTACATTTCTCATAATCGATATAAGCAAGATTGTTATTCATAGTGATTGCATCAAACGGACAAATTTTGAAACACTTGCTACATCCGATACAAGCTACTTTACAATTCTTCTTCGCCGGGCCCCCTTTTTCTTCATTGATACATGAAACAAAAATTCTACGGTCTTTTTTACCTTTGTTACGTAGTTCAATAATGTCACGAGGACAAGCAGTTACACAAGCACCACAAGCAACACAGTTATCTTTTACAACCGGAAGACCGGTAATTTCATCCATATAAATGGCATCAAAATCACAAGCGGTTACACAATCGCCACACCCCAGGCACCCATAAGGGCATCCACTCTCACCGGAAGATAAATTATGAGCAAAAGCACAGGTAGCAGGCCCGTCATAATTAATTTTCACAGGTGCATTTTCGCGAGAGCCCGAACATCTGATTACAGCAATTTGTGGTTCTTTCTCTTCAGCAACCAGTCCAAGTATAGCTGCGGAAACAGCCATGGTATCATTTCCTCCAACCGGACAATTAAAGCCTTCAATACTTTGCTTTTCATTGGCAGATTTTACCAATGCTTCTGCAAAACCTCTACAACCGGGGAATCCGCAACCACCACAGTTAGCAGCAGGTAATGCTTCCTCCACCTCGTCGATCTTGGGATCTTCAATCACTTTAAACTTTTGTGCTACGAAATACAAAACTATAGCTGCAGCTGCTCCGATTAAACTAAGAGATACAACTGCATAAATAATAACATCGTTCACGTTTTTCCTTTTTAATTAAAGATTATACCCTGAATGGGTTTGTTTTTAACGCAACGCAAAAATAGAAACAAATCAGAAATTATTATATGTTTTAGCTTGAATCAGATCATTTCGTAACTAACTATAAATCTGATATTTAAAAATAAACCTCAACGATCATCTTTAATAATAATCGCTACAAGCCTTAACCAGCAATGATTTCAGGATTTGTTTAGACAATTTCTAAATTACCAGAGAAACAGTAATTTAGAAAGCATATAAGAATATTGGAAACTGTCTTTCCCTGATATAGGTTGACCAGATTAAATTTACAATTGTAAATTAAAAAAGAAAGTTCACTCCAATAATGATCCTAAATAAAATCTCTTAACTTGACAGCTATGGAGATGGTTCTCCTATACTAAAGTTATTTGATCTTAAACTCAAAAGTTTTGCTTAATCTATCTTTCAATTTATAAATCGCAAAATAATAAGGTACCAATAAGGTAAGTGATACTAAAGCAGATAGACCTTCATTTCCTGTAATGGAAATTAAAACAATTAAAGAGGCCAGCATGATAAGGAAAGGATAAAGATATCCGTAAAATACAGCTTTATTGCCCAATGATTTCTTCATATAAACAACTACCTCATCCCCTATCTCATATTTAAAATCCTGAGGTTTCCATACCTCAACAATTTTATTCTCCATTTCTGCAACACCACACATCCCTTTTGAATGACAGGAAGAACAAGCTGACTGAGCCAATATATTCACCTCTACTTTAAATTCTCCAATTTTTTCTATTCTGCCCGGATGTGTAATTTGATCTTTCATGGGATGCATAATCTCTCCTTATTCCTTTAGGGTGTCGTTGAAGCTACAGCTAAAATTTTACCGTTAAAATAACTACTATCTTCCGTTGCAAATTTAGCAATAAATTTTGCCATTTCTTCAGCACTTAAAGGAGCTTTATATCCGGGAAAAGCCTCTTCCAGCATTTCAGTCTGAGCTGCCCCAATAGCCAAACAATTAAACCGCCAATTAGTCTCTTTATATTCTTCAGCCAAACATTCTGTTAAAATTGCAATCGCGCCTTTACTGGAGCTATACGCAGATAAACCCGGAAATTTGACACTTCCCTGAACTCCACCCATACTACTTATATTTACAATATGTGCTTTTTCAGAAAATACAGGCATTAAACTTTGTATTGTAAAGAATGGGGATTTGATATTCACATTATAACACAGATCAAAATCTTCAGATGAGATTTGATCAAAAGTTTTATTCACTAATTGTCCGGCATTGTTTATAAGAATATCAATAGATGGAACAGCCTCTTGAACCAAGCTGGTTAAATCAGATTTTAAACGATAGACATCAGACAGGTCAAACGGAATACTCTTAACATTTTCATTTTCACATTCCGATTTTAATACTTCAAGTCGCTCTGCATTTCTGGAAATTGCCACTATTTTATTTGCAGCATCCGATGCAAACAACTTCACCAATTGATATCCTATACCCCGGCTGGCACCTGTTACAATAACATTCATATCAAACTAATTCAAAGCAGGCAACTTAGGCCTTTCTTTTTCTTTTATAACATCCTTTACTTTAATTCTGAGCTTCCCTTTCTCATCCACACTTATTGAATATTTATATCTACCGGTAAATTCCTGCCCTAATTTATAATTCATATAAGTAACACCTTTTACACCACTTATAGGATGGCCCAGTTTTTTAGCCAGATCCCTAGCATTCTGATAGCTTTCAGTCAATGGAATTCCTACATCTTTAGCGATTCGTTCTGCTTCAGCCATTGCATTTTTATAACTGCCCTTATAAACAAGCAGGGCGGAATTATAACCGGCTCTTTGATCATGTTCATAAGTAATATGAGAATCATCAACCAGATATTCCATTCCTAGTGGTTCAGAAAATCCCAAAGCAAACATCCATACCGGCATAGTAGCAAACTCACCTTCCGATGATGGTTTATAATTTTTCATTTTTGAATTTGTCATCGCAATTAAGGCATCTGCATCTTCTCTTGTAATTTCACCATTCTTATAACGCCTCTCTATCATAGCAATCCTGCTTTTACGCTGTTCATCAGCCTTAGGATCTTTCTCATCCATGCTATTTTCTTTTGCTTCTTCCTGAATTTCCTTAATCAGGTCATCAACGGTTTTTTCTTCTGTTTGTTTTCTTGGAGCCGGTTGCGGATTACAAGATGCCACGATCATAACAATTCCAAGAAAATATAAAATGCTTTTGATCTTCATTTTCTCTGTGTAAATAAGTGTGCTAACAAATGTACAAAACCAAATGATGAATAAGAATAACAAACCTAATTTTATTAATTTTGTTTTACGATTTAATCTGGACTACGAATAAAATAAGGAATTCATGACTATTGACGAAATTATTTCACAAGCGCTTATAGAAGATATTCAGGATGGAGACCATACCTCTTTATCAACCATTCCATTTGATGCACAAGGGAAAGCTCAATTATTGGTAAAAGAAGAAGGAATTATAGCAGGCATCAGTGTCGCCCGAAAAGTTTTTCAACAAGTAGACCCTTTTATTAAATTCATTCAGTTTGTTGATGATGGCGAAGAAGTCAAAGTTGGGGATATTATTTTTGAGGTGAGTGGAAAATCTATTTCTCTACTTTCAGCTGAAAGACTGGCATTAAATTTTATGCAGCGAATGAGTGGTATTGCAACTACTACTAATAAATATGTGAAAGCCGTCGAAGGGACTAAAGCCAAAATCCTGGATACCAGAAAAACAACACCTAATTTAAGGATACTGGAAAAAGAAGCCGTCAAAATCGGTGGAGGCGAAAATCATCGCATGGGATTATATGATATGATCATGATTAAAGATAATCATGTAGATTTTGCCGGAGGGATTCAGCAGGCAGTGGAAGCTACCAATAAATATTTAAGCGAACTTGGAAAGGACCTGGATATAGAACTGGAAGTTCGAAATTTTAAGGAATTAAATGAAGCAGTAAGTATCGGAGGTATTGATAGAATTATGCTGGATAATTTCTCTCCAGAAGATTTGAAGAAAGCTGTAGAAATTATTGATGGAGAATTTGAAACAGAAGCTTCAGGAGGAATCACCATTGATACTATCAGGTCGTATGCGGAAACGGGTGTAGATTATATATCCGTAGGAGCCTTAACACATCATATAAAAAGCCTTGATCTAAGTTTGAAAGCAATATAATGCAAAAACAAAAACTCATCGATCGATTCATTAATTTCCTCAAAAGCATAGTTATTCCAGGTTTTGACGGCGTATCGATGTATGAGGTTTTGGTTTTCTTTTTTAAAGGTTTATGGAAAGGTGCTTTAACTTTAAGAGCTTCGGCTGTAGCCTTTAACTTTTTTCTGGCACTTTTCCCTTCAATTATTTTTATGTTTACCATTATCCCTTACATCCCGATTGAAGGATTTCAGGAAATGTTATTCAGTTCTTTACAGGATGTATTACCAAACAGCACTTATGAGGCTGTTAAAAATACCGCTGAAGATATTATTACTAAAAGACAGGGAGGGCTTCTTTCTTTAGGGTTTGTTTTAGCATTGTTTTTTTCAACAACCGGAGTAAACAGTTTGATTGAAGCCTTTAACCAAACCTATCACAGCATTGAAGAATCTTCATTTTTCAAACAACAACTTACCTCATTGATCCTGGTTCTGATTCTTTCTTCCATAGTAATTATTGGTGTGGTATTATTAATTTCCGGTAATGAATTGATCGGTTATATCGTAGGATTGGGCTGGATTGATTCTACTGTAGAAATTATTGCCATAAAAATTATCAAATTCATCATTGTAGTAATCCTCTTCTTCTTTGCAATTTCTTTTTTATACTATTTAGGGCCATCCCGAAAACAAAAATTCAGATTTATATCTGCAGGCTCAACACTTTCCACTTTACTCATCATTTTATTATCACTGGGGTTCAATTATTATATTGATAATTTTTCAAGATACAATACATTATACGGATCTATCGGAACTTTGATCATTGTTATGCTATGGATTTATTTTGTTTCATTAGTTATTTTAATCGGATTTGAACTCAATGCCAGTATTTCCGTATTGAAACACCAGAAAACAAGCTAAGCTGGCAAAACACCGTCCTTTTATTTATTGAAACTGTCAAAAGTTAAAAGCCAACCCCCGACTTTTGTACCTTGTTCGCCCAAGGAGGACTTAATATACCTTTGATCGATTAATCGATCTCAATAATAGTATGCTGAGTCGGGACTTGGCTAATCAAAAAACAAAAATTAATTCTAAATTAAACAACTTCATTCTATATTTGTATTCTAAATTTCTATAAAAAGTAATAGTGAAGAAAATCATATCCGTTGTTGGTGCCAGGCCAAATTTTATAAAAATAGCTCCTGTCAATAAGGTTTTAAAAACATACAGTAGCCGGGTGAAGCATATTATTTGTCATACCGGACAGCATTTTGACGAAAAAATGTCGAAAGTGTTTTTTGAAGACCTGGAATTACCTAAGCCTGATTACAATTTAGAAGTTCATGGAGGTTCTCATGCTGAACAAACCGCAAAGATCATGGTAGAATTTGAAAAGGTTCTATTAGAGGAAAAACCGGATTTGGTAATCGTTGTTGGAGATGTGAATTCCACTTTGGCCTGCAGTATTACTGCAAGCAAACTACATATTAAGGTTGCGCATATTGAAGCAGGTTTAAGAAGCTTTGACCGGGAAATGCCTGAGGAAATTAATCGAATTCTTACAGATGTAATCTCTGATTTCTTATTTGTAACTGAGGACAGCGGATTAGAAAACCTCGATCATGAAGGCATTGATAAATCGAAAGTCCATTTTGTTGGCAATGTCATGATTGATAGCTTATATCATTATCTGCCCAAAATTGAGAAATCAAATATTCTTAAAGAATTAAAACTTACTTCAAAGGATTATATTTTATTCACATTCCACCGTCCAAGAAATGTTGATTCAAAAATTTATTTGACAGAATTGGTTGATTCTATCAATCAATTAGCTAGAAGATCAACATGTGTATTTCCTGTACATCCACGTACAGCTAATAAACTTCAAGAATTTGGTTTAAATACGAAGTTGCATTCAAATATTATTATTACTGAGCCCATTGGATATATCGATTTTATGTGTTTGGTGAAGAGTGCCAGACTAATTATTACAGATAGTGGTGGTATTCAGGAAGAATCTACTTATTTAGGAGTTCAGTGTATTACCGTAAGAGATAATACCGAAAGACCTGTAACAGTAAAAGTAGGTACAAACCAACTGATTGGCCGTAAACTTTCAAAAGTTATCAATGCAGCCAATAAGATATTGGACAATGACCTTAAGAAAGGCAATATCCCGGAATTATGGGATGGAAAAGCTGCCGAAAGAATAATAGATATACTTAGTAAAAAACTAGATTTTTAAATTATTGTCATGAGAATTTTAATGGTTCTTGAAAGTGAATTTCCTCCTGATACACGGGTTGAAAATGAAATTTCCGCTTTGCTGGATGCAGGGCATACTGTTGAAATAGCTTGCTTCACAAAAAGCAACAGACCATTAAAAGAATCAAAGAACGGCTATGTAATTTATAGAAAAAAAATTTCAGAATTTATACATAAGACAAGTGTAGGCAGTTTAAAATTTCCTTTTTATTTTAATTTTTGGAGAAAGTTCTTAAAACGACTAATAAAGACGTATGGATATGATGCCATTCATATACACGACCTGCCATTAGCAAAAGTAGGTTACGAAATAAAAAAGAAGTTTGACATCAGCTTGACCATTGATTTACATGAAAACTGGCCGGGATTATTAAAGATTTCAACTCATACTCAAACGTTCTTAGGCAAAATTCTTTCTTCAAATAAACGATGGGAAGCATATGAAAAAAACATATTAAAAAAAGCAAATAATATTATTGTTGTTGTAGAAGAATCTAAAAACAGAATTATAGATCTGGGTATTAAAGCTGACAAAATCCATATCGTTTCCAATACCTTGAATACTTTTGAATTTCAGGAATCTGAGCAAAAAGGGAATCCTGATTATACAACACTATATTATGCCGGGGCCATTAACAAACATAGAGGTATACAAACAGCTATAGAGGCAATTCCATACATTGCAAAAGAAATTCCTAACATTCGGTTATGGTTGGTCGGCAAAGGGAGTTATGTAAATACACTTAAAAACCAGGTTGAGCAATTAGGGATCAAGGACAAGGTTAATTTTATGGGGTGGAAACCGTTGAAGGAAGTAGCTGAGTATTTAAGCCAATCAGACATTGCTTTAATTCCACATTTACGATCAGATCATACAGATTCAACCATTCCGCATAAATTGTTCCAATATATGTATATTCAAAAACCAATATTAGCTTCGGATTGTATACCTTTAAAACGTATTATTGAAGAAACCAAATCAGGATTATGCTTTGAAAATAATAATGCTAAAGACTTTGCAGATAAGGCTATCCGACTCATTAAAGAAAGTAAAATCCTTACAGATATGAATCTGGCTAAAAGTTCTGTTATTGAAAAATACAATTGGAATGTAGATAAGCAAAGATTAGTAAAAATCTATTCATAAACGAATTCAATGGACAATCCGCAATTTTACGAACAATTTGACTGGTCAGGGCTAGAAAGCAAAACACTTAAGCCTAAAATCGAAAAGATTTTTGAAATTATGCCGGAAGATGTAAAAAACATCATAGATATAGGCTGTGGTAATGGAATGATCACAAATGCCTTAAACCAAAAATTTGACATTACCGGAGTGGATAGAAGTGCACATGCCTTAAAAAACGTTGAAACAAAAAAAATTGAAGCCAGTGCAGAAAGTATTCCGGTAAAAGACCAAAGCTTCGATATGGTATTTTCCAGTGAATTACTGGAACATTTACCGGATGAAGTATTCCAAAAAGCAATTACTGAATTTAAGAGGATTTCAAAAAAATACTTATTGATTTCTGTTCCTAACAGGGAAAACCTGAATAAAAACCTTATCCAATGTCCTGAATGCAATTATATTTATAATCGTTCTTATCATTTGAAAAGTTTTAAGCCTTCAGACTGGGAAGATTATTTTCCAGAATATCAGCTTATTGGGACTTACATTTTAGGTGCAAAAATCAGACATTACAATCCTGTTCTTTCAAAAATAAAACGAAGGATTTCTCCTCCAATATCATGGATACCCTATTACATAATGCCACGAGAAAAAAGAAAAACCATGTGTCCCAAATGTGAGTATTCGTTTGAATATAGATTCAAATTCAATATGCTTTCATTTTCCTGCGACATGCTAAACATTCTCATATCACCAAAACGCCCTTACTGGCAAATGGTATTACTCAAAAAATAATTTAAATTTGTGTTGTGGGTATTATTATCAGACAAAGCATAAAAGGAACTATTTATACCTATCTGGGAGCCATTTTGGGATTGATCAATATGGCATTTCTATTGCCATCGATGGTTGAACCGGAAGTTGTGGGCCTCGTGACATTAATCATTTCATATGCCAGTATATTTTCTCAATTTTCTTCTTTGGGTTTTACCTCTGTTACCACCCGCATGTTCACTTATTTCAGAAATAGAAACAAGCAACATAATGGATTTTTCTTCTTATTATTAGTCGTAGGATTATCAGGTTTCCTGATTTCTTTTATTGCCTTCAAACTGTTTAAGCCCATATTGATTGAAGACAGCCTGGAAAAGTCAGCCTTACTTGTAGATTACCTATATTACATTTTACCTTTAGTATTCTTTCAATTGTTTTTCAGTCTGTTTGATAATTATTATAAAGTACTATACAATGCTACCTTTGGGACTTTCACAAAAGAGTTTCTTTTAAGGTTAATGGTAACCATATGTATTTTACTCTATTTCTATAAAATTATCAGTTTTGACCAATTTGTTTTATACTATTTAATTGCCTTTGCTTCACCAACCATATTTATATTCTTTAAGCTATTAATTGAAAAGGAAATAATTCTAAAACCGGATTTTTCATTGCTTGACAAAAAAATGATCAAGACCATTGCTTCTGTAGCATTTTTTGGAATCATCCTAAGTTTCTCAGGTGTGGCAGCACAACAAATTGACCGATTAATGATTAACTCATATTTAGGCCTGGAATTAGCAGGAATTTATGCTATCGTATTTTATTTTGGCACCATCATTTTGATGCCAAATAAATCTTTGCACAAAATTTCATCTGTAATCATCGCTGATGCCTGGAAAAATAATGATCTAAAAGAAATTCGAATGATTTACTCTAAAAGTTGTATGAACCAGTTAATCATTGGAGTTTTACTCTTTATCGGCATATGGGGTAACGTACATAATATATTTCAAATATTACCGGAAGCATACGAAAGCGGAAAATATGTTATCTTCTTCATTGGCTTATTCGGGCTGGTAAAAATGAGCCGTGGAGTAAGCGATTCCATTATTGCCAACTCGAAATACTATCGATATCTGAGCTACTTCATGTTAATTTATATATTGGCAATTGTTGCATCTAACTATTTCTTAATTCCTGAATATGGCATGACCGGTGCTGCCATTGCTTCTTTAATTGCAGTATTCTTATTTAGTTTGATGAAGTTCTTATTCCTGTTGTTTAAATATAAATTACAGCCTTATAATTATAAATATCTTCTTGTGCTTGCCACAGGTATATTAACTTATTATCTGGCCACCCTGATCCCTGTTATTGAGTATTATATTTTAGACATCATTATCAGGAGTACTTTTATGGCCATTGTTTTTTCTGTCATTATTTTGTTATTAAAAGTTTCTAAGGATGCCAATGCAATTTTTATTTTAGTTTTAAAATTCATTAAGATCACTAAATAAAAAAAGACCTGTTTTTTTGTTACCTTTGCAGCCTATTCAAGCCACTTATGAATAAAATAGTATTTATTGGATCCGGAGCTATTGCTACTGCAATTGGGAATGTACTAGCAATGAAAGAGCAATATAATATAACATTGCTTTCAATAGAAGATGATGTTATTGATTCTATCAATTCAAAAAATGTAAATACAAAATACTTCCCAAACATTAGATTACATCCAGGGCTTAAAGCAAGTAATGACCATTCCGTTTTAAAAGAAGCTGAAATCATTTTTTTAGCAATTCCATCTTCAGAAACAGTAAATTATGTTAAAACCAATAAAGGCCTGATTAATTCGAATGCTATTTTAGTAAATCTTGCAAAAGGGTTTGGAGACGGGAAAAGAACCATTGTAGAATGTTTGGAAAAGTACTGTGATAATACGATTGCCACTTTAAAAGGGCCTACTTTTGCCAGAGATATCATCAAAGATCATCACACTGGAATTACCTTAGGATGTAGGGATTCATCCAAATTTGAAATCTTTAGAAAACTTTTTGATGACACTCATATTATATTGGATTATTCCGATGATATTATCGGAGTAGAATTATTGAGTATTCTAAAAAACATTTATGCAATTGCCTTTGGAATCGTAGATGCACATTTTAATTCTGCCAACCTCCGGTTTATGGTTTTAACCAATGCCTTTAAGGAAATGAAAAATTTATTATTGCAATTTGGAGGCAAATCGGATACGATGTTTCAGTATTGTGGTTTTGGAGATTTCGGATTAACAGCTTTAAATGATTTAAGCCGAAACAGGACTTTAGGTCTTTTGATCGGAAAAGGATTTTTTACTCCGGATATTACCGACAATATTTTATTGGAAGGCCATATTGCAGTAAATGTATTTTGTGAAGAAATTTCCAAGCGGAATTCCATAACAGATTATTATATTATTAAAGAATTGTACAAAGTTTTTAATAAGAATTATGATATTAGTAAGTTCCTGAATCGGATTTTAGGGCGTAATTACTAAAGTTCTTTTATTGTATCTGCTAATACTTTAGTCAGTGCTTGCCTTGAATACTTTTTATATGCTTTCCCTTTTAAATCCAGGTTAGGATTTTCTTCCCATCTGGATGACAATTCATTTAAGTAGTCAAGCATGCGGATTCCATCTACATAATCACAACTTCTTCCGGCCTTGCATTCATCAATAATATGAGCCACATCACTATCTCTTGGTCCAATAAATAATATAGGTTTTCTTGCAGACAGATATTCAAAAAGTTTTCCGGGAACTATTCCTTTATTATGTTCAACTTTCGGAAGTGCCATAAATAATATGCTCGATTTTAACAAATAGGAAATAGACTCCTTATGATTCACATATCCAATATAATCAACGATATCGGAAAGTCCCAACTTCTTAATCTGTTTTTTAATTCCCGGAGCTACTTTTCCTACAAATCTCACTTTTATTGGGAAATCAGGTTTTTGTTTTTTAAACTCTGCCAAAGAACTAATAAATTCCTCTACATGATATGAGTCGGCAATTGTACCTGAATAAGTAATCACAAAAAACTTTTTTGAAGGAGATGAACGTTCTGTAAAATCATCCGCATCGTATCCATTAGGTATCACAAATATCTTATCAGGATCTATTTTATCTGATTTATTGGCAAATAACTTTTTCGTAGTCGGACTGGTAACAATAATCTTATCTGCATTTTCCAACACCTGTAATTCTAATCTGGCATCCTTTCTTTTTGCGAAAGGTAAATGATAGAAGTCTTTATAATAATAGATATCAGTCCAGGGATCCCTCATATCTGCTACCCATGGAAGATTAGTTTTTAGTTTCAACTTAAGTCCGGCTAATTGAGTAGAATGAGGAGGAGATGTTGTAAGTATCAGGTCAAAATTTTCCTGTTTCAATAACTTTTTAGACTGACGATATGCAAATGATTTCCACCCTACACGTGCATCCGGAATAAATAAGTTCCCTCTGATAAACCTGGACAATTTTTGGAAGGGCGTTGATTTATCCATGTTCACGAAGCCTGAATATGGAATTTCCTTCTTTTTAGTAAATAACCTGTAAAAATCCAATGGTTCGAATGATCTTGTTTTAAAAACCTTTAAGGATTTAGGAATTTCTTTTTTGAGAGATTTGTCGATCAAAGGATAAGAAGCACTTTTTTCCTTAACCGTTACAACAAAAGGTTCTATATCATTATCCTGCAAATACTTGGAAAATTTGAGCGTTCTTTGTACACCCGGGCCACCGGAAGGAGGCCAGTAATATGACAGATAAAGAATTTTTTTCATCTACTTTTTAGCAAATAGGGATTTTTTAACTTCAACACCTATCATTCCTATCACTACTAAGATAAGCATTATTGAACTGACTAATGAAATTGTTCTACCTGTATAGTAAGATGATGGTTCAAATTTAAACTCAACCAGATGTTTTCCTGCAGGAATTTCCATGGCTCTCAATATATAATTTGCTCTAATATGAGAAATCTTTTCACCATCAATGTATGCATTCCAGCCTTTATCATAATAAATTTCGGAAAAGACCGCTAATTGCTTAGCTGAAATATTTACCTCATACTTCAGATGGTTTGGTTCATATGACGAAAGTTTGATTGACGCCAGCGAATCCATTTTATAATCAGAAGAAGACAGGCTGAACTTCTTATCTACTACAGCAGAATTTTTATCTTTTATATCTTTTAGTATTGAAATTTCATCATCAGCATTTTGTGCTATTTTTACTTCATTCACAAACCAGGCATTTCCATAAGCATATGCATTGGCTAATGGTGCACGTTTCGGATCAAAAATAAAATACCTGGTATTAAGCATATTCAGAACATTTAATTCTGACAAAGTATTATTTACAGACTCTGCTGTAGACGATTTTTGAAGTACTGTGACTAATTTTTGAACTTCGGGTACGAGGTGATGTTCAATAATCTCAGAATAACGTCTTAATTTGGCAGCATGATATCCTCCTACTGATTGGTGATAATAAGAAGTTGCAGATTCATTATAGGTATCTGTTGTCAAATTATAAACTCTATAATTCAAACTTTTATCTTTTAATATTTCCTTGTCGGCAACACTTGCTCTAAAAGGCCTCTCCATTCTGAATTTATTTACATAATGATCTTTATTCAAATACCTGTTTGCAATCACAACCATATCTACAAAAACAAGAACTCCAATACCCGCTATTAATAAGGATGATTTTATCTTTTTAAGTTGATAAAGATAAAGAACAAGCCCGGCCAGAACTATAAAAGCGAAAGATCTTAGTACATCAGCCCTAAAAATTGAAATACGGGCTGTTTCTATTCCATTCATATATAATTGGTATTGCGAAGCATTCTTACCAGCCAGTAATTGAGAAAATTGTCCTCTTTCTGCATCGCTGAAAAAACTAAAAAATGATCTCGGGCTCAAATAAAAAACAAGTGCTAATCCGGCAGTCAATAATAATGACAAGTAAAAAGCATCTATTCTCAAAGCGTACAGATTGACTTTAAGTTTTAACAATTCCGGTTTTTCAATAACTTTTGCCAATGCGATTATAGCCAATAAAGGGATACAAAATTCCGCAATTACCAATATCATGGTAACAGCACGAAACTTATTATATAAAGGAATATAATCCAGGAAGAAGTTGGTGAATGACATAAAATTATGTCCCATAGCCAGCATAATTGAAAGAGCAGTTGCAATTAACAATACCCATTTCATACTCCCTTTAATAATAAACAAGCCTAAAACAAAGAGGAAGATTATAATTGCTCCAACATAAACAGGGCCTGAGGTTCCAGGTTGATCTCCCCAATAATGATTAGATTGACCAACTGCCTGTTTAAATTGGGGGTCAACATTTTTTAATGCAGAAGGGTTATTCATGATGTATCCTGTGCCACCGCCTTTTACATTTGGGATCATTAATGAAAAAGACTCTCCTACACCATAACTCCAACGGGTGACATAAGTTCTATCCAGTCCACTGGTCTGATCTTTCTTATTTCTACTTAATTCAGATTTATTACGAATGGTTTCTTTACTAAACTCATAGGTAGTCCATATATTGGTAATATTAGGCAGTACGCCAAGCAATGCAGCAAGGACTAATATTCCTGTAGCTTTTGCAAAATGACTATAAGTTTTCTCTTTAATCGTTTTTACTAGTTCGAAGAAACCATAGATCACAACAATCAACAATAAGTAATAGGTAATTTGAAGATGGTTAGCCCGAATTTCCAGGCCCAGGAATAAAGCTGTGATGATGGCTCCCCATAAATATTTTCCTCTATAAGCTAAAATAATACCCGCAAATACAGGAGCCATATAAGCAATAGCATGTGCTTTTGTATTATGTCCTGCCTGAAGAATGATAAAAAGATAGGATGAAAAACCAAATGCCAATGCACCAATTATACTTAACCATGGATTCACTCTTAATACAAGCAACAAAAGGAAAAAACCAACAAAATACAAAAATACAATGCCCACAGGTCGTGGCAAATAAAGCTGTAGTAATCTATCAACAGGAAGTAACAAATTGTTAGGATAAGTCATTGAAATCTGATATGCAGGCATACCACCAAACATTGAATTGGTCCATAAAGCTTCATTTCCTGTTTTTTCCCTGTAATCTGCAATTTCTTTAGAGGCACCTTTAAAGCTTACAATATCATGCTGATTGATCTTTTTTCCTGTAAGCAAAGGATTAAAATAAATAACTGTTACTAAAAAGAAAATGACAATTCCTACCAGGTATGGTAGATATTTTTGCCAGGCAATATTTTTCATTGGTTTAGTTTTTATTATTCTTTGATCTCTTCAAAATCTATATAATCACCCATATCATCCTTATTTGCATTCTTTTTCTTTTTATCAGGAACATAATCCACATTTATTTCACCCTCCTTTTTCTTTCCAGAAGATGGTGGTTCATGGCCCATATCTTGCATCATTCTTTTCTGAGCCTTTTTAACAAACATCTGAATCAAATAAGGAGCAATATATCTCATAATTAATTTTAAGAGATAATACACCAGGATGAATATTAAGATAAAACGTAATAGTCCCATTTAACGATTGTATTCAGTATTATGAATGCGAAGATAAAGAATAACTAAAAACTAATAACTAAAATCTAAAAATGAATCGTAAAAAAAGGGAAGCAATCCTACAATTGAAAAGGATAATTTTCAAAAGAGTAAAGGATTGCTTCCCATGGCCGTCATTTAAGCTGTTATATCATTGTTTTTTATTGTTCTACAGAATCTTTAATGATTGAATACTCCATGTCATCCTATCTCGAAACTTCGGGGTGATGTGTCTCGGCTACGCTTCTATGTTGTAAAGCAAATTATTTAACATTTATTTTTCAAGATTATTTAACTATAAAATCATGCTTCTATTAGCAGACTTCAACTCAAGAGTAAG
>JANQLW010000008.1 GCA_028280405.1 Bacteroidales bacterium
CTTACTCTTGAGTTGAAGTCTGCTAATAGAAGCATGATTTTATAGTTAAATAATCTTGAAAAATAAATGTTAAATAATTTGCTTTACAACATAGAAGCGAAGCCGAGACGTATTACTTTTATAGACTTCCTTTTCCAATATTATAATAGCATTTATGGCTAATTCAGATAGACTCTTTTTTAATATTGGAATAAATTAAGTATGAATAATTTTTATACTTATATACTCGAATGTTCTGATGGTAGCTATTATGTTGGTAGTACAAGAAATCTAAAACAAAGAATATGGAATCACGAGAGAGGTTGTGGATCTAATTATACCAGCAAGAGATTGCCTGTAAAGCTGGTATATTGTGAAGAGTTTTCCAGAATAGATGATGCTTATAATCGTGAAAAACAAATCCAAAAATGGAGTAGAAAAAAGAAAATGGCATTAATCAATAGCAATAATGAAGAATTGAAAAAGTACTCAGAGTGCAAGAATAATAGCCATTATAAAAATATGTAATTCCCCTCGGCTCCGCTCGGGGAACCTTATGCCGGTTTAATTCTATGTCCCTTCGACTTCGCTCAGGGATCCTTTTGGATAATGCATCGAGCGGAACCTTTTAGGAATCTATTAGTTTTACCGGATGACAATGAATTTGTTAGACAGGGAATACATAAAATTCCAAATGAAAAAGATCTCTTAAGTTGACGCCTATGCGATAGCTATCGGGATTGAACCAGTGACACACACCATATAAAAATACAAAAAACCGCTCCTCATTGAGGAGCAGTTTTTTGTGGTACCACCTGGATTTGAACCAGGGACACACGGATTTTCAGTCCGTTGCTCTACCACCTGAGCTATGGTACCATTCATTTTGGTGGCGCAAATTTAAACAAGTTTTTTTAAATAACTAAAGTTTTTTTATAAAATCGTTAATTTTCTAAGATGAATGCTTAATTTTGCGCACCTAAGTATTTGATAGATACGGATGAAATTAATCTTAGATTTCGGTAATACGTTGAAAAAAGTTGCATTATTTAAAGATGATGAACTTTTAAGGCTATATACTTTTGAGAATTTTGATCTGGAAATACTTGAAAAAATATGTTCAGAACATCCGGAAATCAAATCTGCTATTATATCTTCTGTAATAAATTATCCTGATGAAATAGATACTTTTCTGAAAGAGAGATTCTATTTTATTAATTTAGACCATACTACACCTATTCCTGTTACAAATAAGTATAAGACCCCTAATAGTCTGGGAAAAGACAGAATTGCAGCAGTAGTTGCAGCAGCAAGTATGTACCCCGAATCAAATGTATTGGTTATTGATGCCGGAAGCTGCATTACCTTTGATTTTATAAATGCGGAAAAAGAATATCTTGGAGGAGCGATCTCTCCTGGAATTAACTTGAGATTAAAATCTCTGAATTCTTATACTGATAAGCTACCATTACTTAAAGCAGAAAAAGTTGATTATTTAATAGGGAGTAATACCCCTGAGTCCATCTTAAGTGGTGTGATTAACGGGATTATTTGTGAAATGAATGGCATAATAGGTTCATACAAAGAAAATTATGAAAAATTAACAATAATTCTGGGCGGAGGCGACTATAATTATTTTGATAAAAGACTAAAAAATAACATCTTTGCACTCCCTAATATCGTTTTATTAGGACTAAACGTAATACTTGAATTTAATGAGTCAACGAAGAAATAGCATTTTAGTTTTTTGTTTGTGCATGCTTTTATCAGTCAGTCTGTTTGCACAAAGTAGAGGTAATTCTCCGTATACTTTATATGGGGTTGGTTTTAAAAGCGAAATATCTAATGGAAAAAGTTTTGCTATGGGAGGTGTCGGAATTGCTTTTCAGGATGCTTACAGTATTAATCCTTTAAACCCGGCTTCATTTGCCGCTTTTGATTCTTTAAGCTTTGTATTCGATGCTGGTTTTGTTATGAATTCAAGTAAATTTAATACAACAAATGCCAGCGAAAGAGGAAGTTATGCATCCCTTAATTATTTATTATTTGGATTTCAGGTTGCCAAACCCTGGAAAACCAGCTTTGGTATAATCCCTTATAGTGATGTGGGCTATAATACAGTTGTTAGCGGAGAACTAAACGGAATTGAATTTGATGACCTTTATTCAGGAAACGGAGGGTTAAATAAAGTGTATTCTGCTCATGCCTTTAATATTACTAAAAAATTATCTATTGGTGTTGAAACCGGTTTTTATTTTGGTGAAATAGAAAAAAATTATATCCGTTTTCTTAAAGAAACTGAATATGCATTTCATATAAAAGAAGCTAATATTGATACCTATAAAAAATTCTATATGAAGTACGGTATTCAGTATTCTACAAAACTAAACAAAGATATAAACCTTACCTTAGGCGTTATATTTTCTACAGATACAAAATTAGATACAGACCGTAAAAGACTTATTCAAACCGTTAAAGCTTCTTCCAGTGGGTTATCCACTCCAATTGAAACATTTGAATCTTCCATACAAACCGGAACTACATTAATTCCTAAGAACTTTGGTATGGGATTTATGTTAAGCAAGAGATTTCATTGGAAAGCTGGCCTGGATATCGAAAAGCAATACTGGTCTGATTATTCATCATTAGGCCAGGCTCAACCCCTAAAAAATAGCCTTCGAATTGCCGCCGGTGGAGAACTGATTCCTAAAATAAATGCTTTTCGTGGCTATTTTAACAAAGTAAGCTATCGCTTTGGCGTAAGGTATGAAAAAACCCCCCTATATTTAAACAATACACAATTGAATGAGCTTGGCATAAGTTTTGGATTAGGCTTACCGTTCGCAAGAACTTTGACAGGATCGACTGTTAACTTTGGATTAGAGATTGGCCAAAGAGGAACAACAAAAGATAATCTTATTAAAGAAACTTTTGTTAAATTTAAACTTGGAATTTCAATGCATGGCAGAGGTTGGTTTAGACAATTGAGGTACGAATAGAAAACAAAAAAACAAAACCAAATATACTATGAAATCAAGAACTATAATTTATGTGTTAACGTTGACAGGCTTTCTGTTTTTATTGCCGGACATTCAGATTCAGGCACAAATAAGTGGAGCTAAGTTCGGGAAGGATAGTGTAAAATGCATAGAGAACATTTCATTATACCGTGAATTTTTCAACCAATGGAAAACAAGCAAACACAAAAATGAAGCGATTAAAGATGCTATTCCATATTGGAGATGGGTGTATGTTAATTGTCCTAAAGCTAAAGAAAGAACTTTCCTGGATGGAGTTAAAATGTATCAGTTTTTTGTAGAGAATGAAAAAGATGATGCAAAAAAGGAAAAACTGATTGATACTTTAATGCAGATATATGATACCAGATTATCATTATTTGTGAAGGGTAAGAAAAAGCGTGGCGATATTCTTTCCAGAAAAGGTTATGATTATTACAGGTATCGCATTACTGATTTTGAAACAGCTTATAAGATGTATAAAGAATCTGTGGACTTGATGAAAGAAAAATCAAAATCAAGTACCCTGAATGTTTATTTCCGGCTAACACGTAAAATGGTTAAGGAAGAAGTTGCTGATGTTTCATTGATTTTTGATACCTATGATGAAATTATGGATATTATCAATAAGAATTTAGCCACAGGAAAAAGAGTTGAAATGTGGAAAAATTTAAAAGGTAATGTAGAATTAGGTTTCGAAGAATATGCTAAATGTGAAGATATTGTTGAGTTATACGGTAAAAAGTTAGAAGAACATCCGGATAATATAGAACTTCTAAAAAAAGCAATTACTCTTTTAGATAAGAAGGACTGTAAAGATGATCCTTTGTATTATAATTCAGTAGTTCAATTGTACAATTTGGAACCATCTCCTGAATCAGCATATTTTATTGCAAAGTGGAATATGAGTGAAGGAAGTTTCAGAGAAGCGATTAATTACTTGCAAAAGTCATTGGAAATTAAGGATGAGGAAAAATTAGTTGATATTCACATGTATATTGCTAAGTGCTATTTCCAGCTGAAAAATTATCGTTCTGCAAGGAGTAGTGCCAGACAAGCTATTAAGCTTGATTCTAAAAGAGCAGATGCTGTAATGTTAATTGGTGACTGCTATGCTTCAACAGCTAAACAAATTGGAGATAATGAACTAACTTCAAGAGTTGCTTACTGGGCAGCAGTTGATAAATACGAAAGAGCTAAACGTATTGACCCATCTATGGCAGATCAACTAAATAAACGTATCAGAGATTATACGAAACAATTCCCTACGATGGATAATATATTCTTCCACAACTTAGAAACAGGACAGGAATATTTAGTAGAAGGCTGGATCCAGGAAAAAACGAAGGTCCGTGCAGCTCCCGAAATAAAATAATTAATTGATGCGCTTTAAAGCAAGTCATTTTGAAATATTAAAAGGCATTGTTGTGATTTCGATCATAGCAATGCTTTTTTCATGCAAAAATGATATTAGAACTGTTACTGCTTTAAGTGGTACGGATTCCATACCCGATTTAAAAGCGGTGAGTATTACCGTGTGGCAAAGTGATACCGGAGAAGTAAAATCCAAATTTAAAGCTCCTTTGATGGAACGCTATGAAAGTAGCAATAAACCTTATACCTTATTCCCAAAAGGGCTTCATATCCAGTTTTATAATAATGATGGTGCAATACAGGCTGAGCTAAAAGCAGATTGGGCCCGAGACTGGACGAAACAAAAATACATTGAGTTTAAAGGCCAGGTAATATTTCAGAATTTTGAAAAAGGAAATAAACTGGAGACAGAAGAACTGATTTGGGATCAAAAAAAAGAAAGCATTTCTTCCGAAGTGAAAATAAAAATTACAACTACCAATGATGTGTTGTTTGGAACTGGTCTGACTGCAGATGAGGATTTTAATGAATATGAAATCTTAAATCTTCATGGCAACATAGAAGTAGAGGATGATAATGTTAAAAAATAGACTTATTTTTATTAAAAAAGGATTGAATGGATAGTTGGACCATAGTTATAGTCACACTTTTTTTATCTGCTTTGTTTTCTGGAATTGAAATAGCTTTTGTGAGTGCTAACCGTTTGAAAATTGAAGTTGATAAAAGCAGAGGTTTGTTTTCTGCTAAAATAATTTCCATTCTTGCACAAAAACCTTCTAAATTTATAGGAGCCCTTCTTCTTGGAAATAATGTGGCTTTGGTTATCTATGGTATTGCAATAGCCAGTATCCTTGAACCGTGGCTAATAGGTATCCTCCCTGAATTTTTACTTAATGAGTTTGTTATTCTGTTCATCCAGACTTTAATTGCAACCATTTTTATTCTGCTTACTGCAGAGTTTATTCCTAAAATGTTATTTCGCATCAGGCCAAATACTGTGTTAAACTTTTTTGCCTTACCTATATTCTTATTTTACATATTGTTTTATCCTTTGGTATTTATCTTTATTGGTTTTTCTGAGCAAATTTTGAAAAAGCTATTCAGGGTAAAATTCAGCTTGACAAAGTATTCATTCAGCCCGATTGACCTTGGTGATTATGTGAAAGAATTTACTGATAATGAAAATGAAAACAGCGAAATTCAACAGGATATTCAAATTTTTCAAAATGCTATTGACTTCAGAAATGTAAGATTGAGAGAATGTATGATTCCCAGAACAGAGATAGTGGCACTTGATGAGTCCGAAACTATTGATGTACTGGTTCAGGCATTTGTACATACCGGGCATTCCAAAATTCTTATTTTCAAAGATAATGTTGATAATATTATTGGATATGCACATTCATTCGACTTATTCAAAAAACCCGATAGTATTCAAAGCATCTTAAAATCTATTATTATTGTGCCTGAAACCATGCTGGCCAATAAAGTTCTATCTATGATGATTAGAGATCAGAAAAGTGTTGCAGTAGTTGTTGACGAATTTGGTGGTACCTCCGGTATGATTACCATGGAAGATATTATTGAAGAAATTACAGGTGAAATTGAAGATGAGCACGATATTGAAGAATTAACGGAAAAACAACTTAACAACAAAGAGTTTGTTTTGGCTGGTAGGCTGGAAATAGACTACCTGAATGAAAAGTACAAACTAAATATTCCAGAACTTGAAGATTACGAAACCCTGGCAGGTTATATCATTCATCACTATGAAAGCATTCCTAAAATCGGCGAAACGATAGTGACCGAGTTATTTGATTTTAAAATTATTAAGGCTGAAGAATATAAAATTGAATTGGTGAAATTAAGCCTGCATTAGTTTTTATACACTCTAAATTTACTTTTATCATTGTTTAAAATTGTCCAATTTTTAAATCATCTGAATTTTAGTTCTATAAGCCTTTAATAATATTCATTATGAGGCAAATTTTATTTTTAAATATTAACTTTCCTTTGTACATTTGCACACTTATCAAAAAAAGAATCATAAGATGGCCGTAATTGGAAAAATCAGACAACGTTCAGGTTTATTAATCGGAATTATTGGTGTTGCATTGGCAGCGTTTGTATTAGGAGATATTTCTAAATCTACTTCAAGAGGTCCTGAAAATCTTGGTGAAGTGAATGGTGAAGAAATAACTTATAAGGATTTTGAAACGCAAGTTGAAGAAAACATCGAATTTGAAAAACAACGTACAGGAAAAAGATCTTTATCAGCTTCTGAATCTTTTTATTTAAGAGAAAGAACCTGGAATAATATGGTAAACCAAATTATCATAGATGAAGAAATTGAAAAACTGGGTATAGGTGTATCCACTGATGAATTATCAGAGTTGGTTCATGGAAACAATATTCACCCTATGGTACGTCAGAATTTCACTGATTCGAATACCGGTGAGTTTAAGCGTGAGGATGTAATCAATTTTATCAATAATTTTGATCAGCTTGACCCGCAAACCAGGCTAGATTGGTTGCAGTTTGAGAAGTCTATTAAACAAAGCCAAATTGCGCAAAAATATACCAACCTTATCTCTAAAGGTTATTATATGCCGAATAGCTTGGTTGAAGCTTTTGTTGAAGACAATTCAAAGTATGCAAGTGTTCAACTATTAGCGAAAGACTTTTCCAGTATTCCGGATAGCTTAATTTCCTATACTGAAGCTGATCTAAAAAACTATTATAAAGAACATAAGGAAGAGTTTAAAATGAATGAAGAAAACAGAAACATTGAATACATTATGTTTGAAATTCTTCCTTCAGCTAAAGATCGTACTGAAACAACAGCAGAGGTTAATGATATTTATCAAGACTTCCTTAAAGAAGAAAATACCATCAATTTTGTAAACAGAATGTCTGACCAAAGATATGATAGTACCTATCTTCCTGAGTCTAGCTTACCGGTTCAATTAGCTGAAAAATTTGTGAGGGGTAAGGTTGGAGATTATGTTGAGCCTTATCTTGACAATGAGGTTTATTATATGGCTAAATTAATGGACAAGCAATTCAGGCCTGACTCCATGCATGCCCGTCATATCTTAATTAGTTATAAAGGTTCTGCTAATCCGGCTGCAACCAGGTCAAAAGAAGAAGCTAAACAATTGGCGGATAGTTTACAAAAGGTTTTGACAAAAAACCCTAAGAAATTTGAAGAACTGGCTCTTGAGTTTTCCAATGACCCTTTGGCAAAACAAGATAAAGGAGAAATTGGTTGGTTTGCCGATGGAAAAATGCTTCCTGAATTTAATAGCGCTGTAATGAAAGCAACTGTTGGCGATATTTTTCAGGCAGAAACAATGTATGGTTTCCATGTAATTGATACCGACGGTAAAAAAGGTATTTCAATGAAATATCGTGTAGCAATTATTGCCCGGGCTATAGTAGCTAGTGAAGAAACTTCCCAAGACTATTATACTCAGGCCAGCAGATTTGCTACTGAAAATACCGATTATGCATCCTTTACTGCTAAAGCTAAAGAATTAGGGTTAAATAAGCGTTCATTCCCTGGAATGAATAGAATGACTAACTTTATTTATGGGGTTAATGAACCAAGAGAGATTATTCGATGGGCATTTAATGAAGAAAGACAAGTTGGAGATATTTCTCAAATTTTTGAAATTGATGATAAATATGTTCTGGCAATTCTAACCGGTATTGAACCTGAAGGTTATCGTTCATTTGATTTCGTTAAAGATTTGCTTGAACTTAAAGTTAAAGGTGAGAAGAAAGCTGAATATTTATTGAATCAGATCAAAGGGTTAAATAATGCTGATGCAATTGCCTCTAAGTGGGGCGTTGAGGCACAAGATGTAGAGATAAATTTCACCACTGCAGCAATTAGCTCTTTCGGTAAAGAACCAAAAGTTGTAGGTGAAATATTTGGGATGAAGGATGGAGAGAGTGCTTCTTATTTAGGTGATAGAGCAGTTTATTACGTAAAACTTAAGGAAATTAAATCTCAAGAAACACCAAATAACACAAATATTATAAAAACTCAATTGGAAGGAAATTTTGCAAATAGAGTTTACCAGAATGCGGTAATGAGAGCGTTAGTTAAAATTTCGGATATTGAGGACAACAGACATTTATTTTATTAATAGTTTTGTTAAAAGAAGTTTTAAAGGTAAGCCATTCCGGCTTGCCTTTTTTATAGCATTTTAATCTTTCGGATTTAAAGTTAGCCTTTATGATTTCAAAATAATTATCAATTGGATGATTGAACGATTTAATAGGTACAAATAATTTTTCAATTCTTAAATTTGGTTTGACTACAAAGAAATATGGTTTAATTAATTTATCAGCAGGTAAATTTAAACTTCCTTGTTTGAAATTATAAATTTCACAGTTAAGATTTGCAACTCGGCTAAATGCATAAAAATCCCTAAAGTTTTTATATGAGGCAAGAACGATTGCTTTTTTATTGTCAATTTGACTAAGAAAATCCTTAAGCTTTTCTATTCCTCGATCTATGCATGATTCACAATTTACTTCAGGAATTATAAATAGGAGGGTGGGTTTCCTATCCAAAACTGAATGTAGATGCAATACCTGTTTATTAACTGACACTATTTCTACATTTTCTAATAATAAGTCATCTGATAAATAGGCTATCTTTAATGTCTCATTTAAACTAAATATATTAGAATTTAGCATATGGTTAATTGAACTAATCTTCTGATTTTTTTCTATCAGATTCTTTCTATCAAGGATTAAGAAAGCTCCTGTAATTAGTAAAATGAATAATATTAGTAACAGAATATTAATTGTTTTTTTCCTTTTCATTACCATTCTTCTTTAAGGTTAATAAACATCAAAATTGGATTATCCAAATTCTTCAAATCTTCTGTAAGTTTTATTATATCATTCATTTTCCCTTGTTTTAGATTCTTCCACTCATCTTTGGTAAATGACTTTTCTATGTTATTTATATGCTCCATTAAATCAAAAGGATAAATCATGGTTACTAATTCATTTTCCTCACTTATCCCTATAGGTGATCCAAAGATTCCATTGTCAAAGTCATTAAGGATTTTTCCAGCACATAAAGTTGATTCAGTATTCTTGTTGTAAAACACACTATTAAGCTTAAATTGGTAAATGTATTGGAAAAAGAAAGAATTATTCGTTTCAAAAATATTAGAAATATTAGACGCGTACTTTTCGTTTATACTATTCATTAGTTTCAACTTCTTTTTGGTCCTTTGATTATTTTTTAAATTATAAATTTCTTGAAGTTGTGGAAACAGCTCATCTGGAATTTTGTGTTGGCAAAAGTTTACGTAATATCTTTTAGAAACACTGGTGTCAGTTAAATGGAAAATTGTATCTGATAAGTAAAGGGTTAAATTATAACCATTATCATATTTTACTAATTTATTTGGAAGCGATAATCTATAATTTATTAATTCTTTTCTGATTGGAAGCATTTCTTTTACTGTTTTTAATAAATTATTTCTCACTATAATATTATGAGTAATAGATTTATTCGGACTTAGGTTGTTATTAAAAAATAGATACTTGCCATTATTTAATTTACCAAAATAGTATCCTAAATAAGAATCAGTAAATTTCTCTTCTGAGATTAACTTTCCATTAAAATCAAATTTTATAAGTTTTTTATTTCCAATATCCAGTATTTCTATTATTTTATTTATACGATCAATTGTGAAATCCCTTATATATGCTACTTCTTTGGGTCCCCTTCCAGTTTTATCAATATTACATATAGGGTTCCCATATTGATTAAAAACAACTAAACTTCTTGTTTTATCGTCTAGAATGAATATCTTTTTATCAAAGAAGATCGCTCTAAAGGGTGAACATATTAAGCTTTTTGAGGAAGTCCCTAATTTAACATATTTGATACCATTTGCAATCTTACTTAAATTGATATTTTTATTAGAATTATCGGGATTTTCAATTATTATTTCTGAGAAATTTTGAGATAG
The DNA here is from genome assembly GCA_028280405.1 of Bacteroidales bacterium. GTDB lineage: Bacteria > Bacteroidota > Bacteroidia > Bacteroidales. Next base: position 10,376 of record JANQLW010000008.1, read on the forward strand.
TTTTTTTTCCTTTTTATCTTTTAATTCACAACTAAAAAAGGTTAATGTTGTTGTTAATAGTATTATTATTCGGCTTTTCATTTCTGTGTCTGTTTAGTATTTTTAAGAAGTGGCTGTCTAAAAAGTGTTAAAAAATTGATTTCTAGTCAGGGTGTGAATTGTTAATTGGTTAAATACATGCATTTTATCTTTTGAAGAATTTTGCAAGTAAATTCACACCCTGGCTTTTTGGGCAACCTCTTTATTTTAAAATATTAAGTAAAATTTAACATGGTTCTTGAGCAGCATAATTACAAGGATCTACATTTTCCCATATACAGCAACGCATAACCACTTTAAATGTACCTGGACAGATAAAAAAATCCTCTGAGGATTGATGTCCTCTGATTATAACATCATTGACTCGATCGTAAACCCAACCTTCTGGGATTGGTGGTGGAGGATCTAATGCTTTAACTTTATATGTTGTTGGAAATGCACAAATTACGATAAAAATTAAAATTATTTTTTTCATAGGTAGTAAGATTTTATTAATAAAAATGTTTTGATATTTTATTTTGTTGAATCTTTATTCTACATTTTAATAACCTCCTTTCTTTTTAGAATAGATGATATTATCACAATCGCATGAACTAGTTATTCGGTAAATAGTTAATGGAAATTTCCCAGTATTAGAAAAACAAAATTTCAGCTTTTTCTTTTCGTTTATAGTTAAGTAATTTAAATCATACTCTGTTTGATCAAAGTTTAATATAGTCTTTGCATTAGATTCTAATGGAACATTCAAATCAATATTTTTAGATGTACAACTACTGAAGACAATAATTATAGCTTTCCAAAAAAACCAATAATACACTGACTTTTTAAAAATATCTAATACTAAAATCATTGTAGTATGACTAATTAAACTAGCAAGTGTAGCTTTTCATCATTTAACTATGTACTAAGGGGAAAGTACTAAGTCTAAATATAAATATTTTTTTAATATAGAAAGAAATTATTATAAAATTTCTAATCTACTTGCATCTTGCCTGATGAAAATAAACAGGAGAATGGTAAAGGCCCATAAGGAAGATCCTCCATAACTAAAGAATGGCAAAGGAATTCCGATTACAGGCACTAGCCCAATGGTCATCCCGATATTAATGGTAAAATGAAAGAAAATGATGGATGCCAACCCGTAACCATATATCCTGGCAAACCTGGATCGTTGTCGTTCTGCCAAGCGTATGATCCGGATAAGGAATAATAAAAACAAGCCCACAACTATAATACTGCCTATAAAGCCCCATTCTTCACCTACGGTACAAAAAATAAAATCAGTACTTTGTTCAGGTACAAACTTAAATTTGGTTTGAGTACCGTTTAAAAATCCTTTACCGGCAAATCCTCCACTGCCAATTGCAATCTTTGATTGATTTAGGTTATAGCCATCCCCTTTGGGGTCATGTTCTTTACCTATAATGATATTGATCCTTTTTTTCTGATGTGGCATCAGGAAATTTTCAAAAGCATAATCCACGCTATATATAAAACCTGATGCAGCTATGAATATTATAAACAACCATTTTAAGGATTTTTTTTGTTTACCTATCATAAAGAATACCAGTATCAATAATACCAATATGGCACCCATTACTATGAATTTATTGATGAGTAGGGTAAATACAAACAAAGCAATAGCAATTACTCCAACAACTAATACCTTACCCGATAGTCCTTCTCTGAATAAAACTAAAATAAAAGCACTGTAAACCAAAGCAGAGCCCATATCACCTTGTAATAAAATCAATACAGCAGGAGTCCCAATCATTAGTCCTAGCCTGAATATATGTTTGAAGTGGCTTAGGTTTACATTTATTCCTGTCAAATATTTAGCAACTGCTAATGCTGTTGCAAATTTTGCAAATTCGGAAGGTTGTATCGCTACTCTTCCAAACTGAAACCAGGATTTAGAACCTGCAATTTCAGTACCTATAGCAAGTACTGCCATAAGACTAAATATACTTAAGCCATAAAATATATATGAAAATGCAGAAAAAAACTTACTATCAATGATTAAAACGAAAAAACCAAGTACCAGTGCAGCTAAGATCCATATTAATTGTTTCCCATAACGTTGAGAAAAATCAAATATACTGCTGTGCGATTCATCAAATACTGCAGAGTAAATATTGATCCAGCCAAAAAACATCATGAGAAGGAATAATAAGATCATACTCCAGTCAATATTATATAATATGGCTTTACGTTCTCTCATTTAATCTTCTTCTGGTATTACATTTAATAAATTTGCTTCTAATATTTTCTTCTCAGTTCTTGTAGGCTTAAATTCCCGTTGTATGTATTTTCTGATCATTAAAGATGCAATCGGACACGCCCATGTAGACCCATAACCACTATTTTCAACAAGAACAGCAATTGCAATTTTAGGATTTTCTACCGGGGCAAATGCCATAAAAACAGAATGAGATGCTCCATGAGGGTTTTGTGCTGTGCCGGTTTTTCCGCACATACTAATTCCTTTTACTCTATGCCATCTGGCAGAACCATGATTTCCTTCATAAACCAGTTTCATTCCATCTATTGCAATTTCAAAATGTTCTTTAGAATATGGGAGGTCTGTCCTGTTTATGTATTCAGTATTATCTCTTTTATCTTTTCCTTTGGCCTTTACTATATGCGGATCATAATAATAACCTCTGTTTGCAAAAATTGCTGCAACATTAGCCAATTGTAAAGGAGTGAGTTCTATCTCTCCCTGTCCGACTGATAATGATCTCGTAGTTATAGCTTTCCAACCTTTTGGTCCGTAATATCCGTCAAAATAATGATGCGTAGGTAAATTTCCATCTTTTTGTCCGCTTATGTCTGTTTTTAAGATTTTTCCTACACCAAAGTTTCTTACTTCATTCCCCCAATGATCATATGCTTCTTGTACGGTGCTGAACTTATCCTGTTCAATAATAGATTTATAAACTTTCCAGAAATAAGGATTACAAGATTGTTCAATTGCATGAATCAGGTCAAGTGGTGATTCATGATTATGGCTGCATTTTATAGGTTTTGCATTTTCTCCGGCACAACTATATTTTGTTTTCGTACTAAGCACGCCTTCATTTAAACCTATAACTGTACTAATAGGTTTAAAAGTAGAGCCCGGAGGGTATTGGGACATAATTGCCCTGTTGAAGAGTGGATTTAATGTATCTCCACTTAACATAGAGTAATTCTGACTTCGGATTCTTCCCACGAGAAGGTTTGGATCAAATGATGGAGCAGATACCATTGCAAGAATTTCACCTGTACTGGGTTCAATAGCAACAATTCCTCCTCTTTTATTTTGCATTAGTCTTTCGCCATACTCCTGTAAAACCAGATCAATAGTTAAGTGCAAATCTTTTCCGGCTATAGCCAAAGAGTCATATTTCCCGTCCATATAACTCCCTTTTTCACGGTTGAATACATCAACCATTTTTATTTTCAATCCTTTTTTACCCCTCAAATCTTTTTCATAGAATTTTTCAATTCCACTAATTCCGATATAGTCGCCCTGTGTATAATACTCATCTTTTTCCAAATCATTACTGTTTACTTCTCCTATATAGCCTAAAATATGAGCTGCATTAGTATGCGGGTATTTTCTGAGTGTACGTGTCTGAACAAAAAATCCGGGAAATTTATAGAGTTGTTCTTCCAAGAAACCATAATCTTCTCTTGAAATTTGTTCCAGAAAAATACTGGGTTTATATCTGGAATACTTTTTTGCTTTCTGAAATCTTTTGATATAATCTTCGGTACTAATATTTAAAAGCCTGCAAAGTAATACAGTATCTATATCTTTTACCTGTCGGGGAATGACCAGTAAATCATAGCAGGCTTCATTAAAAACCAGAAGTTCTCCATAGCGATCATAAATTAATCCGCGACCGGGGTATTGTGTTACATACCTCAGTACATTGTTTTGGGCAGATAATTTGTATTCATTTTCTACCACTTGCAAGATAAATAAGCGAATTAAAAAAATAATGGCAATTGCCACAAATATGGTTTGCACAATGTATTTCCTTGATTTATACTTATTTTGTCTTTCGTGCACTTCTTTAGAGGAGTTTTTATAATCTATTCAAACGAAGTATAAAAATACAAATTTAAAATACGATACATTTAATTAAATTTGTGTAATTATGCTAAAAATCGATGAACTCTTAGGTAAACTATTTAAAATCGAAAATACTTCGGATTTTAATGCTCTTGCAATGGAGATTTTTCAATATCAGCTTAGGTATAATCAAGTATATGCAAATTATGTTGAAAACTTAAGAATTAATGTCGATGAAATAAATACTGTGGAAGAAATCCCTTTTTTACCTATCGAGTTTTTTAAAAAGCATAAAATTGTTTCTGGATCACATTCAACTGAACAAATATTTGAAAGCAGTGGTACAACAGAAATGATGCAGAGCAGGCACTATATTACCGATCTGATGTTGTACGAGCAAAGTTTTATGTATGGCTTTTCTTATTTTTTTGGAGATATCAAAGACTATTGTGTATTGGCTTTGCTTCCTTCATATCTGGAAAGAGAAGGTTCCAGTCTGGTTTATATGGCTGAAAAATTGATTAAACTTTCGAATAATAATCAAAGTGGTTTTTATCTGCATAATCTCGACGAATTGGCTGAACTAATTAATACTGAAGAGTTAAAATCGCAAAAAATCATATTGCTTGGTGTTACTTATGCTTTATTAGATTTAGCAGAAAAATATACAATTAAACATCCGGATTTAATTGTTATGGAGACGGGAGGTATGAAAGGGAAACGAAAAGAACTGGTTAGGGAGGAACTACATGAAATCTTAACCAAAGGTTTGAATGTTAATCATATTTTCTCAGAATACGGAATGACAGAATTATTGTCTCAGGCATATTCCAGAGGCAATGGAATTTTTGAATGTCCCCCATGGATGAAAGTAATGATCAGAGATGCAAATGATCCTTTGAGTTTAGTAGAAGACGGAAAAAATGGAGGTATCAATATTATTGATCTGGCAAATATTCACAGCTGCTCTTTTATCATGACCCAAGATTTAGGGAAAAAGCATCATGACCGAAGTTTTGAAATTCTTGGACGATTTGATTCTTCAGATGTTAGAGGGTGTAATTTATTAGTAGGTTAATTCAATTTTTTATTTCATTGGTTTTTTAGAAATTCAATGTTTCTTTTCAATCCTTCGTATTTTGTACGTTCCAATGCAGTTCCTCCAAATAAGGTTTTAAATTCTTTTTTGCTTAATTTTTCCCAATCGGATTTACGCATTTTCTTAAGCTCTTGTTTAGGTTTAAGCTCTTCAATTTTGTTAGGCAAAGAAAACTTATTATGAGGGCAAACATCCTGGCATATATCACATCCGAATATTATGTTGCCGAATTTTGGCTTTAAATATTCAGGTAAATCGCCTCTATATTCAATAGTAAGATAGGAAATACATTTTCGGGCATCCAGTTTATACGGACTGATCAATGCATTGGTAGGACAAGCATTTAAACATTTTGTACAGCTACCGCAATGATCAGAAATTATATTTTCATTATAGTCTAATTCCAGATCACAAATGATTTCACCTATAAAAAAGAAACTGCCTTTTTTAGGTACTATTAAACAAGTATTCTTACCGATCCATCCCAAACCGGATTTGACAGCCCAGATTCTATCCAGTACAGGTGCCGAATCCACGAATAAACGGGCACTTATCTTTTGTTCTGCTAAATTTTCAATCTGCTGATAAAGTATCTTAAGCTTATCCTTTAATATATAATGATAATCCTTGCCATAGGCATATTTTGAGATGGTATAATTATCTTCTTCGGAAATTTTTTCTTCAGGGTAGTAATTGAGCAATACAGAAATTACGGATTTTGCTCCTTCATGAAGTTTTGACGGATTTAACCTTTTTTCAAAGTGATTTTCCATATAGTGCATTTCACCATGCATGCTTTGATTCAGCCATTTTTTTAATTTGGGCTGTTCTTTATCAAGGAATTCAGCTTTGCTGATACCACAATTTTCAAAACCAAGCGCTTTGGCTTTTTCAATAATGGCCCGGCTTAATTCTGATTTATTCAGCATGATGAATACATTTAGAATAGTTTATTTTGGTCAGCTCCCTTGATTTTGCCAAGATGCTGATAGGCAAGGGGAGTTACTTCTCTTCCCCTGGGCGTTCTCATAATATATCCTTCCTGGATCAGGAAAGGTTCATAAACTTCTTCAATGGTTCCCGCTTCTTCAGCTACTGCAGTGGCAATGGTTGTAAGCCCAACCGGGCCCCCCTTAAATTTTTCAATGATTGTGGATAAAATTCGATTATCCATTTCATCCAAGCCATTCTTATCTACATTTAAAGCTGATAATGCAAATTGGGAAATTGCCAGATCAATTTGTCCGGTTCCTTTTATTTGTGCAAAATCGCGAACCCTGCGTAATAATAAATTAGCTATTCTTGGAGTCCCTCTGCTTCTACGGCTGATTTCCAAAGCTGCATCATCACTGATTTTTACTTTTAGTATGTCTGCAGAACGAAGAATAATACTTTTTAGAGTTTCGGAATTATAATACTCCAGTCTGGAGTTGATCCCAAACCTTGATCTTAATGGAGCTGTTAATAAACCGGATCTGGTTGTAGCACCAATCAGGGTAAAAGGATTTAATACAATTTGAACGGTACGGGCATTGGGGCCGGTTTCAATCATGATGTCAATTTTAAAGTCCTCCATTGCTGAGTATAAATATTCCTCAACAATCGGACTTAAACGATGAATTTCATCAATAAAAAGAACATCATTCTCTTCAAGGTTTGTTAATAGCCCGGCTAAATCTCCAGGCTTATCGAGCACAGGGCCTGAAGTAATCTTGATCCCTACATTTAATTCATTGGCTATGATATGAGATAAGCTTGTTTTTCCTAAGCCCGGAGGGCCATGTAAGAGCACATGATCCAAAGCCTCATCCCTTAAATTGGCAGCCTCGACAAAAACTTTTAAGTTTTCAACTACTTTTGGCTGGCCTGTGAAATCAGAAAATTCAATCGGGCGCAATACCTTTTCAATCTCCTTCTCGGTCTGACTTAAATTCGTTTTTGCTGGGTCCAGGTTTTCGTTCATGGGTAGTCTTCGTTTGAAAACAAAAGTAACAAATATGTTTTAAAGTCTATCTGCTATCTTTTATAATTCTTGAAAAGATTGATATCTGTTGTTTTTTGTATTAAATTAGTACAGAAGCACATCAAAACCTCCAACCTATGAAAAAAATTAATGTTGCCATCGATTTTTCAAGCTGCTCATTCCATGCATTAGAATATGCTATTTCAGTAGCCAATATTATGAAAGCTGATATCCAGTTAATTTGGGTGGATAATTCTTCACAAGATGAAGATGACTTTTATTTTGTAGAACCGGAAAAACGTAAGGATATGATCAATGTTCTGGATGATGTTCTTACTAAATATCAGGATAAGCTAAATGGAAAGTTAGGCTATAAGCTGAAAAAAGGAAAAGTTTATCAGGAAGTTTCCTTAAATGCAAAAGCGAATCGTACTGACCTGATCATTGTGGGTACGCATGGTGCCAGTGGCTTTGAAGAGTATTGGATTGGAAGTAATGCCTATAGAATTGTAACACATGCCCCTTGTCCGGTAATCACATTGAGGCAGCATTTCCCAATTAAGAATAAAATAAAACAAATTGTAATCCCTATCGATAGTACTCCGGAGACCCTTGAGAAAATAGAGTTTGTATCTCAGATTGCAAATATTTTTAATGCTAAAGTGCATGTGCTTTCCTTATATCCTTCGGTTATTGAGGCCATAAAACGAAAAGTTATTAATAATGAACAGAAGGCCATTAAGATTCTGAATAAAAATAAAGTTAACTTTGCCGAGCAAATGGTAAAAACAGATGACATTACCAAAACGATTATTGAATTTGCTGAAAAAGTGGATGCAGATATGATCGGAATTATGACTGAACAAAATAATAAGAAAAGTCATGCGTTCTTAGGTCCAGATGCACAATTATTAATTAGTAATTCATCCATACCTGTTTTGAATGTCAGGCCGGGAAATTAAAGGAATTATGATTAAAAGATTTTTTATAATTATTTCAATTATTGCTATTTCGATAGCTTCTTATACTCAGCAGGAAATGATTCAGGATACAACAGAATCATATATTAATAAAGATGTTAGAGTAGATAGTTTGATAAAGCTACATAAAAAAGCTATGCAAGCTTATCTGTTGAAAGAAGATCATAATGGAATTGATGGCTACAGAGTGTTAATCTTTAGAGAGGTTGGTAATAATGCATCTGAAAGAATTGAATGGGAAAAGAAAAAATTTGATAACAGATATCCTGAAGTCCCTTCATATAAAAGTTATCAGGAGCCATGGTTCAGAGTAGTTGTTGGAGATTTTAGAACTAAGCTTGAAGCAGAAGAGTTTCTTTGGAAAATAAAAAGAAGATATGGCTATAGAGGAGCTATGGTTGTGAAATCAAAAATTAAGCTAGCTCCATTGGCATATTAAAAAAGAGGCTTCTACTTGCTTTACAACATAGAAGCCCCTTGAATATTCTATTTTCTTTACAATTAATTTCTATTAACAGAATTTAAATCTTCGTAGGCAACTTTCAATCTTTCAACTACTGAAAGCTCACCTTCTCTTAACCATTTACGTGGGTCGTAATATTTTTTATTAGGTACATCTTCACCATCAGGATTTCCAATTTGTCCTTGAAGATAGGCATTGTACTTTTCACTATATTTTTTTACACCTTCCCAATAGGCCCATTGTGTGTCGGTATCAATATTCATTTTAACCACTCCGTAAGAAATCGCTTCGCGAATTTTCTCTTGTGGAGAACCCGAACCTCCATGGAAAACAAAACTGACCGGATTAACTTCAGTGTTGAATTTTTTCTGAATGTAGTTTTGTGAGTTATATAAAATGGTAGGTTCCAATCTTACATTTCCTGGTTTATAAACCCCATGTACATTTCCGAATGCTGCAGCAATGGTAAATTGATCACTTACATTGCTTAATTGTTCGTAAGCATAGGAAACTTCTTCAGGTTGTGTATATAGTTTTGAACTATCAACATCTGTATTATCAACACCATCTTCTTCACCACCGGTAATACCCAATTCTATTTCCAGAGTCATACCGATTTTACTCATACGTTCTAAATAGCGTTTGCAGGTTTCAATGTTTTTTTCCAATGACTCTTCAGATAAATCTAACATGTGTGAACTATATAATGGCTTTCCATATTTTTTAAAGTTTTCTTCTCCGGCATCCAGTAATCCGTCAATCCAGGGTAATAATTTTCGGGCAGCATGATCTGTATGAATAATCACAGGGACAACATAAATTTCAGCTAATTGATGAATGTGATAAGCTCCGGAAACAGCACCTGCAATTGCTGCTCTTTCTCCTGAAACTCCTTTACCTGCATAATAAGCAGCTCCACCATTTGAGAATTGAATGATGATTGGAGAATTAACCACTTTAGCTGCTTCTAATACGGCATTAAGCGAATTGGTGCCAACCACATTTACTGCGGGCAGCGCATAATTGTTTTTCTTTGCTATATTGAAAACTTTTTGAACATCTGCACCGGTAATTACGCCTGCAGACACATGATTTAAGATTTTATCTGACATAATGTGAATGAATTATTTGATTGTCAAAATTAAATATTTTTATCTATAAATAGCGCTAATGATTTATTAACTTTGCAACAATTTTCAGGTTCCGTAGTTTAACTGTATACCTGCCTGTCGGCAGGCAGGGAATACCAGGTAGACTTTTTAACGACTTGAGAAGTATAGAGGCTTGAATATAATTGGTCCCGTAGTTCAACTGGATAGAATACCAGATTCCGGTTCTGGTGGTTGGGGGTTCGAATCCCTTCGGGATCACTTGGGAATAAAATCAAAATAGTTTAATCCTGAAGTGAGCAAAATAAAAAATAAATTTTTTTATTTTTTGAAGAGGAAAGTTAAACTATTTTCCTACTGTTATAACCGTATTACCATAGCATTCTTTGGCATCTTTAGTATATCCCCTTACGATGATTTCATATTCCGAACAATGATCAGAGGTATAAAATGATATGTTTTTATTTTTACTGAATTTGATATCCGGGTTCCAGTAAAGCAAAGTCCTGAAATCAGCTTTTCGGTTTTGTTTTTTTATTTCAGATTTATACTCTGGTGAAACAAATTCATAGTGGTCAGAAATTGTTTGGTAATCAAGAAAAACTGCATTCTCCGGTAGTTTTATCCCGCCAAAATCATCGGTAGTTGTATTTAGCATGATAACCCCGTTCAATACCATATTATTTAAAACTACAGATTGCCGGTAGATACCAATGCTTTCAATCACAGAAGGAGGTATGCTCATTGCTTCATTTACATCGAAAACCGGAATATTGTCAACCAGTATCAAAGGGTTGAAATAAACCATTTTTTCATCCCTGTCAATAATTCCTAAACTAATATGCCCTTTCCTGTTTCTGACATTTACACAGGAAACAATTTCCCTGAAAAAAACTTCTAATGAAGAAGTAAATACAAAGTCCTTTGTTTCATAGGTTTTGTCGGGATTGTTAAAGATGAATGGAAGTTGTTTATTAATATTGTTTAAAGTGTTTGTGCCGGATTTAAATATTGTATTTGCCTGATTGTTAATATACATTTCTTCTATTAATTCTTGGCAGGTGCTATCTAGTTGTATCCCTGCAAGCAATTGATTCGGATATTTACGGACAAAATCGTTGTTTATTCGAAGTACAATATCATTCCCCAGATTTGAATTCGCGCAAATAAAGAGGTTCTGAGAATCAATCAAATTATTGAGGGAGAATATAAAATCTCCGTTTTGTGTAGTTTTGTAAACATGTAATTGGGGATTATTGTTAAAGGATGAGATGAAAACAGGCAAATTTGAAACTGGAGTGTTCGTAGATTTTGTATAGGCAATCCCACTTATACTAACATCGCGTATTTCCGGTACCCACCAAATTTCCTGAATGTTTTTTCCAAATACGTAATTGCTATATTTTTTAGAAAGAATGGAATTGTATTGTTTCATTAAACTGTTTAGTTGCTCATCAGATAGTTTTGCTGTGTTATTTGTACTTAGAAGAAAGCTACCCAGGAGCGTCGGGTCATTCTTTATGTAATTAATCACGTTTTTTATACTATGCTGTGTCCCTTTTTTTACAACTGAGACAGAAACATCTTTCAGGGAATCTTTAAATATACTTTGATCGGAAATAATTAATTCTACTCTATCCCTGTTTTCATAATTTTTTTTATTCGTTTGAACACGTAGTTTGATTCGGGAACTTTTTTTATAGAAAGCATGTATACCTGCAATTTTATTATCCTCCGACTTCAATACAAAATAGTTTATTCCTTCACATAATTTACTATAGGGTAAACGGAGCTGTTTTTTATCAGTAACAAGGCTTAAATGATTTGTTGATATAAGGTTTAAATCATTTGACAAGGTTTCCAATGTAAAAAAATTCGTATGATTTTCTGTTAAGTTATTTTTATCAATTTCCAGATTGATATAGTCTTTTTCTTTTTTTGAGCTTATGTGGAATGGCAAAGAATTCCGGAAATCTTTTTTTACTTCAGGTTTATAAGGGGAAATTGTAATATTTGAGGTGGGGTTAATGATGCTAATCACCTTGGTAAAATAAGTTTCATGCGAAAAGTTTTTTGAAAACTGAGTATAAGCCCTTAAGGCATAATTTTCAGAATCGAATTCTTTCGGAATTTTTATCATACCTGTGGCTTTTCCGTTTTTTATCCTGAACTTTTTCTTGACTCTGAACTCCTTTGTATTGTTATATATTTCTATATATAGTATATTACTTATATTGTTATGAATATGATCACCTATAAAACATGAAGCTGTAAACCATATATTTTCATTGATCAGATAAATATCTCTGTCGGTTTGAACAAAAACCTTTTCTGTAGCCTTATTAAACGGTTTTTTATTTTCATTTTCAGCATAAATAGCTAATGCATGAAATATTAGTAAAATGGTAAATATCGTTTTATTCATAACTATTAATCTTCTTCTAATTCATAAATAAAGCTGTTATCCCAATAATCGGGCTTAATTACAACACCTCCTTTTACAGTACAGTCAATACATTCCGGTGTATATAACAATAAGGCCGGAAAGGCACTAATCATACTTTCACCTCCACCTTCCCTCTCATCTACCAAGGTTACATAAACCGGCAAAGATTCTTCATCAATTTTTCTAAGGGTTTCAAAAATATCATCGAATATAAGGGTGCAAAGAGGTTCTTGGTATTCGATATATTGAGGGGGTGCTTCAGTTAGAATCCTTTCACTTTCAGAAGCCCCTGCGACAAAGAAGAAGCCTAACACCGTTTCATTTTCATTTTCAATATTTTTTATGTTCCCGAAAACCTGGTATGGTTGTTTAGAGTGAAGGTTCCCATCATCCTTATTGAGCTCTTTCATACTTTTCAGAAACAAATGTGCTTGTTCTGATATTGTATATTGGGTAACTGTTAAACAATATCTGAAATCGGCTTTGGAAGTGCCAAAAGCTAGAAAACTTAAAGGAACTTTCCTTGAGCCTTCAGAAAGGAATTCTCCATTATAAGTAAATATATCTTTTAAATGATTGGTTTTATAACAATAATATCTTTTTTCGGTGTCTTTAAGTTCTCTTAAATCATTAAGTGAATAGATATCCCTGCTGTCTCCTTTATTTAGTTCATAATAAGTCCTGTATCTTGCATGATATTCATAGGTTTCTTCCAGTCCCCAGTATAAATATTTTGGATTTTCTGATGAAATTTCCGGTTCAACATAAAACTGAATTCCCGGTTCTTCGATCAACTCATTTTCATTAAAAATTTCATTGGTTTCAATTGCTGCTTTTAAATTTTCTATTGGAACAGTTTCCCGGATTTCATCAAATTCCGATTCGTATTTTTCTCCATCGGAAGTCTGTATACTTATTTTATATTTATTCCCAATAACACCTTGTATTCCTCCTTGGCTTGTTAAATATATACCATCTTCCACTTCTGTCAATGTTTCTGAATTCCCCTGCTCATCTGTTATGCTTACAATTGCATTCGTTTCCGGGATATATTCAAATTGTTTCTGAATATTAGAAGACCGGGATAAAACCACTTTGTAGGGACCGGGTTTATTTGTAATTTTTCCGTCAACGACCAAAAGGTTTTGATCGTCAGCTTTTAATTCAGGCCAGTAATCTTCAACACAGGAAAAACAAAAACAGGAGGATATCAGAGAGATAATAATTACTCTAATAATATTTGGAATTTTAGTTGTCATAATTTCCTAATTTAAAATTATATGTAAGTGAGAAAATTGGGGCGGCAAAAATTGATAATTTATACCCTTTTAATGCATTGTTTTCCCTATTAAAATAGACAGAATAGGCATTTTTTCTACCAAGAACATTATATATGGAGAAGGTCCATGAGCCATGAGCTATTTTTTGTTTTTTTAAATTCCCCTCCATTGTAAATGAAAGGTCAAGCCTGTAGTAATCGGGTAGACGATATGCATTTCTTTCCGAGTAGTGTAATCTGATTCCTTCACCGAATTTATATATGGAAGATGGATAGGTGATTGGCCTGCCTGTTGAATAGACAAAGTTGGCAGACATTCTCCACCTTCTGGAAAAAATATAACTTCCTACAATATTTAAATTATGTGGTTTATCGTAGTTAGATTTATATTTATTGCCATTGTTGATTCTGTTTTCTCCGAATTCATCATCTACCTTTATTTCTGAAAGCGAATATGTATAATTAATCCATCCTGAAAGCCTCCCTTTTGGTTTCTTCAACATCAATTCAATCCCATAGGCCTTCAAATCTCCCTGTAAAGTTATCTGTTCAAAATATGGTGTGGAAAATAAGTCTGCCCCATCTTTAATTTCAACCACATTTTCCGACTTTTTATAATAGGATTCTACAGAAAATTCAAATTTATGATCAAAAATATTCGAAAATAAGCCTATGGAGTATTGGTCTCCCCTGATTGGTTTTGAATTAGGATCAATTAGTTTCCATTTATAGTTTGGAGAAACGGAAATCGTATTTGACAATACATATAGGAATTGATGCATACGGTTGTAGGATAGTTTCAGGGATAAGTTATCTTTTAACAGATAACGACCTGAAAATCGGAAATCAAGTCCCTTAAAGGTTTTAATGAATTCATTATCACCATAAGTGATGGTTTCAATAATGTTTTCCTCTATTTTAGGTAGCCCCTCCTTATAAGTGTTTATTTGTTGTGGCCCCAGAGATGAAAATAGATTATATCTTAGTCCACCATAGAGTGATAATTTTTCTGAAACTTTCCATTCAGCTCCTATAAAAATGGCTGCTTCCAGGCCTTTTTCCTTCCCAAAATCAATTTGTTCCTGTGGATTTTCACTGGATAAGGGAATATAACTTCCTTTATTATTGTTATACAAAATTGAATTTGCTCCTATTGTGATAGCATTTTCCTTATCTAATTTAAATTTTAATGTTGCTTTCAATTCGTTATGTTGAATCTTATTTGAGTTGCTATAAGATGTAAAAGCAGAAATTTTACTTTCTTCATAAAAATTGTAATGGCTGTGAACCAGACTGATATTCAATGAATTTTGTTTGAAGTAGTGAAACCAGTTTAGTGATGCACCGGTATTTTTATAATCCAGATCATTTTTGGTAGCTGCCAGGGTCATTTTATCTCTGCTGTGGTAAGCAAAAATGTTAATCAGGTTTTTGGGGTTTAACCGGAATGTAAAGCTCGTTAATGCATCCATGAAACGGGCCTTACTGTTTTTAACCTTATCATTATTGGTCATCATATTTACAGCCCAATCTGAATAAGTTGAACGTAACCCTACTACAAAATTGCTTTTCCCTTTTTGTATTGGCCCTTCGGCTAAAACCCTGCCTGTAATAAATCCGATTCCTCCATTTGCAGTCACTCCATCTTCTCTGCCCTGCTTTGCCTTTATGTTGAAAATAGAAGAAATACGTCCGCCGTATTCGATCGGAATATTACTTTTATGTAAAGAAAATTCATCTATTGCATCTGAATTAAAAGCTGAAAAGAATCCGGAGGCATGTGAAGTATTATACACAGGGACACTGTTAATATAAAATATATTTTGATCCGTTGGACTACCTCTTACATTAAATCCGGCTGAGCCTTCGCCAACAGTTTGAACTCCCGGAAGTAAAAGGGCAACTTTTATAATATCTTTTTCTCCAAAAACCAAAGGGATATTTTTTACTGCTTTGGAACTTAGATTTTCAATCCCCATATTAATTTCCTTAAGATTGTTTTTCTGAGCTCTGACCTCAAGACCTTCCAGCATAATTACCTTATCTTCTACCCATATTTCAATTTTCCCATCTGAAAGTAAATCTAGTTTTAGCTGCTTTTTATTAATATTCACACTGCTAATTTCCAAAATATGATTGCCTTTGTTTAATACCAGTGAAAATTCACCTTTGATATTTGTGACTACACCTTTTTTCGTTTCTTTATCAATGATAGTTACATTATTGACAGCTTCTCCTGTTTTAGAATTTCGAACAGTCCCGTCAAGTTTTAGCCTGGACTTATGTACACCTTTCTTTTTGGTACCGACAATGATTGTTTTTGCAATATAATCCCTGGAGGTTTTTATAAACTTGCTTTTTTCTTCTTTGTTCCGGTCAATAGTATCTTGAATACTCTTTTGAGTTGATTGTTGCTGCTTAAAGAAATTTGAAGGTAATCCTGTAATTAGTTTCTGGCCTTTTGAAAGAAAAATGTTTCCCCTCTTATCTATAGAAACATGAATTTTGTACGCTTCAAGATTATAAACCAATAATTGGATTAATGTTTTAGTTTTTGGAGTTGTTTTTACTGTAAAATCAGGAATGTCAGAATTATTAAAATAAAATTTTACGTTCAAATCCGACTCAGCCTTTTTTATAAATTGTTCCCACTTTAAGCCATTATAGGTATTAATATCATAATCATTTGCTTGGCTGAAGATTTGAGAATTCAAAGCAAATATTATTAATGTTGCTATGAGTTTACTTTTTAATTGATTAGTTAGATATTCTTTCATCACAAAACTGAAGAAGGTTAATTAGTTGTTCCCTGTTTATTTTCTTAAAATTGATATTGTTTTGCCGTAAATATTGTTTAATCGCTTTTTTACGGCTTCCAAATTGTTTGAGGAGTGTCCCTTTGTTTTTTATTCTTATGAAACTTCCGTTTTTAAAAAGAGTATACAATTGCTCTTTATTTTTTGAGTATGTTCCTTTGGGGCTCATGGCATCCCTGTCATTGTGAAATACTTTTGAATGCTTTTTATAAGCATTAAAGTTTCCTCTGTATATGACTTCATAAAAGCCCTTCTCGCATTTAACCGGCATATGTAATGCATTTATAAATAAATATGTATGAAGTCGGAGGGAATCAATAATCTTATTGTTTAAAAGTATTTGAACATTATTGGTTTTAAACTTTTGATATAAAATGATTTCTTCTGTTACTAAATTATAATTTAATAGTAGATTTTTATATTCCAATGTGTTGATGAATACACTACCTTCTTTCCATGATTCACTTAAGAAATACGGATGATTGTTTGCTTCGGGGTGTTTGTGTTTATAAAATAAACCACTGACTAAGCGATCGTCCAGGCCATATGTTTTTTCAGCTTTTTCCCTGATTAAATATTCGCTTGTTGTATCTTCATGCTGCGAAAAAGAAGGTGTAGAGATTAATGTCAATAAAATAATTGGGAGGATTTTGTAGAGCATGATTAATGATAAATTTAAATTATTGAGTGTTAAAAATGGTTTAAACTAAAAAACCTTTTTTGATTAAAATTCTGGTATTTTTTGATACAAAAATGTAACTCGGTGATGATCCCAAATACCTACCCAATAGATAGTATTACGTATAGCCCATTATGTTTTCCCTATTAAAATACCCTAAGGTAATTGATTCATATTCTTGTTGCCTTGCGGTGATACAATATATGAAAAATTATATATATATAATCGGCTGCTATGCCTAAAATATATATTATTGTTCTTTTTAAAGTCTAAACTGTATTATTTACAGATCAAATCGGAAATATTTCCTCCAAAAGAGTAGGTTTTTGATTAGGAATCTTAAAGTCTTTTTATATTCTTAATCGGGTTTACTATAAATATTTTCCGATTCCCTGTATCCTGGTTTATCAAGATACCAGTCATTAAATAAACTACCGGAGGAGGTTGCCCATTCTTCAAATTTTAGATGGGTTGATAAAACATCAGCCTTTTCAATAGCATAATCCAAACTTGCAGGGATGATAATCGCCCAGGGTAAGTTATTATTTGTTACATAATACCTACCCTGACTTGGTATTGAATTATCGTGAGATATACCAAAAAATGAATCATCTACCTTATCAGTAGGCTTATTGTCAATCAAATGCACTTCTTTTCCTCTTTCCTGGTTTATATATATAAATGGATTATATGGTTCATTCCCAAGTGACATTTCCGGATTACTGAAAGTAATAATGACGGTTAAAGTATCAGTCTCAACATATGGGCGTGTATATTCTGTATTTATAATATTGGCACCATAAATGGTATTTATTGCATCATAGAAAATGACTACAGTTTCTCCATTGTGTCCGTTTTCAAAACCTTTGGCATTTATATCCAGGTTATTCTTTTGGTGCCTGTATCCTGTAACTTGTTCGCAATTTGCTGAAGAAGTTGGGAATGAAACACCAAATCCGTTATCTAATGTAGCACCTGCTGCACGAACATGTGTTTTGGCTTCTATCTGTACAATTTTGTTTTGTGCATTCGTAATGATTTTGTACTGAATATCCAATACCAGATCGTTGAAGTCATAATCCCCTCTGCCTGGCCATAGGTCTTCAAAAGCAAGGGTAGCAAAATCGTCCTGATTTGGATAATAACTTACAAAAGCAAAATCAGCATTATCAGGAAACTCATCATCTACATCAGGAACATTGTCACCATCTGTATCAATCGTTCCGGTTCCTCCTTCTGATCCGGGATTACATCCACTTTCAGGAATGGTTGTTTCACAATATACCACATTATTACTTATTTGAGCTTCATTAGTTTCTATAACACCATCGCTATCACACAAATCCATTTTATTAGAAACTTTTGAACCTGCATTCAAAATAGTAGTTTGCCTTATGTTAATTTTAGAATAACCGGTACCTCCTGATCTGATATCACCATCGCTGGTGAGATTTTTGGTTTCCGTCAAGGAACCATTGTAAGAAAAATATCTCATATCATCAGATACTATCAGGTCATTTTCCACCTTCACATAACTATAGTTTCTAAATTGCTGATTAACTGTTAAGTCATTTTCTACCTGTAATTTGCAATAATTATAAAAGATAGATTTTGAGCTGAATGTAGCATCTCCGCTAACGTTTATGGTTCCATAATTCTTACATCTGCTTTTATCCAGATATGAAAAATTGCCCGTAATGTTAATAATTCCCTCATTTTGAAATTTATCGGAATAACTAAGGTAATTCCCTCCAATACTTAATAATTCATAATTATAAAATCTTTGCCCTTTAAAAGTAGTTAAGTTGCCAACAATATCTAATTCTCCGAAATTATAGATATGTAAATGTTTTGTGGTAATTGTAAGATCTCCCGGAATCGTTAGTTTTCCGGTTTCACTAATATAAATCTTAACAGGTTTTTGATCTATAAGTGTAAACTCATTAATGCTTGCTTCTCCACAAATAACCAAGGTTGCCCTGTTTTGTAATTCTAATTGCCCGGTAATGGTTAATGAAGATCCCGGAGCTACACAGTAATCATCCTTATCTAATAAAAGTGTTGTATGAATTCCGGAAATATTAACATCACAATCAGAACCACAACCCGGATCGTCATATGTGGATTTAGTATTGGCCATACCATTTAACAGGGTGTTTGTATTGAATTCGTGGTTGATTGTTGTTCCATTTACTTTTTTACCGACTAATTCATAGATTCCGTTGGCATTTTTATTTTCTATAAATATAGAATCAATTCTATCTGCAACAACAAAACTTACGCTGTAATCATAGTTTTCATCGGTCATACCCTGTGCCAATAATTTCCCCCCTCTGCCGGGAGCTCCCTGATAAATTTTAAAAATATGAGGAGCCTCATTTACGATATGAGGAGTAACAGATAGATTTAAGGTCAGTTTTTGGCTGCTCTTGAATTTGAAATCTGAGGCAATACTTAAAGTTTCATAAGTATTTGTGTTGTTATTTCCATTGCCTGGGTCGGGTTCAGGAAATTTGTTACAACCAATAATCATTGCCAAAGATAAAATTGCCAGCAAAAAATTTATTCTATTCATAACTACTCTTTTTATTGATCGTTATATTATATATAAATAATTAAACATTTATGCCAGTTTTTGAAAAGTTTTTAATTTTCAGACTGTTATGCCTGAACCGGATTCATTGTTGTTCATAAAAAGAATTAGTTCCCCAAATACGGAGTCAATTGTTCTTATATAAGTAAAGATAAAAATAGCTTAATCAATTCTGAGAGTCAAATCCTAAAGTAATTAACTGATAATTGTTAAACAATAATAAAAGTTTGGATTATCAATCAGTATCGTTGATAAAAGTATATAAATGAATTCATTAAAAACTTTTATGCTATAAATTATGTTTCATTGGAAAATTTTGAATATAAGCATGGAACAATAAACCGTAGAAAAAATTATGTTCTAAAATATCAATATAAGTAAGTAGTACAAGGGCATGATATTATTTGAATATCTATGTTAAAATATTAACAATAAAGCTAATATAAAAATTCTACTATCTTTATGATCCGAATAAAAAGTGTGTATTTAAAGTAATTTTAATGCATACCGAATATTTTTTACTAGCCTATGATTAATAAAGTACTTATTGCAAATCGAGGAGAGATAGCTGTAAGGGTAATGCGTTCATGCCGGGAGTTAGGAATTAAATCGGTAGCCGTTTATTCTGAAGCTGATCGAAAATCCATGCATGTAAGATATGCTGATGAAGCATATTTTATAGGCCCGTCTCCATCCAATGAAAGTTATTTGGTTATAGATAAAATTATTGAGGTGGCAAAAAAATCCAAAGCTGATGCGATACATCCCGGCTATGGCTTTTTATCTGAAAACGCTGAGTTTTCGGATCGTTGTAAAAAAGAAGGCATCATTTTTATTGGCCCTTCAGCATATGCCATTAATACAATGGGTGATAAAATCACTGCCCGTCAAACGATGTTAAAAGCCGGAGTTCCTGTAGTTCCCGGAACAACAGAAGCCTTGAAAGATACTAAAGAAGCCATTGAAGTAATTAATGAGATTGGGATCCCTGTTATGGTAAAAGCTTCTGCCGGAGGTGGAGGAAAAGGGATGAGGTTGGTAAAAGATACCTCAGAAATTGAAAGTGCTCTGAATGCTGCAAAATCAGAAGCCATGGCTGCCTTTGGCGATGATGCCATATATGTTGAAAAGTATATCGAATCTCCACATCATATAGAATTTCAAGTGTTGGCTGACCGACATGGAAATGTGATACATCTTTTTGAAAGAGAATGTTCTGTTCAACGCCGTCACCAGAAAGTGATAGAAGAAACCCCTTCTCCATTAATGACTCCTAAGGTAAGGGAAGAAATGGGTAAACATGCAGTAGCTGCTGCTAAGGCGGTTGATTATGAAGGTGCCGGAACTATTGAATTTATTGTAGATGATGATTTAAATTATTATTTTCTGGAAATGAATACCCGCTTGCAGGTGGAGCATCCCATTACCGAAAGGGTAGTGGGTGTGGATCTTGTAAAAGAGCAGATCAATATTGCTGACGGGAAAAAACTTAGATTGAAACAAGAGGAATTATATCAGAGTGGTCATGCCATCGAATGTCGGATTTATGCGGAAGACCCGGATAATAACTTTATGCCTAGTCCGGGAGTAATTAAACATATTACTGAACCTTTAGGGCTGGGTGTCCGTCATGATGGATATGTATATGAAGGCTATGATATTCCAATGTTTTATGACCCGTTGATTTCCAAATTAATTGTATGGGGTAATACCAGAGATGAAGCCATAGCCCGCTTAAAAAGAGCCCTCTATAATTATAAAATTACCGGAGTTAAAACTTCTATTAAATTTCTTGAAAGAATTTTAGATTGCTCTGAATTTGTTGGAGGTAACTACAATACTCATTTTATTGAAAAGAATTATGATTTCTTAATGAAGAAAAAGAAAAGTATCGGAGAATATGAAGATGTTGCGGTGATAACAGCCTTCGTTGATTATTTAGATAAAGTAGCTAAACTTCAACCTCAGAAACCAACCCAAAGTTTAGGGAATAACTGGAAAGACTTTGGACGAAAGAAAAATGTTTTAAGACTATAATAATGCGCTTATGTCATACGAAATAAATATAAACGACCAAACCAGAAAAATCGAGCTGCTGAACCGTGAAGGAAATAAGGTAAAAATAGCCCTTGATGGTAAAAAGTATGATGCCGATATTGTTATGGTTGAAAGAGGAGTTTATTCATTAATTATGGATGGAATCTCTTATAATGTGGAGCTGTTTGAAAATGGTAGCTGTAAAAAGTATATCGTAAATACTTTGTATGAATCTTTTGATGTTGAAGTGGTAGATGCTGAAAGTAAATACCTGAAAAGCCGTAAGAAGGATGAAGGTGATGATGAAAACTTTATTTCAACACCAATGCCGGGTAAAGTTGTGAAAATTCCTGTAAAAGTAGGTGATAAAGTAAAAGCCGGAGATACGGTGGTTATTATTTCAGCTATGAAAATGGAAAGTGAATACAAGGTTAAAAAAGATAGGATCAT
The DNA here is from genome assembly GCA_028280405.1 of Bacteroidales bacterium. Classification (GTDB taxonomy): domain Bacteria; phylum Bacteroidota; class Bacteroidia; order Bacteroidales. Next base: position 32,392 of record JANQLW010000008.1, read on the forward strand.
AAAAGATATTAAAGTGAAAGAAGGTGATACCGTTGACGGTCATCAACCCTTAATTTATATAGAATAAAGCATTAAAATTTAAGATTATGTCATCATTACAAGAAAAATTCAAACAATTTGAAGAGCGTAATAAAATTGCAGAATTAGGAGGGGGTAAAGACAGGATTGATCGTCAGCATAAAGCAGGTAGGCTCACTGCCAGAGAACGCCTGGATTTCTTACTTGATAAGGATACTTTTGTAGAGCTGGACAAATTTGTAACTCATAAAGCCACAGATTTTGGAATGGAAAAAAACAAAATCTTAGGAGATGGAGTTGTGACAGGTTATGGAAAAATAGATGGACGTCTGGTTTATGTATTTGCTCAGGATTTTACAGTTTTTGGAGGCACGCTTAGCAGGGCCAATGCCAATAAAATTATAAAAGTAATGGATTTGGCCATGAAGATGGGAGCTCCTGTTATTGGACTTAATGATTCGGGTGGAGCCCGTATTCAGGAAGGTGTGGAAAGTTTAGGTGGTTATGCTGATGTTTTCTACAGAAATGTAATGGCATCCGGTGTAATTCCTCAGATTTCTGCTATATTGGGCCCATGTGCGGGTGGAGCAGTGTATTCACCTGCCATGACAGATTTTATTATGATGGTTAAAGAATCTTCTTATATGTTTGTGACCGGGCCGGATGTTATTAAAACAGTTACACATGAAGAAGTGACTAAAGAAGAATTAGGGGGAGCAATGACTCATAATTCCAAGAGTGGCGTGGCACACTTTTTAGCTGATGACGATGAAAAAGCCATGATGATGTTGAGAGAACTATTTAGTTTTCTCCCCTCAAATAATATGGAGGAACCTCCTGTTAAACCATGTGCTGATGATATCCGAAGGGAAGATGAAAAGTTGAATGAACTTATTCCTACGGATCCCAATAAACCTTACGATATGCACGATTTAATTAACAGTGTTGTCGATGAGCATAATTTTTTCGAAGTTCAGCCTCATTATGCAAAAAATATAATTATTGGATTTGCCAGGTTATGTGGGAAAACGGTTGGAATTGTAGCTAATCAACCTGCTCATTTAGCCGGTGTACTGGATATAGATTCTTCCTTAAAAGGCGCCCGCTTTGTTCGATTTTGCGATGCTTTCAATATTCCGATCATTACATTTGAAGACGTACCTGGCTTCTTGCCTGGTACAACTCAGGAATTTGGAGGAATTATCAAACATGGTGCTAAATTGTTATATGCTTTCTCTGAAGCTACTGTTCCTAAAATTACGGTAATTACACGTAAAGCTTATGGTGGAGCTTATGATGTAATGTCCAGTAAACATATTGGAACGGATGTGAACTTTGCATATCCTACGGCAGAGATTGCGGTGATGGGAGCTGAAGGAGCTGTAAATATCATTTTCAGAAATGCATTATCAGAAGAAGATAAGAAAAAGGCCGTAGAAGATTACAGAAATACTTTTGCCAGCCCTTATAAAGCTGCTGAGTTAGGCTACATAGATGAAATTATATATCCTAAAGATACACGATATAAGTTAATTCAGGCATTGGAAATGACCAGCAATAAAAGCAAAGCAAATCCGCCTAAAAAACATGGAAATATTCCATTGTAAATTTTTATTTGTTGTAAAGAAAGAGGATGTCAGATTTATTTGTTAAAATCCTTTTTCATCAAAGAGATTACTTCTTCAATAATTGAACTTATCTTACTAACCAAAACCGGAAGCTCCTCAATGGAGGATCTTTTTTTTGCACTATGCTCAAGAATCCTTATGTCTTCAACAAGCTCGTTAACACTAAAATTGTCTATAGAAGATTTGAGTTTATGAGCATAAAAACTTACCTGATCGTAATCTTCCTTCTTGATCCCTTCGTTTAATTTTTCAACCATTTCAGGTGTATGCGACAAAAATATATCAACTAATTCTAATAATACCGTTTTATCATCTCCAATAAATGTTTTGATCTTGTCCAGATTGTATCTCTCTGCCATGAATTACTTAGATTTCTTTATTTTTTAACATTCTGTAAATTGTCGATTTACCAATGTCAAGCTTCTTTGCAACAAGCAATACATTATTATTATGCTTCTGCAAATAATACCTGATAATTTTCCTTACATATCCTTGTAAGGTATCTTCTTCTATTAAGAAATCACTTGTACCGTGAGCCGAATTGAAATTAATATCTTTATCTTCAATCAAATAATCTGCTGCCAATACTGATGCCAGTTCAACAACCGCTTTTAACTCCCTTACATTTCCGGGGTAAGGGTATTTTAATAATTTTTTAATAGCAGCTTCGGTAAGTTGAGGTACTTTGTTTTTGTTCTCTTTAGCGTATTCCTCGATGAAATATTTTGCTAAGATAACAATATCATCCCCACGATGACGAAGAGGCGGCAACTCTATAGGAAGCCCTAATAATCTATAGTATAAATCTTCCCTGATCTTCCCTTTTTGAACTTCATCCGACAAATTTTTATTTGTGGCTACTATGATTCTTACATCTGTTTTTATGGTTGAGTTACCTCCGACTCTTGTAAACTCTCTTTCCTGAAGAACACGTAATAGTTTAGTTTGAATATTGAGATCCATATCGGATATTTCATCCAGAAAAAGGGTTCCTTTATTGGCTATTTCAAACTTTCCTATTTTTCGGGTATTAGCACCGGTAAAAGCTCCTTTTTCATATCCGAAAAGTTCACTTTCAATTAAAGTTTCCGGTAGTGCAGAAACGTTTATTGCAACAAAAGGTTGCTTTCTTCTGCCAGAACTATAATGAATTGCCCGGGCAACTTGTTCCTTTCCCGTTCCCGTTTCTCCTGTTAATGATACAGAGATATTGGAAGCTGTTGCTTTTTCGATAAGATTAAATATTCCTTTAATTGCAGAACTATTCCCTTTAATGGCTTTACGGAATTCGTATTTCTTGCCGATGGTTTCTTTAAGTTCTATAATTTCATTTTTTAAACTTAAATTTTCCCTGATTTTGGTAATTGAATTCCATAAACGATCTTTTGTCTCGTCATTTTTAACAAAATAATCGTAAGCTCCTTCTTTTACAAGTTTTACAGCTGTCGTGATGTCCTCTTGTCCGGAAACGATAATGACCGGAATATCCTTATTGAATGCCTGAATTTTTTTGAGGACTTCATGCCCCATAATGTCAGGTAAAGAATAGTCAAGTGAAATAACATCCGGATTTCTATATAAATTTTTTATACAATCGTTCCCATTCAGAAAATGCTCAACTTCATAATCCGGATTTTTCAACAGATGATGCTTTAGCATCTTTCCGTAAAATGCGTCGTCTTCTACAATGAAAATTTTAAATGGGTTCATTTTGAGTTTGGTTTAGCTAAATATACAAATTTAGTTTTCGATTCCCAAATAGGGAATAGGTTGTTATACAGGGAGAATTCTAAAAGGTTTCCAAATTTAGGAAAAAAATATTGTAAAATTTATGCATGAATAAGGTATAAATAAAAAAGCAGCTATCCTCAAAAGCTACTTTAGCCGTCATCCTGAAACAAGTTGCCAATGACAGATTTATGCAATAAGCTTATTATTAATGGATTGTATTTTGTATCCAGATGCGGTTTTTTAGAAAGAAGCTCTGTTT
>JANQLW010000014.1 GCA_028280405.1 Bacteroidales bacterium
AAAGTCATCAATTTGTTCTATATTTTTTTTACAGGCTTATCAACCCTAATATCTTAATAACTATTGTCATGGAAGCTTAAATTGACGGCTATGGGATCGCGTCCCCTTCGGGGAAACGATCCCAGCCAATAGCCAATTATCTGCTATCAATCGAAAGCATTTTAATAAACTACTTGGTAATTACGCAATATTCAGTTCCTGATTATCCAGTTCGATCGAGAATTTCACTTTTGCTTTTAAGGCATTAAATACTTTCATAATGGTCGAAAGTCTTACATCCTTGGCATTAGTCTCAATTTTTGAGATCTGAGCTTTTTTAACCCCAATTAATTCTCCCAACTGAGATTGTGTAAGCTGCCTTTCTTTCCGGGTTTGTTTAATAATGTCTCCAAGCAAATCCAATTTCAGTTCAAATTCAAACAAAGTCCTTTCTTCTGTGCCGGGTTTACCCACAATCTCATCCGTAATCTGATCTAATGAATATTGCTTTAAATCCTTTTTACTTATTTCCTTTTTCGTTTTCATTTTCAAAATACTTTTTCATAATTAATCTAGCTTTCTCCAGATCAGCTTTTGGGGTTTTTCGGGTCTTTTTGATAAACCCATGTGCACAAACAACCAGATTTCTCTTATTTCCCGTTTTATCCCAAAAGACTAATAGCCTGTAGTAGTTCTTATTGTATAAAGTTCTGAATTCCCAAATATCATCTGCTAATTTCTTAAATAGCTCCGGATCAATAGTGACTTGCGCTTTTCTTATATTAAAAATGATTTTGGCACTCGCCTTTTTATCCAGATTTTTCAAAAACTGTCTGACAGTCTCAAGAATTACGATTTCAAACTTAACCACGTTCTTATTGTGTTGTACTTACAAAAATAAAAAAAATTTCCTTATAAGGAAATATCTGTAAAATTTAATTTAATGGGGGAGAACACAACAAATTTACTTAAAAAGATAATTGGTTTTGAAGTAGTGGAAAAAGAATACCTGCCTGCGGCAGGCAGGGAACACCGAAGTGGGCCGAACAAAGTCAAGAAACTCGCAACCTGCAACCCGCAACATCACACATGGGATCGCGTCCCCTCCGGGGAAACGATCCCGGGCCTGCTTCGGATGTAACCCAGTTTTTCAATATCATCAACGGATGTTGTCAAATAGATTGTTCCATCTTTAATGACATAGATTTCATCACAGATTTCTATAATGTGTTTATACATATGATCGGTTAACAGTATTCCCTTTTTCTTTTTTTCCTGTACAATCAGTTTTTTAATCGTATCAATGTGTAAAGGCATGGCCATTGAGAAAGGTTCATCCAGCATACAGAATTTTGTTTCAGCTTTCAGCATAGTATAGATTTCAACAATTCGTCTTTCCCCACTTGATAAGCTCTTTATTTTTGAAGAAGCATATTTTTCAAAATCAGGAAATGCTTGTATAAATGAAGAAAGATCCAGGTTAAAATCCCTGAATACCCTTTTCAATCTGAAAGCTCCTGGGATAAAGTTGAACTGGGGCAGATATAAGATATCTTCCGGCTTGCGCTTTCCATCCAGATATGAAACTCCATCTAATTGTATCGTACTGTTCTTTGGTCGCAATTCACCTATGATGGTTCTCATCAAACAGGATTTTCCGCTTCCGTTTCTACCCAGTAAACCAATAATTTTCCCGGTTTCACATTTTAAATAAACATTCTGCAAAACCCGATTCAGATGAAATTCTATCATTACGCTATCCGCCGTTAAAGTGTGGTATATAGACATAGGGTAAAAAAATACTGAGTATAATAACAAAGAAAATAAATTCAATAATCTGTGTACTGATCCACAACAGCTGTTTTGACAGCCCCAAGTTCTTATAATAGTAGAACTCCTGTTTAAAATAGATATTCACAATAATAATGATGGCTGCATTCCCTCCAATCTTACCCAGCAGAAGAGGAGTCACAGAATTAACTCCCTCTCTATACGCTCCTATAATGCATAATGCAGTTACCAGGAATCCGGCCAGGACCCAAATTTTGTAAAAAGAAAAAATAATACGAATGTTTCTCATTTATAATGAAGAATTCTTTGTTCTGTTTAGTAGCATAAAACATGCCATACAAGAAATTAATTCAAAACTGCATAAACCACAACAACAAAACAATCATTGATAATTTATAATCCGTCATTCAACCACGCTTCGACAAGCTCAGCGACCCACTCATTTCGGTGTTCCCTGCCTGTCGGTAGGCAGGGCTATTCGATGTTCGATATTCATTATTCAATGTCTTTACAGCTATATCCACTCATACAATCATATCGTATTGTTCATTTTCAAATTGCCTTCCCATTCCGATAAGTCACTTCACTAAATTTTTTTCCATCCTTATCAAATTCAAACCAGACACCTTCTTTTAAGTCGTTCTTATAATTGCCCTGAAGTTCCACTTTGCCATTAGGATGATAAGATTTAAACAATCCGGATTTTATATTATTGATGTATTGGCATTCTAATTTCAGTATACCATCTGTATAATACTGTTTCCACTTACCATGTTTTAAGTTTTTCTGGTAAATAAAGGTTTCAGCAATTTGCTTATTAGGATAGTAATTCCTGACTTCACCTTCACGCATCCCCTTAACATAGTTTTCAGTAGACAGTAATATACCGTCGTATTCGCTATAATAACACCAGATACTGTCTTTCTTTTGATTCACAAACTTACCTTCTGCCATGAGTTTGCCATTCCGGTGATACATTTTGGTATAGGTAAGTTTTCCATTATTTTTCATTTGTGAGATGGCCTTTATTTTCCCGGTCGGATAATAATACTTGAATTCACCATAAGGCTTATCATCTTTAAACTGACCTTCGTATCGTACATAGCCCATTTGGTCATATTGTTTCCAATAGCCTTGTTTGCGGCCGTGTTTGTCTTTTTGGTTTTTGGTTTGGGCAAAGGCATGGTTCACTAATAAAAAGAAACTCAGCAAAAGGATATATTTGTTTTTCATAGAAAGATTATTTTTTACCACAAAGGCTACTAAGATTTATACAAAAGGCACAAAGATTTTTTATACAATTTAAGCATCAAATTAGTTACATTTGCAATATAACATAAACGTAGCATTCAGTGAATAATTATTCGTCGAAATTATTGGAAGAGGCCGTTAATGAATTAAGTAGGCTACCCGGAATTGGAAGAAAAAGTGCTTTAAGGCTTGCACTCCATTTATTAAAACAGGACCCGCAACAGGTTGATAATTTTGGGAATAGTATTATTCGGATGCGTAATGAAATTCTACACTGTAAAATTTGTCATAATATTTCCGATACTGATATTTGTGAAATTTGTGCCAATCCAAAACGAGACCAATCTATTCTATGTGTGGTTGAGGATATCAGAGATGTGATGGCTATTGAAAATACTTCACAATTTTTAGGACTTTATCATATTCTTGGCGGTATCATTTCTCCTATGGATGGCATCGGGCCACAAGACCTTAATATTCAATCTTTGGTTGACAGGGTAAAAGAAGGGGGAATAAAAGAAGTTATCATGGCCTTATCTACAACCATTGAAGGAGATACCACCAATTTTTATATTTACAAACAACTCAAAGAATTCGATATCCAAATTACAACCATAGCACGAGGTATTTCCATAGGTGATGAAATTGAATATGCGGATGAAGTGACTTTGGGCCGGAGTATTTTGAATAGATTGCCTTATCAAAGCAATGTTTAAATGATAAAATGAATAAATAAATCGATTCAGGCTTAGATTACAATCCCAATATATTACGTACAAATACGTATTCTGTTATATCATAACTATTAAGCAACCAAAATAAGATCTTATACATTTAATCATTTATTCATTTTATCATTCCTTAATTAGAATCGATAAAATTTAAATTTAATCCCTTTAGATTGATTTAATTATTTTAAATTTGTTCGTAATAAAAATTAGAAAATTAAGTTTCATAAAACACCTGTGAAAAGATGGTAAGCTTAAAGACAAAGTATATGGGATTAGAATTGGGAAATCCCATTATTGTTGGTAGTTCCGGGCTAACAAACTCAGTAGAAAATATTATCGAAATTGAAAAAAACGGAGCTGGTGCTGTTGTATTAAAATCATTGTTTGAAGAACAAATTACACTTGAGATCAATAAAACTATTTCACAGGATGAATATGCCAATGCTTATCCTGAAGCTGCAGATTATATCAGCAACTATTCAAAAGATTCTGCTGTTAGCAATTATCTTAAATTAATTAAGGATGCAAAAGCTTCTGCAAGCATTCCTATAATTGCCAGTATCAACTGTGTGAGTTCAAGCGAATGGACCACCTATGCTTCAAAGATTCAGGAAGCCGGTGCAGACGGACTGGAATTAAATATTTTCATTCTTCCTTCTGATCCTCGTCAGATAGGAACAGAAAATGAAAAGGTTTATTTAGATATTGTTCAGAAAGTACAAAGTGTTGTTTCCATTCCAATTGCTTTAAAGATCAGTTCTTATTTTTCAGGATTGGCTAAAACAGCTTTGAGCCTTTCATGGACAGGTATCCAAGGTATGGTGTTGTTCAACAGATTCTTCTCTCCTGATATTGATATCGATAATTTCGAAGTGAAACCAACAAATATTTTCAGTACCCCTGAAGAACTGGCTAGTTCGTTAAGATGGGTTGCTATGCTTTCAAGCCGGTTACATTGCGATGTTGCTGCTTCAACCGGTATACACGATGGAAGTGCAGTGATCAAACAATTACTTGCAGGTGCTAAAGCTGTTCAAATCAGCTCGATACTTTACAAAAATGGTTTTGGCGAAATAAAAACCATGAAAGCTGACCTAGAAAAATGGATGAAAAAACATGAATTTAAATCATTAGATGATTTCATTGGAAAAATGAGTATAAAAGAAACTGAAAATCCAGCAGCTTATGAAAGAGTGCAGTTTATGAAGTACTTCTCAGGGATTGAATAAGAATTCAAAACTTATATTGAAAAGCCTCTTAAAAATTTAAGAGGCTTTTTTTATTTAACTATTTTAAGAATACCAGTTATTCTTACGACATGTCATCCTGAACTTGTTTCAGGATCTCCTAAATAAACGACCTACCTAACAGGAAGGAGATCCTGAAACAAGTTCAGGATGACATGTCTTCTATAGTATTTTGCTTTATAAATTCTTTAGTATTATCACACTTTTACGTTTTTACATTTTCGACATCGCCCCTCTTACTGTTAAATTATTAACCATTCTCATCTTATGATTTACAAAATACTTTTTTTAAATTTGTATACAACTTAGAAAAAGTCTAAATAAAAATTATTTTTCACATGCCTCATTATCATAAATTAGGAAAAATTCCAAGGAAACGTCACACCATATTTCGTAAGCCCGATGGAGAATTATATTCGGAAGAATTGGTTTCCACAGAAGGATTCTCCAATATATATAGTTTAGTGTATCATTGCTATGCACCGACAAGAGTTAAAGAAGTTGGAAAACCTTATTCAGTTGCTCCTGAAGTTTCTGTAGCTCACAATATGCAACACAGAAGCTTCACCGGTTTTTCAGTAAAACCTGAAGATGACTATTTAAAAAGCAGAAAAATTGTTTTAACAAATAATGATCTCCATATTGTTCTGGCAGCTCCTAAAAAATCAATGGAAGATTACTTCTTCAAAAATTCTCAGGCAGATGAAGTTATTTTTGTTCATGAAGGAGAAGGGGTTTTAAGAACAATTTATGGCAAATTACCATTTGTTCCGGGTGATCATCTGATTATTCCAAGAGGGACAGTTTATCAAATTCAGTTTGCAAATGAAAATAACCGTTTATTCATTGTAGAATCTTTCACGCCAATCCGTTTTCCAAAACGCTATGTAAACAAAGAGGGGCAGTTACTTGAAAATGCACCTTTCTGCGAAAGAGATTTCAGAATACCTGAAGAATTGGAAACTTTTGATGAAAAAGGAGAATTTAAAGTTCTTATAAAAAGGGATGATCTGTTATTTCCTTATACGTTCGCCCATCATCCATTTGATTTAATTGGCTGGGATGGATATCATTATCCTTATGCATTCTCTATTCACGATTTTGAACCGATAACCGGAAGAGTGCATCAACCACCTCCTGTACATCAAACCTTCGAGGCACATAATTTTGTGATGTGTGCTTTCGTACCAAGATTGTATGATTACCATCCGGAAGCGATTCCTGCACCTTACAATCATTCCAATGTTGATTCAGATGAGGTACTCTATTATGTTGATGGAGATTTTATGAGCCGAAAACACGTTGACAGAGGACAAATTACATTACATCCAACCGGTATTCCTCACGGTCCCCATCCGGGAACTGTAGAAAAAAGTATCGGGGCAAAAGAAACCAAAGAACTAGCGGTTATGGTTGATACCTTCAAACCATTAAAGCTTACTAAAGCAGCAATGGAAATCGAAGAACCCGATTACTATAAATCCTGGATAGAATAATTAATCATATTCATGCATTTAAACATTCAATCATTTAATCATTAAAAAACTAACCATATCATGAGTTCAGACTTTCTTCCAATAAATGGAACCGATTTTGTAGAATTTTACGTAGGTAATGCGAAGCAGGCTGCACATTATTATCAAACAGCTTTTGGCTTTCAGCCGATAGCCTACTCCGGACTGGAAACAGGAAATAAAGAAAAGACATCTTATGTATTAAGACAGGATAAAATCACTTTTGTATTCTCTACTGCTCTGGAGCCGGATACAAAAATAGGCAAGCATGTAGATCTTCATGGAGATGGTGTAAAGTTCGTTGCATTGTGGGTAGATGATGCAACCCATTCTTTTAACGAAACAACAAAACGAGGCGCAAAAGCTTACGCCGAACCTTATGAACTTGAGGATAAACATGGAAAAGTCGTCATCTCAGGAATTCATACTTATGGAGAAACGATTCATCTATTCGTAGAAAGAAAAAATTACAATGGAGCATTCTTACCCGGATTCATTGAATGGAGTCCTAAATATCAGCCTAAGCCGGTTGGATTAAAATATGTAGATCATATGGTAGGCAATGTTGGCTGGGGAGAAATGAATAAATGGGTTGATTTTTATAAAAATGTGATGGGGTTCCGTCAGCTGATTTCATTTGATGATAAAGATATTTCAACTGAATATACAGCTTTAATGAGTAAAGTGGTTGCCAATGGCAATGACCGGATTAAGTTCCCGATTAATGAACCGGCAGAAGGACGTAAAAGATCACAGATTGAAGAATATATTGATTTTTACAAAGGAGCAGGAGTGCAACATGTTGCTATGGCTACTGATGATATTGTCTTTACTGTAAGTGAGCTTATGAACAGAGGCGTAGAATTTCTGCATGTGCCTAAAACATATTATGATGATGTACTCGACAGAGTCGGAGAAATTGAAGAAGACCTGGAGCCCTTAAAAGAATTAGGAATTCTTATTGACAGGGATGATGAAGGTTATCTATTGCAATTGTTTACCAAACCTATACAGGATCGGCCGACTGTTTTTTATGAAATTATTCAGCGTAAAGGAGCCAGGTCATTCGGAAAAGGGAATTTTAAAGCCCTGTTTGAAGCAATAGAAAGAGAACAACAAAACAGAGGCACTCTGTAATGAAAAATGATTGAATGCATAAATATATTTACTCATTTAACCATTAATTAACAAAAAACAAAATGCACAATTATATAGATTTAAACTGGAAAAGTTGGTTGGAGGTTGATCCTAATTCAGATTTTCCGATTCAAAACATACCTTTCGGAGTATTTACTTATAAAGGGAAACGTCCAAGTATTGCCAGTCGCATAGGTAACTGGGTAATTGACTTATCTGCTATGGAGCGTCATGGTTATTTTAGTAATTTGGAATTAGAAGATTATAGTTTTTTCCATAGCAAATGCTTAAATCCTTTCATTGCAAAAGGAAAAGAAATTACGAATAAAGTCCGATACCGCATTGCGGAAGTATTTGAACAATTTAACGCTGAACTTAAGAATAATGCGGAAGCCAGAAAACAAATTCTTTTAAAGATCGAAGAAGTTGAAATGCTTATGCCGGTTAAAGTAGGCGATTATACTGATTTTTATTCAAGTATTGAGCATGCTACCAATGTTGGTAAGATGTTCCGTGATCCGGACAATGCTTTACTGCCAAACTGGAAACACATTCCGGTAGGCTATCATGGGAGGTCTTCATCAATTGTAGTTTCAGGAACTCCTATTTATCGTCCTAAAGGACAAACAAAATCCGATACTGAATCAAGCCCATCTTACGGACCTTCCCGCTTAATGGATTTTGAACTGGAAATGGCTTTTATTACTGGTAAAAAAACGAAGTTGGGAGAACAGGTTAACATTGATAATGCGGAAGAATATATATTTGGCCTGGTAATATTCAATGATTTATCTGCAAGGGATATTCAGAAATGGGAATACGTTCCGTTAGGCCCTTTCCTGGGCAAAAATTTTGGTTCGGTTATTTCTCCATGGATAGTTACATTAGAGGCCTTATCCCCTTTCAAAGTTGAAGGACCAAAACAAGAACCTGCAGTCCTCCCCTATCTGAATATTGAAGGTGCACATAATCTGGATGTAAATCTTGAAGTAGGACTGGAACCGGAGAACAGTGAAGAAACCACCGTCTGTCAATCAAATATGAAATATTTATATTGGAGCATGGCTCAACAATTAGCCCATCATACAGTGAATGGATGTAATATTAATGTGGGGGATATGTACGCTTCAGGAACCATTAGCGGTCCAACGGAAGATTCTTATGGATCTATGCTGGAACTGAGCTGGAAGGGTACAAAACCTTTAAAACTAAAAGATGGGTCGGAACGTAAGTTTATTCAGGATAATGATACCGTAGTGATGCGTGCTTACGCTAAGAAAAATAATTTAAGAATCGGATTTGGAGAAGTATCAACTAAAATTTTACCAGCAAAATAAACATGAAAGTAATTCCCGGGAATACTAAACTACCGGAGCTACATCGCATCTTATTAACATCAGTAGCTCCACGCCCTATAGCCCTTGCAAGCACTATTGATAAGACCGGCAATCCAAATTTATCTCCATTTAGTTTTTTCAATATATTTGGAGTGAACCCTCCTACTCTTATTTTTTCTCCTTCGAGAAGAGGAAAGGATAATACTACAAAACATACTTTTGAAAACCTGAAAGAAATCGATGAAGTAGTGATCAATACTGTCAGCTATTCGATGGTAGAACAAATCAGTTTGAGTAGCAGCGACTTTGATAAAGGGGTAGATGAATTTATAAAAGCAGGATTTACTAAAATTGAATCTGAATTGGTAAAACCTTTCCGGGTTAAAGAAGCGCTGGTTCAATTTGAATGTAAGGTGAAGGAAATCATTGAAACGTCTCAATTACCAGGTGCCGGAAACCTGGTTATATGTGAAATACTGATGATCCATATTAATGATCAGGCATTAAACGACAAAGGATTTCCTGATCAGAACAAATTGGATTTGGTAGGCCGAATGGGAGGGAACTTATATAATAGAACTATTGACAGTTCTCAATTTGAAGTTGTAAAGCCTCTGGAATATCCGGGGATAGGGATTGATGTACTTCCAAATTATATTAAAGGAAGTGATTTACTTACAGGCAATGAACTGGGTAAATTAGGTTCAGTAAGAGAAATCCCTGATCAGGATAGGATAGATATACTAACGGAAAACCTGAATGTAGTCATTAATGATAAAAATGCATTTAAAATTGCCAGGGAATTACTAAATGAAGGTAAATCATTAGATGCCCTATGTGTACTACTTAAAATAAAGAAATAATGATTACCCTAATATTTTAAGCCCGTCTTCAACAAGCGTTTTCAAGGGTTTGCCATTATCCTTAAACCGTTGCAGCTGGGCTTTTAAATCATTCTTCAGCTCTTCGGATATAGCCAAATCGGCTTTGAATAATTCAGAAATTTCAAGGAATAACAACCATTCATCAGGAAATTCTTTTTTCACTTGATGATAAAGATCCGACAAAGCCATTGAAGCTTTTAATTCTCTGATATCTCTTGTTTTCTGATAAAAAGAATGTAGCTTTTTAGCTTCTTCGGTATGCTCGATTTTATGCGTTTTTTCTTCAGGAACCGGGAAATAATAACCAAAACTTTCAGGATCGGCCGGACCATTAAATACTGAAACAATTTCATTCCCGATTAACATATCATAGGTTCCCCATTCAGGTTTAAATAAAACCTGCTCCTGAAACTTTACCGTACAATTTTCAAAGCTCAACAATAAGATTTTACAATCCTGACGATGAACCTTTCTCAACAAACCATTTACTTTAATGCCGGATTCAAACTCCAACCCGCAAGTTTGGCCTTCTACAATGCCTTTTTCATTTAATTCATCTTCGGTAAGCAATTCGAATGCAGCATCAATCCCTTTAACTTTTCCTATGGGAGAACTGAATCCATCCTTATGATAATCTTTATGATGCCCTGTAATTTCTTTTCCTTTATAAGATAAACTGGTCGGGCCTGTAGTTTGTAAATAAATAGCCTGGTTATTAGGAGAAATAACATTCGTGAAAGTACCATTTATCTGTACTCCGGTATCATATTCACAGCAAGCTATATTCTCAGAGCAAATAGCTTTCTGAATACTACTTAAGCCACCTGTTCTTAGTGCCATTCCATCCACAAACTCTTCAAGTACATCCGTTAATTGTTGAAAATTGGGAGTAACAAATAATTGAGGTTGCATACAGGTAATATCAAAGCTATAATCTTTTGCATTAATATTATACTCAATCTTTTGTACACTATCCTTTAATGCATTTTTACATTCAGAAATAGAAGAAAGCAAACCGGCACCATAAATCTTCGGTTTTGTAAGTTCACCAATGAGGCCATATTCAACTGTCCACCAATGCAGATTCCTTATTAATGATATTTCAGAAGGTTTTCCATATTGTTTGATGAGCTGTTCCAGGTCAATTTCAGCCTGATCAATATCTTTTGTTTTCGTATATGGATCCGCCTTTAAAATAGACAAATGTCTGATTGCCTGATAAATTTTCTTATCATAAGGATTTGAAAGCGCCTTACACCCATATTGTCCAAATAAACGAAGATATTCAGCATATTCAGGATTTGCAATAATAGGTGCATGTCCGGCTGCCTCATGAATAATATCGGGAGCAGGTGTATATCCTATTTGATCAATCGGGCGAATATCAGCGGCAATGACTAAAACATTATATGCCTGAAATTCCATAAAAGCTGCAGGAGGGATAAAACCATCAACAGCAACTGCTGCCCAACCTATTTCTCTTAAAATTCTGTTCATCCCATACATATGTGGGATAGTATCTATACTGATTCCGGTCTGCTCCAGGCCTCCTGAATAAGACTCATGAGCAACATCTTTTAAATAATGAATATTTTGGCGCATGACATATCGCCAAACGGCATGATCCTGTGCAGTATAATCGTTATAGGGCTGTTCAATGATCAGACTTTTCAAATGTCCCGGAAGTTTTTGCAATACTTCATTAGTTTCAAACATAACTTATATTTAATTAGATTAAGTATAAATACTGAATCAAATATATAAATTATTTTTAAAACTTGGTTCAAATTATCATAATTGAATTAGGCTGGAATATTGTTCTATTGTAACAATATTATTAAAGTATAGTTAAATCAACTAAAGGCATGTTTAGTCTTTCTTCAGCTAACGAGATACTTAAGTAGATCAGGGTTTGGGGTTCAAGTCTTGACAATTTCTTAACAAATTAAAAACACAGTTGAGCGAATTAATTAACCATCTTACGGTATAGCTTTTTAAAACGATACAAGAAGAATACAGAAGCTATTCCTAAACTAACAACCAGTCCGACCCAGGCACCAACGGCTCCGAATTCAAATGTGAAAGCAAATAAGTAGCTTATTGGCAAGCTAATTAATATATAACAGATAAAGGCAATAATCATTGCATACTTCACATCAGCCAGGCCACGTAATATTCCTAACATTACAACCTGTAATCCATCAAATATTTGGAAAGCTGCAGCCATAATAAGTAATTGAGCCGCAATAGTTATTACCGCAGGATCACTTGTATATAACCAGGGAAGCTGATTCCTCAAAACTACAAAAAGTATAGCTGTAATACTCATGAATGCAACTACCAAATGAATAGAGGCATAAGCAGCCTTAGACAGTCCTTCATAATTTTTCTTACTATATTGATGAGATACTCTAATTGTAGTAGCTGAGCCTATTCCGGTAACGATCATAAATGTTATACTGGCTAAACCAATACCAATCTGATGTGCAGCTAATGGAACGGCCCCCAGCCAACCGATCATTATATTACTTAATACAAATGCTAAAACCTCAAGGACTATTTGAATGGATATAGGCCAGCCAACATCTACTAACTTAAATATTGTTTTAAAGTTCACTTTTTCTTTCAAGGCTTCCATTAAATAGAATTTGAATTGTTTTCTGTACATAAATACAGCAATAAACAATCCCATCATTGCGATTCTGGATACAAATGTCCCGATTCCCGCACCATTCAGTCCTAATGCCGGGAATCCAAGTTTCCCGAAAATAAGCACATAATTTACAACTACATTGATCACATTGGCAATTAAGGTGATGGTCATCGCATTTATGGTATTCCCTATTCCTTCTGCAAATTGTTTCAGCGTAAAGAAAATCATAAACGGCATCATGGAATAAACCAAAATTCGATAATATGGTATAGCTAATTCAACTACCTCATCTTCCTGTCCCATTTGATCCATAAAAAATGAAACAGAATACATCAATACACATAAGATAAGCCCTATAACTGTATTTGTCAGTGTAGAGTTTAGTAGCAAATTTGCACTTTCTTTATGATTCTTTGCTCCAAAGGTATGGCCAACTAATGGAGTTAAACCCAAAGTGAATCCCATCCCCAATACCATTCCAATAATAAAAACTGCATTTGCAAAGCTTGCGGCTGCCAGTTCAATGGTACCAACAGAACCGACCATCATATTATCCACTTGTTGCACTAATACCTGCCCGGCCTGTGACAGCATAACCGGAATTGCAACTTTTAAATTTCTTTTATAATATGGTAAGTAATCTTGTATAAACACCTTTATTTTTTTCAGAATGCAAAAGTACATATTATAAGAACTCAAAAACAATAATCATAAGATCAATTCATAATTTCTAATTTATCATCCATAATTATAATAATTATCTTTGGGGAAAAATTTTACATGCATCCAAAAGTTTACCTGGCCATCCCCCTAATGGATGAGTTTCAAAATATTTCAAACCTCATTAATGATATTAAAAAACAGGATTATGCAAATTTTGATGTAGTTTTTTGTGTGAACCAGCCAGATTCGTGGTGGACAGATACCAATAAAGTCAGTATCTGTGAGAACAATCGGAAAACGATCAATTTTCTTAAAAAAGTTGAAATCGGAAGCATCATAGATAAATCCGGTAAAGGAAATGGTTGGGATTCTAAAAATTATGGAGTCGGATGGGCAAGAAAAACCATTATGGATTCTATTGCGAAAAATGCAGAGCCAAATGATATCATTCTAACTTTGGATGGAGATACCAGGATAAAAACTGATTATATAAGTTCGGTAGTAAATACAATAAATAATCATTCAAAAGCAGTAGCTTTATCAATCCCTTATTATCACCCATTAACAGAAGATGAAGAAACCAACCGTAACATTTTACGTTATGAAATTTATATGCGTTATTATTCATTGAATCTTTATCGCATAAAAAACCCTTATCATTTTACTGCATTAGGAAGTGCTATTGCCGTTCCGGTATGGGCATATAAAAGAGTGAGGGGCATCACCCCTCATAAAAGTGGTGAAGACTTCTACTTTCTTCTCAAACTAAAAAAATTTGGAAACATCTTAAATTGGAATCCATCTAAGGTATATCCGGAAGCGAGATATTCAGACCGGGTATTTTTTGGTACCGGCCCGGCTATGATAAAAGGAAGAGAAGGAAATTGGTCTTCTTATCCGATATATAATTATCAGTTATTTGATGATATCAAAAAAAGTTTTAATGCATTTAATGTTCTTTTCAAAAGCGAAGCAAACTACCCAATGAAATCATTTCTGTCAAAACAGTTTAATGATGATGAATGGCACGTAGCTTTACGAAAAAACAATAAAACTGCGGTACGTTTTTATAAAGCATGTACCGACAAGGTTGATGCTTTGAGAATACTGCAATACCTTAAATCAAATAATGAAAACAATCAAGATGAAAGCAACTTATTAGAATTCATGAATGCTTTTTATCCAGATAATAATATCGTAAATTCGGGATTTGATTTTTTACACACATCTGTCCATGAATTAAATGAATTAAGGAATTATCTGGTAGAGAAAGAAGAGATATATCAACAGCATGCACAATAAACTGATCACTATATTAGGGCCAACAGCCACCGGAAAAACTTCTTTTGCTGCTCACCTTGCAAAGGAAATTAAAGCAGAAATAATCAGTGCAGATTCCAGACAGGTATATAAAGGCATGGACTTGGGAACTGGTAAAGACCTTGATGATTATGTTGTGGATGGTATTCAAATCCCTTATCATCTTATTGATATTGCAGATCCTGGCTATGAATACAATGTGTTTGAATTTCAAAAAGATTTCTTAAAAGCATATCATGAAATTCAATCAAGGAATGTAGCTGTAATTATGTGTGGCGGTACAGGCATGTATCTCGAAGCAATTCTAAAAGGCTATAAACTGGTAAAAGTACCTGCAAATAAAGAACTCAGAGAAGAACTTCAAAACATTACAGACATCGAATTATCCGAAAAATTAAGAAGCTATAAAGATTTGCATAATGTAAGTGATACCTCTGACAGAAAACGTTTAATCCGGGCCATTGAAATACAGGAATACTATCAGGCTAAATCAATAAAAGATGATTTTCCCAAAATAGAGAGTATAAATATTGGAATTCATTTTGAAAGAAAAATAATTCGGGAAAGAATTACCAAAAGATTAAAAGAGCGGTTAGCAGTCGGCATGACGAATGAAATTGAAACACTGCTGACAAAAGGTGTAAAGGTTGAAGAATTAATGTTCTATGGATTAGAATATAAAATCATCACACAATATGTAATCGGAGAAATCAGTTTTGAGGAAATGTTTCAAAAGTTAAATACGGCTATCCACCAATTTGCAAAACGTCAAATGACCTGGTTCAGAAGAATGGAAAAACAAGGTTTTAAAATCCATTGGATTGATGGTAATAAATCCATGGAAGAAAAAATTAATGAAGCTCTACACATACTAAAAATATCTAATAATTTATGAACTATACCGGCGAATATGCTGCATTATTAACTGCAGTATTTTGGACAATCACCGCACTGGCTTTTGAAGTAGCTACAAAAAAAGTAGGAACCTATGCCGTTAACCTCATCAGGCTTTTATTTGCCTTTATACTTTTAGGGAGTTTAGCCTATTTTAAAAGAGGAATGGTTTTACCCCTTGATGCAGATTCTCATGCATGGATATGGTTATCTGTTTCCGGATTAGTTGGATTTGTTTTGGGAGATTTATTTCTTTTTGCATCCTACCCTTTAATCAGTTCCAGAGTAGCAATGCTAATTATGACATTAGCACCTCCTATTGCTGCAATTTTTGGTTTTTCAATATTGGGTGAACAAATGAATTTCATGAGTATCTTAGGAATGATACTCGTAATAGCAGGAATTGCATATGCAATCTGGAGCAAGCCAAAAGGAAAAAACAAAATAAAAACCAATATTTCAATTAAAGGGATCATATTTGCTGTTCTTGGTGCTATTGGACAAGGAGGAGGGATCGTAATAAGTAAATATGGAATGGCTGAATATGATCCTTTTGCAGCCAATCAAATTAGAGTAATCGCAGGAATATTCGGTTTTATAGTTTTACTAAGTATCCTCAAAAAATGGAAAAATGTATTTGCAGCTTTTAAAGACATAAAAGCTGTTAGAAGTATTGGTATTGGAGCTATTTTCGGACCTTTTCTTGGAGTATCATTTTCATTGATTGCCGTTCAAAATACAAATGCAGGTATCGCTTCAACCTTAATGTCTATTGTACCAATTATTATTATCGTGCCATCTTATTTTTTATTTAAACAAAAAATAACACTGAAAGAAGTTGTTGGGGCAATAATAAGTGTTGTTGGAGTTAGTTTATTCTTTGTATAAACTAATTAAGGGGCCTAAACCCCTTAATTAATAACTTAACGACCGGTTAATAATGTAGTCTTTTCTGGTCATTCATATAATTCTTCTTGTTAAGTCAAGAATCCGACAAATTGATTTATAGAAACCAAATGCCGGACTCCTGCACGAACCAAGAATTGTTACTTGACGATAATAATACCGTATAAGAACTATTATCTTTCAATTTCCATAGTTCAAATGATATTCCAAGAAAACAAATTCAACCTAAAAAAATAATAATCAGCACATTACAAGACAAATATCATTTTAACATTTTCTAATATTGGGAAAAAGAATATAATTGTGGGAGAGAATTAATCATTTGCCTTATCTTCAAGAAGAGGCACAAAACTAAAATTACCGAATTCCTGAGTTTCAAAGTCCGTTTCAGATTTTTTAATAATTCTTTTCATTACCTGTACTGCACCTTCACCTTCAGGTATAACTAATATTCCACCTATTTTAAGTTGGTCTAGTAAATCCTGAGGAACATAAGGTGCACCGGCAGTTATAATAATTTTATCGAATGGCGCGAAAGCCTTCAACCCTTTGTATCCATCTCCATAAAAGGTTTTTACGCGATATTTGATACTATCCAGGAATTCCTTTGTTTTTTGGTACAACTTCTTTTGACGCTCAATCGAGAATACTTTAGCGCCCAACTCTACCAATACACAAGCCTGATAACCTGAACCCGTACCAATCTCAAGAATTTTATCACCTTTTTTTACCTCCAGAAGTTCTGTTTGAAAAGCCACTGTATAGGGCTGGGATATGGTTTGCCCCGAGCCAATAGGGAAGGCCTTATCCTGATAAGCGAATTCAAGAAAGGATGAGTCCATAAATAAATGACGGGGAATACGATCAATAGCATCTAAAATATCCGGATCTTTAATCCCTTTAGCTTTTATCGTTTTAACCAGCTTCTTTCTTAACCCTTTATGTCTGTATGTATCAACCATCCTTAAACAACTTCCTTAGTAATAAAAAGAAAATGCGAAAATAAGGAATCAAAATTCAGTATAAAAATAAGAGATTGATAAAATATTAACTTTCTTCTTTTAATATATAGAAATTGTCAAAAGTTGAAAGCCAAACCCCGGCTTCTATAACTCGTCCGCAGAAAGAAAATTAAATATGCCCTTTATTAATTGACTGTACCTCAATAATAGTTTCCTGAGCCGGGGCTTGGCTAATCAGAGAAAGATTATAACTGGCCTTTTTCAATCATCTGAACAATCATTTCGATTTTACGGTCCTTACCTTCAGGTTCATATCTATCTTTTAAATTAAATCCGAATATTCTTGCAAAAGCCTGATAAAAAAATGCAGTAAAGCCACCTCTTAAATCTTTTAATAACTCATAGGAACTATCTCCTGTTTCCCGATCTATTAATTTAAGCAGAATTTTCCCCTGGGTAAATGTCAATTTTTTAAGATCCTCCCCAAACTCTTCTTTGATTTCCTTCTCAGCACGACGCATGATTTTCCGCTTTTGAGATTGCTTTTCAACTTGTTTTAATAATGCATCATACTCTTCAAGTTTTTTACCTGCAAGTTTTGCGTAGGGGTAAACTTTTTTCACATATCTGATTAATCGGGTCATCCGCCTGTGAGCTCGCCTGTTTTTTCTGGTCCGCTTTGATTTAACAATTACCTCTTCCAGGGAAAGGGTCAATAAGGAATCTTTACTTAAGGTAGCAATAATTAAAGAGTCTTTATCCTGAGCTAAAATAGCATATGGTAATATTAGTAATAGTATGATAAGAATCCTTTTCACATTATAAGACTTAGAATCTTAAATATACAAAAAGAAGCACCTGAACCAGATGCTTCTTTTAAGTTTATATGAAAATATTCTTAAGCAACTTTTAATTTAGCCAGATTTGCTTTTTCAAATTTGGCCTTAGCATAAGATAAACTGACATTTAGCTCTTTTACTGATTTTTTCGAGGGCATTTCAAACATAGCATCTGTTAAAATAGCCTCAATAATAGAACGTAAACCACGAGCTCCCAGTTTGAATTCTATAGATTTTTCTACAATAAACTGAAGTACTTCATCATCAATTTTCAATTTAATACCATCCATTTCAAACAAACGGGTAAATTGTTTAATCAATGAGTTTTTAGGTTCCGTCAGAATTTGCTTTAATGCCTTTTTATCCAATGGATTTAAATAAGATAATACAGGCAAGCGTCCAACGATTTCAGGAATTAAACCAAATGTTTTCAAATCTGATGGGGAAATATACTGTAACAGGTTTTCTTTGTCGATGAAATTGCTGTCTTTTCCAGTGCTATAACCTATCATATTTGTTTGCATACGTGCACCTATAATTTTATCTATTCCGTGGAATGCCCCACCTGAAACAAACAAAATATTTTTGGTATTAATCTGAATCATCTTTTGTTCAGGATGCTTGCGGCCTCCCTGAGGTGGAACATTTACCAATGATCCTTCAAGTAATTTTAATAATGCCTGTTGAACCCCTTCACCTGAAACATCTCTGGTAATACTAGGATTATCACTTTTACGTGAAATTTTGTCAATCTCATCTATAAAAATAATTCCCCTTTCTGCTGCAGCCACATTATAATCGGCAACCTGTAATAATCTGGTAAGTATGGTTTCCACATCTTCACCAACATATCCGGCTTCTGTTAATACGGTAGCATCAGCTATACAAAACGGCACATCCAGAAAACGGGCAATAGTTCGAGCTAAGAGTGTTTTTCCGGTTCCGGTTTCTCCAACTACAATGATATTGGATTTTTCAATCTCTACTTCATCATCAGAAGGGCCTTGTGTGATTCTTTTGTAGTGATTATACACTGCTACAGAAAGCACACGTTTTGCTTCATCTTGTCCAATTACATATTGATCCAAATGCTCTTTGATTTCCTGAGGTTTATAAAGCGTCATTTCATTTAAATGCTTTTCCGCTTTTGAGTTTACCTCTTCATCTACGATAAGCTGAGCCTGTTCAATACAATGATTACAGATATGAGCATCCATACCGGCAATTAATACGCTGGTATCTACTTTATCTCTACCACAAAATGAACAACGATCAGTATGATGTTTTGTCATTATACTATCTTATTTTTTATTACTTACAAGAACTTCATCTATCATACCATAAGCTTTGGCCTCATCAGAGGTCATCCAATAATCACGATCAGCATCTTTCCAGATCTTTTTATAAGTCTGCCCACTGTGATCTGCAATGATATCATAAAGTTCTTTTTTCAATTTCTGAATTTCACGAGCCGTAATTTCAATATCGGAAGCTTGTCCTTGGGCTCCACCCATAGGCTGATGAATTAAAATACGCGAATGTTTTAATGCTGTTCTTTTCCCTTTTTCTCCTGCGCATAATAAAACAGCACCCATAGAAGCTGCCATACCTGTACAAATAGTTGCCACATCCGAAGAGATGTATTGCATGGTATCATAAATACCAAGGCCGGCATAAACAGAGCCTCCGGGAGTATTCAAATAAATCTGAATATCTTTTTTAGAGTCGACAGACTCCAGGAATAATAACTGTGCCTGAATAATATTAGCAACATAATCATTGATAGGAACACCCAGGAAAATAATGCGATCCATCATCAGACGTGAAAATACATCCATGGTAGCAATATTCATTTGACGTTCCTCAATAATTGTAGGCGAAATATAATTATTGTGAACAGAAGTATATTGATCGAGGGTCAGGCTACTGATCCCTCTTTCTTTCATTGCGTACTTTTTAAATTCGTTTGGATTCATATGCAAAATTTATTAATTAGTTTGAGTAGCTAATTTAACAAATTCTTCGTAACCAATTTTTTTATTTACTTGTTTTATCTTGTCTTTAAACAGATCCAGAAGCTTTTTATCATAAAGTTGATCATAAATACGTTTTACTTCTTCCTGATTCTTCATAATAGAATCTACGATTTCATTCATGCGCTTTTCAGCTTCCTCATCCTGTTTTTCCTGCATAGTGCTGAAATAACTCCTGATCTGATTTCTGACATCTTCTTCTCCAACTTGTAATTCAAACTCTTTTACGAGTTTAGCTTCAATAAGTTGCCATCTTAAAGATTTAGAATAACTTTCATACTGTGTTTCCACTTGTTCAGCAGTCATTTTTCCTTGTCCGTTTTCAACGATCCATCTTTTCATAAATTCATCAGGAAGATCAATTTTCGCAAGATCAACAAGCTTTTCAACTGTATTGTTCATGAACTGGCGATCACTTTCTGCAACGAAAGAAACTTCAGCATCCTTTTTAATACGAACCCTTAATTCTTCTTCAGTTTTAATTTCTTCCTGAGGATAAACCATTTTAAAGAACTCCTCATTTAATTCTGCATTTTCTTTACGAGAAATTTCAGTAATGGTAAAGCTGAATTTATTTTCAATTTTTTCTGCTTCTTCTTTAGTAATACCAAGCATTAAAGCAGTATTATCAGCATCTTTAGTTGCTTTAAGAGGGTTAAACTTAACAGTTGTACCTACCTTTTTACCTACAAACTTTTTCAATTCGGTTTTTAGTTTGAGATTGCTGGTAGCTACATTAGCAGCTCTGTTTATACCACCCTGAACTTCTTTATCATTCTCATCAAGTTCTACAAAGTCACCTTTAACCATATCACCTTCTTCAACAGTTTCAGGGTTTGTAGTTTTTCCATGGCGTGATTGTAAATCGCCTAAATATTTTTCAACAACTTCATCATTTGCTTCAATATCATAGTAATTTATTTTAATCTTATCATTTAACTCTAAGTTAAATTCAGGGCTTAACCCTATGTCAAAGAAAAACTCAAATTCTTTTTGGTTATCAAAATCAACAGTAGTTGTTTTTTCAGTATTGGGAAGCGGATATCCTAAAATATCCAGTTTTTCATCAACAATATACTGGTTTAATGAATCCGAAACCATTTTATTGATTTCTTCAGCCATGACTGCTTTACCATACATTTTATTGATCATTCCGAATGGGACTTTACCTTGTCTGAATCCAGGAATGTTCGCTTTACGTTGGTAATCTTTTAATACTTTTTTTACCTGATCCTGATAATCTTCTTCTTTTAATTCTAACTTGATGATCGCCGTTAAATCACCCGTACTTTCTTTCGTTATATTCATCGACAAATTGTTTAATTATTTTGGAGGAGCAAAGATAATATTAATATTAACTCAAATATATATCAGGGAATTAAAAAAACCTTAGTATTAAAAAATACTAAGGTTTTGATTTTGTGCGGATGAAGGGACTCGAACCCCCACGCCTTTCGGCACTAGATCCTAAGTCTAGCGCGGCTACCAATTACGCCACATCCGCGTTTATTGTTTTGGGATTGCAAAAATACTAATATTTCTTTCAGAACCTAAAAATATTTAAAAAAATAATTTAGCTCTATGATTAATTTTTTGCAAACACAATATTAAGACTTTTATCAAGTTGAATAATTATCATATTTAAATTAACTTAGGCCATAATTTACTCATCGAGTTAACTCAATTATGCAAATAAAAGCAGTCAGGCTACTCTTTATAATTTTACTATGTTTTGCTTTCGGCTTAAAAGGAACTAGTCAGTTCAGGCTAGGCATCACAAGTAGTAATTATGCAGGATCTCACGGATTAATGATTAATCCATCCCATATAGTTAACTCCAAACTCTATATGGATATTAATATCTTCTCTATAGGTATTTCGTTTCAGAATAACTACATATATATACCAGGCAAAGATTATAGTTTAGGAAGTTTTATTAGTGAAGTCAAACGAAATATTGATTTTTACAATGAGAACAATCACCTCATGGACAGGGATGACATGAATTTCAAAGAGACCACTTATACAAATGGCAGGTATGCCAAATCATTTGGAAGTGGTGAAATCACTGGTCCATCAGGTTTTTTTGCATTCAATGATCAGGCATTTGGATTTTATTCATCATTCAGAAATTATGGTTCCGTATACAATGTACCTTTTGCTCATGCAAACTTTCTTTATTACGGCTATGATCTGGAAAGCCAACTCAATAAAGACTACTATAACAGAAACTATGGAGGAATAGGTGCTTCATGGTTAGAACTTGGGTTTTCATACGCCAGAGTCATAAAAAAAGAATACAACAAACATTTAAGTGCCGGAATTACACTTAAAAGGATGTTTTCTTATGCAGCTTCATTTATGGATTTTGAAACTATGAACTTCAGAGTAGAAGAAGATGCAAACTTCATTATACATGATTCAAAATTCAATTTTGCTTATGCTTTACCTCTGGATTACAATACGAATACTCATATAGGCGGCATTAATGTCTTGGGAAAAGGTTGGGGATTTGATTTAGGAATTACTTATCAGCTTAAAAAATATGGTTATGAGAACAATAATCATTTAAGGCCTTGTGAACAGGAATTCGAACCCTATCTATTAAAACTTGGATTTTCATTATCAGACATAGGGAAAATAAAATACAACAAAAAAGCAGAAATTCATCATTATGAAGGAGCATTAACATGGAATGCATTTGATACTATTGAATTCCGGTCAGTAAAACATATGAGTAATGAATTCAGCAGAAGATATTATGGAGATATTACAACCTCTCTTTCGGATACTACTTTTACAATAGGATTGCCAACTACCCTGAGTTTTTAGGCAGATTATCATTACAAAGGTTCTTATTATATAGGTGGGCTCATGATGATTCCTTTAAAAGTGCATAAATATCAAATCAGAAGGTCTTCTTTGTTTGCAATCATCCCCAGATATGAAACAGACAGATTTGAATTAAGCACTCCCCTTTCCCTTCATGATTTTAATGAACTGAGATTAGGGCTCTCAGCACGTTATGGTTTTTTCACTCTCGGCACAGATAAATTAGGTGCATTTCTAGGCTTGAATAATTTTGATGGATTTGACTTTTATATGATGGTCAAAATCAATTTTAAAAGAGGAAGGTGTAAAGACAGACTTGTGGAAATTTGTAATGAATAATTATTCTTTAGCCAATGAAGTTTTCATATCCAGAGCATCCCTTAAAGCATTGCCTATAATCATGAAGGCAAGTACCAATAACATAATAGCTACACCAGGCAAAACAGCCAAATATGCCGAATCAAGAATGATATATGCATAGTTTTCTTTTATCATACTTCCCCATGAGGGCATTGGGGGTTGCACTCCTATTCCAAGAAAACTCAGACCAGCTTCTATTAATATTGCAGATGCAAAATTTGCCGCAGATATAACAATGACCGGCCCCATAATATTAGGCAGAATATGATTGAAAATAATTCTAAAATTACTAAAGGCTAAAGCCTTTCCTGCCTCAACAAATTCTTTTTCCCTAATACTGAATATCTGTCCGCGAACGATACGGGCAACCTCAACCCACATTGTCAGTCCCACAGCAATAAAAATTTGCCAAAAGCCTTTTCCTAAAGCAAAAGTTATGGCTATGACTAAAAGCAAGGTTGGTATCGACCAAACAATATTAATAAACCATACGATGAAATTATCGACCCATGAACGGAAAAACCCAGCCAAAGCCCCAAATAAGATTCCTACAAATAGTGATATTAAAACAGCAATAAATCCAACCGAAATACTTACCCTGGCACCAATAATCAATTGACTTAAATAATCTCGTCCATATCTGTCAGTACCAAAGATAAAAGTCTGGTTATCTATTCTCTTTTCTATGATTCTCTCCTGAAGTTTTTTTACATTTAACTGCATTAATTCACCATTAATACGTTTACAACGAATCTCCTGACTATTACTTTCAAAATTGATACTTTCCGCCTTAACAGCATAACACACATCCGCCAAATTATATTCAATCTCACGATGATCGATTTCTGCTGTATCTACACTAAATTCCTTAAGTATAATTCTATCTTCAACGAATCTATAAGAATTGAAAGGAACTTTAACATAACTGTTTTTCTGTCCCCATATCATTTTCGAAAAAAAAGATTTCTTCTCCGGAACTTCATTTTTCTCAACATATAAAAACTGAACCTGAGATCCGGGCTTTAAACTTGAGATTTCCAATATCTGATTATTTGAAAAAGGAGTTGGATCGGGAGTAATTAAATAACCAAGCGATGCAATTAACACGATAAAGATGATAAAGATACCTGCACAAACAGCTAATTCGTTTTTCAAAAAACGTTGCCAGGCAATTTTTGATAATGATCCGCTACCGGTATATTGCTTCTTTTTAAAAAACATATTGAATATTGAATTACTACAAATGTATTAATTTTTATGGGCGGATTTTCTGAAATAACCAAAGGAATAATTTTAAAAATATTTTGAAATTTTTAAAACGAAAATCGTATATTTGCACTCCGAAATAAATGGTGATTGTAGCTCAGTTGGTTAGAGCATCGGATTGTGGTTCCGAGGGTCGTGGGTTCGAATCCCATCATTCACCCAATCATGAGGTGACACCTTAAGGTGTCACCTCATTTTTTATTTCAAAAAAAGATTCCCATGCCTTCCTTCTCTTTTATTAATCAAATAAGTATAGTTTTGGATGACTATTTTAAAATGTTCTTTAAAAGAATCTGCGCTTACATGATCTTTTATCTTTTATTCTTACCAAAAAATGACAGTGATTAGATAAGGGTTGATATAAGAATAGTAGTCGACTGAGGAACTCGAATTTTTCAAGTTACAACTAAATTTTATGCGGGTTACAATGTTCATATTTACTACTGTTTCGGCTATTATTTTTATACTTTATTACCGCCAGTTTTTCCCATCTTCTCCATTAATTCATCTTCTAATTCTTTAATGGATGGAAGTTTGGTTTTTATATCTGCTGGTATTGCATCAGTTAATCTGTATTCACTTATACCCATTGGTTTATTTATATCTCTTAAAGCATATTCTGCTTCAATCTTATCTTTTCTTTTACAAAGTAGTATGCCAATTGTTGGATTGTCTTCCGCTTTTTTTAGTTGACTATCAACTGCCGAGAGATAAAAATTAAGTTTCCCTGCAAATTCTGGTTTGAATTTTCCTGCTTTTAACTCAATTACAACATAGCTTCTCAAATCCATGTGATAAAACAATAAGTCAATGAAATAATCGGATTCACTAATCTCTATTTTGTATTGGCGACCAAGAAATGCAAAACCTTTTCCAAGTTCAAGTAGGAAATTTGTGATATTTTTAGTTAGCTCGGTTTCTATCTCTCTTTCTAAAACATCATCTTGCAATCCTAAAAAGTCAAAATTGTAAGGGTCTTTTAATGTTTCCGATGCTATTTTAGATTGGTTTGCAGGTAAAGTATCTGTAAAATTGTTGATTGCATTTCCTTGTCTTTCAAAAAGTTTGTTTGCAATTTGAATTTCAAGAGCATCTCTGTTCCAGCCTTTTTGTACTGTTTCAGTTGAATAAAAAATGGCTTCTTCAATATTTTTTACTTTGGAGATTATCAGGCGATTATGTCCCCATGGAATTTGTGCCACAGCTTGTGGCACAATTGCATATTTTGAAGAATAGAACTTATACCATTGCCTGATTGCATACAGATTTCTACGTGAAAATCCTTGTATTTCAGGAAACTCATGTTTTAAATCAATTGCAACCTGCTCAATAAAACTGCTTCCCCATTTTGATTTTTCCTGTTTCTCTGAAATATCTTTCCCAATATTCCAATACAATCCAAGAAGTTGCGAATTGATTGATAAAGCAATTTTATTTCTTGCAATATGGATTTTCGATTTTATCTCTTTAATCCAATTCCTGTATTCTGCTCTATCTATTTTTTCAATCATATTGCAGACATCTTAAATTTTAATCTGTAATAAAAAATCACTTTCTTTATAGAACACCTTTTCATAATTATTCCCACGATTAAAAATGTGATAATAGTTCCCGGGGAGGATTGGTTCAGTTATATTTTTTGATGGCATAATATTTTATTAAGAGTTTTAAATATTAATACCAAAAAAAGAATTTTGTTCCATAAAGTTATGAGGTGACACCTTAAGGTGTCACCTCATAATATTACTTTAATAATTCAGAAAGTTTTTCTTTCAACTCCTCTCCTCTTAAACCTTTGGCAATAATCTTACCCTCTTTATCTAATAAGAAGTTTGCAGGAATTGTTAATATAGCGTATTTCTCAGCTGCGATAGCTTTATTATCAGTCCAGTCAATTACCTGAGGCCATGTCAAACCATCATCTTTCACAGCTTTCTTCCACCCAGTAGCATTTGACCTATCTAAAGATACTCCGATAATTTCAAAACCTTTATCTTTAAATTCGTTATAAGCTTTGACAATGACAGGATTTTCTTTTCTACATGGACCACACCAGCTTGCCCAAAAATCTACTAAAACATAGCCTTTACCTAAATAAGAAGATAAGCTAATCTCATTATCATCCATATCTTTTAAGGTAAAGTCAGGAGCAACTTTCCCAATTTCAACATTTTTACCATTATCCAATACTTTATTGAAATTTTCTAATGATTTATGTTTTCTAACAGATGGGTCTAATAATTCAACATGAGCTTTAATATCTTCAATAGTATTTAGCCTTTGTGAAGCAACGATAATCGCAGCAACAACAGATTTATTATTAGATCTGATAAAATTTTTAACCGCAACTTTTACCTCTTCCTGCAAGTCATCAAATTTTTTTCTCAATTCTTTTAGCCCTTCTTCATCTTTCGTCTGATTTAATGCAGCACCTTCCTTTCTAATAGCCACATCTCTTTCCTGAAATGGCTTCATAGCTTCCATATATTTATCTACTACATCTTGTGTGGCGGATCCTGTAATTTTTGGAGCTTCCTGTGGGTTCTTCAAATCTCCTTTAATATTAATTACTGAGTTTTCAAGAAACAAGCTTACTCTTGCAGGCGGATTTTCTTTAAATAAAATCACATATTGATCCGGTTCTTCTACAGAACCTTTAAATACAAATTTGCCCCCCTCAATTTTAGTTGTATCTATATTTTCAACATTTCTACCAACAACTTTGGCTAAATACACTTCTCCTTTAACACCTTCAATTTCTCCGGTAACCGTAAATTTTTCTTTTTGATTGCATGCTGTAAACACAATTATTACCATTAGGTAAACGAATATTTTTTTCATCTTGAATCTATTTGTAAATGATTATTAAAACGCAAACTTAAGAAATAAAAAAAGAAAAAAGAATTTGATTATCGAATTAAGCATTTAATTGGTCGATAGTTTCAATTGAATTACTAAAATTTAAATAACTTTAAGGTTAAAATTAGGATCAAAAAAACCAATAGAAAATTTTAAAATACAACTTATGAAATCATGCTCTAGATTTTTAATCTTGCTTTCCTTAATCCTCTGTATTGGAAATGCAAACGGACAGGAAACCTACAATTTACTAAAAAAAGAAATTCAAAAAGTTCAAAGACACAACACAAATCAGGATCATATGCTTGATGTGATCCTCAAAAAAGTGGATGATCTCCTATGGTTTGAAAGAGTGGGAGACATAGCCCATGTCGACAAATTATATATCTATGGGCCTCCAAATGCAAATAAGCCCAATCCTACAGCAATGGGCGTTAACAATCCGGTTAAATTCTGGACCTATGTATTTATTCCTAAAGATATAGATCCTAATAAAAAATATCCGTTAATAGTCCTTCCTCATGGTGGTGTCCATTCTAATTTATCCACTTATTACACCCATATTATTCGTGAGTTGGTATCTCAGCAATATATAGTAGTTGCTGCTGAATACAGAGGAAGTACCGGTTATGGCAAATCAATGTATGAAAAAATTGATTACGGAGGATTGGAAACTGAAGATGTAAATTCAAGCCGCCAACACATGATTGACAATTATGAATTTGTTGACAAAAATAGAGTAGGCATCATGGGATGGAGCCATGGCGGTTTAATTACGCTTCACAATATTTTTGATCATCCGGATAAATACAAAGTTGCCTATGCAGGCGTACCTGTTAGTGACTTAATTGCCCGGATGGGTTATATGACTCAAAGCTACCGGGATCTTTATTCAGTCGACTATCATATTGGAAAAACTGCACATGACAATGTTGAAGAATACAAAAGAAGGTCACCGGCATGGAATACACATAAATTTAAAAATACACCACTTCTTATTTATACCAATACCAATGACGATGATGTGAATGTTTTAGAGGTTCAACATCTGATAAAATCATTAAAAGCAGATGGTAAAAAATTCCAATATAAAATATTTCAGGAAGTACCCGGCGGACACTCCTTCGACAGAATGGATACTAAGATTGCACAAGAAATCAGGGTTGATATTT
This sequence comes from Bacteroidales bacterium, assembly GCA_028280405.1. GTDB lineage: Bacteria > Bacteroidota > Bacteroidia > Bacteroidales. The sequence continues at coordinate 28,631 of JANQLW010000014.1, forward strand.
ATAAGTTCCTGGCTAAGTATTTAAGCCCTAATAAACCGATAAATACGATAAAAAAACTTCGCAAAGCAGCATATAAATATTAACTTAGTATAAAATCTGAGTTTTATATTTATGAAAAAATACAGGCTTATAACATTATTAACAACAGTTGGTGTTATAGGCCTTTGTTTTATAATCTATTCAAATATTCTTCATGGTGAATTTGTTTTTGACGACAGGGTTCATATTATTCCGGATGGAGAGATTAAAGACCTAAAAGAATATGCCCATTTAAATAACTGGCTGAGTATTCAGTCAAGGCCAATGTCCTTTTTTACCTTTGCCATAAATAAGCACTTGCACGGACTCAACGAATTTGGCTATCATTTCTTTAATATCATCATCCACCTGTTATCAACCTTATTTGTTTATTTATTTATAAAAGAATTATTAAAGACGAAACAAATTCAATTAAGCAATCATATTAAATTTTTTCCACTGATAGTAGCTTTGTTATTTATGGTGCATCCACTTCAAACACAATCTGTGAGCTATATCATTCAACGAATGACCTCATTAGCCGGTTTATTCTATCTGGGGTCCACATACTTTTATCTGAAAGGCAGGTTACTTCAAATTAATGGTTTTAGCAGGTATGGGATTATTTTATATGTATGTTGTATTTCATTTTTTATTGCAGCCCTATTAAGTAAACAAAGTGCCGCCAGCCTACCATTCTCACTTTTACTTGTTGAATTATTTTTTATAAGAAACCGGAATAATAATATTTGTAAATCATATGTATACATTTATACAACAATACTGGCTCTGCTTATTAGTATCGTTTTGTTTGGCGGATACCTTCCTAAAGAAACAGAATCTATCAGCAGGATAACTTATTTAAAAACCCAGTTTGGAGTATTTGTAAAATATATGCAATTAATGATTTTTCCATATTCCCTGAATCTTGATTACGATTGGTCTTTAGCGGTAACATTAGGTATCAAAGAAATAACTGGACTAATTATAATAGCCGGACTTATCTTTATCTCGATCAAACGTTATAGAAAATTCAGAATAATTTCATTTGCGATACTCTGGATTTTTATAAGCTTGTCTATAGAGTCGACTATCATTCCGATCAGGGATGTTATTTTTGAGCACAGGCTTTATCTTCCTCTTATGGGTTTTGCCATTATTCTTGCTTTTTCTTTATTTAAACTGATAAAATCAAAAGGAATTCTTTTAGGAGTCTTTAGTATTATTCTGCTATTGTTTAGTTTTAAAACATATAGTAGAAATAATGTATGGAAGTCCAATTATAATTTATGGTCAGATGTAGTAAAGAAGTCACCTGAAAAAGCCAGGCCTCATAAAATGATTGGAAACTATTATTTTCAAAGTAGAAACATGATTAAAGCCGAATATCATTTTAACAAATCTATAGAATTGGACAAAGACGATTGGCAAAATTATTATAACCGGGCTACATTATACCTTTATCAAAATAAAGCACAACCAGCTTTAACGGATATAAACCGATCCATAAAACTAAAAACGGATTACGCGGATTCATATGCATCAAGAGGGATGGCTAATTTATTCCTGAAAAATAATAAATCAGCAGCTAAAGACTTTACAGATGCAATAAATTTAGCCCCTGAAGATCACACATATTACATAAATCGCGCTAAAGCATTTATGGGGCTCAAAGAATTCCAAAAATCAATTCTGGATTTAGAAAGATCATTCAGAATTAATGCTAAAGATGGAAATGCTTATTATTTAAGAGCCAGATGTTATTTTGAATTAAAAAAGTATTCATTTGCATACAATGATTTAATGACTGCTAAAAGACTGGGAATAAAAGTAGATGATCAGTTAATACAAAGATTGAAAAAGAAAACAGACAAATAAAAAGTGAAAACGCTGATAATCATACCGGCATATAATGAAGCGGAAAACATAATCAATGTTATTTCAAATCTTCATGATGCTTATCCTCAATATGACTTATTAGTAATTAATGATGGCTCTTCAGACAACACCGGTGAATTAGCTCATTCAACGCATAAAGCATCCGTTATTGATTTACCTTTTAATATCGGAATAGGAGGTTGTGTTCAAACAGGCTTTAAATATGCTGAACAAAATGCTTACGACATTGCACTTCAATTTGATGGTGACGGTCAGCACATGATCCATGAAATAGAAAAAATAATAGATCCTATCATAAAAGAAGAAGCAGATTGTGTAATCGGCTCCCGGTTTATACAAAACACAGAAACATATAAGCCTAATAATTACAGAATGTTAGGAATTTATATTCTTAGGTTTTTCAGCTTTTTATATATTGGGCAAAAAATAGCTGACCAAACTTCTGGTTTTAGGGCTTACAATAAAAAATGCATAAATTTTTTGTCAGAACATTATCCCGGAGAATACCCGGAACCTGAAGTAATCGTATTATTAGGTAAAAACAATTTCCGCATTAAGGAATTATTTACACAAATGCGGGAGCGACAGGGAGGAATTTCATCTATTCCACTATGGAAGGGGCCCTATTATATTATAAGAGTTTTATTATCGATGAGTATGGCTGCTATCAGATCAAAATCAATATTAAACAAAAAAAGTTAATTATGGAAAGTATGAGAATTCAATATATTGCGATTGCAGGAAGCGTTGCTTTATTCCTTTTTATCATTTATTTGATCAGGCAAAAAAAACTCAGGGAAGAGTATTCTTTTCTCTGGCTTTTCTTTTCGGCAGTATTCATTTTTTTTTCCTTTTGGAGAGATGGGCTTGACCATATTTCCCAACTCATAGGCATTGCTTATCCACCCGCAGCATTATTCCTGATTTTGTTGATGGCTGTATTTGTAATTATGATTGAATTTTCCGTAATTATCTCAAAGCAATCAAATTGGATAAAAAAAATGAACCAGGAAGTGGGAATTTTGAAGTTGGAAATTGAAAAGCTCAAGTCAGCTGATAAAGCCGGTTCATAGTGATCTGTATAATTTTATATAACCATCTATAAATTGTTGAATAGTGAATTTTTTAAGTTCCAGCTCATTATAATTTTCAGACTTTGCCAATTCAAGGGCATCAATTAAACTTTCTGTGTCCAATTTTTTCAATTTTATAAACCTTCCGGAAACAACTTCTTTTAAAGCTGCTTTATCAGAAGAAATAACCGGGACACCCAAAGCGGCAGATTCAGCTGCTACAAAGCAAAATCCTTCACTATGTGATGGGATAACAACACAGCTGGATTGGTATAATTCAGTTTCGATTTCTTTTCTTTTTAAATTGGATTCCCAAATTACATTCTTTTCTACACCTAACTTGTCAATCTGACGATTCAGCCTGTTATAAATACTGACAGGTTCACTGGGAGTGATCAGTTTTAAAATAGTTTCCGGATACCGTGCTACAAATTCCTTAAATGCAGGGAGCAAAATTTCCAGGCCTTTAGATATTCCCAAACGCCCCAAATAACAAATTGTGAAGTTTTTTTGAGGAGCTCTTTTTACTTTTTCAGGATACTCAATTCCATTATATATTCTAATTACATGATCTTCATTAATGCCTTGATCTATCAATTCTCTTTTTGTGGCATCCGATACAGCTACATATTTATCAAATGAAAGTTTTAAGATGACCCACTCATAAAACCAGAAAAGTGATTTTTGAAGAACGTTTATATAAGGAAGCTTAAACCATAATTTCCCCCATACTTCATGAAAAGTAATAATTGTAGTTATACCTCTTATTTTTCCGGCTATCCATGCCGGAAAAGCCGCATTATATGAAGTAGTATGTATAAGGTCAAAGTCTTTTGCAACCTTAGTGATATAAGGAAAACTCAGAAAAGTAAATAAAAATCTATTTCCTAAACTCAACCTTTTAATATTCACACCGTTTATAACTTCCTGTTTTTTTAAAGAAGAATCGTAAGCATTTGTAATCACTAAAACTTCATGTCCATTATTGGCTAAATTTTCAGCCAGTTGCTTAAATAACTTCTCAACTCCACCTACGTGAGGATCATAATATTCAAGGACAAAAAGAATTCTCATATATTAAAGTTTAGCATCAAATTGATTTAAAACATTTATAAATTCATCAGCAAACTTCGTCCATGAAAACTTTTCAGCTTGTGCTAATGCTTTTCGGCCTAATTCTTTTCCAAGTTGCTCATCATTACAAAGTAATTTTAGATGATCAGCAAGCTCACGATCTGATTCCGGACTAAAATATAAAGCAGCATCTTCACCAACTTCCGGCAAGCTTGACCTGTTTGAAATTACACATGGAGCACCGCAAGATAAAGCTTCCAATACAGGCAATCCAAACCCTTCGTAATAACTTGGATAAATAAAAGCTTTTGCATGTGAATACAAAAATGGAAGGTCCAGGCGATCAGCATATCCGATCAATAAAATATCTTCTTTAAAAGGATGTTTGAAAAATGTTTGAAAAAATGACCTGGATTTCCATCCGACATTTCCACAAATAACCAGTTTAACTTTCTGAGCAGTTTCCCTTCGAAAAATTTTATAAGCCTTTAAAAGAGTTTTCAGATTCTTTCTGGGTTCTATCGTTCCTACCGACAAAAAATAAGGTTGAGTTATTTTATATTTATTTAGCACCTTTTCATTGAATGAAGGCTTGAAAAAATCAGCTTTGCCCAAATAAATAGGAGTTGTTTTTTGTTTTGATTTAGGATAATAATGATTTAAATCTGCTGTAGTATTGAGTGAGTTTGTAATTAATTGATCTGCATTTCTTATTAAATGAGGGAAAAATAGTTTTTGCAATAAGCGACTTCCAATTTTATGAAATTCGGGAAGTTTAACAGGCGTCAAATCATGAATTACAGTAATTCTTTTAATATGATTTGGCAAATTAAAAGGCCCGAAATGTGCCGGTTCAATCACAATATCGGGTTTCATTTTTTTAATCAGCCCGGGCAATGTAAAGAAGTTTCGAATCGGGTCATTTTTTAAGAATTTCAAAGTATTCGGCAGACTTATTGAAGAAATTCCTTCTTTAATAACCTTTTGATTCAGTTTTATAATGGTATAACTGTTTTTCTTATCATTTTTAAGCAAATGAATAATCAGGTTTTTGGTATAATAATGTATACCTGCTGATTGTTTATCAATTGAATCTGCTATGATGACAATGTGCATCTTTTAATACTTTTCATAAAAAGATTTTTCCCCTTTAATCATAAAGGTATAAAAGTTTTTGATATCTCTTCTCAGAAAGAACTCATGTTCAAGTAATGATTGCCACCATTTTATTCGTCTGTACACTTTAGCTTTTTTTCTGGCTTTCATCAGATACACCGGGCTTTTAAAAAAAACTTCATAAAAGGCATGATACTGTATTTTCAGGTATTTTGGCCTCCAGAAAATGAAATGAACCAAACTTATCATAAAAAATCGTATTAGCCAGGGGAGAAAACCTAAAACAATTAACTGCCAATGAGCAAGCTTAAAATAGGAATAATAAATATTAGATTGTGTCTTCAAAGTATACCTATAATCAAATACCTTTCGTATTGACCGGCCCATTTTATGAAATACTATTATTTCAGGATCATAAATACTTTTATACCCTGAATTAATAGCCCGGAAACCTAATTCAGCATCTTCATAGCCCGTTTCAAAATACTCATCAAATAAGCCGATATCTTCTAGCATTTTCACAGAATATAAGGCAGCTCCTGCACAACTCCCGATGTTAAATAATGGTTGATTATATTTCTCAACATTTTCCTTATGGCCTATTGGAATAATCTCTCCACTGCTTAAAATTCTATGGCCTGCATTATCCATTAATGAAGGGGAATAATAATCAACCATTTTACAACTAAGCATATCTATCTTACCTTCATTAACATATTCTAAAATAATCTCTAGGGATTCCTTTTTAATCACTGCATCATTATTTAACATGAATACATATTTATATCCTTCTTCGATAATTCTTAGAAGGATTTGATTATGTGCTTTTGTAAACCCTAAATTTTTAGAAAAAAAGACCAACTCAATAGATTTCTCATTTCCGTATTTCTCCTTTATAGAAATTACATCCGAATCTTCAGAGCCATTATCCAATAAAAAAATTTTATAATTCTTAAGGCCTGTATTCAATATTGAGTCCACGCATTCCTCTGTATCTGAAAAATTATTCCAGTTTAAAATAATAATGGGTAATATGGAAAATTTATGATTACTCATCATTCTTATCAGAGTACTACTCAATGGATTCTTTTAACGAACTAATATACACAAATAAAATACTCACAAAAATTCAGTTTTCAATAAAACTTTGATTTTAAATTCCCTTCCATTAAATTTGTTTAAGAGCCCTTTTACATTTGAACCATTTTAATATGAAATTCAAAAAATTTAAACTCTTTTTATTACTACTAAGTTTTATAATATGTTCATTGAGTGTTATTGGGCAATCCATTTCCTCAAATATTCTAATCTATAAAGATTATTTAAGAAGGCTTCAGTTAAGTGAAGAATCTGAACAAAATACATCATTTACGATATACCCGATCAGTTTTAAGGAATTTAATAATATTTTAAATCCACTAAGGTATAATGGTAATGATAAGCTGCTAAACATCAATAACCCGATTCTCTTTCGAAAGTTGAAAATTAATATCCTACCTCTATCTTTTCTTCAACAATACAATTCTCATCATCCTGAAGAATTTAATGATGGGGCATTGATTCCAGCCAGTGGCTTACAATCTCATATCTCCTTCGGATTCAATATAGAAATTGGAAACAAATTACAAATTCAAATCAATCCGGAATTCGTTTATGCTGCTAATAAATCATTTTTAGCATTCTCTACCTGGTATAATGGAGAATTTTATCCCGCTCCTACCATAAACATGGACTATCCGGAAAGATTTGGCACAAAAGCATATCATAACATCTTACCAGGTGAAAGCTTCATCAGGTTTAATATCCGAAATTTTTCATTTGGCTTATCAACGGAAAATCTATGGTGGGGCCCCGGTATGAGGAATTCTTTATTAATGTCGAATACAGCACCTGGATTTTTTCATTTCACATTTAATACAAAAAGGCCCTTAAAAACAAAAATTGGCTCATTTGAATGGCAAATCATTTGTGGCCGTCTGGATGATTCAGGTTATGCTAGCGATTTACCAGATGATTGGAGATATATCAATGCCATGATCCTTAGTTATTCTCCAAAATGGATTCCCGGATTATTTTTGGGGTCAATCAGAAGCTTTATGATTTATAATAAAGATATGGGGTCAGGGCCTGCAGATTACTTACCTCTTTTCATTCCCGGAGGGAAAAGTGGAGATGAGTTTTCTTCTAAAAGAGAGCAAATGCAATCTTTATTCTTCAGATGGGTTTGGAAAGAATCTATGTTTGAGTTATATGGAGAATATGCCACTAACAGTCATGCCAGAACAGACTATGAGCTTAATGCAACAAGTTTTACGAATGCTTACATTTTAGGTTTTCGTAAATTATTTCCTTTAAACAAAAGCAAAAATACATATCTTAATTTGAATGTTGAGCTAACAGAGCTGGGTGTTAGCCAGACAAGCTCAAATTTGTATGGACTTAGTTGGTACCAACACCCTCATATAAAACATGGACATACACATAGAGGGCAGCTATTAGGAGCAGGAATAGGCCCGGGGAGCAATCTTCAAAGCTTGAAAATTAACTGGATCAGAGAATTAAAATCTATAGGGCTTTTATTTGAAAGGTATGTACACAACAATGATTTTTGGTATAATGCAATAAAAGACGTCCGAAATCACTGGGTAGATTTAAGCATCACGACCTTTTGCAATTGGGATTATAAGAACTTACTTTTTAACTTAAACTTAAAATTTGTAAAGTCATTGAATTATCAATGGGAATATATTCCCCCACCAACATCTTTCTGGGGAGGAAAAGGCTTGGATCCTTTTAATTTTCATGCTAAACTAGCTATTACTTACAGGTTTTAACTGACAAGAAAAGTTTTAATAATATAAAAGACTGTAAAACCACTTAAGAAAACAATACCTATCCAGGCATAGACCTTCAACCAAAGTTTCGGTTTTCCATCTTCCGGCATATGTTTATGAGTAACGACCTTATAATTCATAAATGCTAATATGGGTGCAGTTATAAATGAAAGTGTTGTAGCCAAATCTACCATAAATCCCATGCTTTTTGAAAAATATCCTAAAAGGATTAAAGTCCCGGCTACAAGAATTACCACCCAACTCACCGAAACAATAGAAGTGTCTTTGGCTGTTTTAAACAAATTAGGGAATAATATTTTAGTCATGGGATTCAATACTCTGGGGTAAGCATCCAAACAAGTTAATGTTGTGCTAAGCATAGTAGTCACTGCAGCAATGGAAATAATCCATTTTGCCCAACTACCAATACTTGATGTATACATGTGTATCAGCTGTCCTGCAAAAACAGTTCCTTTAGCCGATAATTCTTCACTACTCCCATGCATGATTAAAGCTCCTAACAGTAAAAATCCTAAAGCTAAAAAAGTTGTACCAATGTATCCTGTTTTAAAATCGAAAAGGGACTCTTTTAAACTAGGTTTAAATTTTAACTGTTTCCGCTTTGCTACCGACCATAACGAAGACCATACAGACACATCAATAGGTGATGGCATCCAGCCTATAAATGCAATTAAGAAAATAATATGGTTCTTATTAAACCAATCAAATGAAGGCTTTACTATTTCAGTTTGATGAACAGGAGATGCAAAAGCATAAAATACTGCAACAATCGTAGAAATTGCTAAAACGACTATTATAAATTTCATCACTTTATCCAAAGCTGAGTATTTCCCAATTAGCAATAATACAGCAGTTGCTGCTAAAATAATTGCACATAAAGGAACTATTTCTATTGATATATTAAAAACATAAGATACCAGTCCTGCAGTAACAACTGTAACTGCCGCCTGAATGGCAAACATAGTTAGCAAAGTTAATATAGAAAAGGCAATTATAGCCCATTTTCCGAGCTTATGATATCCATCAATTAAACTTTTGCCAGTAGAACTGACATATCTTGGAGCAAATTCAAAAAACGGGTATTTAATAATATTTGCAACAAGCAATATCCATATTAAATCAAATCCAAAACTTGCTCCGGCACGGGTTGATTGCACCAGATGAGAAACTCCGACTGCAGCACCCGCATATATTAAACCAGGGCCCAGTTTGTATTGTTTTTTTAAGATTCATAGGAAATCATTTATCACAAAAATAGAAAGAAATTTGTTCTATTTCAGATGAAATAATTTCAAGGAATCAGGGAAGCCATCCCATAAGCGTCAACTTAAGAGAAATTTTTATTTTTTCTGTGGTTTTCTGTGAGTTCTGTCCGCTAATTTTGATTGTTTATTCTCACACAGACTACACAGATTTTCACAGACGATTCTTGTTTTTGTCTATGTTTCTGTAATTCTCTACTTCTCTCAGAGAATTTCCACTAAGGTTTTATTACTTTTTTGAAACGCTCTAAACTATTATGGGGAAAGTCTTTTGGGGGATAAAATATGTTTGTATA
>JANQLW010000018.1 GCA_028280405.1 Bacteroidales bacterium
GTTAATCCCCTGACGGGGAATGGTGTTTTTCATAACGCATATTTTCTATTAATATTTATTCCTGCCCGTCCGGCAGGCGGGCCCTAAGGGAAAAATATATTATTCCAATATGTCTTTGCTTCATAAACAGAGCTTCTTTCTAAAAAACCGCATTTGGATACAAAATGCAATCCATTAATAATAAGCTTATTGCATAAATCTGTCATTGGCAACTTGTTTCAGGATCTCCATCCAGTTAGGGAAGTCGGTTATTAAACAGTTCATATCCAAAAGCTATTGTAGAAGTAGCTGTACCTATTAGCTCTAGAAGTAACATCAAGGAGATCCTGAAACAAGTTCAGGATGACATGGGTTACTCATTTACGACTGTCAGTATTTAAACATTACCTCTTTGTGAAGCTCTGCGCCTTCTTTGTGCTCTTTGTGTAATAGCCATACCACAGAGTTGCACAGAGAAATCCTGAGTTTCACAGAGCTTCTCAGACAGAGAATACATAAAATATCTCAAATGAAAAAGATTTCTTAACTTGACACCTATGGAATGTCATCCCTCAACATCATTAACCCCTTCCAATATCTTTTATTCCAAATCAACAATATCTCGCATAGTTTAATTAAATTTGCCATGACCATAATTAATGTTTATGAACTATATTTTATTTGATAATTTTCGCCGAAATTACCTTTTACCTTTGACTTTTACTCGCCCGGCCGCTGATATAAGAATAGGAATTCTTACCATTAGGGAAAAATGGGAGAAAATGCTGGAAACTAAAACATCCAGTTTAACTGAAGAATACTTACAGGAAAAATATCCATTAATCAGTGAGGAAAACAATATTCTTATTAATGGAACCATTATACCTACAATTGAGCTGGTAGAAGAAGTAAAATCTCTAAAAAAGAATGAAGCTTTAGTGTCGGAGAGGGTAATCATTGCAATGCATGTAAATGCCAGCGATATTCAAAAGATAAATACCCCTGATTCAGATGTAAACGAAATTGAAGCGAACTCTCATTTTATAAAAATCAATAATACCTGGGATGTATTTGCAAAAAATGATGAAGCACTGAGGCTGGATTTTGATTACCTGACAAAAGGAAGAATTTCTCAAGTACTTTCAAATACTAATACAGCTATTAATCCTGAAGATATTTTTATTGAAGAAGGAGCTAAAATAGAGTGTGCCGTATTAAATGCTTCGGAAGGCCCAATTTATATTGGTAAGAATGCTGAAGTAATGGAAGGTGCCTTAATCAGAGGTTCATTAGCTTTATGTGAAAAATCAACCATAAAAATGGGAGCAAAGATCTACGGATCAACAACGATAGGCCCTGAATGTAAAGTAGGTGGTGAATTAAGCAATGTTGTCATATTCGGATTATCAAATAAAGGCCATGAAGGATATTTAGGAAATGCAGTTTTGGGTGAATGGTGTAATATTGGAGCTGATTCAAATAATTCTAATCTAAAGAATACCTATGAAGAAGTGAAGCTCTGGAGCTATCCTGAGAAAAGATTTATAAAAACAGGCCTGCAATTTTGCGGATTAATTATGGGTGACCATTCTAAATGTGGTATTAATACAATGTTTAATACAGGAACTGTAGTTGGCGTAAACGCCAATATTTTTGGAGGTGGTTATCAAAAGAATTTCATTCCTTCCTTTGCATGGGGAATGAATAAAGAAGATAAATTCAATTTTAAGAAAGCTATGCAAACTGCAGAGGCTGTCATGAAGCGTAGAGGGAGAAAATTAGATGATGTTGAATTGAGAATACTAAAATATATTAACGATTTATCAGTTGAAGATTCATTTGTTTAAATATATGTCATAAAACAAGCTTTGGCATATTAGTTGACTGGTTATCGAGATAATGCATTGTGTTTATGAGAAATCGTAAGTATTTCACTGATTAAAAGAATTATAAAAAATTGATAGTTGAATTTGTGCACTGCCATTTGAAGAAGTTGTGACAATTTGGCTTAAGAATTAGAAAACTTGGAAATGGATATTTTAAATTTTTCAGATATTTTAGAGTCGGATACTGAATTTATACCTTTATTATCTTCGGAAGATGAGGAATTGATGAATGCAGAGGAACTTCCGGAAGAACTTCCAATACTACCTTTAAGAAATACCGTATTATTCCCGGGAGTCGTGATCCCGATTACAGTAGGAAGGGATAAATCTATTAAGCTTATTCGTGAAGCTTATAATGGAGACAAGACCATTGGTGTTGTTTCACAAATTGATATTGAAACAGAAGACCCCGGATTGGAAGATTTAAACAGGGTAGGTACTGTGGCACAAATTATGAAGCTTCTTCAAATGCCGGATGGAAGTACGACTGCGATTATTCAGGGTAAGAAAAGATTTGTATTGCAGGAAATTTTACAAACGGAACCATTCATTAGAGCTAAAGTTACTCAGTTTAGTGTAGCTGAAAAAACGCCTGAAGATGAATCATTCAATGCATTAATAGCTTCTCTAAAAGATTTGTCTATTCAAATTATTAAGCAATCGCCTAATATTCCAACAGAAGCCAGTTTTGCTATTAAAAATATTGAAAGCCCTGTATTTCTTGTAAATTTTGTTTCTTCTAATCTGAATGTTGAAATGGAAGAAAAACAGGAGCTTCTTGAAATTCCAGATATTACGGAGAGAGCCAACAAGGTACTTTCTTCACTTACAAAAGAACTTCAGGTACTGGAATTGAAAAACCAAATTCAGAAAAAAGTTAAAGTTGACCTGGATAAACAACAAAGAGATTATTTGCTAAATCAACAACTTAAAACGATACAGGAAGAATTAGGTGATAATCCTCATGAACAGGAGATTAATGAGCTGAGAGAAAAAGCAGCTAATAAAAAGTGGAATGAGCAGACAGCTCAAGCTTTTGGCAAAGAATTAAAAAAACTTCAGCGAATGAATCCTCAGGCTGCTGAATATTCAATTCAATTGAATTATCTGGACATTCTTGTAGAACTTCCATGGAATGAATTTACGGAAGATAATTTTGATCTGGACCATGCACAAAAAATATTGGATGAAGATCATTACGGGCTGGAAAAAATTAAAGATAGAATTATTGAGCATCTTGCAGTGATAAAACTGAAAAATGATTTAAAATCTCCTATTATTTGTTTAGTAGGCCCTCCGGGAGTTGGTAAAACTTCTTTAGGAAAATCTATAGCCAGAGCTATTGGCCGAAAATATATAAGAATGTCTTTGGGAGGTGTGCGTGATGAATCCGAACTGCGTGGCCATCGTAAAACATACATAGGGGCAATGCCTGGTAGAATTATTCAAAGCTTGCGTAAAGTAAATTCATCTAACCCGGTTTGTGTTTTAGATGAAATTGATAAGGTGAGCGGAAATAATGTACAGGGTGATCCTCAGGCAGCTTTACTTGAAATCCTTGATCCGGAACAAAATATTTCTTTCTACGATAACTATCTTGAACTGGATTATGATTTGTCAAAAGTAATGTTTATTGCTACAGCAAATACGCTTAGTACAATTCATCCGGCATTAAGAGATCGAATGGAAATCATTGATTTAAGTGGATATCTGATTGAGGAAAAACTGGAAATTGCAAAAAGACACCTCTTACCTAAACAGTTAAAAGAGCATGGTGTTAAAAAAACTCAGCTAAGCTTTCCTAAGAAAATTCTTGAAAAAATAATTGATGATTATACACGGGAATCTGGTGTGCGAGGTTTAGAAAAAAATATTGCTAAAATAATCCGTAACAAGGCTAAATATATTGTTATGGAAAAAGAGTTTGATAAAAAACTTTCTGAAGCTGATCTTGAAGATATATTAGGTATTCCTCGTTTCCAAAGAGATAGATACATCAATAATGATGTTGCCGGAGTGGTTACAGGGCTTGCCTGGACAACAGTAGGAGGAGAGATTCTATTTGTAGAAGCCAGCCTGAGCAGGGGGAAAGGAAATTTAACATTAACCGGAAATTTAGGAGATGTTATGAAGGAGTCTGCGAGTTTGGCTTATGAATATTTGAAATCACATTCTCATATACTTGGAATTGATTCCGATGTGTTCAACAAATGGAATATTCATATACATGTTCCTGAAGGAGCAACTCCTAAAGATGGCCCATCGGCTGGAATTACTATGTTTACAGCCTTGGCTTCCGTATATACACAACGAAAAGTAAAATCAGGCTTAGCTATGACCGGCGAAATAACATTGAGAGGAAAAGTATTACCTGTAGGTGGAATCAAAGAAAAAATACTTGCTGCTAAACGATCAAAAATAAAAGATATCATTTTATCATCTGAAAATAAAAAAGATATAGTGGATATAAAGGAAGACTATATTAAAGGCTTGAATTTCCATTATGTTGATAAAATGATTGATATTATTCAGATTTCTTTATTGAAAAATAAAGTAGATGATCCTTTGGTGTTGAACTAAATTCAAATTTAAATATTTTGAAGAGGCTTCTAAAAAGTGTTAAAAAATTGATTTTTAGTCAGGGCGGGAATACTTAATTGATTAAATAGATGTATTTTATCTTTTGAAGAATTTTGTAAGTAAATTCATACCCTGACTTTTTGGACTGCCTATTTTTTAACACTTGATAACACTATTTTAACACTACTTTAACTTTATGCAGCTTTTCATGAATTAGTTTTGTATAAAACAACACACTAAAATCATGGAAACCATTATCAATAGTTTAAAGGTTTTATTCAAAACGGCTACCGTTATTTACGCAATGTATTCAGGAGTTGACTTAAATTCATCTGACTTGAAGGAAATAAAAAAGGATAGCTCTTTAAAAAAAATTATTCTGCCTGCTAAAATGAAAATGATAAACGGTTCTAATAATGTAATTCAGATCAATGAAGTTCAGCATGGTCCATATTTAAAACCCATGAAATCTTATAAAAAAAATGTTTTAATTAATGCTGAAATGAAAAGAATGAAACCAGTGAAAAGCTTTTTAGTTAGTGAAAATAAAATGATTTCCCATAAAAAGGTTTTATTGTCATTAGGATAAGTTAATACTCTTCCTCCATCTCGTCTTTCATATCATCATCTTTTACTTCATCAAAATCATCTTTTTCTTCTTCTTTTTCAAGTTCACTCAGAGAATCAATTTTGACGTCTACTTTGACTAAATATGAGAATTTATCATCTTCAACTGTAATGGCATAAAAATAATCTCCATTACCTTTATCCACTTTAAAAATATGGTTCTTCCATCCATCCGGGTATCTCTCATTTACTGCTTCTAAAGCTTCAGGAGAGAGTTTTTCAAAACTTGTTAATTTTTTAATTTTAGTCATCTCTATAGAACAATATTATGCTGCAAAATAAATCAAGTTTTTCAAATTTGAAAGTAAAAATTTCTGAAAATTAAATTTTTTTTAAAATTTTTTTTAATAGTAATACGAGTTCCATGAGCTCCTCTCTGCTTAGACTACTGCATGACTCATCTAAATAGGCTTCCACGATAGGAAGTAATTTGTGATAGTGATCTATTCCATGCTGGGTAATGCTTACTTCATTATAGCGCTTATCTAAAATTAGAATCCTTCTATAGACTAAACCTTGTAGTTCCATACGGTCTACCAGACGTTTGGTGAAAACTTTATTCCTTCGTATAATTCCTGATAGTTTAATTTGTGTTTGCGGACCTTCATTCATTAGGTATGATAAAACTGTCCATTCCAGTGGACTAAATTCAAAGTTGTTCTCTTTGAACTTTGCTGTTAATCCTTTTCCAAGTTTATTTGAAACCTCGGCAGTCAATTTACCAAGTGAATCTTCAAAACGATATTTCATAATACACTTGTGATTTTATAGTTTTTAAGCTTAAGACAATAAAAGTAAAAGTTTATGAATTTAGATTACTTCTAAATACCAAATATTTTTTTATTTAGTTTCATTTGTAACTATATTTGTTAGTACTTTACGCTGATTATAACCTAATTAAGATCTTTCACTTATGAAAAAAGAGAAAAAAACACCGGACTTAAACCGAAGGGATTTTTTAAAACTTGGAGGTTTGGCAAGTGCCGGTATCAGTCTTGCAGGAATTGCCGGAGCCGGCTTAGCTGCCGGGAAAGATACAGATAGTTATACAGGCTGGGAAAGATATACACATGGTGACGGCCAATTTTTTAACAGAAAGCCATTTGAAGTTGATCAGGCTCCTACGATTAAAAAAGTAGCTGAAAGCAGAAGAATAAATGCAGCTGAACAATTATTTTACCGTTTGAGGATCGCCATGCCTTTTATGCGGGGAATCAAACCTCAAAGCGAGATGCCTAAAGAATTAGTTGATTTTTATAAGGAACATCCGAATGATGTTGAAGACATGAAAGCCGCTTTTAAGGCAGGACAGGAGCAGCGAAAAAACTGGGAGAAGTATAAGGATAGATACATCATCGCAGATGCCTGGAGTGAAGCCCATTCAAAATCGATGAGAGATTTCCCTAAAAGGCCTGTGGGTAAACCGGAAGAATCTGATTTTAAAAATGTAAATCCGGATACAGTAAAGTTTAAAAGCCCCAAGCACGCTTCCGGATTAATGAAAAAGATAGCACATTCTTTTGGGGCAACTCTGGTAGGTTTTTGTAAACTAAATCCTGATTTTGTTTATCAAGGAAGGCTAAGAGGCGTTGGAACTACAAAGTTCGATGTTCCGGAACACTGGAAAAACTGTATTGTTGTTGCTAGCCCTCATGAATGGGATGGATTATATGCGAATCCTACTTATGGAACCTCTTATGATGCATACGCCAGAGAATGCGTAATTGCCGGCAAACTCGAAATTTTTTTACGCCACTTAGGCTATTCTGCCAGAGCACATGTACCGGGAAATTCTTATGATTTGGCTGTTGTTCCTATTGCTATTGAAGCTGGTTTGGGAGAATTAGGAAGGAATAGTGTAGTGATTACACCTGAACTAGGATCAAATGCACGTTTGGCGGTGGTAACTACAGACCTTGACCTGGAACCTGATAAGCCCATAGATATCGGAGTAAAAGAATTCTGTGAAAAATGTAAAATTTGTGCTGATCAATGCCCAAGTGGTTCTATCAGCTTTGATAATAAGCCAACAAAGGTTATTCGGGGGTATAAAAGATGGTATACGGAAGATACCAGATGTTTTGGTGTCTGGAATTCAGTGGCTGCGAGCCACGCTCGTGGTTGTAGAATTTGTATAGCTGTTTGTCCTTATTCAAGAAAAAATAACTGGATACATACGATTGCCAGAGAGGTTGACCCGAGAGACCCCACAGGCATATTTTCAAGTGCATTATTAGCTATGCAAAAAGGATTATTTGAATATCCTGAAAAAGCGGAGGAATATTTACCTCCTCCAAATGGTAATAATAAAACATATCATAATGCACCTGACTGGCTTAAAACTGAAGAATGGTGTGATGTTGATATTGACTGGTAATTAAATAGTTTTGATATATGTTTCCACATTCTACGATATTAGGACCGTTATTCTGGATCATTATGGGTGCATTATTTGTATTCATGTTTTATGGTGCAAAAATATGGTTTGAAGATTTAAGCATTAAAATGAACAAGAGGAAATGGATACTGGTCTTTGTATTCTTTCTGATTCTTTACGGCTCTATTGGAGGAGGTTTTACTCTTATTGGAGAAAATGAACATAGAGCAGGATACTATTTCATGGGAATAGGAGGGGTTGTTAGTATTATTTTAGGAGTCGGAATTTGGAGGTATCTATTGTCTTCAAGAACAAAATAATTTGTGAGTAATAGAAATAAGGAAATAATCTTGCTTTCTTTGACACTATTAATAATAATTGTGGCAGTTATTATTGGTGTTAAAAAAGAAGAACAGGATTATTTGTCAAGGCTTAATGCAGCATTTTCTGATTTTGACATTTCTTCTACTTCTGATATCTATAAGTATAAAGCAAGCAAAAATAATGTTGAATCCTTTATTCTGCTGGGAGAAAGCCGCGGCTATAATGGAAATATTCTGATTGCTGTTCTTATTGATGAAAATGAAGAATTAAAAAGAATTAAAATATTAAAACATTCGGAAACTTATTCTTTTTATAAAAAAATAGAAAACAAAAAGTATCTGGATACCTTTCTTAATAAAAGTATTTCTGATTTCTATCAGGATGATTCAGTCCCGGATGCAATAAGTGGTGCTACCTATACAAGTGGAGGAGTTTATAATGCAATGATTAACGCATCAGGTCTTCTTTCCGGAAAACAAAGTAAAGCAAGCATTGATAAAAAAACTAAAATCAATATTGGTTTGCCTGAACTATGTCTGATCCTTTTATACCTGATGGGATTCTTTAATTACTTAATTTTAGCCAAACATAGGAATCTGGTAAGGTGGCTCTCAATATTTATTTCTATTATTGGCTTAGGGTTTATTGGAAAGAAGTTGCTCACTATAGCAAATATCGGTTCTTTTATAATGGGAGATTTCCCTGATTTTCAAAGCTTCTTCTTTTGGTATTTGTTATTAGCCGGAATATTAATGGGCATCATTCTTGGAAATAAGAACCATTATTGCAACTGGGTATGTCCTTTCGGGAGAATACAGGACTTATTAGCCTTAATCGGAGGAGGGAAGCCTCGATTTCTAAAATACCGTAAAATTTTTATAAAAATTCAGAATATAGCTGCACTTTTAGCAATTGCAAGCGGGATCATATACCGTAATCCGGCAATGACTTCCTACGAAGTATTTTCAGGAATGTTTGCTTTTACCGGATCAGGAATACTGTTTATATCTTTAGGTATTTTTATAGTCTTATCATTATTTATCAAAAATCCATGGTGCAATTATGCATGCCCGGTAAAACCTTCAATTAATTATTTAAGAAGAATTAGAAAGATTCTTTTACCGGAACCTAAGTAATTATTCTATATTTGTTTCCTATGAAACGAATACCTGGAATCATTGTACTATTAATACTATTAGTAACTAATACTGTAGTTTCCCAAAACATTTCTGCATTAAAAAGTTGGATTGTTATTGCGAATAATACGAAAGCTTATACTGATATTGAGTGTAAGCAATTTTCATCTTATAAATTTCAGTATAAAGAAGAATTAAAGGGTAAATGGATCTTAATCGATACTAAATCGATACGACATTCAGTAGTTGAAATATACCATAATAAGGATACGCTCTATTTGCCATTTCCTATGTTGATCGAAAAGGTAGACTTGATCGACTTTAAGTTTCTGCCCTTAGGAAAAGAAGAGGTAGATATTAGAAAACCGATCCCTTTTGATTATACCCCTGATGATTTGGTTTTAATGGATCAAAAATGGAATTATCATACCAAAGATTATCCTAAGTATTTAAGAAAGGATGTAGCTGAAGCACTTTTAAAAATGCTGAATTATGCAGCGGAACAAGGAGTCAATTTTAGGATAGTCAGCGCCTATAGAAGCATAAAAAAACAAAGAAGCTTATATATAAGAGCTATTCAGAAAAAGGGGATTTATCAGGTAGGAACAGCAAAACCTGCACATAGTGAACATCATTTGGGTACTACTGTTGATCTGACATCCACAAACCGTAAAGATGTACTAAGTGTATCATTTGATAAAACCAAAGAAGGACGATGGCTTCAGCATCATGCACATAAATTTGGATTCAGGCAATCTTATACAAAAGAAAATATAAAGGAGAGTGGGTATATGGCTGAACCCTGGCATTTTAGATATATCGGATTTTAATTCTTGTTTTTTAAAAATTGTAAGTCAAATAGATTAAAATAAGGGTTTTGGTTATAATTTTGTTAAGAATTGTACTTTTTTAAAAAAATATATTAGTTAATCCAAATATTATATTTATTTTTGCATCAAATATTCAATACTCCTATTTAAACAATAGGTGTTTGATTATAGAGAAGAGGGGAGAGATTAGGCTCTTTGAACCTCTAGCAACCTTCCCGCTACAATTGGGAAAAAGGTGCTAAAACCTAACTCGCCTCGGCGGGAAATAATAATTAACACTATTATGAAAACAAAAACAACAATTCATTTTACAATGTTCGACAAGCGATTCACAATGCCTGAAATGCCTATGTGCATGGGGTGCTCAAGGTTTCTTAAAAAATAAGTGAGCCTTGAAGGATTAAAATGTAACAAAAGCAGTTTTCATTTCTTATTTTTACGAAATATTTCGAATAATTTATTAAAATGACTGGAAAAATAGTAGTTAAAATTGGTGGGTCCAATTTAAAAGAATTAAAAAGCATAGAAAGTATTATGGAAGTGGTTAGACTTTACGAAAAGCCACCTGTGATTGTTGTATCTGCTTTTTTTGGAGTTACTAATTTACTCATTGAAATTTTGGACAGTGCACTTACTGATCAGGAGAAAGTAAAAGCTTCGGTCGAGAATATAGAAAAGAAGAAATACAAAACCCTGGATTATTATATAAAAGATTACGAAGCTCTGGCAAATGCCAAAATTGGTGTTAAAAAACTAATTAAAGAACTTGAAAAATATTTATATGGTATTAATTATATAGGGGAAATTCCGGATTTTCTATATGACAAAATCCTTACCTATGGTGAGCGGCTAAGCGCTTATACTTTAAATGCTGTTTTTAATGCTAATGGCATTAAAACAATGGAAGTACTACCTGAGCAATTTGGATTAAGAACGACTGGTGAACTTGGAAATGCAAGCATTGATTTTGATGCCTGCAATACTGAAGCACATAAGTTTTTTAAAGAAGATGCTGTTTGTATTGTGCCTGGTTTTTATGGTGTATCAGAAGATGGAAAAGTTACTTTGCTGGGAAGAGGGGGTACTGATTATTCTGCAGCCTCAGTAGCAAGAATCATAAAATCAGAAGCCCTTGATATTTGGAAAGATGTGAATGGCTTTATGTCTTCGGATCCAAAATTTGTGGATAAACCGGTTCGTATTCATCATTTATCTTATTCGGAAGCTGCTGAACTTGCATATTTTGGAGCTAAAATACTTCATCCAAGAACAGTAGAACCTTTACATGATGTGAATATTCCTATAAGATTATTTAATATAGAAGCTGATGAAAAGGTATTGGAGCCATTGACTTTAATTGATGGAGATTTGTCAGAAACTGATGACATTATTAAAAGTGTTACGTCTAGTGATGAATTTGCATTATTAAAACTTAATGGCCCGGGTGTAGGTATTAAGCCTGGTATTTTGGCTAAAGTTACTTCTAAGCTAAATGATGAAGGAATTAACATAAACTCTGTTATCACTTCTCAAATTGCTATTAATTTTCTGCTTGCTGTTAATGATTTAAAAGATTCAACAGCTTATATCAAGTCATTAGACCTGCCTTCGGTACAGGAATTAATTCCTATAGATGAAATTTCTGTAATTGCTGTTGTAGGACAAGGTATACTTGAAAAACCTGGTATTGGAAGCAGAATATTTAATGCTGTTGCTGAAAACAATATTAATGTAAAGATGAGTACAATGGGTGGGTCAAATGTTGTATGTTACCTTATTGTTGAAAAAGCTCATAAGCAAACAGCAATTTCCGCAATACATAAAGAGTTTTTTTCAAAAAAGAATTAAATCATGAGTCAAAATAATAGTTTAAAATACGAGACCCTGCAATTACATGCTGGTCATCAACCTGATGGAACAACCTTATCAAGGGCTGTGCCTATTTATCAAACATCTTCTTATGTGTTTAATAATGCAGAACATGCAGCAAACCTCTTCGAATTAAAAGAAGAAGGAAATATATATACACGTATTATGAACCCTACAACTGCAGTTTTTGAAGAAAGAATTGCAGCTCTGGAAGGAGGGGTAGGTGCATTGGCCGTTAGCTCAGGGCATGCAGCACAATTTATTGCCTTATCGAATATTTTAAAAGCTGGTGATAATTTTATTTCATCACCTTATTTATACGGAGGCAGTTTTAATCAGTTTAAAGTTACTTTCAAACAATATGGAATCCACTGTAAGTTTGCAGAATCATTAGATACTGATGATTTTGAAAAGCTTATAGATGAAAATACCAAAGCTATTTATATCGAAACAATTGGTAATCCGAGTTTTAGTGTCCCTGATTTTAAGGCTTTTAGTACATTAAGTAAAAAGTATGGCATTCCGTTGATCGTTGATAATACATTCGGGGCTGCTGGATATTTATGCAAGCCTATTGAGCATGGGGCTAATATTGTTGTGCAATCAGCAACAAAATGGATTGGTGGACATGGCAACAGTATAGCAGGGGTGATTGTGGATGGAGGAAATTTTGATTGGGATAATGGTAAATTCCCTCAGTTTACGGAGCCATCCGAAGGATATCATGGGTTAAAATATTGGGAAGTACTGGGTAATCAATCTTTTATTACCAAATGTAGAATTGAAGGCTTAAGAGATGTTGGCCCTTCATTGAGTCCATTTAATGCATTCCTTTTAATTCAGGGGCTTGAAACTTTATCTCTTCGTGTTGAAAGGCATTGTGAAAATACCTTAAAACTTGCCCAATGGTTGAATGATCAGGAATGGGTTGATGAAGTTTTTTATCCTGGTTTGAAAGAAGACCCGAATCATGAAAATGCTAAAAATTATCTTTCTAATGGATTTGGAGGAGTTTTATCTTTTACTACCAAAGGAAGTAAGGAGCAGGCAAGTGCACTTGTTGATAATCTGGAACTTGTTTCTCACCTTGCAAATGTGGGAGATGCAAAAACTTTAATCATTCAGCCGGCTGCTACTACGCATCAACAATTAAGTGAGGAGGAACAGAAATCTGCAGGAGTTTTACCTACAATGTTAAGAGTAAGTGTTGGTATTGAGCATATTGATGATATCATAAATGATTTTGTACAGGCAGCAGGGAAGATTTAATCTATGAGTAAACATTTCTATAGATATAAAGATTCTTTTCAGCTTGAAAGTGGAAAAGTATTGAAAGGGATAGATATTGCTTATCATACTTATGGTACATATGATCCGGAGAAAAATAATGTCATTTGGGTTTGCCATGCTTTAACGGCAAACTCAGATGCTGCGGATTGGTGGCCCAATATGGTAGGAGACGGATGCTTTTATAACCCGGATGAATATTTTATCATTTGTGCCAATACTTTGGGTTCATGCTATGGTAGTACCGGGCCATTATCGATAAATCCCGATACTTCTAAACCATATTTTCAGGAATTCCCCGCATTAACCGTGCGAGATCTTATAAAAGCTCATAATTTGCTTGTTAAGCATTTGGGAATATCCAGAATTCATACGGTTATCGGAGGGTCTCTAGGCGGGCAACAAGCAATGGAATGGTGTATCTCTAATCCGGAACTTTTTGATCATTTAATTGTACTTGCTACAAATGCAAAAGCTTCTCCCTGGAATATCGGATTTAATGAATCACAGAGAATGGCAATTAAAGCCGATTCAACATTTGATGAGAATAGGGAAGATGGTGGATTGAAAGGAATGGCTGCAGCCCGTTCCATAGCTTTATTAAGCTATAGAAACAATACGACCTATAACTTAACTCAGGCTGAAGAAAATCTGCAAAAAACGGATGATTTTAAAGCAAGTTCTTATCAGCAGTATCAGGGACAAAAACTAGTGAAACGATTTAATGCCTATTCTTACTACATCCTTACCAAAGTGCTGGATTCTCATAATGTAGGAAGAAATCGAAAAAGTGTGCCGGAAGCATTGAGCCGGATTAAGGCAAAAACATTGTTATTGGGAATTCCATCAGATATTATATTTTTTGCTTCGGAAGTTGAGTATATGAGTCAATATATTCCTGTATCTTTGTATCGTGAAGTCGAGTCCATTTATGGACATGACGGCTTCCTTATAGAAGGTGAAACAATTCGTGAAGAAATTTTGAATTTTTATAATACTTCGATTTTAGAGAGTGAGTCAGAAAATGTTTTTAATAAACAAAATCTTTAAAAAAAGAAAAAAATGAAAATCGCTGTAGTTGGTGCTACCGGACTGGTAGGACGAAAAATCTTAGAAATTCTGGAGGAAAGGTCATTTCCTGTTGACGAACTCATTTTAGCTGCTTCCGAAAGATCAATAGGTAAAAAAATTGATTTTAAAGGCAAAGCTCATTCTGTAGTTAGTATTGCTGATGCAGTAAGTGCAAAACCTGATATCGCTTTATTTTCAGCAGGAGGAACTACTTCCTTAAGTTGGGCGGAAAAATTTGCAGTAAACGGAACTTATGTTGTTGATAATTCTTCTGCATGGCGCATGGACGAAACAAAAAAACTTATTGTTCCTGAAGTTAATGGGCATGAGTTAACCAAAGAAGATTTTATTATTGCAAATCCTAATTGTTCAACAATTCAGTTAGTAATGGCCCTGGCGCCTTTACACAAAGCTTATAAAATTAAAAGGGTAGTCGTATCTACATACCAAAGTGTTAGTGGGTCAGGGCAGGCAGCTTTGACGCAACTTGAAAATGAAAGTAAAGAAATTGAAGGAGATAAAAAGTACGCACATCAAATTTATATGAACTGTCTACCGCATTGTGATGATTTCAATGTGAACGGATATACTAAAGAAGAGCTTAAACTTACCAATGAAACTAAAAAGATTTTAAGTGATAATACGGTTCATGTAACAGCAACAGCTGTCAGGGTTCCGGTTACCGGTGGCCATTCGGAATCTGTGAATATTGAATTTGAAAAGGAATATGTATTAACCAATGTGAAGAAACTCCTTCAGGGAACAGAGGGGATTGTCTTACAGGATAACCCTGAAGAAAATACTTATCCGATGCCATTATATGTGTTCGGAAGAGATGAAGTTTTTATAGGGAGGATCAGAAGAGATTATTCCATTCCAAATGCACTTAATATGTGGGTGGTTGCCGATAATTTACGAAAGGGTGCTGCCACCAATGCCATTCAGATCGCTGAATATCTTGTGAAAAATATTCTTTAAATTATTGATTAAAGAAAATAAGAGCCACTTAATGAATTCGTTAGGTGGTTTTTTTATTTATCTAAAATTCTAGATAAATAATTGATTTAGTTCGGCAATTATCGAACTAATTGTATTATATTTGCCAAAAATTTTTTAATGAGGGTTAATAATCACGAAGAGAAGCTTTTGATCGATAAAATAGGGCTGTTCCACCAAAAAAAAGGAATGTCGCCTATAGAAAGCCGTATCATGGCTTTTTTCATGATTAGGGAAGAAGAGCTCTTTTCTTTTGATGATGTCGTAAAAGGTATGCAGATAAGCAAAAGTACAGCCAGTACAGCCTTGAGATCACTTGTTGATAGAAACATCCTTACACATATTAAGTTGAACGGGAGCAGAAAAAGATATTTCAAGCTCAAAGCAATCTCTATTGAAGAGGAAGCTGTAGAGCTAAAAACATCTATGTCTGCTTTTCGAAATATATTAAATGAATCTTTAAAACATCGAAATGATCAGGAAAGTTCAAAATTTTTGATGTTGAAAAAAAGGCTGAATGCCTGTGATTTTTTGATTAATAAAATTGATGACCTGATCGTTGAGTACAAAACAATATTCTCATAAATATATTTTAATGGCAGAAAAATATAATAAACTTGAAAAAATAGGAAGAGCAATTATCTTCACCATATTCAGACCCATCATTTGGTTTTGTGAGTATTTTAATATTAGCCCGAATGTACTTACATCCTTTGGCTTATTAATAAATATTGCAGCTACAGTTATTTTTATTATAGGAGCTGAGTATGGAACCCGTGAGAACCTTTACTATTTTGGATGGGGAGGATTTACCGTCTTATTGGGCGGTGTATTTGATATGCTGGATGGTTATATTGCCAGAAAGAGAAATATATCTACGAAATTCGGAGCTTTGTATGATTCTGTTTTAGACAGATATAGTGAGCTATTCATGTTCTTCGGTATTGCTTTCTTTTTAGTTTCACATAGTTATTTCTTTACTTCTGTGGCTACATTCCTTGCTTTAATAGGGTCTGTGATGGTGAGCTATATCAGAGCCAGGGCTGAAGGTTTAAAGATTAATTGTTCGGTAGGTTTTATGCAGCGTCCGCTTAGAATTATTGTGATAGGATTTGCTGCTGTCTTTAGTGGCTTGTATTCCGTTCATGTCGGACAGACATTTACTTTGCCGTTTTTAGAAGTTGAATTTGAACCGATTACAATATTTACCATTTCGATAATTGTCGTTGCTATATTTGCGAACTTAACTGCAATTCAGCGATTATACTATAGTTATAAGGAATTAACAAAAAATTAAATATTAAACATTAATAAATAAAAACGTAATGAATAAAGCACAGGAAATACGCCCGGCAGAAGGAAAACTAGGTGTATTATTACCAGGTTTAGGAGCAATTGCTACTACTTACATTGCTGGTATTTTTGCAATGAGAAAAGGTTTGGGTGAGCCTATCGGATCCTTTACTCAAATGAGTAAAATCAGACTGGGAAAGCGAACAGAAAAGCGTAACCCTAATGTTAAGGATTTTGTTCCTTTAGCTTCTACTGACGATATCGTTTTTGGTGGATGGGACGTTTATGAAGACAATACTTATGAAGCAGCATTAAATGCGGAAGTATTGGAAAAAACACTTCTCGATCAGCTGAAAGATGATATGGAAGCTGTAAAACCTATGAAAGCTGTTTTCGATGAAAATTTTGTTCAGTTCCTTGATGGTAAAAACATTAAAGAAGCAAGTAATAAAATGGAATTAGCCGAAGCTTTGATGGAAGACATAAAGCGGTTCAAAGAAGAGAACAATTGTGAACGTTTAGTTATGGTTTGGACCGGCTCTACTGAAAAATACGTTGAACCAACTGCTGTTCACAAAACAATGGAAGCTTTTGAAGAAGGCTTAAGAAATAATGATGAAAGTATTTCCCCTTCATTAATCTATGCTTACGCTGCAATGAAAATGGGTGTGCCTTATGCAAATGGTGCTCCTAACTTAACTTGCGATGCTCCTTGTATTGTTGATTATGCTACTAAAAACAGTATTCCTATTGCAGGTAAAGATTTAAAAACCGGTCAAACTTTAATGAAAACGATTCTGGGCCCTGGTTTTAAAACCCGTAACATTGGTATTGCCGGTTGGTTCTCTACGAATATCTTAGGAAACAGAGATGGTAAAGTTCTTGATCATCCTGATAACTTCAAAACCAAAGAAGTTTCTAAACTGTCAGTGTTAGAAAGTATTCTTGAACCGGAACAATATCCGTCATTATATAAAGATCTTTATCATAAAGTTCGCATTAATTATTATCCTCCTCACGGAGATGCTAAAGAAGGTTGGGATAATATCGATATCTTTGGATGGTTAGGATATAAAATGCAAGTAAAAGTTAACTTCCTTTGTAAAGACTCTATCTTGGCTGCACCACTTCTTTTGGATATTTCATTATTAATGGACTTAGCTCAAAGAGCGAATATGGGTGGTATTCAGGAATGGTTGTCATTCTTTTTTAAGTCGCCTCAGACTGCCGAAGGATTGACTCCAATTCATGATATTTTTTTACAAAAAGTTAAATTAGAAAATACGCTTCGCCATATGATGGGTGAAGATTTAATTACGCATTTAGGTTTAGATTATTACGAATAGAATGCGTATTTATAGAAATATTGCCAGTTTCTGGGGGGTTGGGTATTTCCCGATAGCCCCCGGAACAGCAGGAGCTTTAGTTGGAGCAATATTATTTTACCTGATTTACTGGGCGTTTCACCATTTCCAGATTCATCAGGTAATTAGTATTGCTTCATTAGTCTTATTAACAGTAGTCGTTACACTTCTGGCTAATATTTCTATCAATAAATTGGATAAAGAATGGGAACATGATGCATCACAAATTGTAATTGATGAAGTCGTAGGTGTGTGGATCACCTTATTATTTGTTCCTTTTAATTGGATTTATTTCCTGATAGGCTTTGTGTTATTCAGATTTTTTGACATCGCAAAACCATTGGGAATTAAAAAAGTTGACAAGCTAAACTCAAATTGGAGTGTCATATTGGATGATATCCTTGCTGGAATTTATGCCAATTTGTGTTTGCAAATCATCATATACTTAAGTTAATATGATTAAAACACTCATCGGTACCGAAGAAAAACCTGGTTTGGTTCTTTCCTTTATCCGTGCGCAAATCGTTGCACTTATTGCTACGGGAGTGGATTTTTCAATCATGATATTTTTAAAAGAAGTTTTTAAAATCGATCATCTTTTGGCTACAGCAATGAGTGCTCTATGCGGAGGATGTGTTGGTTTTTTATTAGGCAGATATTGGGCTTTTGTCTCAACCGAGAGAAAAACACATTATCAGGCTTTCAGATACTTTTTAGTGATGGGAGCAAGTATGGGATTAAATGTTGGCGGAATGTTTCTGGCTGTTAACCTGTTAGGTCTTCAATATATGATCGGTAGGATTATTGTTGCTACAACGGTTGCGTTTGGCTTCAATTTTGTATTGCACAGACATTTTGTATTTAAATAAACTTAATAAAGAATGAATAGAATTAGAATAGGTAATATTACGTTGATAATTAGCTGCTTATTATTGCTGCTTATCAACCCGCTTAATGCACAGGAGCTTACCAAAGTAAGAGGTAGGGTAATTGACTCCGTTACTAAAGAACCTTTGCCATTTGCTTTAGTAATGTTTAAAGGAACAACAATTGGAGCTACAACTGATCTTGATGGGTATTATACCCTTAGTTCAAAATTTGGCACAAATAAATTATCAGCTTCTTTTACTGGATATAATGAGAAAATAGTTGATATTAAGATTGGAGAAAACAATAAAATTGATTTTAGGATTTCTCCAAAGCATTTTGAACTTGAAGAAGTACAGATTAAAGCTAAAAGAAAAAGATATAGAAACAAAAACAACCCCGCGGTTGATTTTATGGATATGGTTCGTAAGAACAGGGATAAAAACCGTAAGGAAGGGCTTGATTATTATGAATACGACAAGTATGAAGTTCTTACGATTGATCAAAACAATATTACTGAAAAGTACTTGAGAAGAAAAAGATTTAAAGATGCTCAGTTCGTTATTGAATATATAGATACTTCTGATGTAAATGGTAAACCTTACCTACCAATGTTTATTAAAGAATCAAGTTCTAAAGTTTATTACCGAAAAGCTCCAAAAGCAAGAAGAGAATATAAGTTTGGTGAAAGCATGACCGGACTAAAGGAAATCATTAGCAATGTAGGTTTATCTTCATATATTGATAATCTTTACCAGGAAATAAATGTATATGATAATAAAATATATTTCATGACACACGACTTTGTAAGTCCAATTTCCAATCAGGGAAAATTGGTTTACAAATATTTTATTATTGATACTGTAAATGTTAGTGACGTTGAATGTGTAAGGATTGGATTCCAGCCACGTACAAAAGGTAACTTCTGTTTTAATGGGTATTTATATATTACCAATGATAACAAATATACCGTTAAAAAGGTTGATATGGGTGTATCAGACGGAATTAACTTAAATTTTGTCGGAGATGTAAAAATTGAGCAAGAGTATGACCTGATAAATGGCGAGGCAATGATGCTCATAAAAGATAAGATGGTAGTCGATTTAAACTGGGGTAATGCAGGTAAAGGATATTTCCTCAGCCGGGAAACTTCTTACCGGGATTATGCCTTCAATGTAGATAGAGGCCATGAAGTTTATAATGCACTTCAAAAAGTTATCAAAGAAAAGGATTATGACAGGAAAGATTCTACTTTCTGGGCACAGGCACGCCATGAACCTTTAACTGAAAAAGAGAAAGGAATTTATATGATGGTAGATAGCCTTCAAAAAATTCCCGCTTTTAAAAGAACACTTAAGTTGATCTCACTTGCATTATATGGGTTTTATGATGTAGGACCAATAAGCATTGGTAATATGGCAACTTTCTATCAGTTCAACGAAATTGAAGGTTTTAAAGGTCGTTTTGGCTTTGAAACCAATGAGAAAGTAAGTAAAACGTGGACCTTTAATACTTATTTGGGATATGGTGCAAAAGACAAGCGATATAAATATGCGTTCGGTGTGACGAAATCCTTTACCGGAAGGAACTGGTTAGAACCACCCAGGCATTATGTGAAAGCCTTGATACAGCAAGAAACAATATTCCCAGGCATGGAAATGCAGTTCGTGAATGAAGATAATTTCCTCCTTTCATTTAAACGAGGTGTTGCTGACAAACTATTGTATTATAAAAAACGAAATTTAGAATATTTCTATAATTTAGGAAATGGGATCACTATTAATACCTATCTGCAACATATTGAAAATGAAGCTGGTTTTATAACCTACGAAAGTGGAGACCGAATAGGGGAAAAAAGCTGGGAATTTAAGTTCAAAGATGGTATAATAATGGATAAGATTACCCGTAGTGAACTTTTCTTCAGTTTCAGGTTTGCACCAAATGAAAGGTATATTCCAAACCGGAACTTTAAAATTCCTATTTATAACAGATATCCTATTGTACAGTTAAATTACCTGCACGGATTTAAAAATGTTTTAGGAAGTGATTTTAAATATGACAAGCTTTGGTTGAACTTCTTCAAACGTTTTTATCCATCTCCATTTGGTGAAACAGATGTGGAAATAGATGCCGGTATTTTATGGGGAAATGTTCCGCTTCCTCTATTATATATTGCCAGAGGTAATCAAACTTTTTCTTACCAGATCAATAACTATAATATGATGAACTTCATGGAGTTTGTTTCTGATAAGTATGCCAGTTTGCAGATTGAACATTCTTTTAACGGATACTTTTTTAATAAAATACCTTTGCTTAAACGATTAAAATTAAGAGAAGTTATTACCTTTAAAGGTATTATTGGTAGCTTAAGACCAGAAAATGATCCGGAACATCCTGACAATACTTCATCTATGTTATTCCCTAGAGATGCTCAAGGAAGATTAACAACCTTCTCATTAAATAATGGGGGCTATGTAGAAGTGAGCGCAGGTGTGGAAAATATATTTAAGTTCTTTAGAGTTGATTTAGTTAGAAGATTAACCCACTTAGATAATCCAGAGGTTCCTAAGTATGGTATAAGAGCTAGATTTAGAGTAGAGTTTTAATTCAAAACATTATGAGATTACTGCAAAAAAAACTTTCACAGTTTAATAGATTACAGGAAATCGTTCAAAACGGACTTTATCCTTATTATAAAGTCTTAGAATCAGGACAGGATGCTGAAGTAATAATCAATGGGAAGAAAACCTTTATGTTTGGTTCAAATAGTTATTTGGGATTAACCAACCACCCAAAACTAATTGAAGCTGCAACTAAAGCTCTGAAGGACTATGGTACCGGAGCTTCCGGATCAAGATTATTAAATGGAAACCTTGATTTATATGTGAAACTGGATAATATGCTTGCCGAATTTGTGAATAAAGAAGCAGCGGTTACGTTTAATACAGGCTTTAGTGTGAATGCCGGAGTAATCCCGTCAATACTTAGCCGTAACGATTTTCTGATTATGGATGAAAATAATCATGCATCCATTTTTGAAGGCAGTAGGCTCACCTTTGCAAAAGTCCTTAAATATAAGCACAATGATATGGAGTCATTGGAGAATGTGTTGAAGAAAACCATTCCTAACCAAATCAAGCTGATTGCAATTGATGGTGTATTTAGTATGGAAGGCGATATCTGTCAACTCGATAAAATAGTTGAACTGGCTGAAAAATACGATGCTTCCATTATGGTTGACGATGCTCATGGTATCGGTGTTATGGGTGAAGGCGGTAAAGGTACAGTAAATCATTTCGGGCTTGATGGTAAAGTAGATTTGATCATGGGGACTTTTTCCAAATCTTTTGCAGCTCTGGGAGGTTTTATTGCCGGCGATAGAACTACCATTGAATTCATTAAACATCAGGCCAGATCATTGATCTTTAGTGCAGGGATTACCCCAGCTGCTGCTGCAACGGTCATTGCCGCTATTGAAGTAATGAAAGAAGAGCCGGAACGTATTGAGCAACTTTGGGAAAATACGATTTATGCACGTAATTTGTTAACTGCAGAAGGTTTTGAAATCGGTCAAACATCAACTCCTATTATTCCTATTAAAGTAGGTACTGACACGGCTGCTTACCAATATTTTGCATTGATGCTCGAAAAAGGTGTATACGTAAATGTTGTTGTAACTCCTGCAGTCAAACCAAATGAAGCTATTTTGCGTTATTCGTTAATGGCCACTCATACCAAAGAAATGATCCATCAATCTGTTGATAAGTTGATCAGATGTAGAGAATTACTGAAAAGATTATAATTTTAGATTTTAAGTCATGGGAAATTTAGATATCAAAGAAGTTAAAACTGCGGCTGATTTAAAAAAATTCATCGCTTTTCCTGATGAATTATATAAGAATAATAAATTTAGAGTACCTCCATTGCATAAATTTGAAAAAGCCATTCTTGATAAAAATGAAAATCCGGCTTTTGAATTTTGTGATGCTGCTTACTTTCTTGCCTATCAGGGAAATAAAATTGTGGGAAGAATCGCGGGAATTGTAAACTGGAAATACAATGAGTTGTGGGAGAAAAATTATGCCCGATTTGGATGGATCGACTTTATTGATGATTATGAAGTTTCAGGTTTACTGCTTAAAACTGCTGAAGATTGGGCAAAATCCAAGGGCTTAACTACCTTACATGGCCCTTTAGGTTTTACTGACCTGGATATGGAAGGAATGCTTATTGAAGGATTTGAAGAAATGGGTACCCAGGCTGTAATCTACAATTATCCTTATTATAAGGATCATATGGAAAAATATGGGTATTATAAAGATACAGACTGGGTTCAGTATGAAATTCAGGTTCCGGATGAAGTTCCTGCTAGGCTTAAAAAGTTCTCCAAACTTATTAAAACAAAATATGAAGTCCGTTCTTTGAAGTTTAAAAATAAAAAAGAAGTCATTCAATGGGCTCCTAAATTATTCAAAACATTAAATGAATCGTTTAAAGATCTTTATGGGTTTGTGCCATTGAGTGAAAAACAAATCGAATTTTATATTAATCACTATTTTTCAGCAGTTGATCCTAAATTCTTAAGCTTTATTGCGGATAAAAATGATGATGTAATTGGCTTTGGTATTACTATGATGTCATTGTCAAAAGCATTAATTAAAGCTAAAGGTAAATTATTACCATTTGGATTTATCCATATATTAAAAGCTTTACGTAAGAATGATACGATGGATATGTTCCTTCAGGGAGTGCGTCCTGACTACCAAAATAAAGGGATTACAGCTATTATTTATTCTGAAACCATGCAGGCTTTTATTGATAATAACATAAAAGTTGCCATTACAGGTGTTCAGTTGGAGGATAATCTGTCGGCTCAATTATTATTTGATAGCTATGAAAACAGAATACACCTGAAACGCAGATGTTTTATTAAGCTTATTTAATTCTGATGAAGAAAGTTTTGATTACTGGTGCCAGTGGTTTTATTGGCAGCTTTCTTGTTGAGGAAGCTTTGAAAAACGGTTATGAGGTGTACGCTGGAATCAGAAAATCCAGTAGCCGGAAATACTTACAAGACAAACATATACAGTTTGTCTTTCTTTCATTATATGATAAGGAAAAATTAGTTGAAGAGCTTAAAATACACGCTGATAAGTATGGTAAGTTTGATTATGTAATTCACAATGCCGGTGCTACTAAAGCTAAAAATAAAGAAGCTTTTATGAATATAAATTTCAGATTTACTCAAAATTTAATAGAATCCTTAACGCAAAGTGGATATAATCTGAAAAAGTTTGTATTTATGAGTTCTCTGGCAGCTTATGGGCCCGGCAATCCGAAAACAATGTTGCCTATTAAGGAATCAGATCCGATGATGCCCATAACAGCTTATGGTGAAAGTAAGAAACTTACCGAACAATATCTTCAGACTTTGAAGGAATTCCCTTGGATATCCATTCGGCCAACAGGTGTTTATGGTCCGCGTGATAAGGATTATTTTATTTTAATAAAAACAATGAAAGGCGGACTTGAGCCTTATATAGGAACTACGAAACAACAGATATCATTCATTTATGTAAAAGATCTTTGCAGAATTATTTTTCAGGCTATGAATTCGGAAATTATTCATAAAGGCTATTTTATTGCAGATGGCAATAGCTATCATACGGATGCTTACGGTACTTTTGTGAAGAAAGAACTGAATTTGAAACCAGTGAAAGTCGTTTTTCCATTGTTTATTGCAAAACTAATAGCTGTTGTTTCTGAACTAATTGCAAAAATCAGTGGAAGACCTTCAACGATTAATAGAGAAAAAATAGGGGAGATCAGCTGTTTAAATTGGCAGGCTGAAATTGATGAACTTAAAAAAGATTTTAATTTTGTGCCTGAGTTTGATCTTGAGAAAGGTGTTCGAGACTCAATTTTATGGTATAAAGAGAATGGATGGATTTAAAATGAAGAAATTAGTAGTATTATTCATATTACCCTTATTAATGTCTTTTAGTATGCCGGAGGATAAATCATATCCTAAACCGGAAAAGACAAAAGAAAGATATTTCTATATCCAAAGAAACCTAAATAGCAATACCATAGTGTATGATGCTATTTATGATGAAAATGGATATTTAATTGAAAAAAATCCCCTTAAAGTATATTATATCAGGTATAATGAAGATGGGTCAACCAAAGCATTAAACAGGCTGGAAAGAATGTTTGCATATGGCGCAAGAGCTTATAAGAAAAAAAATTCTGAAGATTATAATTTAAAGTTGGTTGCCTATAAAAAACGTCCGATCACGATAAAGCAAGTTGCTCCTTATAAAGTGGATGTACTAATCGATATTAATGGTAAGCAGGCTAAGCTGGATCATCTCTATATATTTGCTGATAACAGTAAGGTGTGGCCTTTAGTTAAGTATATCGAATTATTCGGTTATGATTTAGAAAGTAATAAAAGTGTTTACGAGAAAATTATAATAAATGACTGATTCTAATACAGCAAAGAGTTTTGTTCGATTTTCCCGTAAAACTTTCCTGAATGCAGCTATTGCTTCCATGCTGTATTTATTGTGGACATATTTCTTTGTTGGATTCAGAAGTGACCACGTATTTATATTAGGAATCTGCTTATTAGCTTATTTCGCTCATCCGGTAAGCCGAAAGATTTTTATAGGCTTGTCAGTATTTATAGTATACTGGTTAATATATGATTCCCTTAGAGTGATTCATAACTATGAAGTAAATACTGTTCACATCAAGGATTTGTATGATGCCGAAAAATCACTATTTGGTATCCGGTATAACGGAGAACTCTTAACACCTAATGAATACTTTGAAATTAAGCATACTTCATTCCTTGACTTTTTAACAGGCTTCTTTTATTTGAATTGGGTACCCTTTCCATTGGGATTCGCTATTTGGTGTTTGGTTAAAAAGAAAATAAACCTTTTTATAAGGTTTTCCTATGCATTTGTTTTTACCAATATTATTGGTTTTATCGTATATTATTTATATCCTGCGGCGCCACCCTGGTATGTACAACAAGTTGGTTTTGAATTTATTCAAAATACATCCGGCTCTACTGCAGGACTGGCCCGTTTCGATGAATTGGTTAATGCCCCGATATTTAAGAGCTTATATGAGAAAAATAGTAATGTGTTTGCTGCCATGCCTTCATTACATTCAGCATATCCTGTAATCCTATTGTATTATGGAAGTAAAATAAAGAACAGTATATTTAATATTATCCTTATAATATTTGTATTAGGTATTTGGTTTTCGGCAGTATATACCAATCATCATTATATTTTGGATGTTATAGCTGGTGCATTTTGTGCTGTAATCGGATTGATTTTATTTGAGAGATTAATTCAAACCCCTATAATTAGAAATTGGTTAACTAAACTAAGTAGCCTGATTTAGTAACATTTTATTAAACTCAGGTTAACTATTTTGTGTTATCCTCTTAAAATGTTAAATAAGCATCAAGGATGTTTCATTTTGATTCCAATTAATTAATTGATACTTAAAGTGTACTTAGTTTTTTGGTGTTATATGAGAGTTAGTTTTGAGCAATCATTATTAACCTATCATGAAATGATTTCTTATAACTTCTTCCCCAAAGTAAAACACATAATTACTTTTTATTGCATCATCCTTTTAAAATCATTAATCTGTCAGTATTCTTATTTTCCTGGACATTCTCATAATGATTACTTTCAAAACATTCCATTGTCTAAAGCACTAGAGCTAGGCTACAAAAGTATTGAAGTGGATGTGTGCCCCTATAAGGGCAAACTGGTTGTATCCCATAATATTTTCAATCTGGAACAAAAACCGGATATTAATGATTTATATATCAATCAGCTGAAAAAATATTTTGCAGATAAAAACATAGCTAAATACAGTATAACTCTTTTAATAGATATAAAAAATAAGAAATCAAAAGCATTAAAACTGATCAGGAAAATGATCCGTCAGAACCCGGAATTATTTTTCCCTTCCTATGAAGGAGGGGACGCAGCTGTAAAAATTATTTTAAGTGGAAAAATCCCTTTTAAGCATCTTACACCTAAAGATCTTCAAGTGATAAAAATTGATGGGAGATTTTTTAAATCCTATAAAAATAAAATATTTGAACATATTCCATTGATTAGTTATTCCTATGCTAAATTGAAAAAAAAATATGATCGGGACTGTTTGGAAGTGATTAGGGAATTGGTACTAAAATCTCATGCTAAGGGAATTAAAGTCAGATTCTGGAGAATTCCTCACAAAGAAGAAATCTGGGATTATTTATTATCTATTGGAGTTGACTATTTAAGTGTAGATAATTTAGCATTATTTGAAGATTATTATCAGAAATCAGAAATCAGAACTGCTTATGAACTATATTTAAGTTCGGTAAGTTTAAATAGTTTTTAGTTTTTTATTCTCGTAGTCAGTTAATTAAATTAATTGGTTAAGATCTGATTTCGCATAGTTTTTTAAACTACCTTTGCAGCCAATTTAAAAAAGAAGGTATTGAATACATTTAATGATTTTGGACTTCCAGAAGAGATTTTGCGGGTCTTACCGAAAATGGGAATAGAAAAACCTACTCCTATACAACAAAAAGCGATTCCTGTTTTACTAAATAATAATAAAGATTTTATCGGGCTTGCTCAAACAGGTACCGGAAAAACTGCGGCTTTCGGATTGCCGCTTATCAGTCATGTCGATCCTTTCCTTAATCAAACACAGGCACTGATATTATCACCAACACGCGAGCTGGGACAGCAAATTGCTGAACAAATAGAAGCCTTTTCTAAATATTTTCCTGCGATCAATAGCCTGGCAGTATATGGAGGGGCTAATATAGCTACTCAGTTAACAGCCTTGAAAAAAAATCGCCATATCATCATTGCAACACCCGGAAGATTAATCGATTTAATTAAGCGCAAAGCAATTAATATCAAAAATATTAAGCATGTTGTATTGGACGAAGCTGATGAGATGTTGAATATGGGCTTTAAAGAAGAATTAGATGAAATTTTGTCATTTACTCCTGATCATAAAAAGACCTGGCTTTTTTCTGCTACCATGCCTGCTGAAATAAGACGTATTGTAAAAAAATACATGGATGATTATGATGAAATAAGTGTTAGCGCATCCGAAAATGAAGTTAACAGAGATATTGATCATCAATATATTTTAATTAGAAGCTCTGATAAAAGAGAAGCTTTGACTCGTTTTCTTGATGCCGATCCGGATATGCGTTGTATTATTTTCACAAGAACCAAAATGAATGCCCAGGAACTTGCTGTAGGGCTTCAAAAAATGGATTATCGTATTGATGCATTGCATGGTGACCTTTCACAATACCAAAGAGATCAGGTTATGGGTAAATTTAAATCCGGCGTTCTTAAAGCTATTATTGCTACGGATGTAGCTGCCCGGGGAATAGATGTGAATGATTTGACTCATGTGGTTCATTATTCATTACCCGAAGATTTTACTTATTATACACATCGATCCGGAAGAACTGCCAGAGCAGGGAAAAAAGGAATTTCTCTGGCATTTTGTACCAGTAGGGATTTGATGAAAATAAAACTGATCGAAAAAAAATTGAAAATAAAATTTGAAAAAGCAAAAATACCTGATGCTATAGATATCCAGTTAAATAGAGTACTCTCATGGGCCGGCCTAATTGCAGATACAGATATCAAAATCACTCATGATTCTATGTTGTTGCAGCAGATTCAATATGCCTTTTCTCATTTATCTAAGGACGAATTAATGATGAAGCTTATTAGTAATGAGCTTTCAAAATTATCTTATAATGAGAAATCTAAAAATTTAAATATTAGCCAATCCTCTGAAAAAAAGGCCATGAAATCTACTCGTGCTAAAATGAAGCGAATGTACATAAATATAGGTTCCATGGATAAACTTCGAAAAAGAGAGATCATTGATTTTATTGTGACAGAATCCAATATTAAAAAGCAGGATATTGGAGATGTTCAGGTTGAAAAAAAAGGAACTTATTTTGAAATGAATGAAAAGTTCTTCAAAAAAGTGATAAAAGCAATAAATGGGTTTGAATTTAATGGAAGAAGATTACGTGCAAATATTGCCGATAAATCATCCCGAAAAACAAAAGTTTAAATTTTAGTTATTAGTTTTTAGTTAAAATAATGTAGTCGATAAGAAATATAGCTATTATAGCGCACGTTGATTATGGGAAAACTCGTATGATTCAGGATCTAAACATATTGGAATAATATATTTTTTTCCTAATGGAAAAAGGTTTTTTTATTTGTGTATTTAATATAATCTATGATTCATCCGATCCTTAAGCCCGTTAGGGCTTTAACCTCAATAGAAAAAGCCCCCTTTCATTTTTTTAAATAAATTTTTTTGTAAAAATATTTGTTTATTCTGAACAAATTTATATTTTTGTCCAAATGGTTTAACCATATGGTCAATATTATGGAAGAAAAAAATACAGAACAAGTTATTTTAAATGCTGCACGAAAAGTATTTATCGAAAAGGGTAAAGACGGAGCAAAAATGCAGGAGATTGCAGATACTGCAGGTATTAATAAATCTTTGCTTCATTATTATTTTAGAAGCAAAGAAAAGTTATTTCTGTTGGTTATAAAAGATACTTTACATAATTTCTTTCCTAATCTGGAGCGAATATTTTGTTCAGATCGTAGTCTGGAAGAAAAAATCAGAAACTGTGTCAATAGTTATATCACTTTATTATGTGAGAATCCATTTATTCCTCCTTTTATCATTCATGAACTCAATCGTTCTCCTGAGAAAATTATGGAATTAGTCCAATCTTCCGGAATTCGTTTTGATATAATAGGTGAAGCTTTAGGGAAAGACTTAAAAAGCAATTCCATTAATATAACACCTTATCAATTATTTGCCAATATAATTTCGCTATGTGTTTTTCCAATTGCTATTCGTCCTCTAATGACAAATATATTCTTTAAGGGAGATAAAAATAAATTTGAAGAATTTATAGAGGAAAGAAAAAAAGGAGTAGCCGATTTTATCATTAATTCAATAATTAAGTAATATGAGAAACCTGATAATTGTCTTAGCCGTAGCTTTTAGTTTTTCAAACAGCTATGCCCAAAAGATTCTTAGCCTGAAAGAGTGTCATCAACTTGCTACTCAAAATTATCCTTTACTTAAGCAAAAAGTGTTAATTAAAGAATTTGAACAGGAGCAATTAGAGCTTTTAAAACATAATTACCTGCCACAATTTAATTTGTTGCTGAATGCGAGCTATCAATCGGATGTGAGTTCATTGTCATCAGCAGGCAGTTTACCAATTTCACTACCGGATATATCAAAAGATCAATACAGGGCAAACCTGGATATAAAGCAATTAATCTGGGACGGGGGCATTAATGAAAGCCGGAAATCAATAATAAAGCTTGATCAGCAAATTCAAGACCAGGAAGTAGAAATTAGTCTTTATCAGGTAAAAGACAAAATAAACCAGTTGTTCTTTTCTTATATATTATTAGATAAACAAATTAAAGTTTTAGGTCTGAATACTGAAAGCATACAGGCACAGGCTGATGATTTGAAACTATTAATAGATGAGGGGATGGCATTGCAATCTGATTTGGATATTTTAAAAGCAGAAATAATCAATTTGAATCAGAAAACAACGGATCTAAAATTTAGTCAAAATGGAATCCGCTCAATGTTAAGTGTATACCTTGGTAAAGAAATATCAGCTAATACAAAATTTGAATCTCTGAATGAAACTATTTCATTAAACCTTAATAACAACAGGCTTGAATTAAAAAGTTTTGAGCTAAGTCAAAGCAGGCTTAACACATCTAAATCTTTAATTGATACCTATAATAAGCCCAAGCTTTATGCTAACGGGCAGTTAGGGTATGGCCGGCCCGGTTTAAATATGCTATCAAATGATTTTGATTCTTATTATAAAATAGGAATATCCTTAAACTGGAAACTTTGGGATTGGAATAAAAAGAAGACAGAAAAGAAAATGCTGGATATTCAGTCCGGCTTAGTTCAAAAACAAAGAGAAACTTTTGAACATAATGTCAAAGTATCTCAGCAGAAAATAAACGAAGAAATCAAAAAGTTCAGAGCATTTATTACTCAGGATAAGGATCTCATTAAGCTTAGAAGAAATATTGTAAAAGTATCCGAATCTAGATTAAAAAACGGAACTATTACATCGGCAGAATATATTACGGAATTAAACAAAAAAATTCAGGCAGAGCTGAATTATGAGTATCATAATGTACAATTAAGCTTAGCCAACCAAAACCTTAAATATTTATTGGGTCACGATTAAATCTATAAAAAAATGAAACATCCATGAGAATAAATTCTCACAGAAAGGAATGATGATAGCATGGATGTTCCCTGTCTGCCGACAGGCAGGCATCTGACAAATAAAAAATAAAATTATAAACAGATGAAAAAAATTATCATTATACTTTTTGCATTGGGTCTATTAAGTTCATGTATGAAATCAAATAAATCGGATGCTTACGGAAATTTTGAAGCTACAGAAGTAATTGTTTCAGCTGAATCCAATGGAAAAATACTTACTTATAATATTAATGAAGGAGATAAAATAAACAAGAATACACTGGTAGCTGTAACAGATACGATAAGTTTATACTTACAACTTCAGCAATCGATTGCAACCAGGTCGGTTATTAAAACTAAAATCCCAAATATAATCTCGCAAATCGAAATATTAAAGGAACAAAAAGCAAATTTACTTATTGATCAGGAAAGGATTCAAAACCTCCATAAAGAAGGGGCTGCAACAAAGAAACAATTGGATGATATCAATGGAAGTATTAAGGTTGTTGATAAAAAGATTTCTTCGATAAAAACTCAAAACCAAACCGTATTCAGCGAACTCGAGCAAATAGATTGGCAGATTGCGCAAATAAAAGATAAACTTTTAAAATGTAAGGTTAAAAACCCGATAAATGGAACTGTATTAACAAGCTATGTTGAAGAGGGAGAGTTTATATCTATGGGTAAGCCTTTATATAAGATTGCTGATCTTGATGAAATTATACTTAGAGTTTACATCAGTGGTGATCAACTATCCAGTTTTAGAATAGGACAACAGCTAAATGTAATTATTGACGGACAGGAAAATGCTAATACCTACAAAGGAAAAGTGAGCTGGATTTCAGACGAAGCTGAATTTACCCCGAAAATTATTCAAACGAAAGAGGAAAGAGTAAAATTGGTATATGCTGTAAAAATCATTGTTAAAAATGATGGCCGTTTAAAAATAGGAATGCCGGCCGAAGTTAGATTTTAACTTATATGAATATCATTGAAGTAAATCATATTAATAAATCTTTCGGAGCTGTAAGGGCTTTGAATGATATAAAATTCTCCGTAAAAGAAGGCGAAATTTTTGGATTGATCGGGCCCGACGGAGCTGGAAAAACAACTTTATTCAGGTTGTTTACTACACTTTTACTTCCCGATAAAGGACAGATATTTATTAACAATAAAAATGTAGTCAAGCACTATAAAGAGATTCGTCATATTATGGGTTATATGCCCGGCCGGTTTTCTTTGTACCAGGATTTATCGGTTGAAGAAAATTTGCAATTCTTCGCAACTATTTTCCAATCCAGTATTGAAGAAAACTATGATTTAATTAAACCCATTTACTCTCAAATTGAAGATTTTAAAAAGAGAAGGGCAGGGGCCTTATCGGGAGGGATGAAGCAAAAACTCGCTTTATCCTGTGCCTTAATACACAAGCCTCAAATATTGGTTTTAGATGAACCTACAACAGGAGTTGATTCTGTTTCCCGTAAGGAATTTTGGGAAATACTCCATCAATTAAAAGAAAAAGGAATTACGATAGTGGTTTCAACGCCTTATATGGATGAAGCCGGTTTATGCGATAGGGTTGCCTTAATTCAAAAAGGAAGAATTCTATCCATTGATACTCCCTTAAATATTGAAAAGAGTTTTCCAAAGCATTTATATGCAATTAAAACCAAAGACATGCATAAATTAATACATGATCTTGAAAAATATCAATATACCCATAGTACCTTTCCATTCGGACAATTTGTTCATTACACTGATAAAAGGAATGAATTCAATATCCGGGATGTTTATGATTACTTAGAAAAAAACAGTCACATACAAATAAGTATAGATAAAATAAAAGCAGGTATCGAGGATTGCTTTATGGAATTAATGATTAATCAGGAGGAGAAATGAAATGAAAGATGCTGAAAGAATCATTAAGGTTAGAAAGCTCTATAAAAAGTTTGGTTCATTTACAGCCAATAAAGATTTGAATTTTGATGTATACAAAGGAGAAATCTTTGGGTTTTTGGGAGCAAATGGAGCTGGAAAAACCACTGCGATGAAAATATTATGTGGCCTTTCGAAACCAACTTCCGGTGAAGTTAAAATTGCCAATTACGATATCTATACACAAACCAATGAGATTAAAAAGAATATTGGATATATGAGCCAGAAGTTTTCATTGTACGAAGATCTGACAATTAAAGAGAACATCCGGTTATTTGGTGGAATTTATGGACTTTCAAAATCAGAAATTGAGAAAAGAGGTAAGGAATTAATTAAACATTTGGAACTTGAAGGAGCTAAAGATAAACTTATTAAAGATATTCCGCTGGGTTGGAAACAAAAACTGGCTTTTTCAATTGCAGTTTTACATGAACCTGATATTGTCTTTTTGGATGAACCGACCGGAGGAGTTGATCCGATAACCAGGAGGCAGTTCTGGAAACTGATTTATGAAGCAGCCGGCAAAGGTGTTACCATATTTGTTACTACACACTATATGGATGAAGCTGAATATTGCAATCGCTTATCGATTATGGTTGACGGAGAGATTGTAGCTCTGGACGATCCTTTAAGTTTAATAAAGCAATACAAGTCAAGCAATATGGACGAAGTATTCCTAAAATTAGTACGTAAAATATGAAAGCATTTTTAGGATTTATAAAAAAGGAGTTTATTCATATTTTCAGAGATTTCAAAACCATGATCATTCTTTTTGGGATTCCTGTAACTCAAATTATGATTTTTGGCTATGCTGTTACTAATGAAATCAGTAATGTAAAGGTAATTATTCTGGATAATGCAAAAGATGAGATCAGCCGTGATATCATTCATAAAATTGAAGCTTCCAGGTATTTTATGATTGCAGATTATATCCAGGATCCAAACGATATAGAAGCTTATTTTAAAAAGGGAGATGTAAAGGAAGCCATTATATTTGAAAAAGATCTGGAAAAAAAACTGCGTAAAGAAGGAACGGCTTCTATACAGTTAATATTGGATGCCATCGATGCAAATACGGCAACCCTGATTGAAAGCTATACTTCATCCATCATAAGAACTTCTGTAAACGAAAAATATTCGAACCCTCAATTGATCCGTATTCAACCCGAATTCAGAATGTTGTATAATGAGAACATGGAAGGTACCTATATGTTCGTTCCGGGTACCATGGCATTGATACTTATCCTCATTTCTGCAATGATGACCTCCATTTCGATAACCAAAGAAAAGGAATTAGGTACCATGGAAATTTTATTGGTATCCCCTTTAAGGCCAACTCAAATCATTATTGGAAAGGTAATTCCTTATTTCTTTTTATCCTTTATCAATGCTGTTATCATACTTGCATTGTCGTATTTTGTTTTTGATGTCCCGATTTATGGGAACTTCTTTTTACTCATGGCTTTAAGTATGTTATTTATTATGATGGCCCTTTCATTAGGCATTATGATCTCGACACTAAGCAGTAGTCAGCAAAGTGCAATGATGATCTCTATTTTTGTACTGATGTTGCCAACAATGCTATTATCAGGTTTTATTTTTCCTATCGATAATATGCCTACACTATTACAGCTATTATCAAATGTAGTTCCTGCTAAATGGTATATCAGTATTGTTAAAAAAATAATGTTGGTAGGAGTAGACTTCCAATTTGTGATTAAGGAAACGCTTATTTTATTTGGGATGTGTATTCTATTTATAGGTGTTAGTATTAAACGTTTTAAAATCAGGCTGGATTAATGAAGATTATACGATATTTAATTCAAAAAGAATTTTTGCAGATATTACGCAACAAAACCATGTTGCCTCTCATTTTTGTCTTGCCGGTAGTACAATTGGTTGTACTTGTTTTTGCAGCGAATCTGGAAATGAAAAATATTAAACTGGCTATATTGGATGAAGATGCATCTATAAGCAGCTTGAAACTCGTAAGTAAATTTAATGCCTCACCGTTTTTTTCAGTTTCTCAATCAACTTACTCAATTGAACTTGCCGAAGATCAATTAAAGAATAATGAAGCAGATGTAGTATTGCATATCCCATCAGGTTTTGAAAAAGAAATTCGAAGAGACAAACAAACTAAAATTCAGATTTTGATAAATGCTATAAACGGAACAACTGCCGGAATATGTAATAGTTATATTACTTCTGTTTTAAAAGAGTATAATGATTATTTAAATATTCAATTAGTAAATCCGGAATTAAGTCGGAATAAAGGTTTGGATATTGTTTCCCGTTTTTGGTTTAATCCGGATTTAAATT
The DNA here is from genome assembly GCA_028280405.1 of Bacteroidales bacterium. Classification (GTDB taxonomy): domain Bacteria; phylum Bacteroidota; class Bacteroidia; order Bacteroidales. The sequence continues at coordinate 35,104 of JANQLW010000018.1, forward strand.
ATAAAATTTATATGCTGCCGGGTATCCTTGTCATACTGGTAACATTGATCGGAATGTTTTTAGGAGGCTTAAACCTGGTTAGGGAAGTCGAAATCGGAACGATTGAACAAATAAATGTAACTCCGATTAAGAAATATCAGTTTATTATAGGTAAGCTTTTACCATTCTGGATGATTGCATTATTTGAGCTTGGCTTTGGGTTATTGATCGGAAAGATCATATTTAGTATTCCTATACTTGGAAACTTATTATATGTATTAGCTTATGGAGCTATCTACTTGATGGTAGTTCTGGGTATAGGACTGTTTTTATCAACATTGGCTAAAACACAGCAACAATTAATGTTCTTAGTTTATTTCTTCATGTTGATATTTATATTAATGGGAGGAATTTTTACACCGGCTGAAAATATGCCTCAGTGGGCTCAAAATGTAAATTATTTGAATCCGATCGCTTATTTTGTTAAAACAATCCGGATGATATTGTTAAAAGGTTCCGGCCTTCAGGACTTGATATTTGAATTCGTTGCACTATCTGTTTATGCAGTATTGATACTAAGTCTGGCTTCATGGAATTATAAAAAAACAAATTAAAACTTATTAAATTTCAGAAAATTATTTGTTTATATCTTTCATAGGTGAATTAAAAGACTATCTTTGCATGCATTAACAAAAACAAAATTATTACTAAATGAAAGAAGGTAAAGTAAAATTCTTTAACGAAGCTAAAGGTTTTGGTTTTATTAAAGATGCCGAAACCGGTGAAGAACACTTTGTTCACATTACCGGTATTATTGATCAAATTAAAGAAGATGACGACGTAGTTTATGAATTAAAAGAAGGTCGTAAAGGTATGAATGCGGTAAATGTTAAATTAGTTTAAATATATATTGCACAAAGATTTTGATCAAACCCCGATTTCTCAGTGATCGGGGTTTTTTGTACCCTCAAATATTAAGCTTATAGCCCAACTCATAATTCATAATCAATAACTATTTCTCATAGGCTTTTGCCAGCATTTTTAAAGCAATTTCCAGCCTCATACCCGCCAATACATCATTAACCTGCATTTGAAGCGTATTTGTATAGTTTTGGAGTTCATTATTTTTATAGCTTTTAATTAATTTCTGTTTTTCCCTGGTAAAAACTTCAATAAACAATTCTTTCCCTTTTACATTTAATTTGATTTGTTCGGGAGATAAATATCCCGGATTAAACTCATAAAGCCTGGATTCGGCTTTACCTTTAGCACTTACTTCGTCGAAACTAAAAAGAAGAATATCTTTGTCGTTACTTTTATTGCTAATGCTTTGATTAAAGGTAATTCCGGGAATTTCAACTTTTCCGATATTGGACTTTAAATATGCTAATGCCTGTGCTGTGGAGCTAAATTCTCCCAGCTCAGGGGTTTGTTGAATGATATAAATAAAAGCTGCTTTCATTATTTCTGCTTCAATAATATCTCTGCATAGAATAGGAACCTCACTGCTATATGATTTGAGAGCTCCGTTTTCTATATATTTTACGTATTTGTTTTTATGGTTCACTCCAAGCTTCAGGATAATCTTTTTACTTTTAATCTCAATTTGTGCTAAATCTTCCCCAAGTGTAAAGGGATAGAATTCATAGCTCATTTGCTTAATTTTTCCTTTTGAACCAGACGGGCTTACATTTAATATAAACTTGCTGTTTACAATTTCAAATAATTGATCTTCTTCATTTTCAGAAATTTTACCAATGTTTTCTTTTAACCAGTTAATCGCCTGCATTCTGTATGAAAACTCAGGAATTTCAGCTTTGCTAAGAGGAATAGAATATTTTAAAGCATTAATTATTTCTCTGGCAGTAGCTAAATTTGTAAATTCAATTTTTACTTCATTGGTCAATGCTTGCTTTTTCCCATCTTTTATGTGGCTTATATATTTTTTGTTTCCTTTGGATTTTAAGACCAGATATAAGTTTTTACCGGAAATATCGATTTCTATAAAATTAGGATCAATATGCTCCCAAAAGAATGTATAATTTTCTTCTTTTGTATTTCCTTTTGAACTCGTTGTAATTTTCGTATAAACCGATTTAAACAAACCTGATGTATCGCTTTTTAAATTTTGCTGAATAGCTTCATTTTTTTCTTTGATATCCATAACTTTTGAGTCAACGAAAGCTAAAGTATTAGCTATACTTGAAAATTCTTTTTTGGGTTTTTCAAATTTTGAAATGGCTGTTTGAAATGCGATAATCAGATTACGTGCAAGGTCTATATCTGCTGTCAGAATGGTTACTCCTGAAACATAAGGTAACCTTTTACCATTCTGGGTATGCTTAATTAGTTTTTTATCACCTATGGTTTTTAGTTTTATTTCTAAACGATCACCGGAAATATTAAGGTTTACTGTATTCTCAAACAAGTCATTAATATAAAATTCATATAAGTTATCAGTAACAGACCCTTTTGAACTTGTGACTAATTGTTTGAAAACAATTTTATTATTCTGAAGCGGGAAATCATTGAGTGATTGTGTATAAGATTTGCCTCCTGTCTGCTGATCAGATATCTTATTTTTGATCCAATCCATTGCTGCTCTATAGGTGTCCCATTTCAATTTACCTAAATCCGCTAGTTCTATAGAAGCTTTTATTTCTTTAATCAAAACTTCTGCATCATTAGTATTATTCATAGGAATTAATAATTCTGAAATATAGCTGACTTTATTATTCTTCAATTGCCTGATGAATTTTTGTTTATTCTTTATGGCAATTTTTACAGAAACCTGCTTCCCTTTAACATAACGTACAACTGTATTTACATCAATATCCGCCATATTCCAATGATAACTGATGTTGGATACGCTCCCTTTCGTATTGGTTGTGCTTAAGCTTAAATTAACTTTTCCGTAAGTATTATTATCGAATGTAAATTCAGGTTCAATAGTCAATTTTTCAGACTTAACGGTAGTTATTGATTTTTGAATTGCTGAGAAACTTTCGTTTAAGCTTTGTGCATTTGTGATGACTGAGATAAAAAGGGCAAGCGCCAAACAATAAACTGATCTATGCATGATTGATTCTTTATTTAGGTACAATACTACCAAAGGTAAAAAATATAATTTTTTCATATCTGACATCTTCAATAATTTCACAGCTAAAAAAGGGATTTTTAAGAATTAACATTTTTGTAATAGAAAAAATTATATATTTGCAGCGTAAACGAAAAAGAAAAATGAAATACACACAATTACATCATCATCATACTCATATTCGCACTCAGGTGTAGAATGGTGTATGATATGTAATTGGAAGATATAATCGTAAACCCCGCCTGAGTAAATCAGGTGGGGTTTTTTTGTTATTACCCGAATATGGTTTGCTCAGGTATTATTTAAAACAAAAATGAGTAAACTAAAAATTGCAGTTCAAAAATCAGGTCGGTTGAATGAGAAGTCTTTACAACTTTTAAAAGATTGTGGGATCTCAATAGAAAATGGCAAAGATCAGTTAAAGGCACAGGCTACCAACTTTCCTTTGGAAGTATTGTTTCTTAGAAATTCAGATATTCCACAATACCTAGAAGATGGTATAGCTGATGTGGCTATTATTGGAGAAAACATTCTGATAGAAAAAAGAAAAAATGTAGAGATTATTCAAAAGCTGGGATTTGCAAAATGCAGGGTTTGCCTTGCTGTCCCAAAAGAAGTAGAGTATTCTGGAATTCAATTTTTCCAGGGAAAAAAAATTGCTACTTCATATCCGTATACTTTAAAATCATTTCTTGAAGAGAATAATGTGGATGCTGAGATTCATATCATTTCAGGATCGGTAGAGATTGCTCCGAATATTGGCTTAGCCGATGGCATCTGTGATATTGTAAGTTCGGGAAGTACCTTATTTAAAAATGGTTTGGTAGAACAGGAAACCATCTTAACATCTGAAGCAGTATTGGCTAAATGTCCGCAACTAAGTAATCAAAAAGAAGAGATCTTAAAAAGAATATTATTCAGGCTCCAATCTGTTTTAAGGGCCAAAAATTCCAAATATATTCTACTAAATGTTCCGAATGAAAAGATAGATAAAGTTTCAAATATATTACCGGTATTGAAAAGCCCTACAATACTTCCGCTTGCCATTGAAGGATGGAGTTCTTTGCATTCTGTCATTGAAGAAAGCAAATTTTGGGAGGTAATCGATCAGCTTAAAGAAGCAGGAGCTGAGGGAATTTTAGTGGTTCCGATAGAAAAAATAGTAGTTTAAAAATAATGAATAATGAATATGAAAACATATATTAATCCTAAAGTGGAAGAGTTTGCAGAAATATGTGAACGTCCTATTATTGAATCTGATGAACTTGAAAATACAGTTAAATCTGTTTTCAGGGAAGTGAAAATGAATGGTGATCAGGCATTACAATGGTATACAAGAAATTTTGACAAGGTAGAGATATCTGATTTTAAAATAGAGGCCCGTATCATTGAAGATGCCTGTCGTAAAATTGATGAAGAGCTTAAACAAGCAATCATACTTGCTAAAAACAATATTGAGAAATTCCATGCTTCACAAAAGCAGGGAAAGGAAATAATAACTACTTCTGCAGGAGTGGAATGCTGGCAGGAAAGCAGGCCCATTGAAAAAGTAGGGATTTACATACCAGGTGGTACAGCTCCGTTGTTCTCAACTGTTTTAATGCTTGCTGTTCCGGCAATAATTGCCGGTTGTAACGAAATTGTTTTATGTTCTCCTCCGGATAAAAATGGCGATCTAAATCCTGCAATTTTATATACTGCTAAACTTTTAGGAATAAATAAGGTTTATAGGGTAGGAGGAATACAGGCAATAGCAGCCTTGAGCTATGGCACTGAAACTATACCGAAGGTGTATAAAATTTTTGGGCCCGGAAATCAATTCGTGACTGCTGCTAAACAATTTGCTCAGAGAGAAGGGATTGCTATAGATATGCCTGCCGGCCCATCCGAACTATTGGTGATGGCCGATGAAACAGCTGATATTAGATTTGTTGCTTCGGACCTTTTATCTCAGGCTGAACACGGTAATGATAGCCAGGTAGTTTGTGTATCTGATAACAAAGGGTTCTTGGCAAATCTTGAAAAAGAAGTTTATAAGCAGCTAAATAAATTACCCAGGAAAGATTTTGCAATTAAAGCTATTGCTAATTCAAAATTAGTAATGCTTGAAAACAAAGAAGCTCAAATAGCATTTATTAATGAATATGCACCGGAACACTTTATTATTATGACTAATGACGATGAATATTACATTAGAAATGTGATAAATGCAGGGTCTGTTTTTATTGGGAAATATACGCCTGAAAGTGCCGGGGACTATGCTTCCGGAACTAATCATACCTTACCAACTAACGGATTTGCTAAAGCCTATAGTGGGGTAAATCTGGATTCATTCACTAAAAAAATCACCTTCCAGAGGATCAGTTCTGAAGGCTTGCTCAATATTGGTCCGGCTATAGAGATTATGGCTGCTGCTGAGTACCTGGATGCTCACAAAAATGCAGTGAGCATCAGGTTAAATCGTTTAAAATCATAAACAATGGATATAAATAATTTTATAAGGGATAATGTAAAGGCAATGAAGCCCTATTCATCAGCAAGAGATGAATTCGAGGAAACAGCAGATATTTATCTTGATGCGAATGAAAACCCATACTCAAATGGCTTAAACAGATATCCTGACCCGTATCAAAAAGGATTGAAGCAATTAATCTCCGAAATAAAGGGAATTCCGGTTAATAATATATTGTTAGGGAATGGAAGTGATGAGGTTATAGATTTAATATTAAGAGCTTTTTGTGAGCCCGGAGAAGACAATCTTATTATTACGCCGCCTACTTATGGTATGTACAAAGTAGCTGCAGATTTAAATAATATCAATATAAAGGAATCTTTATTAAATAAAGACTTTAGCTTAAATACAGAAAATCTTATTAGTAAAATTGATCGTAATACAAAGCTTATCATTCTTTGTTCTCCTAATAATCCTAGTGGAAACTGTATGGCTAAAGAGGATATCATTTCTGTACTTAATACAGGTAAGCTCCTGGTACTTGATGAAGCTTATATTGATTTTGCTGAGGGAAAGAGCTTACTAAAAGAATTAAATAATTATCCAAATTTAATCATAGCTCAAACCCTTTCAAAAGCATACGGCTTAGCAGGCTTAAGACTGGGAATGTGCTTTGCATCTCAGGAAATCATTGAAGTACTAAATAAAATCAAGCCACCATACAATATCAATGAGCTGAGTCAGCAATGGGCCAAGGTTTATTTGAAGGATGCCAGAAAGAATAGCGAAAGAAAAGCTAAAATTTTAAGAAATAAGGAAATTCTTTATAAAGAGCTTAAATATCTTAATTGTGTAAAGAAAATCTATCCTTCAGATGCCAATTTCTTTTTAGTGAAGATGAAAGATGCAAGATTGGTTTACGAAAAACTTCTTAAGAAAAGTATCGTTCTACGCGATCGTTCAAATCAGCCACTTTGCGACAATTGTTTGCGCATAACTGTTGGAACAGAGCCTGAGAACGAAAAACTTATTGAGGAATTAAAAAAGTTATGATTTACAACACTTAACAATTAAACAATCTAACAATAGAACAATGAAAAAAGCACTTTTTATAGATAGAGACGGAACCCTGGTTATAGAACCTCCGGTAGATTATCAGCTTGATAGTTTGGAAAAGCTTGAATTTTATCCGGGAGTATTCAGGTACCTTTCATTAATCGCAGAAACTTTAGATTATGAGCTGGTCATGGTCAGTAATCAGGATGGGTTAGGAACAACTTCTTTCCCGGAAAATACTTTTTGGCCGGCACAGAATAAAATTATAAAAGCATTTCAAAATGAAGGGATCTTTTTTGATGATGTCCTGATAGACCCCAGCTTGCCTGAAGAAAAATCTCCTAATAGAAAACCCGGTACCGGTATGTTGAAAAAGTATATGACGGGAGATTATGATTTACAAAATTCTTTTGTGATCGGAGATCGAATTACAGACATGCAATTAGCTAAAAACTTGAATTCTAAAGGGATTTTTATTGCTGATGCTGCGATAAAAGCTTTTGATGTTGATACGCAGGCCCTACAAACAACGTCATGGAAAGAAATTTACGAGTTTTTGAGGTTTGGATTAAGAAAGGCTTCTATAGTGAGAAAAACGAAAGAGACCGATATTAATATAGAACTGAATCTTGATGGCAAAGGAAATTCAGAAATAAATACGGGCTTGCCGTTTTTTGACCATATGCTTGAACAAATTAGTAAGCATGGAATGCTCGATTTAAATATTAAAGTCGTTGGTGACTTGGAAGTTGATGAACACCACACTATTGAAGATACTGCCATTGCATTAGGAGAAGTATTTCAGAAAGCTCTGGGAAATAAACAGGGAATAGATCGCTATGGATTTTGTTTACCCATGGATGATTGTCTTGCCCAGGTAGCTATAGATTTTGGCGGACGAAACTGGATAGAATGGAATGCTGATTTTAAACGTGAAATGGTTGGAAAACTGCCAACAGAAATGTTTTTCCATTTTTTCAAATCATTTACAGATGGAGCTAAATGTAATCTAAATGTGAAAGCAGAGGGTGTAAATGAACATCACAAGATAGAAGCCATCTTTAAAGCATTTGCAAAAGCGATTAAAAAAGCTGTTAGACGAGATTTAAACAATATGCAGTTACCTAGTACAAAGGGGGTTATTTAATAAATGTCGAATAATGAACAAGGAATAATGAATAATAAAGTGAAAAATATTGCAATTATAGATTATGGTGCAGGGAATGTTAGATCTGTTCAATTTGCTTTGGAAAGACTAGGCTATAACTCTGTTTGTACTAATACGCCAAAAATCATACAGGAGGCTGATAAAGTAATTTTTCCCGGAGTGGGGGAAGCTTCATCAGCTATGGAACAGCTTAGAAATTCAGGAATAGCTGAATTATTACCGCAATTAAAACAAGATGTTTTAGGAATATGTTTAGGCATGCAATTGATGTGTTTATCAACAGAAGAAGGTAATGCAAAAGGCCTCGGAGTTTTTCCTGTAGATGTTTTAAAATTTAAACCTGATGTCAAAATTCCTCATATGGGATGGAATACGATTAAAGTTGATGACTCATCACTGTTTAAGAACATTCCGGATAATAGCTTTGTATACTTTGTGCATAGCTATTATGTTCCACTAAATGAATATTCTATAGCAAATACCAATTACAGTACGGAGTATTCGTCTGCTTTAAATAAAAATAATTTTTATGCCTGTCAGTTTCATCCTGAAAAAAGCGGAAGTACAGGTGAAATCATACTTAAAAACTTTTTAGCATTATGAGAATTATACCCGCAATAGATATTATTGAAGGAAAATGTGTTCGTTTGACTAAAGGCGATTACAACAAGAAAAAAGTGTATAATGAAAACCCTGTTGAAGTAGCTAAGGCTTTTGAAGGTGCAGGGATAGAATATTTACACTTAGTAGATCTGGATGGTGCAAAATCATCTAAGATTGTTAACTGGAAGGTATTGGAGAATATTACTTTAAGTACAAGTTTAAAAGTGGATTTTGGTGGAGGTATCAAATCTGATGAATCTATTCGGCTTGCTTTTGAATGTGGAGCCTCTCAGGTAACAGGAGGCAGTATTGCAGTTAAAGATGAAAAGCTTTTTACGAGCTGGATCGTTAAATATGGAACTGAGAAAATCATCCTGGGTGCTGATGTATTGAATGAAAAGATTGCCATAAATGGCTGGCAAGATAATTCAGGAATTAATTTATTCGAATATATAGCGAATTACAAAAACAAGGGAATTGAATATATTATCTGTACCGATATCTCAAAAGACGGAGTTCTAAAAGGTAGTTCCATTGGATTATATAGAAAACTTATTCAACAATTTCCTGAAATCAAATTAATTGCCAGTGGTGGAGTTACTGATATATCAGAACTAAATGAACTTGAGAGCATTGGTATGAATGGGGTAATTATAGGTAAAGCCATTTATGAAAACAAAATAACATTAACACAATTAGAGGCTTATGTTAGTTAAAAGAATAATTCCTTGTTTGGATATAAAGGATGGACGAACTGTTAAAGGGGTCAACTTTGTTGGTTTAAAAGATGCCGGAGATCCGGTTGAGTTAGCTAAACGCTATTCTGACGAAGGTGCTGATGAATTGGTTTTCCTGGATATTACAGCCACCAAGGAAAAACGCAGGACCTTGATTGATATGGTTGAAAATGTGGCGAAAGCTATAAATATTCCATTTACTGTCGGAGGTGGTATTAGTAGTATAGAGGATGTTAAATTGCTGCTAAGAGCTGGAGCTGATAAAGTTTCTGTAAATTCATCTGCAGTACGCAGGCCTGAATTAATAAATGAATTGTCTTCAATATTCGGGAATCAATGTATTGTTTTGGCAGTAGACGCTAAGCAGATTAATGGATACTGGAAGGTGCATTTGGTAGGAGGGAGGCAAAAAACCAATATTGATTTGTTTGAATGGGTGAAGGAAGGAGTTGCTCGTGGGGCAGGGGAGATATTATTCACTTCCATGAACCATGATGGTACTAAAGATGGTTATGCCAATAGAGCATTAATGAAGATGTCAAAATTAGTAAATGTACCCATTATTGCTTCAGGTGGTGCCGGTAAAAAAAAGGATTTTTTGGATGCATTCAGGCTTGGAAATGCTGATGCAGCTCTTGCAGCAAGTGTTTTTCATTTTAAAGAAATTGAGATTTTTAAATTAAAGTTATACTTGAGGAGAAGGAATATAAGTGTCCGGTTTTAAAATGTATATGATTTTGTATGTATAAATATGCACTGGGCATTTTTAAATAAAAAACAGAATAATGAAAATAAAATTTGATACAAATACAGGGCTTGTTCCTGCTATAGTTCAGGATGCAAAAACGAATAAAGTTTTGATGCTTGCCTATATGAATGAAGAATCAGTTAAGCAAACTATGGAAACCCGAAAGGTGACTTTTTTTAGTCGAAGTAAAAACAGGCTTTGGGTTAAAGGTGAAGAAAGTAAAAATTATTTAAATCTTGTAGAAATTAAGCTGGATTGTGACCAGGATGCTATTTTGATTAAAGCAAAGCCGGAAGGACCAACCTGCCATACAGGAAATGATACCTGTTGGAATGAAACAAATGAGCCAACATTTGGATTTCTGACACAATTAGAGAATGTTATTGCAGATCGCAAAAATAACCCAAATGAGAAAAGTTATGTAGCCGGCTTATTTAGTAAGGGGATTAATAAAATATCTCAAAAGGTTGGAGAAGAAGCAGTAGAGCTTGTAATTGAAAGTAAGGATAATAATGATGATTTGTTTGTGAATGAAGCTGCGGATCTTCTGTTTCACTATTTGATCCTTCTTCAAGCAAAGGGCTTTAAATTAGTTGATATAGTTGAATTATTAGAAAGTAGGCATAAATAGTTCCTGGTTGCTGGTTACTGGTTGTTTGCAACTGGCTTAGTTCCAGTTTCTGTCAACCTATTTATTTTTTACGTTTATTCTATATATCTAAACTCAAAATTTATGATTTCAGTGACCAGCAACTAGCAACCAGGAACTAGTAACCAGCAACCAGCAACATTATTTTTTATTATCTTTGTTAATATGATAAAAAACAGGCCATACAATGATCTTATCGGACAAATAGCTTTTGACCCTTGTATGTTTTCATTCCCACAATTTCCTGGTACTCCCTTTGAGGTATAGTATAATCTGTCCAGACTAGGGTTCCGGATTACCTTTTCCGATTGAAATAATTTATCCTGAATTCAGAATAATAAATTCTGTATCAAATCAATAATACAAGTATTGGGAGTTCTTTATTATATGAGCAATTTCCGATTATTTTATAATTCCATATATTTACAAAACATTATTCCCTGGCTTAAGAATAAATAGATGATCAAAGATTCAGAAATAATCAAAATGCTCAAATTGAATAAAAGTAAAGGTTTTGAGCTATTATTTGATCGCTATTATCGTCCCCTTGTTTTATTTGCCGATAAAATTCTTAATGATATGGAAAGCTCTGAAGATTTAATTCAGGATTTGTTTCTAAAACTTTATACGAAAGAGTTGTATCATAACATTAACGAAAATGCCTTGGCTTCATATCTGTTTCAATCTGCAAAAAATGCTGCATTCAATAAATTACAGAAAATTGATGTACTGAGGAACAGATTTGAAATAGAAGCTATTGATATTGTTGAGGAAGAAGTTATTCGGTTGAACGATGAAAGTGTGAAAAAGTTAAATGAAGAATTAAACAAACTTCCGGAAAGAACAGGTAAAGTATTTCATCTGATTTATGCAAAAAAACTAAAGTATAAGGAAGCTGCCGCAGAACTGGGAGTTTCCGTGAATACAATAAAAACTCTTTTAAGAAACGGATTATTACATTTGAAGGAGGTTTTCAGGGATAGAGAAGATATTTATATGATTTTGGTTTTAAGATCTTTTAAAATAAACAAATAAGATGAAATATTATATTACAGATGTTTTTTCGAATGGAAAATATACAGGTAATCAATTAGCAAGCTTTATTCTGGAAAAGGAAATCCCAACTAAGCTGATGCAATCTATTGCTCAGGAAGTAAACTATTCTGAAACCACATTCATTGATCCTCTTCCTATGGAAGATGGGAGTTATAAGGTAAGGGTATTTACTCCAAAATCTGAAATTAATTTTGCGGGGCATCCTACTTTAGGTTCTGCTTATATTGTAAAAAATATTATTAACCCGAGTTTAGATTTGACTATAAATCTGAATTTTAAGGTAGGAAAGATACCTGTATCAATACAGGAAGAAGTATATTGGATGAAGCAAGTACAGCCTGAATTTACTGTTCCTATGGATCCATACTTACTAGCTAAGATGATATCGGTTGATAATTCAGAAATTGACTTAGCCTACCCAATATCAGGTGTAACAACCGGATTACCCTTTACAATCATTCCACTTAAATCAAAAACAGCATTGAAATTAGCCAGGCTTGACATGAATATATATGAAGATTTCATTAAGAATACTTGGGCAAAAGGAGTATTGGTATTTTGTAAAGGAGGCTATACTAAGGATCAGCAGATAATGAGCAGGGTGTTTGTGCCTTATTGGGGTATTATTGAAGATCCTGCAACAGGAAGTGCAAGTGGTTGTTTATCAGCTTGGATGTTAAAAAATAATTATTTGCAAACTCCATCTATCAATTTTAAAATTGGCCAGGGGTATGAAATAAACAGGCCTTCTGAAATATACATAAATGCTTCAAAGCTTAATGACCAATACGATTTGAACGTTGGAGGAAAAGTAGAATTTATTGCCGAAGGAAACTGGTTTTTATAAAACATTAATAAAAGATCAAAAAATGCTGTAACACAAGGGAAACCATCCCATAAGCGTCAACTTAAGAGAAATTTTTATTTTTTCTGTGGTTTTCTGTGATTTCTGTGCGGTAATTTTGATTGTTTATTCTCACACAGACTACACAGATTTT
>JANQLW010000023.1 GCA_028280405.1 Bacteroidales bacterium
AAATAGTGTTTAAATGGCATTAATTTAGAATGAAATGTTTAATCAAAAAGTGTACTTTTGGTTTTTGAAAACGATACTTTTCGTTTTTGCGATTATATATAAGGGTATATTTATTTTTTCCCGTCATTTGTATTGCATATCATATTCTGGAAATTAGTGTTATTAAAAACGTATTAATAACTTAATTTAAAAAAATACAAAATGAAAAAAGTCTTATCACTAATCGCAGTATGTGCGATATTTACACTTGCATTAAGCTCATGGATAGGAGCAGAGCCACATGGAAATCATGGATTCACTATTAATGGTACGGTTAAGGGAGTAAAATCAGGGAAAGCTACCCTTTCATCCTATTATGTAAAAGGTTTTAAACCTATTACAGCTCAAATTCAGGATGGAAAATTCAAATTTGAAGGTGTGCTAAGTACGCCTCATATGTATAATTTGATGATTTCAGGAGCAACACAACCAGCCAGAGTACAAATTTGCCTGGAAAACACAACATTTACAGTAAGCGTTGATGGACCAAAAGTTATAGTTAAAGGAGGTAAATTCCAATCGGACTATAACAAACTTCAGTCTGCTCAGGCTGCAGTTCAAAAAAAGTATAATTTGGATAAATACAAAAAAATATTTACCTCTGGTAAAGAACCATCAAAAGAACAAATGGATGAATATATGAAAGTTATGGATAAAATGATGGCAGAGTCGAAAGCTGTTGAAGAAAAATTCATGAATGATAATCCGGATTCTTATTATATCGTTGCTAAGGCAGATATGTCTTCACACGGAAAAAGTGCAGAGCAGTTGAAAGAAATGGTTGCTAAATTTCCTAATGCACATAAGAACTCTCCAATTGCAAAAAATCTTTTAGCACGTGCTAAAGAATTGGAAAGAACTGAGATTGGAATTGCTAATATTATTGATGCCGAAAATGTAAAATATAAAGTTGACAATTCTTTCAATGGAAAAGCCCATAAAGGAGTTGTATATCTTGGAGTTTTTGAAAATGATAATGTTTGTGCATTAGATGATAAGGGAAATATTCATATTATCGATAGTAAAGGAAATAAAAAAAGTTCTTTTAAAACAGAAATAAACGGTAAACCTAGTTCTGTTGCAGTTGAAGGAAAAAATATTTATATCATGACCTTATTGCAAGAGAAAACAGTCCAAAAAATTAGAGGTAGGTCTTATGAACGTATGATACCAAAAGGTATTGAATGTGTGGTTTATAATATAAATGGGAAAAAACTTAATAGTTTCAAATTAGAAGGGGCGAAAACAGCAACAGGGGCTCGTATTGCAGATGGTAAATTACTTGTTGCCGATTATGCTAACCGGGCAATTAAAGTTTACAATAAATCGAATGGTAAGTTAGCTTCAACAATTGATGGTATGCGTCCATGCTGCGGGATACTTGATTTGAGCGTTAATGATAAAAATGAAGTATTAGTTGCTAATCTGGGAGCCTTCCGTGTTGAAAGTTACAATTTTTCAGGAGAGAAAATAGTTGCCTTTGGATCAAGAGGCCGTAAAGTAGATGAATTCCAGGGATGTTGTAATCCTGTATCTGTAGCATATTTATCGAATGGAGCTATCGTAACGGTAGAAAAAGATCCTACAAGAGTTAAAATATATAGTAAGGAAGGTGCTAAACAAATTGAAGGAATTCAGGAATTGGTAAAAGGATGTTCTTATATTCCAATGATTGTTGATAGCAAAAATAACTTATATTTAGCTTCTCCTGAAAAAGGAATGATTAAGTGTGTTTCTCTATAGGTTAATCATGGGAGCTTATTAGAACACATCCGATTGATTTATTCAATCATCTTTCGCCTGTCTCGTTTATTCGGGACAGGCTATTTTTTTTAGTTAAAAATGAAAACCTACCTGCGGCAGGCAGGCTAAAAAATGATTATCCACCATCAGTACTCACAACTACAATTCCCTATTTAGAATTCATATTAATTATAAAAAAACTAAGGGTTTTTTACAAAAATCCTGTCAATTACATGAGTCAACAATTAACGCCTTAATTTGATTAATCAAAAAACACAACCAATGAAAAACTTATTAAAGATGTTATCTGCTACTTTATTAGTGGTAACAGTATTTTTAGCTTGTAATCAGGCTGCAAAAGATCCATTTACTTTGACCGGAGAAATTGAAGGTATTAAAGATGGTAAAATTGAATTCTATTATTATGTAGTTGCTGATGGGAAATTAGATTTTGTTAGAGATACTGTAGATATTAAAGATGGTAAATTTTCATTTAGTGGAAATTTTGAAATTCCACAAAATTATTCTGCAAGTATAATAGGTAATCCAAATGCCAGGTTTGGCTTTTATGCGGAAAATACACATATGAAAATTACTGCCAATATTAAAGATTTGAATGATTATAAAATAGAAGGTAGTCAGTTAAATATTGATGCAATAAATCATCGTAAAGCTTCAGCTGAAATCCGTGAAAATAACGGGTATAACAAATTAATGGATGAATTCATGATTTATCTTCAGGACGAGGAGAAAAAAAATGACCCCAGACGATTTGAAATTGAAAAAGAAATGGATGCAATTAGTGATAAGGTTGCAGCTCTAACTCCGAAGTTTATTAAGGAAAATCCGGGATCATATTATTCCGTTATTTTAACGGAAGGACTTTGCAGAGGAAAAGCTCCTGCAGAAATAGAAGCATTGGTTAAAGCATTATCTCCTGAAATGCAACAAACAAAGGCTATGCAAAATATGTTAGCTAAAGCTTCTGAATTAAAAGCTACTGAAATTGGATTGGATAAAATTATTCAGGCATCCAATGTATCTTATAAAATAGATAAAACATTTAAAGGAAAAGATAAAAAAGATGTTGTATATCTTGGAATGGCAAGCAATGATAAAGTGTGTGCTCTTAAAGAAGATGGTACTGTTCTTCTGATGAATTCTAATGGAAAATCCATGAAATCTTTTAAGGCTGAGTTAAAAGGAAAAGCAAGTTGTATTGCAGTTGACCTATTGGATAATATGTATGTATTTTCTGCATATGGCGAAACTGAAACGCAGAAAATCAGAGGTAAAGTTTATGAAAGATTTATCCCTAAAGGAATTTCTTGTGCAGTTTATAATACTAAGGGGAAAAAAGTCAATGCTTTTGATTTGGAAGGAGCTAAAACTGCTACAGGAGCCCGTATTGCAGATGGTAAACTAATTGTTGCTAACTATGGAGATCGTCAGATCGGCATTTATGATAAAGAAAATGGGAAGTTAACTTCAAAAATCGAAGGGATGCGTCCATGTTGCGGTATCCTGGATTTTAGTGTAAATGAAAAAAATGAAGTATTGGTTGCTAATCTTGGAGCTTTTCGGGTAGAAAGTTATGATTTTACCGGGAAAAAGATTGTTGCTTTTGGTTCAAGAGGTCGTAATATAAGCGAGTTCCATGGTTGTTGTAATCCGGTATCGGTAGCTTACTTATCAAATGGAGCAATTGTTACTGTTGAAAAAGATCCTACACAAGTAAAAGTATTTAGCAAAGAGGGTGCTAAGATGATTCAAGGCGTTGAAGAGTTGGTTAAAGGATGTTCTTATATCCCTATGATAGTGGATAGCAAGAATAATTTGTATTTAGCCTCACCTGAAAAGGGTATGATTAAATGTGTTTCTTTATAATAGTTAAGGGGATATAAAGAAAATACATAGATATATTATATCAATCATCGCAAAGCTCATCCAATTCGGATGGGCTTTTTTTATGGTATGGTTTTGGGCGAATATAACAGGTGGAGCAGTTCAAAAGGAATTTGAAAAATATGATAAACTAAAGAAGCAATTTTTGAAAAATTATGAATCTCCTTTAGCTAAGATTAATAAAGAATCTTTGAGTCAAAATGAACTAATGAAGCATTACCTGATGAGGAATAAAACCTATCGGGCTCAAATTGAAAAGTTTGATATTGATTATATTAAAGCTCATCCGCCTGAATATTATTCAACAGTACTTATTTCCAAATTATTTAAGAAAAACAAGAGCGTACATACTTTAAAAGTACTTTTGGATGGATTAGATGATGATTTACTTGAAAAGCCTGAAATTCAGGAAATGATTGGAGAAATAAATTTAAAGAGTAAAATCGAGATTGGTATTGATAAAATATTGGCAAATGTAAATCCGGTTAATTATGAAAAGGATGGCTCATTTAATGGAAAACAGTTTAAGAATATACTGTCTTTGGGTAGTTTCAGTGACGGAAATATTTGTGCAATGGATACTGAAAAAAGAATTCATATGATAGATACAGCAGGAAAGAAGCTAAGAAAGATATTTATTAATTGTGAGCCTAAAATGATCAATAAGTTTAAAGCATCACTTAATGGCCGTCCCAAAACGATAACTACCGATGAGAATAATCATATTTTTGTTGCTTTAAATCTTTATAAAAAGGTAAAATATACTTATAAAAAAAGAGACTACAAATATAAAGTAGGACAGGGTGTCGAATGTCAGGTTATTGATACCAGCGGAAAACTGATCCGGTTTTTCAATCTGGAAGGAGTAATTTCTGCAGGCAACATAAAAGTTAAACAAGGGAAAATATATATTGTGGATGATCATAAAGCATGCCTTGTAATTACTGATGCAGAAACAGGTAAAATGATCAATAAAATTGATGGATTCAGTAATAATCCTGGCAGGTTTGATTTTTGCATTAACAATAAAAATGAAATTGTAATTGCAAACCCCTGGCAACAAAGAGTACAAATATATAGTGCAGATGGAAAATTGAAAACTGCTTTTGGCCAACCTGGTGGGGCACTGGATGATTTTCCTTTAAATGGTAATCCTTTGAATATAGCTTGCCTTTCAACCGGGGCAGTTGTCACCAGTGAAACAAATTTTCCCAGAATTAAGATTTATAGTAATGAAGGTGCCAGAGAAGTAAAAGGTATTGGACATCTAATTGAAGATGGGAAAAACTTTCCTTTAATTTCTGATCATCATGATAATATTTATCTGGCAGTATATGGAAAAGGAATATTCAGATGTATCCCTGAAAATTAGTGGAAGCATTCAAATTATTTTCTGCTATTTTTACATTGTTTATTTAGAAAGAATAGAAGGTATAGATGATTTAAAATTAGCAGTTAGTCTTAAGCAAAATAAGGATAATAGAAGAAAACTAGAAGAACAATTAAAACTATTAGAAGGTTTCTTAGGAAAATAACAGGAGTGCTTTATTGCTTTATAACAGATTCTTAGAGCTTTGACAACCAATACAGATAATGTTTTAGTCACCCGAAATCGACTTTTGTTTGTCTTATATATAGTCAATAAAGTTTATTTAAACTTTGTAGCATTCATTCTTAAATACAGATAAATTTATATTAACTGTATTTCATGCCCGGAGTTATAGCAGGAAACTTCGGGCATATTTTTTAGGGTGTTAAAAATCTGTGAAAAACAGAATTTATGTTTACAAACTCTGAAAAATGACTTATGTTTGTGAAGAATTTTAAAAGTATCAAAATAAATAAATTCAAAGATTAATACAATGAAAAAACTCTTATTTACACTTTCCTTTTTGATGATGATATTTTTAGTAAATGCTGAAGATTCGAAAGAAGGAATTAAATTCTTCAAAGGTTCCTTTGAAGAAGCTGTTGCTAAGGCAAAAGCTGAGAACAAGCTTTTGTTTGTTGAATATTGGACTACATGGTGAGGCCCTTGTAAAAAAATGGCCCGTGAGACCTTTGTATTAAAAGAAGTTGGTGATTTTTTCAACAAAAATTTCATTAATATTAAAGTGGAATGCTTTAAAGACCCTGTCGGAAAAAAAATTGGAAAAAAATATGAAGTAAAAGGATATCCTACTTTGGACTGGGTTGATGGTAATGGAAAGAAAATTTATCGTACGATGGGAGTAAAAAATAAAACAACTCTTATTGAAGAAGCTAAAAAAGCTTTAAAAACCTGGAAAAAATAAATTGTATTTATATAAATAAAAAAACCGGTAACCCTATGAAGGTTTACCGGTTTTTTTTAGCTAATTATTTGGTTGAATGTTTCTCCTCATCTTAAGAAACCCTTAAATATAAGAGATGTAATCTTTATAAGACTATAATTAATTACAATTGTTACAAATTTTTAACAATTCTTAACAAAATGAAAAAAAATGAAGTTTTTTTTAAAAAAAATTCAATAATCAGTCACCCGAAATCGACTTTTGTTTGTCTTATATGTAGAAATTGAAACTAGAGCACGAAATGATTTGCTGTTTATGTTCTTTTTTATAATAAAAGCGCTTGAGAACATATAGGTTAGCATTTTGTAAATTTTCTCAGTTAAAATTTTGATTCATATTTTTTAAAACCATCACATGCCAGTGTGATGGTTTTTTTATATCAAAAAGTTTTTATTGAGAAATAGTTGAAATTTTGCTTTGTACTGATCACTAATCGGAATGTATATATTTTTATCGAAAACTATTCTACTACGTTCAACAGTATTTATCTTTTCCAGATTTACGATAAAAGATCTATGAACACGCATGAAGGAATCTTCCGGTAAAAAACTTTCCAGTTTTTTCATACTCATTAATGACATAATTGGTGCTTGAGTATCCAGGTGGATACGTACATATTCACGCATTCCTTCTATATATTTTATATCTTGAAGTTTGATCCTCAGAATTTTATGTTCTGATTTTATAAAAAGAAATTCATCATCGCTATTGATTTGTGCAGATTTTTCCTTAGGCTGCATTCTATCCTTTGCCTTTTCGGCTGCCCTTAAAAAATCACTATAAGCTATTGGTTTAAGAAGATAATCTATGGCGTCAACTTTAAAACCTTCTATTGCATATTCACTATATGCAGTTGTGAAAATAATTCCCGGAGGCTTAGATAAAGATTTTACAAAATCCATTCCGCTTAAATCCGGCATATTAATATCAATAAATATCAAATCGATCTTTTGGTTTTCTAAAATGCTCAATGCTTTAAGTGCACTTTCAAATTGGCCTTGCAAGCTAAGAAATGGAGTTTTTTGAATGTAGTTTACCATCTGTTTTAAGGCAAGAGGTTCATCATCGATAGCAATGCAGTTTATCATAGGCTAATGCTTAATTTAACAATAAAAACATTTTCTGTACTATTAATATCTAATGAATAGTTATTCTCGTAAATAAGATCCAAACGTTTTTTGGTGTTCTCTATTCCAATTCCTGAATATAAATCGGAATTTTTTTGCTTTTGATAATTACTATTCTTAATCTCAAATACAAGTTGTTTATTCTTTACATAAAATTCAATGTAAATGAACGAATTGAAGTCATAACTAACTCCATGTTTAAAAGCATTTTCAAGTAAAGATGTAAACAAAAGAGGTGCAATTGTTATATCTGGTATTTCCCCAACATTAAATTTAATATCAACTTTATCTGTAAAACGCAATTGCATTAATTCGGTATAACTACGAATAAATTCAATTTCTTTTTTTATAGGAATTTTCTCTGTTTCAGATTCATATAATAAATACCTCATTAGTTTTGACAGTTTTATCACTGATTGTTTAGCTTCTTCCGTATCAATATCTATCAAAGAATGTATATTGTTTAAGGTATTCATGAAAAAATGCGGACTAACTTGATTTCTTAGAAATGCTAATTGGTTTTTTATGTTTTCCTTTTCAACATTTAATTTTTCATTTTCGCTATCCACCCATTTAACAGAAACCCTTAAACCGGTATCAAAACCAATAAGTAGTACGGATAAAATGATAAGGTTAGCATATGAAGGGATAGGGTTGGGTTGCCTTGGTTTCTTTAATGGATCTTTTCCTGATCTGATATGTGGAGGGTGTTCCCTGAATTTTGGTTTTAATTGGTGTATTCTTCTATCTTTTGAATTATTATCGAAATTCTTATGATACCAATTTGTACTCATAGTAACCATAAAAATTGCTATGACTACAGTTATAAGATAAAAAAGACGCTTATTATTAAAAAATAATCTGGGAAGTAATAAAAATCGGTTTATTAAAAATAGAATAAGTAGCGGAATATAGTCTGTCCATACTTTTAAAATATGATTCCAATCGATGGATTTTTCAAAACGGCCAAATAGGAGAGGAGTAATAAAAAGCAGTACCCAGAAAATGATGATGATAAAGGGTTCCAGTTTTTTTAATGAATTGGTATGTTTGTTATAGATATTCATTAGAGCTGATATTAACAAATATAATGATTAAAAGGCTTACAGCATGCATAAGGATGATTCCAAATGCATGCTGTAAGTTAAAATTAGTCATCAGTTTACCTGCGTTCAGGTTTTTGGGGAGGTCGTTTATTTTTCATAAACTTTTTGAATTTTACGGATTGCTCATCGGAAAGTAGCTTGAATAATTTCGATTCAAAACTTTTTCTAAGAGCTTCCATTTTTTCCCTATCCTTTTTTTTAGCCTCTTTTTGTTTTTCCATTTCTTTTTTGGCCTCTTCAAAATGTTTGGAAAATAAAACCTCGACCTCTTTTTTTTGCGTATCTGTTAAACTTAAGGCTGTTGAAAGCTCATTTATCATTTTTGTAATTTGTTCTTTTCCCGGAATTGGTGGAGGTTTATGGCCTCTTTCCTGTGCATTTGAAATGTTTAATGATAATACCAGTGTTAAGATGATTACGATTGTTGTGATATTTCTAATTGTTTTCATAATTGAATTTTTTATTGATTAATTAATTGTTTTTGAGAAACTTTAGTATTCTATATTAGTTGACATCTCTTACCAAGCGAACAGCATTATAGATTCTGATTACATCTCCTTGCGGGCCCCTGCCTTGAGGATAATCATCGGGATCTCCGGCTTTTGGGTCACTTCTTTGTGCTCCGGCTCCGTGAATATCAATCCATGATCCCATATATCCTAATGCTCTTCCAAAACTGATGTAAGCAGCAGTTGAACCGGAAACCTGAGCTGCAGAACTTGCATGTGTAGTACTTGTCCAATAAAGGTGGAAATCCTTTTGTCCTGCCTCATTTGTAATCTCTGTACAATTGAATACCGGATCGATAGCTGCAGAATTAGTCGTTCCCGGAGAACGTGAATAATCAACGATACTTTGTAATTCTTTGGCATTTGGCAATCTCCAATCTGAATAGCCTGCAAATTCCATATCTTCTGCATAATCAAGTGCATCTTCCCAGTTTAATGTAACTCCATTGTCATCCTGCATCCACATTAATCCGGTTGCATTATCAGTGATGGTACCATCTCCATTATCTTTAAAATCATTTTGACCATATGAAGTATTGCCTCTTACATATAATACATAAAATGTTTTTTCTCCGTTAAAAGTTTGCAGTCCATAACCTTTAATTCGCCCATCTGCAAAATTTACTCCGAACAAAAGTTCCATATCGGATTTATCGACATAATATGTGCTGGATGCATATTGAGCATCTATTATCCTTTGTCCAGCATCTGTATCCCCATAAGCAAATTCAAAATAGTCATTATCTATAAAAGGTTGTAGACCGCTAGCTGAAGTAGATTCAGGAGATACATCCTCACCATTAAACATGATGAGAGAATATAGTTCTTTAATAGTAGGGAGCCTCCAGTCATTATATCCGGCTAAATTAAAAGTTGAAGCTTTATTTTCCGCAGCACTGGCAGTTAACTTATCATTCACATCTATATCCCCATCGCCGCTCAAATCAGCACTTTTTGACCACATTAAACCTGTAACTAAATCAGTAATAGTCCCATCTCCATTATTTTTATATCTGGGTGCATTTCCTGTGTAATGAGCATCTTGTCCATAAAATGAACTGCCGGTTGATGGAGAATTAATTTCATTTGAATTATTGTAAAATTTAGATTGATTGGTTTCTACAATAGGATATCCTGTAATATCAGGTAAAATCACTTCTGTGTTTTTATTGTCAGCCTCTATGGCTTCCTTGTCACATCCTGTGAAACTGCTTAATGATATTATAATGATCAAACTTAGCAGGAAGCCGGTTGTAATTTTTAATGTATTTCGTTTCATAAGCTTAGATTTTATGGGTTTCTATGCTTCAAACTTAAGAGGGCAATTCCCTTTTTAAAAAAAGAATCAACAAATCGGGCAATTTTATCAATGGATAAATTAGTTTCTTAAATAATTGAAATTTGAAAACGAAATATATTCGGTGATTTATTTTAATTTTGGGATACAAATTTTAAAACTATGAACCGAATCAAATGCTTACTGCCCTTTGTTATAATCTTTCTCAATTATTCGTGTATGCAGAAAAAAATCAGAGTAGACCTATTGGTTTTTAATACTACGGTTTATACCGTAAATGATAGCTTTGATGTTACTCATGCGTTTGCTATTAAAGATGGAAAATTTTTGGATATAGGTACTAATGAAGAAATTCTCGGTAAATATTCAGCAGATACTAATCTTAATGCTGTTGGAAAGTATATCTATCCGGGCTTTAATGATGCTCACTGCCATTTTTATGGATATGGAATGGGACTTATAAAGAATGCTGATTTGAGAGGAACAAAATCCCAGGAAGAAATTATTGAACGCTTAAAAGCGTTTAGAGCTCAAAATAAATTTGATTGGCTAACTGGCAGATCTTGGGATCAGAATGATTGGGAAGTTAAAGAGTTTCCAACTACCGATATTCTAGATAAGGCATTTCCTGATGTTCCTGTATATTTAACGCGTGTTGACGGCCATGCTGCCTGGGTAAATACTAAAGCTCTTGAATTAGCTGGTATTAATTCTGCCACAAAGGTTGAAGGTGGTGATGTTATTCTAATAAATGGTAAACCTAGTGGAGTGTTAATTGATAATGCAATGGATTTGGTTCGTAAAATAATCCCTGATTCAAACAGGGAAATGGATATAAAAGCTTTATTAGGAGCTCAAGAAGATTGCTTTAAGCTTGGATTAACCTCAGTGACTGATTGTGGCTTAAGCTATAATACGGTAAAACTAATTGACAGCTTGAATAAAAGCGGGGATCTGTATATCCGCATTAATGCCATGCTTAATCCAACTGAAAAAAACTTTACGGAGTTTGTAAAGAAAGGACCTTATATTACGGACAGATTATCGGTAAGGACAATTAAGGTATATGCTGATGGAGCTTTAGGCTCAAGAGGTGCTTTAATGTTGGAACCCTATAGTGATGCTCCAAAACAAAAAGGTTTGCAAATAGAATCTAAAGAATATTATCAGAAGGTATGTAAACTGGCATTTGAAAATAATTATCAGATGAGTACACATGCTATTGGAGATGCAGCCAATAGATTAATGCTTGAAATTTATGGAGAACAGCTTAAAGAAAAAAATGATAAACGTTGGCGAATTGAACATGCTCAGATTATTCATCCTGATGATTTTACACTGTTTGAGAAGTATTCAATCATTCCCAGTATACAACCTACGCATGCTACCAGTGATATGTATTGGGCTAAAGATAGAGTGGGGGAAGAACGTATAAAAGGGGCTTATGCTTATAAGCAATTACTTGCAACAAATAATTGGATTCCCAGTGGAACTGATTTTCCTGTAGAAGAAGTAGATCCTATAAAAACTTTTTATGCAGCAATCTCCCGTAAAGATTCAAAAGGTTGGCCTCCCGAGGGATTCCAGAAAGAAAATGCTCTAAGTAGATGGGAAGCTATGCGATCCATGACTATCTGGGCGGCAAAATCCAGTTTTGAAGAAAATGTAAAAGGAAGCATTGAAGTTGGGAAATATGCTGATTTTGTTGTACTTGAAGGAGACCTTATGAGACAAACCGAATACGATATTATTAATAAAAATAAGGTTATTGCTACCTATGTCGGTGGTAAAAAAGTATTTTCTTCCATGAAAAGATGGGGAATGCAGAATGAAGATGAATAGCAAATAATGAATCTCAAATGCTGATTTCCTATTGTAGAAATTATTCAATGAATCATGAATTTTATTCCCTGATTTAGGTTTTCAACATTATATTAACATTTTTTAAATCTCTACATACTTTATTATTAAAGAGTTGTAAGATTTGTGCATTTTGACGGTAACATCTTCGTAATATTAAAATAATATCCGCTTAATGATGTTGTAACACCCTTCCTACATTTTTGCAGCAAACAAAAAAAATCAAATTAAACAAACAAAAAAAATGAAAAAACATTTAATGATTTTATTAGCTGCGATCCTTAGTAGCTCAATTATTTTAAGTTCTTGTTCAAAAGATGAAGCCGAAGCTCCAACAGTAACTGCTCCGACAGCAACTACTGAAGTTGAAGAAGGCTTAGCAACTGATGTTACTTTTTCAGTTAGTGTTCTTGGTGGATACGCTTCTGGTGCTGTTGCTGCTCAAGGTGGTACTGCAGCAATTAAAACGGAGCCAGCTGATGGTGCAACAAGTGGTAATGTTGTAGTAACCTTTACTGCAAGTAATACTCCTGGTGCTGCATCGGTTACTTTAACCGTGACTGATGAAAATCAAAAGACTCACAATGCAACTGCTTTGTTAACTGTGAAAGAAGAAGTACTTATTATTCCTGTAAATGGAAACATTACTTCAAACACAACTTGGAAAACAGGTAAAACTTATATCTTAAAAAGCCGTATCGCTGTTATGGATGGTGTTACTTTAACCATTGAACCCGGTGTTGTTGTTAAAGGTGAAGCAGGTAATGCTGCAAATGCTACTGCTTTAATTGTTGCTCAAGGTGGTGTTCTTGAAGCTTCTGGTACTCCTTCTCAACCAATTATCTTTACTTCTATTGCTGATAATATTCAACCAGGCCAAATTGAAAGCCCAAACTTAGATCCTTCATTAAATGGTTTATGGGGCGGTTTAATTGTTTTAGGAAAAGCTCCTATTTCATATGCTAAAGATGGTGTAGATGCTGCTACTACTAATATTGAAGGTATTCCTGCTAACGATCCTAATGGTATCTATGGTGGAGATGTTTCAGATGATTACTCTGGTACCTTAAAATATATCTCTGTCCGCCATGGTGGTACTAACATTGGTGAAGGAAATGAAATCAATGGTTTAACTTTAGGTGGTGTTGGTTCAGCTACAGTTATTGAGAATATTGAAATCGTTTCTAACCAGGATGATGGAATTGAATGGTTTGGTGGAACTGTTAATGTTAAAAATGCAATCGTATGGAATACAGGTGACGATGCAATTGATACTGACCAGGCATGGGCTGGTAAAGTTGAAAATATTGTAGTTATCAATCCAGGTGACAAATGTTTCGAATTAGATGGACCGGAAGGTAGTTATACCAGTACAGGCCATACTATTAAAGATGCAACTGTATTTGTTGGTAAAGCAGGAGGCCTTATCGATTATGATGATAACACTGATGTAAACATGTCTAACATTTATTTTCTTGACTTCGATTCTGAAACTTTAGAAGATGACGGTATTGCAATCAGTGGCTATAGTGGCTACCAAGCTAATACCAATGGTTTTGCTTCCTCTGCTTTTGAAGTAACCGTAACTCTTCCTACCGGAGTTGCTTTAACTGACATCTTTACCGGTGGTTCAGATGCAATTACTACTGAGGTTAGTGCCGGTGCTGCAACTGTAGGTGCTGACTTGACTAAATTTGCAAACTGGTCGTGGGCAGCAGTTGCAGGTGAATTAGACTAAAAATATCATCTATAAGTGTTTACACTTCTTAAACTCATAGGATGGATTATAGCATCCTATGAGTTTTTAGTTTATTAATTATTTAACGTAAAGAAAAATGCAAGTAACTAAAAAAATAATTATTTTACCTTTACTTTTCTTAGCTACTATTGTATATAGCCAAAAAGGTACAATAAGAGGTTCGGTGTTTGATGGGGAAACAGGAGAATTTCTTCCTGGTGTTACAATTTTTGTTGAAGGAACGACTAGTGGTACTACTACCGATTTAGATGGTAAGTTTAGCCTCGATTTAAAACCTGGTATTTATAAATTAAGAGTTTCGTTTGTTTCATATGCAATACTTTCTATTGATAATGTAGAAGTTAAAGAAGGTGAAATAACCCTTCTGGATAATTTAAAACTTGTTGAGACTGCTATTAAGTTGGAAGAAACCGTAATTAGAGCTTCGGTAATTAGAAATACAGAAGCAGCCTTATTAACCATGAAGCAAAAATCAGCAAACGTAATTGATGGTATTTCTGCTATTGGTTTAAGAAAAATCGGAGATTCAAATGTTGCCTCTTCTGTAAAACGTATTACTGGTGTCTCTGTTGAAGGAGGTAAGTATGTTTATGTTCGCGGATTAGGTGACAGATACACTAAAACCATTATGAACGGGTTAGACATTCCGGGTTTGGATCCGGATCGTAATACAATCCAAATGGATATTTTTCCTACCAGTATAGTTGGAAATATTGTTGTAAACAAATCATTTAGTGCCGATTTACCTGCCGATTTTACAGGAGGAGTTATCAATATTACAATAAAAGACTTTCCTGATAAAAAAGAAGCCAATTTTTCAGTTGGAGCAGCTTATAACCCCAATGCCCACTTTAATAATAATTATTTAACATATGAAGGGGGAAAGACTGATTGGTTGGGATTTGATGATGGTACACGTGATATTCCTGCAATTTCAAATATTCCATTTTTTGCCGATGTTATTTCTCAAAGTGACCCGGTAAATTCAACCTATGGCTTAAGGTTTAAGGAAATTTTAAAATCCTTTAATCCAATAATGGCAGCAAAAAAGCAAAAAAGCTTTATGGATTATAGCATTGGTTCATCTTATGGAAATCAATTTAAAGCGGGTAAGTTTACACTTGGCACAATTGTATCTCTATCTTATAAAAATAATACTGATTTCTATGATAATGCAGAATATGGCAGATATGGTTTAGTATCAGGTAACCCGGATATTACTGAGCTGGAAAAACGTGAGCAAATAGACGGTAGTTATGGTGTAAATACCGTATTATGGAGTGCACTTGCTGGTTTCGCTCTTAAAACCAAGCAAGCAAAATACAGAATTAACTTAATGCATATCCAAAACGGCGAATCAAAGGCCGGTATTTTTAATTATAATAAAACAAACCTGGGAACCACTTTCTCTGGTTTTCAACATACATTAGAATATACCCAGCGATCTTTAAGTAATATTTTGTTGGAAGGTAAATATGCTACACCAAATTCTAATTGGAATATTGAATGGAAATTTTCTCCGACATTCTCAAAAATAGAATCTCCTGACGTAAGGTTTACAAGGTATGAAGACCGTAATGGAAAATATTCAATAGGAACTGAAGTTGGATTTCCTGAAAGAATCTGGAGAGATCTTGAAGAACTGAACTTATCCGGAGCATTACATATTACAAAAGATTTCAAAATTAAAGAAAGAAATGCTAAATTAAAATTTGGGGGAGCCTATGTTTTTAAAGAAAGAGATTATAATATAAGAAGTTTCGCCATTAATATCAGGGGAGATGTTAATCTTACCGGTGACCCAAATGAAATTTTTGAAGAAGGAAATTTATGGCCTTATATGGGAAATACAAGTAGCGGAACTACTTATGAAGCTGCTTTTATTCCGGATAATCCGAATCAATATAACTCAAATGTTCATAATGCAGCTGCTTATTTATCATTGGAATTAAACCTGTTAAAAAACTTAAAAATGATTGCCGGCTTAAGAGTAGAAAATTATGTTCAACGCTATACCGGACAAGATCAGTTGAAAGAAAATGTACTGGATAATGATATTGTATTGGATAACATTGACTATTTTCCAACAATTAATATTATTTACAATGTATCTGAAAAACAAAACTTAAGATTTTCTTATGCGAAAACAATTGCCCGGCCTTCATTTAAAGAGTTATCTTATTCACAAATATTTGACCCAATATCCGGCAGAACCTTTATTGGAGGTTTATTTAAGGATGAAAACCTAAGTACAGGTATTGTATATTGGGATGGCAAACTAATAAAAACAGATATTCATAATCTGGATATCAGATGGGAGTTATTTCCTGGAGCCGGACAAACGCTTTCTATTAGTGGTTTTTATAAGAAATTCATTAATCCTATTGAATTGGTTCAATATGCCAGAGTCCCGGGATCTTTCCAACCCCGTAATGTAGGAGATGCAAATGTATATGGTGGAGAACTTGAATTTAGACAAAAATTGTCTTCATTTGCCAGTTTCCTAAAAGGATTCAGTTTGAATGTAAACTTTACATATACAAAATCTGAAGTTGAATTAAGTGAGATTGAGTACAATTCCCGTGTAGGTAATGCCAGAACCGGACAAACGATTGATAGAGAACGTGAAATGTCAGGTTTGGCTCCATATATCATTAATGCAGGACTAGCCTACGATGGAGGGAAAAATGGTTTTTGGAAAGATTTGGAAGCAGGATTATATTATAATATTCAGGGAAGAGCTTTACAATATGTTGGTATTGCCGATCGTCCGGATATTTACTCAAAACCATTTCATAGTTTAAACTTTAATGGGAGCAAAAAGTTTGGAAAAAAAAGTCAATACAAATTTGGTTTAAAGGTTGATAATATCTTAGGTCAGGAAAAAGAATCAATATACAAATCATTTAAAGCAGCAGATCAAAATTATTCAAGAATTAATCCGGGGACAACTGTTCAGGTAAAGTTCTCGTATTCATTCTAATTATTTAGTATTTATTAAGATATAGAATTATGAAGATAAATAATAGTAAAACTAAATTTTTAATTGTACTTATTTTTATAATGTGTGCTACCGTTGTAAACGCCCAGGACTTAACCCTGAAAGACGGTTTTTATTATAAAAAGAACATGCTTTATACCGGAGTTCATAATGAATACTATGAAGATGGTACACGTAAGGCATATTTTCAAATTAGAAATGGTTTACTTGATGGAATTTCAGTATCCTATTATGAAAATGGCCAGAAACAGGAGCATAGAGTATATGAGGAAGGTAAAAAGCATGGTGAATGGGTAAACTGGAGCAAGAGTGGTGTTAAAGTTGCCATAGCCCATTTTGTAAAAGATTTGAAAAATGGCGCCTGGTACGTTTGGAATGAGGATGGCCAGATCTTATATGAAATGCATTATAAAATGGGACATAAGACCGGTATTTGGAAAATGTATGATAATGAAGGTAATCTGGTTAGTGAACGTAATTATGACGAATAAAAGGGAAGCAATCCTTTTCTTTGCAATTTTCCCCCAAATCAGAAAGTAAAGAAAGAAGTTATTTACTTATAGGATTGTTTCCCTGATTGTTATGGGAAGCAATCCTTTTTCTTTGCAATTTTTTTCCCAAATTAGAAAGTTCAGAAAGAAGTTATTACTTATAGGATTGCTTCCCTTTATTTCACATTTTCGTAACAGTTTTGTCATTACAGCTAAACCTTTATCAACTTATTTTGTACTGTTAAAATTTAAATAAAAAATTATAGAATGAAAAAATTATTGATCTTAGGTTTATTTATTGGTGCTTCAATTATTACATTTGCAGCACTTAGTTCAGCGAAAAATGCAAGTAAAAATGCAGCAACAGCAGCTTCCGGTATTACAGTTAGTGGTCAGGTAATTGATCTTAATTCTGGTGAAGCACTTGCAGGAGTTGAAGTAATGATCGAAGGTTCAAATAAAAAGGCTCTTACTGATTTTGATGGGAAATATACCATCTCTGATTTAAAACCAGGTGAATACAGTATTATAGCCTCCTATATTTCATATAACAAAAGTTATATTGAAAAATTGAATTTAAGGACGAACGAAGCTATAAACATTAAGTTAAAGGCTTCACGTTAAATAAAGTAATGCTAAATTTTAGGGCTGATAGTTTTCTATTAGCCCTTTCGTTGTTATATATCAAAGCAAGGGAAGCAATCCTTTCTCTTACAATTTTTCCCTCAAATTAGAAAGTTCAGAAAAAAGTTATTACTTATAGGATTGCTTCCCGGATTGTTATGGGAAGCAATCCTTTTTCTTTGCAAATTTTTTCCCAAATTAGAAAGTTCAGAAAGAAGTTATTACTTATAGGATTGCTTCCCGGATTGTTATAGGAAGCAATCCTTTTTCTTTGCAATTTTTCCCTCAAATCAGAAAGTTCAGAAAGAAGCTATTACTTATAGGATTGCTTCCTCTTCTTTCTTTCTTTCTTCTTAATTTCTGGTCACATTTTTAACTTTCTGGTATTAATATATAAACAACAGTGAAAGGGAAACAATCTTTTTAATTATAGGATTGTTTCCCTGGTGGATAAGAATTTAAAATTATGCCAACAAAAAAAATTTTAACTCCTATAGAAGCAGGAGGGATATATCATATTTTCAATAGAGGTATAAACTATGGGGATGTTTTCTTTAAAGATGAAGATTATATGTTTTTTCTTGAGAAAGTAAAAATGTACCTTGTAGAGGTTGCAGAAATTTATGCATATGTATTATTACCTAATCACTACCATTTTCTTTTAAAAGTTAAGGAGAATATGGAAACTAATAAATTTAGCAAGCATTTTAGAAGGTTAATACTAAGTTATACAAATTCTATTAATAAAAGAGATGCTCGATCTGGAGCTTTATTTTTAACCAGATTTAAAAGATTATTAGTTGAAAACGAAAACTACTTAATGCAATTAGTTTATTATATACATCATAATCCGGAAAAACATGATGTAACTAAAACTTATAAAACATATAAATTTTCTTCTTTTAAATCTTACTTATCTCAAAATTCAACATTACTTTACAAAAATGAGATTTTGGATTATTTCGGAGGAGTAGAGAATTTTTTAGATTATCATGATATTAAACATGAAGAGGAGAGTATAAAGAAATATATTCTTGAATAAAGAAAAAAGGGAAGCAATCCTTTTTCTTTGCAATTTTTTTCTCAAATCAGAAAGATAAGAAAGAAGCTATTATTTATAGGATTGCTTCCCTGATTTGTATGGGAAGCAATCCTTTTTCTTTGTAATTTTTCCCTCAAATCAGAAAGATAAGAAAGAAGCTATTATTTATAGGATTGCTTCCCTGATTTGTATGGGAAGCAATCCTTTTTCTTTATAATTTTTCCCTCAAATCAGAAAGTTAAGAAAAAAGTTATTACTTATAGGATTGCTTCCCTTGGTCGGTGTGTTTTTACCAACTCACATTTTTTCTTCTGAATGGCATGGTCATACAACGTGCGCCACCACCACCACGTGATAATTCAGATCCTTCTATGGTTACAACATACTTATTATAATCATCGAGATTTACATTTTCTCTGATCACATCTTTTGCTTTTAGTACCTCATAACCGTTTTTGTGCATTTCTTCAATGGTGTAAACATTTCGGTTATACCCAATGACTTTACCGGGTCCAAAGGCAAAGAAATTAGCACCACTATGCCATTGTTCACGTTCCTGAGTCCAAAGGTCAGCGCGTCCACCACAATAAATAGGCTTTATATCCATTCCTATTTTTGATAAAACTTCCAGGATGTTTTTTTCTTCTACTATTTTAACATCTCCATTATCGATAGTTATATGTATTGTTTTAAAACGATTTGGCTGCATGATCACAGGTTCGTATACTATACACTCATGAGTATTTAAAAATGTAAATACCATATCCAAATGGATAAAAGATTCACGATCAGTAGGCAGCTCCTGTACAATGATATGTCTTTTTTTCGATTTATCCTTTTTTAATTTTCGAATGATACCATCAATTCCCTGTGGTGTGGTACGGGTACTGATCCCAATTAAAAGCAGGTCATCTCTTCCGATCAAAACATCACCACCTTCAATACTTATGTTTTCTTCATTTGGTTTTCCAATTGAAGTAATGGTCATTGTATTAAAGTCTTTGTAATTAGTGAAGATGGCATCCATAATTTGTGACTCGCGTTCACGAACCTTGCTGGCCATTTGTCCCACCAAAACCTTATCAAACATTGAAATAGATGCATCTCTGGTAAAAAAGAAATTATGCAGAGGCCTGACAGCAAATCTTTGATGACTTAAAAACCTGCTTAAGTTCGTTCTTTGAAGAATGACCCCTTCTATAAGTTGCCTTGCAAGTTCTTTATTATCCAGGCTATGGAGGTAGTCAGGAACATATGAGTGGGAGCAGGATGCACTTACTTTATTAATTAAGGAGTTTTTTACTTCTTGTTGTTCTAATATTGACTGAAGCAATTCTTTTACTTCAAAAACATTGGCCACTTTTTTTAGTACACCTTTTAGTTGTTCATACTCCTTTTGAGCTACTGCAAGGTTGAGGATATCACTATATAATGCTCTTTCTGCATTTTCGGGAGTCATATTTTCAACTTCACTACCTAAGGAATGAAGGATTACACCTTCTAATTCACCAATTTCCGAATTTATTTGAACGCTAAGATCAAGCTTCTTATTCATAAGTTTTTAATTTGGAGATGTTTCTTACAAAATTAACATTATATAATAAGCATAAAAAAAGCCTCGATAAAAATCGAAGCTTTTTTGTGAACCCGAAGGGATTCGAACCCCTAACCTCCTGATCCGTAGTCAGGTGCACTATCCAATTATGCTACGGGTCCAGTATCTTTTTTAAATAATCTCTTCCAATGCCTGATTTAAAGTATTTTTCTCTTTCACGCGCTTCCTCTCGTGTTTCTACTTTTTCATAATGAACCAGTACCCATGGTCTATAAGGCTTTGTAGATTTGTGCTTTCCAATATTATGTTCTTTAATCCGTCGTTCCAGATTATTTGTAAATCCCTTATATAGTCGGGAGTCTATTTCGCTTTTTAAGATATATACAAAATACATTTTTATAGTGATTGATCCGTAGTCAGGTGCACCC
Source organism: Bacteroidales bacterium (assembly GCA_028280405.1). GTDB lineage: Bacteria > Bacteroidota > Bacteroidia > Bacteroidales. The sequence continues at coordinate 20,820 of JANQLW010000023.1, forward strand.
TGCCTGCGGCAGGCAGGTATCCAATTATGCTACGGGTCCAGTTTTATGTAAAAACGATCAAAAGCCAGTCGCTTTTGCGTGTGCAAAAATAGAAAATTTTATTGAAGTATCGTAAATAATTTCCCTTTTTCTCTATCTTTCCTAAGAAATACATGATGTTGCATCATAACTATCTTATAATTATCTTTATACCGCTCAAATTACTATTATGGACTTTAATTATAACATCCCATCAACAATAAAAGTCATCGGAGAATTTACTGCAATTGATGGAGGAAGTTCAATCCATTGGTCGTATGATTCTGACTTTATTATTGCAAATCCTCTTAAGGGTTCTGAAAAGCAAATCCATTCAAAAGGAGAAGATTATATCTGGATTTTTATTAAAACTGATGCTGAATTGCCTGATATAACCAAATTTTATGAAAACAGAGAAAAGGATTGTAAAAAGGCATTTGATACCATTAAAAAGAAAAAAGATATAGCGCATCTTACAGATTTGGATTTACAAAATTTTAGAGATGTTGAACATTTACTTGCAGACCCATTAATTCGTAAAAGGGCTTATCATGTGATTAGTGAAAATTATAGGGTAGAAGAGGCCGAAAAAGCAATCCGGAATAAAAACTTCAAACGCCTGGGAAAGTTTATTAAAGCCACACATGCTTCTTTAAATACTAATTTTGAAATGAATTTTTCGGTCCTAAATGATATTGTTTCCGAAGCAGAAAATTTTGAATGCCATTTAGGCGGAAGAATATTAACTGATAACTTTTTCGGATATACTTTGCATTTACTGGAAAAAGAGGGTTTTGATGATTTTAAATCCGGAATGAGCTATATGATGTATAAAAATCATAAGAGAGCAATAGAATGTTTTCGTCTGGAATCACAGCAAGACATTGAAAACTTGGAAGAGATTTAATTTCTTGCTCCAAATATGGCATTACCTATTCTTACAAGAGTACTTCCTTCTTCAATGGCAACTTTATAATCTTCTGACATTCCCATCGATATTTCACAGAAAGAATCAATATTGGAGAAATGCTGTGTTTTTAATTCATCAAAAGAGGCCTTAAGGGATTTAAACTCTTCACGAATTAGATCCATGTCATCAGTAAAGGTAGCCATGCCCATTATACCTTTGATTCTTACATTTTCAAGGGTTTTAAAATAATCACTGTTCATAATGGATAATGCTTCTCTCAGATTGAGGCCAAATTTATTCTCTTCAGTTGCAATATGAAATTGTAGTAAGCAGTCAATGATCCGATCATTTTTTTTGGCATGCTTATTAATTTCTCCTAATAGCTTAACACTATCGACCGAATGAATTAAATCCACAAAAGGAGCAATGTATTTTACTTTGTTGGATTGCAGGTGTCCAATGAAATGCCATTCAATGTCATTTGGCAATAAAGGTTGCTTTTCACTAAGCTCTTGAGCTTTATTTTCACCAAAAATCCGATGGCCACTATTGTAAACGTCAAGAATATCTTTAATAGGTTTTGTTTTGGAAACAGCAATTAATTTAACATTTGCCGGAAGTTCAGCTTTGATTTTGTTTAAATTATCAATAATAGGCATAGACAGGAGATTTATTACAAAAATAAAATTTTCCATGATATAGAAAATCAATATCTAACTTTTAATTTTATCATATTACTAAATTGATTGAGAACATGCATTATATTATTAAGATTTGTAAAAAATATAAAAAAATTAAAAAAAATTACGATTATGAGGTGACTTTTTCGAAAAATCGGAATTAATATATGAGAACAGTATCTATTAACTAAAACAATTGATGATGAATTACCAAATTAATCTTAACCCTCTTAAAACAAAAATGGGGAAAGGTTTAATTGCTATTTTTTTTATTAAATGTATTTTTTGGGGAGGGATTTTTGTTATACAATCATGTACTAAATCTATTAATCTACATAAATTTCAAGAACTTGAGATAGCATTAAAAAATTTTAAAGAAGCTTTAGACCATCAGTCTGGAGAAATACTTAACCTTAATCAAAATTTATTAACATTAAAAGGTACTAAATCATCATTAAATGAATCAGATTCTTTAAAACTTGAAAAAGATGCAAAAGAAGCTTTAAAACCTTTAGTAGATGAATCATTAGAATTAATCGAAGCTTATGGATTAGATTTAAAAGAGCTAGAATATGAACTAGATAGTATACAAATTCCAGAAATTGCATTAGTTGGGATGGCATTACTAGCAATTGAAGAAGAGGAAGAGCAGCTTGCATTTAATTATGAAGCATTAATAACTACTCCTGTATATGCAAACGATTTATATGATTGTGCCTTAAGATCATTAGGTATTTCTGCATTAACAGAAGCTTTTGATAGGGGTATTAGAAGTACTGCAGGGAAAAGAATGTTAAAAAAGGCTATTGTAAAAGTAGCAAGAAGAGCACTTGGATGGATTGGTGCAGCTTGGGCAGCATATGAGTTTGGAGACTGTATGGATTGGTGGTAAAAATTGATTAATAAAAAAATATGAAAATTTTATTTGAATATATTTCATTAGTATTTAGTCTGATTGGAATCATTTATTTGTTTTTTCTACTTTTTAAGGATATTAAAAAGAATAAACTTAAAATGAATCGAGAAAGACTCTTACTATTTGTAATCACAATAGTTATATTGATTAGTATAGTAGAAGATAAATTATTATACATTTTAAATTAGTCTTTATATAATAAAAATTAAAAAGAACATAATAATCTTTCCCTATCCTACCAAAAGTTCACACGTGCATTGTGGCTCCGGAAAACCCAGGTATCTTTCTATTTCCCAATCCGGAGCTACTTTTTTTAACTAATAATTAAAAACTAACAATGAAAAATTAGAAGGAATGTCATCCCCGGATATTAAGTTTTGGTAAATTTTAACAATTCCCCTTTCTTTTGCCTTGTTAAATATTTTGAATTATTGCTTCTTGGAATGAGGCTTTCAGAGAATTAAAGGCTTAGGAGTTTTTTCTGGCCTCATAGTTTGTACAAAAATTTTATTTGTTAAATTTTATATAGATTTGCTAAAAAGAAAGACCTGAACAATAAATTCATGCAAAAACAATATAAAGATAACTTTAAACAGTTTTTCAATCATTACTATGAAGAACTGGTAATCTATGCAGAAAGTTATCTTTTTAATCGGGCAGCCAGTGAAGATTTGGTTCAGGAAATTTTCATTTATCTCTGGGAAAATTCAGATAAAGTGATTATTAATAAATCATCCAGGGCCTATCTATACGTGATGGTACGTAATAGGTGTATCAATTATTTAAAGACTGTAAAGATCACCGATGATTTAAGTGTACTGGAATTAATCGCAAGTTTTGATAATCACTATCAAAATGATGAGATGACTGAAGAAAGAAAGAGACAATATGAACATATTATGGGGATCGTAGAACAAATGCCGGTTAAGATGCAAGAAATATTTCAGCTGAAATACTTTAAAAACTACAAATATTCCGAAATAGCCTCAGAATTAAAAATTTCCCTGAATACAGTAAAAACACAGCTACAAAGAGCAAGGCAAAAAATCATGGAATTAATCCATTGATATTCGATATTTGTATTGGGAACCGATCCCATAGCCGTCAAGTTAAGAGACTATACAAAAACATATTTTATCCCCCAAAAGACTTTCCCCATAATAGTTTAGAGCGTTTCAAAAAAGTAATAAAACCTTAGCGGAAATTCTCTGAGAGAAGCAGAGA
>JANQLW010000064.1 GCA_028280405.1 Bacteroidales bacterium
ACTTCTCTCAGAGAATTTCCACTAAGGTTTTATTACTTTTTTGAAACGCTCTAAACTATTATGGGGAAAGTCTTTTGGGGGATAAAATATGTTTGTATAATCTCTTAAGTTGACGGCTATGGGATCGCTTCCCCTTCGGGGAAACGATCCCTTTCGTGCATCCTTTTCTAAATTCCTTCAAAATAATCTCAGCACCCGAAATTCGATGGATTAATTTCTAAATTTGTAGTGACATAACTCTACGAGGGTTTAAAACCTTCGTAGAGTAGCAACAAGATAATGAAGAAAAATATTTTTTATAAAATTTACCGTTTTTACCTGGAAGGTTTTCGGACAATGACCTGGGGAAAAAGTTTATGGATCATCATTCTTATTAAGCTATTTATCATGTTTGCTATTTTGAAGGTCTTCTTCTTTCCGAATTTCTTAAAGAGCAATTTTGAGAATGATCAGGAAAGAGGTGATTATGTGATTGAGAAATTAACTGATATTAATTAACCAACCCTACGAGGGCTTAAAACTTCGTAGGGTTAACAATAACCAAATAATGGAGAATATCGACATTGGCCTTGTAGATTGGTCGCGTGCGCAATTTGCACTCACTGCAATGTACCATTGGGTCTTTGTTCCGCTCACTTTAGGACTGGGTTTCATCATGGCTATTATGGAAACCATATATGTGAGGACAGGCAAAGAGGAATGGAAAAAAATCACTAAATTCTGGATGAAGCTTTTCGGAATCAACTTTGCCATTGGAGTTGCGACAGGCATTATCCTGGAATTTGAATTTGGAACCAACTGGTCCAATTATTCATGGTTTGTAGGAGATATTTTTGGAGCTCCTCTTGCTGTGGAAGGGATTATGGCTTTCTTCCTGGAATCCACTTTTATTGCCATCATGTTTTTTGGCTGGAATAAAGTAAGTAAGAAAGCCCATTTAGTTTCAACCTGGTTAGTTGCTTTCGGCGCTAACTTATCAGCCCTATGGATCTTAGTTGCTAATGCCTGGATGCAAAACCCGGTAGGCATGCACTTTAATCCGGATACGGCCCGGAATGAGATGGCGAATTTCTGGGAAGTATTGCTCTCCCCTACTGCTATAAATAAGTTTTTGCATACCATTACATCAGGATATGTATTGGCAGCCGTTTTTGTGGTAGGTATCAGCGCCTGGTTCCTGATCAAGAAAAGAGAAATTGTATTTGCAAAGAAAAGTATGATCGTTGCGTCTACGTTTGGTTTGCTTTCAACAGTTTTCCTGGTTGTATCGGGCGATGAGTCGGCAAGACATATGGCAAAGATCCAGCCCATGAAATTTGCGGCTATGGAAGCTTTATATGATGGCCAAACCAATGCCCCTTTAATCGCCATTGGGATTCTGGAAAAGCCACAAGATCCTAAAAATCCTCATCCACGGGAATTTCAATATAAAATTGAGATCCCGAATGCACTGTCTTATTTAGCCTTTTTATCGCCACATGCATTTGTCCCCGGCATTAATGATCTGGTGAATGGAAATCCCAAAGAAGGGATTCCCTCTGTATATGAGAAAATGAAACAGGGGAAGAAAGCCATCAATGCATTAAAAGCTTATAAAGCTGCACAAAAAATCAAAGATACTGAAGAGACAAAAAAGCAACTGGCTATTTTTGAAGCCAATTATAAATACTTTGGATACGGTTATTTTAAAGATGCCAGTGATCTGATACCTGATGTGCCTTTAACTTTTTATTCTTTCCATATCATGGTGATATTAGGTTCACACTTTGGAATATTGTTCATTGTGATCCTTGTTATGTTATACAAGAAAAAACTGGAAAAATCCAAATTTGTGTTATGGGTAAGCGTTTGGACAATTCCACTTGCTTATATCGCATCTCAATGTGGATGGATCGTTGCAGAAGTGGGCCGTCAGCCATGGGTGGTTCAGGATTTAATGCCTACACTTTCTGCCGTTTCACAAATAGATAAAACATCCGTACAAATTACATTCTGGTTATTTGCTGCGATCTTTACTGCCTTATTGATTGCAGAAATCAGGATCATGACCACGCAAATAAAAAAAGGACCTAAAGATGGAGGGAAATAATTATGTTTGAAACCATGTCATTACTTACACTTCAACAATACTGGTGGATGATCATTTCCTTATTGGGAGCCGTTTTAGTATTCCTGATGTTTGTTCAGGGCGGACAAACCATGATCTATTCTTTGGGAAAAACAGAAAATGAACGTAAAGTTATCGTAAACGCTTTAGGACGAAAATGGGAATTTACTTTTACAACCTTAGTTACATTTGGCGGAGCTTTTTTTGCTTCTTTCCCATTATTCTATTCTACAAGTTTCGGAGGTGCTTATTGGGTTTGGATGTTAATTCTATTTTGTTTTATCATTCAGGCTATTGCTTATGAATTCCGCACCAAACCAAATAATTTCCTTGGAAAACGAACTTATGAAACCTTTTTATTTATTAATGGTCTATTCGGAACGATTTTGATAGGAACGGCAGTAGCTACATTTTTTACAGGATCTGAATTTACAATTAATGATATGAACCAATCAAGATGGGAAGCTCCGTACAGAGGCCTGGAACTTGCGCTTGACTTTAGTAGGTATGCAACCTATATTAACTTGTCATTGGGATTAGCTGTATTCTTTTTAGCCAGAACATTGGCAAATCTCTATTTTATTAATAATATAGATCAAGCGAATATTGTAGATCGTGCCAGAAAACAGATTCTGAAAAACGGGATTCCATTTGTATTTTTCTTCCTGTTCTTTTTGGTGAATCTTTTATTGATGAAAGGCTTTGCTTATAATCCCGAAACAAAGATAGTAAGTATGGAAAGTTATAAGTATTTGCATAACTTATGGCAGATGCCTGTGGTACTGATCTTATTTTTCATAGGGGTTGCAATTGTACTTATTGCGATTTACAGAAGTTATTTTCACTTTGAAACCTGTCAGAATAGGGCAATATGGCCGGCAAGTATCGGTACTATATTGGTTGTATTTTGTTTATTCCTGGTAGCCGGGTTTAACAATACCTGCTTTTATCCGTCCACCTTTGATTTACAAAGTTCACTTAGCATTGAAAATTCAAGTTCCAGCAAATATACACTAACAGCAATGAGCTATGTATCATTAATGGTTCCTTTTGTAATAGCATATATATGGTGGGCATGGAAGTCGATGAATAAGACGAAAATTTCTGAGGAGGAAGTAAATGAAGATCATCATTCTTATTAACAGCTTCAGGCTATAAGCTTTAGGCTACAAGCAACAAAAAATTGAAAACACTAAAAACTGAGTTATTTATAGACAAGTAGACCCATTCAATATGATTTCAAAATCATTTAAAAAACAATTTCTCCCCTTGGGGAGGATTAAGCAGGGGTTTGATCATAAAACGATAAAAGAATATTAAAAATTATATGCTATGTACACTTCCAGCATCATATGGCTAGCCGTTTGGCCGGTGTTTATTTACTTAAGCTACCGAGCGGTTTTATGGGCCTTAAAAATTTATAAAGACAAAATATAGCTTCTAACAGAGCTGTTACCTCTTAGCGTACCTCTGCGTTATCTTTGTGAATCTCGGCGTAATAATTAATTAGCTATTACGCCAAGATTCGCAAAGGTGGCCCAAAGTTTGCAAAGAAGAGATATACATTCCAGTGATTTTATTTCCTTTCCTTCATCTTTTTCCATAATTCAGTAATTAGTTTCATCATTACAGGAATTCGTATAATTTTATTTTGGATTGTGGTTATACATTTGTAATATATTAATTTATAAAAACCTATCGAAATGAAAAACACAGCATTAATCACAGGAGCTTCTGCCGGAATTGGAAAAGAATTAGCTTACATCCATGCCGAAAAAGGAGGTGACTTAATATTAGTTGCACGTCGCAAAGAAAAGTTAGAAGAATTAAAAACCGATATCGAAAAAAAACATTCGGTCAAGGTTATGATTATTACCAAGGATCTCGGGTTAGCAAATGCACCCAAAGAAGTCTATGATGAAGTTAAAGCTGCAGGCATTGAAATCGATTATTTAATTAATAATGCAGGCTTTGGCGGATTAGGGAAATTTCATGAAAGAGCATGGGAATCTGATTTAGCCATGATTCAATTAAATGTAATTGCTTTAACAGCACTTAGCAGGTTTTTCTTAGATGATTTTGTCAAAAGAAATTCCGGCAAAATTTTGAATGTTTCATCGACAGCAAGTTTTGCACCGGGTCCTTTACAAGCAGTTTATTTCGCGACTAAAGCTTTTGTTACATTCTTTAGCAATGCCCTAACTGAAGAATTAAGTGATACGAATGTTACCGTAACCAATTTAATGCCGGGAGCTACTGAAACCGAATTCGCAAAAGTTTCAGGAATGGATAAAACACCAGGTTTTCAAAAACCATTTAGTGCTTATGGCGTAGCTAAAGATGGTTATGAAGGAATGCTAAAAGGGAAAATGGATGTTATCTCGGGATTAACGTTTTCGCAGAAAATGATGTTGTCGATGATTCCTTTTACACCTAAGAGAGTATTGATTAAGCAGATGAGGAAGTTTCAGGAGGTGAAAGAGTAAATAGGTAAAAGAGTAAAAACGTGAATACGTGAACAAATGTATTGGCTTTGTATAATAGAAGCAGGTCACCGAGCTGGTCGAGGTGTACATCTCGACTCCATTTTGCTTCGCTCGATGACCTCTGTTCAGCAACCTACTATTTGAAACCACCCATACATTACCCAATTAACAGGAAAGGAAGCCCATGAAAAAGAAAGTAATTATAACCGGAACTACAGGCATGGTCGGGAAAGCTGTACTATTGGAATGCCTGGAAGATAAACATATCAATGAATTAGCAGGAAAATTTTAAATCGCATCTCTACATTTTAAAGCATTCCTTTTCCGATTAAATCTAAAACACGGATTGTACCTTTCGGAAGTTGGCTTTTATAGTCTTCATTATTTTTCATCATTCGCCGAACATGGATTCCTTCATGAGTTTTCACAGGGTATTTTTCCAATACTTCCACTTTGATTCCATAGTTTTCAAATCGCTTAATTTTCTTTTCTTCCCATTCTGTATATATCCTCATCAGCATTATTAAATTCTCTGGATTTGGAATAAAATATTTCCACTTTTCTTCATTAAATAAATAAAAAGGGATAAAGCTGATTTTATTTAAATCTACTTCCAAATCAATAAGGCATTCCTTAATCATTTGCTGGCGTTGGAAATATGTATAGGGGTTTGATTCTGCTACATGTCGGTGACTACTTGTTTTCTCTTCTACAAATTCTGCAGGATCAGGATTGGTAATGCCGATGATCAAATGTTCACATCTGCTCAAAGCCGTTTTCAGATAATCCAGATGCCCTAAATGAAAAGGCTGGAACCTGCCGTGGATCATTCCGTATTTAACTTTCATAAAACTAATTTTCTATGAAGATAACAAAATTTGCCTGTTTTTACTTTTTTTACATCGACTCAGATTGATCTAAGTTCTTCCTAACCATTTTACCTGATATTAGGGTTGGTTTTTAATGAAAAATGATGGCGTAACTCCTGTATATTTCTTAAAAGCATTTATAAAAACCGAACGGTTATTGAAACCTGAGTTATTAGCCAAAGTTTCGAGGGTATGGGTGACTGCATATCCTGCAGAAATTAGCCTGATTGCTTCTTGAATCCTAAACTCATTAATAAAGTTAGGAAAGTTTGTTTCATATACTGTATTTACAGTTCTTGAAAGATAGCTGCGATTAGTTCCAAGGTTATTGGCAACTTTTTCGATGGTCAGCCTTGGATCTAAATAGATTTTATCTTTCTCAATTAACTTCTGTAGCCTGGATGCTAAGTTGTAAAGTTCCGAAACTTCATTATCCAAAGGCTTAAAAGCTTTCGATTTAACGGTATAATGTTTTATTTTTTTCTCATTCTCAAGGGCTTTTCTTACTAATTTAACTTTGGATAAGTATAATTTCCAATATAATATCAGAATAATAATTGAGACTGTTAAAAGTGTTAAAATGGAAGTAATTAAAAAAATATTTTCTTTTTCTGACAGTATCAGTTTTTGCCTGGTTTTTTCATGGTCGTTTTCAGCAAGAATGATAAGGGACCGGTTAATGTTATTTTGTTTATTAATTGAATCATTTATTAAATGATATTGTTTCAGGAAATAAAGTGATTTTCTAGGTTTATTCAGTTTATCGTAGATCCTGGAAAGCAACAAAGACCATTTAGGCTTCGTATTATTGTTTTTAATCGCGCCTTTAAGTGCTTCTTCATATTTCCCTTCTTCAAAAAGAAGATGACTTCTCAAATATGTAAGCTCTGCCCTGGAATCAGCACGTATTTTGTCAAAAGGTAATTTTTCAGTGTTTTCAAAAAACCTTCTGGCATTTGCCAAATCTCCCATTAAAAGATAGGTCTCAGAAGTCTTTACATTGATATAGGCTTTGATATTAACGTGATAGGGCCTTTTTAAGTAATTATTGGCTTTGGTCAATGATTTATCGAACCAGTCTAATGCCATTTCGTAATTATGTGTAAGGAGCCCTATTTGTCCAAGGTTATTCATAATAACATAAGGCCGCCAGAAGTTCCAGGTACTTGTATTATTATAATGGTCTAAAATCGCCAAATAGGTATTTTGGGCTTTACCAAAAAGGCGGGCATGATAGTAAACATCACCTAATAAATGATACAGGTTCATTTTTTCTTCTTCATCTTCTTGCGTTTCATAGTAATCCCGCATATTCAGAATAGAAACCATGGCTGAATCATATTGCATGGTTTTAATAAAGAAATTGCTTCTCTGATCTTCCACCCAAATACGGAATTTTTCCGATTTTAACTTTTTCGCAAGTTTTAAAGCTTCTACCAGATATATTTGACGGACAGAATCCGGATAAATTTGGGGATAAGCCAGTAAGAATATATGGCTTTCCTCGTCCCTGGAACTTGTTTTTAGGAAAAGTTGCTGAGTAAGTGATTTTCTTCGGATAGGATCACTGACTTCATCAAGCAGAACAACAATTTTTTCAACGTTCTCCCTGAATTGCTCAATCTTTAAATTATCAAGCTTGTCTATCTCTTGTTCTATCCTTTCATCTATTAACTGTTCACCTTTGCATATAAGGCCAATCATCAAAAACATAACCAAAATACTAATTGTAATCCTATTTTTCATTATAAGCATTAAATAATATACAAAAATACCAGTTAAATTTAAATATCGATTAATTTTAGATCAGCAATAAATTAAATTTTTGCAATTAGCTAATGTACACAAAGCTTGTAAAGATTTATCAATTCTTACAAATTTTCTTGTCTTTTTCAATGCCCATTGTTAAGTCTTGAATGGAAAATTAAACCATTATAATAGTTGATCAAATTTAGTAAAGACAAGAATGCTGAAATGATAACTAAATAAAGGTGTTTAGGCACTTTTACCCTGGCCATTTTAAAGACTTTAACAACTAAATTTTCCTTTCCTCAACATCATTGTATTAAAATTTATAACCGCTCTCTTTATCAGTGGTAGGCAGATTACTTATACGTTACTAGGTAAACCGCCTAAATGATAACTTATCAGGACTTTAGATTTGTAGCTAAAAAACATCATTTTCAAAACAAAAATTAAGGCATATGGCAAAAAAAATTTTTACTCTCTCTTTAGTATTCACAATATGCTTCGGTATTTCTAATACTAAAGCTCAAGAAACAACAGTTGCGGGATATGGGAAGATGTCAGGGAATTTGGCAACTGCAAGCTACTCAATTGGACAATTAGTTTGTAATAGCCTTATAGATTCAGATTACAATGCAACTTTAGGAATTCAACAAGCTTATAATGTATTGATAATCATCAATGATTCGACTCAAAAAAGTCTTGAAATAAGAACATATCCAAACCCAACAAGAGATTTTATCAAACTCAATTTGGGAAGCTATAAAATTAACAAGTTACAATTTTTTCTGTTTGATATAAACGGAAAACTATTGATGAATAAAAATATAACGAACAAAGCAACTATGATCCCAATGTCCCAATATATTCCGGGAATTTATATTATAAAAATCACTGATAATAAAAAAGAAATTAAAGCTTTTAAAATCATCAAAACTAAGTAATTATGAAAAAAACATTTACATTTTTAACACTATTCATGAGTATACTTATGGTTTGTGCTCAAGTTCCCAATAAAATAAGTTATCAAGTTGTTATAAGACTTAATTCGGGACAGTTAGTTTCAAATCAACAAATTGGTATACAGATCAGTATTTTGCAAGGATCCGAAAGCGGAACTGCAATTTATACAGAGTTACATACTCCAACTACCAATGATTTTGGTTTAGCAAACATTGAAATCGGTAGCGGAACAGTTATTAATGGTGATTTTTCCACAATTAACTGGGGAAGTGATAAGTACTTTTTAAAGACTGAAATCGATCCGACAGGTCCTGGTACGAATTACGACATTGTTGGAATGAATCAATTATTAGCTGTTCCTTATGCCTTTCACTCAAAAACAGCGGAAATATTTACCGGAACACTAACTGAAACGGATCCTGTTTTTGAATTATCCGTTGCAAAAAATATTTCTGAAGGCGATATCATAAGATGGAATAATTCAGATAATACCGACGCTATTTCCTTAAAAGAAGATGCAGCTAACAAGTCAACGGATGAAACTTTTTCTGCAAATTCAGACATCTTATTCCCAACACAAAAAGCGGTAAAAAGCTTTATTGAAGGAAATAAATTCCTAAAAATTACATCACCGGCAGGTGGAATTACCGCAGCGGATATTACACGATGGAATTCAAACAATAATCCATCAGTAGCAGACGCTACAACAACAACCAAAGGGATCGTGCAATTAGCAGGAGACCTGGCTGGCACAGCAACCGTACCTTTGATCGGGGACGGGAAAGTAACCACTGCAAAGATCGGTGATGCTGCAGTTACAACCGCAAAGATATTGGATGGAACCATTATTACAGCAGATCTGGCAGACAACGCAATCACCTCGGAAAAAATCAATAATGAAGCAATAACGGCTGCAAAACTGCACAATATGAATGCCAGTAATGATCAGTTTCTGAAGTGGAACGGAACAAACTGGGTTCCCGCTACAATACCAGGAGCTTTGAATTATTTAGGGGCCTGG
>JANQLW010000065.1 GCA_028280405.1 Bacteroidales bacterium
TCTTCTTCGCTCGGGGAACCTTATGCCAGTTTAATTCTATATCCCTTCGGCTCCGCTCAGGGGCCCTTTTGGATAATGCGTTGAGCAGAGCCTTTTAGGAATCTATTCGTTTTACCGGACGACAATGAACTTGTTTATAGAGCCTCTTAGACAGGCAATACATAAAATATCCCAAATAAAAAAACTTAATTTGACGGCCATGGGAAGCCATCCCTTCATTCAAAATTCCCTCTTAATAAATAAACAATCCAAATAATCATAAATATATTTTTTCTAATTTTGCAATCGTTCGAATAAAGTAAAATGAAAAAGGAAAAAATGATTATCAACTTTTTTTATCTGCTGTATAAAGATATTTTTATTCCTATTTCTACTACCTGGCAAGACTAAATTCTCAGCATTCAGAATGGCTTAATCATTAGAAAGATTATTAGCATTCTAAACCTATATATTTACAGAATCTGTAATTTTTCTTTCTATCAAATGAAGTCATTCAAAACAATTGAACAGTAAGGCAATTGAACAATTGAATCATGAAATAAAAAAATTAAAATATAACAAATCAAAAAATGATCACACAAGAATTAATTAATCCTAAATCAATCGTTGTTGTAGGTGGATCGAATGATATTGAAAAGCCGGGAGGAAAAGTTTTGAAAAACCTCATAGATGGAGCTTTTAAAGGAGAGCTGTATGTGACCAATTTAAAAGAAGATGTTGTTCAGGGAATTAAAAGTTATAAATCACCTGTCGACTTACCACAAGCTGACTTAGCAATTATTGCTATCGCTTCTAAGTTTATTTTAGATACCGTTAAACTTCTCACGGAAGAAAAAGGAACCAAAGGGTTTATCATACTATCGGCTGGTTTCAGTGAACTAAATGAAGAAGGAAAAAAATTGGAAGAAGAAGTAGTAAATACAATTAATGAAGTTGGTGGAAGTTTAATCGGCCCTAACTGCGTTGGCGTTTTAAATCCAAATTACCAGGGAGTATTTACTTTACCAATTCCCAAACTTGATCCACAAGGTTGTGATTTTATTTCCGGTTCAGGAGCTACAGCTTGTTTTATTATGGAAGCCGGGATTCCAAAAGGCTTAACCTTTGCAAGTGTTTATTCAGTGGGGAACAGTGCACAATTAGGAGTTGAGGAAATTCTTAAGCATATGGATGAATCTTTCGATCCGGAAACCAGTTCAAAAGTAAAATTACTTTATATCGAAAATATTGATAAGCCACAAATGTTATTAAAACATGCTTCTTCTTTGATCAGAAAAGGGTGTAAAATAGCTGCTGTTAAGGCAGGTGGTTCAGAAGCCGGAAGCAGAGCCGCATCATCTCATACAGGTGCTTTAGCAAGTTCGGATGTAGCCGTAGACGCTTTGTTCAGAAAAGCAGGAATCGTTCGTTGTTATGGCCGTGAAGATTTAATAAGTGTTGCATCTGTATTTATGCATAAAGAATTAAAGGGCAAAAATATTGCAATTATTACGCATGCAGGAGGCCCTGCAGTCATGCTTACCGATGCACTTTCAAATAATGGATTAGATGTCCCTCATATTGAAGGTGATGCTGCCGATCAATTACTGGAAGAATTATTCCCGGGATCATCTGTTTCTAATCCAATTGACTTCCTGGCTACCGGAACTGCAGAACAATTAGGAACTATCATTGATTATGTGGATGAAAAGTTTGACAATATCGATGCAATGGTCGTTATTTTTGGAACTCCGGGCCTTTTTAAGATTTTTGATGTCTATAATGTTTTAGATGAGAGAATGAAAAAATGCAAAAAGCCGATTTACCCGGTACTTCCATCTATTCAAACTGCAGAGGAAGAAATTGCTGATTTCCTATCTAAAGGAAGAATTAATTTCTCTGATGAAGTAGTATTAGGAGAAGCATTAGCCAGGGTATATAAAACTCCGGCTCCGGCTCCGGCTGAAATAATATTACCAGAAGTTGATAAAACAGCTATCAGAAACATCATTAAAAATACAGAAAACGGATACATCTCCCCTGAAGACATTCAAGGTTTATTAGATGCGGCCAAGATTAATAGAGCCGGTGAAGCTGTTGCAGACAATGAATTCGATTTAAAGAAATCTGCTGCTGAATTAGGATATCCTTTAGTAATGAAAGTTGTTGGGCCTGTGCACAAGTCTGATGTTGGAGGAGTTGTATTAAATGTTAAAGATGAAGATTCATTGGTCAGGGAATTTAATAGAATGATGCAAATCCCGGAAACTACTTCCATTCTTATGCAACCTATGCTTTCAGGTACTGAATTATATGTAGGAGCTAAATATGAAGATAAATTTGGGCACATGGTGCTTTGCGGAATGGGTGGAATTTTCGTTGAAGTTTTAAAAGATGTAAATTCAGGTTTATCTCCTTTAATTAAAGATGAAGTATCTTCTATGATCAAAGGATTGAAATCTTATAAGATCATTCAGGGTGTACGTGGACAAGCAGGCATCAATGAAGAAGCTTTTGCAGAAATCATTTTAAGATTATCCGCATTATTGGAGGCCGCTCCCGAAATTATGGAAATGGATTTGAATCCATTATTAGGAAATGAAAAAACGGTTGTCGCAGTTGATGCCAGAATCAGAATTGAGAAGTAATCTTTAGTATAAAATCATGACTATAAAAATAATAGTGATAGCCTTATATGCCTTAATGATCATTGGTGTAGGCATTGCAGGCATGCGTAAAACGAAATCATTTAGCGATTTCTTTTTAGGCGGAGGAAATGTTGGCCCATGGATGACAGCCTTTTCCTATGGTACAGCCTATTTTTCTGCCGTAGTATTTATTGGTTTTGCCGGTAAAGTTGGCTGGGGCTTCGGTTACTCAGGAATATGGATAGGTGTCATTAATGCTTTAATTGGAGTACTTGGTGTATGGGCCTTTATGGGATGGAAGATCAAAAAGGTTAGTACAGAAATGAAAATTCATACCATGAGTGAATTTCTGGAAAAAAGATACAATAGCCCATTCATGAAATTAATGGCCGGTATTGCCATTTTCATTTTCATGGTACCTTATTCGGCAGCTGTATTTATTGGCTTATCCTATTTATTTCAGTCTTCATTTCCGGGAATTGAATACTGGCATGCAGTTGTATTTATGGGAGTATTTACAACAATTTATTTAGTATTGGGAGGATATAAATCCATGACCATGATCGACACCATTTTTGGAATGATCATGACTTTAGGTGTAATTATGCTTTTTGGATTTACCATTCAGGAGGGAAATGGATTAGCAAATATAACTTCTACCCTTTCAAATATAAATCCGGATTTAACGAAAGCTATTGGTCCTCCGGGATGGTGGCCATTATTCTCTCTGGTATTTTTAACAAGTATAGCTCCTTTTGCAATGCCCCAATTGGTACAAAAGTTTTATGCCATCAAGGATAGAAAAGCAGTTAAAATAGGCATGATCGCTTCCACAGCATTTGCTTTATTAATAGGCTGTATTGCTTATTTTCTGGGAAGTACAACCCGTTTCTTCCTGACTCCGGAAAACTCAGCGCATATTTTCAATAATGGGCAACCAAATGTAGATGCTTTAATGCCTGAATTATTGACCAGGATCATTCCTGATTCATTGTCCATCATAATTTTATTATTGATCCTTTCGGCATCAATGTCTACTTTAGCAGCATTGGTTTTGATTTCCAGTTCATCAGTCACTAAAGATTTCTATGCAGGTTTTATTAATAAAAATACTTCTGATAAGAAGCTTACAACTTTAATGCGTTTTTCAAGCGCTTTCTTTGTATTATTATCTGTAATTATTGCATTGATAAAACCGGATTCGATCGTTGCGATATTAGGAATTAGCTGGGGAGCCATAGGAAGTACTTTCTTAGGGCCATTTGTTTGGGGATTATTCAATAAGAACATGAACAAGTTTGGAGCAATCAGTTCTGCTTTAATAGGGCTATCCACATGCATTGGATTATACATTTGGGGAATGCCTTCTCCACAAGCCGGTACAATTGGAATGATCGTTTCGCTACTTATAAACCCATTATTTAGTTTTATTAGTAACGCATTTAACAAATAGAAATGAAAATCCAGTATAATAGATTCCTGATATTGTTATTCATTCTAGTTTCTTTATCAGGAATCGCACAAGATAATAAATGGGGAATTAAATTTTCCGGTTTTGTAAATAGTCAGCTATTTTACGATAGCCGTCAGATGATTGATGCCAGAGAAGGGATGGTATCTTTATTTCCCCAAAAACCTGACTATGATGCAAATGGTTCAGATATTAATGCAAAACCAAGCTTAAATCAATTATCGATGACTTCGCGACTTAGAGGCAATATTACAGGCCCCAATGTTTTAGGAGCAGTATTCAGTGGAGTTATTGAAGGAGATTTTACAGGAGTATCCAATAATGACAACAACGGATTCAGATTAAGAGAAGCGTGGATAAATTTAAAATGGGAAAGCACAAGCTTATTGGTGGGGCAAACCTGGCATCCTATGTATACGTTTGATATCAGGCCAAGAACTATAGGATTAAATACCGGCGCTCCGTTTCATGCTTTTTCAAGACATAATCAAATACAACTTATACATAATATTGGTAAGTTGAAGCTTATCGCATTTGCTGGTATGCAAAGAGATTATGCAAATGCAGGCCCTTTAGGAAAATCTTCTGTATATCAGCGTAATGCAGCAATTCCTAATTTTCATCTGCAATTTAAATATAAGCTTGGAAAACATATATTCGGAGCAGGAATCGATTATAAAAGCATTCAACCAAGAAACTATATAGAAATAAATTCTGATAAGATAAGTGTTAACGAAAAACTAAACACTTTTGGAGCTCTTGCATTCTTTAATTTGGATTTTAACACTTTTGATGTAAAACTTCAAGGTGTATATGGAGAAAACCTAAGTGAACATATTATGTTTGGTGGATATTATGAAACGATTAACCAGAATGGTATCCAATATCAGGCAACATCTCAAAAATCAGCATGGTTAGATTGTTTGACTAAAGGTAAAAAAATAAAAGTTGGTTTATTAGCCGGATATGCCAAACATGACGTCAATGCCAACGGAGACAAATTTTATGGAATGGGTAGTGATATTGACCATATATACAGAGTATCTCCACGCATTCAAATTCATTCAGGTAAATTAATGTGGGCAACCGAATTTGAATATACGACTGCTGCCTATAAAGAAGCCGGAAAAGCTGAAACAACCGATGTAAGCAACTTACGTATTTTAACCGGGTTATTTTATTTCTTCTAAAAATGAGATAATCTGAAAAGTAAAACATTATTAGTAAATTTAAGAAATCAATTAATCAACAATATAACAAGACAGCATATGAGTTTAATTGCAAAAAATATAGAAACAGACACTCCAATTAAAAGTAAAATCGTAGATCAGAAGATTGCTTTAAATAAAATTCCGAATGTGGGTAAAGCATCTATCAGGGTAATTAAAAAACTTGTTGATGACATTGAGAAGGAATCCGGAGAAAAATTTATTCGCATGGAGATGGGAATTCCTGGCCTTCCTCCTACTCAAATTGGAGTGAAAGCTGAAATTGAAGCCTTGGAAAATGGTTGTGCTGCTCTATATCCGGATATTCATGGAATCCCTCCTCTAAAAACAGAAATTAAAAAATTTGTAAAGAATTTTCTGAATGCAGATGTTGATGAAAGAGGATGTATTCCAACCGTGGGATCTATGCTAGGTGGTTTTGCCACTTTTATGACTATTAACAGAATTGATCCGAAAAAAGATACAACACTATTCATCGACCCCGGCTTTCCTGTTCACAAACAACAAATGAGGGTATTAGGCCTTAAATGGGAATCTTTTGATGTATATGATTATAGAGGTGATAAATTAAGAGAAAAATTAGAATCATATTTCTCTAAAGGAAATATTTCTTCTGTTCTTTATTCTAACCCAAATAATCCTTCATGGATCTGTTTTACAGAAAAAGAATTACAAATTATCGGTGAATTAGCAACTAAATATGGAGTCATCATTTTAGAAGACCTTGCCTATTTTGGTATGGATTTCAGGAATGATATTTCTAAACCGGGACAGGCCCCATTCCAGCCAAGTGCAACCAAATACACAGATAATTATATTCTTTTTATATCAAGTTCTAAAGCTTTTAGCTATGCAGGACAACGTATTGGAATGTTAGTAATGTCTGATAAAGTATTTGAAATACAATCCGAGCATTTGCTAAAATATTATGTCTATGATACGGTAGGTATGGCGATGATCTATGGAAGTATTTATTCTTTAAGCTCGGGAACAGCGCATTCTGCACAATATGCCTTAACAGCTATTTTAAAAGCAGCTAACAACGGAGAGTTCAATTTCCTTGATGAAGTAAAAGAATATGGAGAAAAAGCCAAGATCATGAAAAAAATGTTCCTTGATAATGGTTTTGAGATTGTTTATGATATGGATGAAGATCATCCAATTGCAGATGGATTCTATTTTACTGTTTCGTATCCGGGTTTAAGTGGGAATGAATTGATCAGTGAGTTCATGTATTATGGCATAAGTGCTATTTCATTGAGTACAACAGGAAGTGAAAGGTTTGAAGGAATCAGGGCATGTACCTCATTAATTCAGAGATCTCAATTACCCGACCTGGAATATAGATTGAAAAAATTCAACGAACACCACCCAATTAGTTAAGTTATATTATGAATCAATATATCTTAAAAGCTATCCAAAAGGGTAGCTTTTTTCTTGACATTCTGAACGAAGTGAAGAACCTGTTAAGTAGACTTACTAAAGTAATTTAGGAGATTCTTCACTTCGTTCAGAATGATAATCATAATAATCATAGGCAATGTTTCTATTTTTTATTATTTTTTCATTTTTACTTTCATTTTATAAGTTTTATTTTTAATAGTATCAATATTAGCAATCTAATTGCTTTTTTGATTAATATCTAAAACTAAAAAACATAAAAATAATGATATATTATTAAATAAAAACAATTGTTAGTTTTTATTTATTAATTTTTATTGAATTTAACTTACATCTCAAAAATTAAAAAAAACAATCGTGATCTGAATTCAAAGCCCTATAAATCAAAAAAGAGAGCGTTTTACCCATTGTCATCAACACCCTCAAAGTCTTATTTTAGTACAGGTTACATATTAATATCAGCACGTCCTTAAGCAATTATTTAGACAATATCTAAATAACTATAATCTATTACGATTTCTAAGTACAAAACAAATTTTTCTCACTCATTTTATGTACATTCGTGACCGTATTAAATAAATTTTTATAGAATGGCAAAAATTAAAGGAGCAATTGTAGTTGATGTAGAACGTTGCAAAGGCTGTGAAGTTTGTGTTGGTGCATGCCCTACGGATGTTATCGGCATGCATGAGCAAGTGAATGGTAAAGGTTACCATTATGCCTATATGGTAGAGCCAGATGCATGTATTGGTTGTACAAATTGTGCCATCGTTTGTCCTGATGGTGTAATTACAGTTTATAAGAAAAAGGTGGCAATTTAGTTTTTAGTTATTTAATTATTTCAATGATGGGTGAATTAAAATTAATGAAAGGTAATGAGGCCATTGCGGAAGCAGCAATTCGTGAAGGAGTTGATGCATATTTCGGTTATCCGATCACACCGCAATCGGAGGTTATAGAATACCTTATGGCTGAAAAACCACATGAAAGAACAGGAATGGTTGTTTTGCAGGCAGAAAGTGAAGTAGCTGCAATCAATATGGTATATGGTGCTGCAGGAGCCGGTAAAAAAGTGATGACCTCCTCATCCAGTCCTGGAATCAGTTTAAAAATGGAAGGAGTATCTTATATGGCTGGTGCTGAACTTCCAGCAGTCTTACTTAATGTTGTTCGTGGAGGTCCAGGATTAGGAACGATCCAACCCTCACAAGCAGATTACTTTCAGGCTGTAAAAGGTGGTGGTCACGGTGATTATAAAATGATTGTTCTTGCACCGGCCTCAGTACAAGAAATGGCTGACTTTGTTGAATTATCATTTGACCTTGCTTTTAAATATTTAACTCCCGTAATGATTCTTTCTGATGGTGTCATTGGACAGATGATGGAAAAAGTGGAAGTTAAAGAACATAAACCAAGAATGACCGACGAAGAATTAATTAAAAGGTCTCCTTGGGCTACTGTTGGTAAACCAAAAGAAAGAGAAAGAAATGTTATATCCTCTTTAAATTTAGACTCTCATATCCAGGAAGAACATAATCATAAATTAATTGCCAAGTACAAAGAAATTCAGGAAAAAGAAGTTCGTTGTGAATTTATCGATTGCGAAGATGCTGAATATGTTATTGTGGCTTATGGTTCAAGTGCTCGTATCGCACAAAAATCTTTGCAATTATTAAAAGAAAAAGGGATTAAAGCCGGGTTAATCAGACCAATTACTTTATTCCCATTCCCCAAAAAGGAAATCAATGAAATTGCAGCTAAAGTAAAAGGAATCTTAAGTGTAGAGATGAATACAGGACAAATGATCGAAGATGTTAAACTTGCTGTTGAAGGTAAAGTACCTGTGTCTCATTATGGTAGATTTGGTGGTGTAATTCATTCACCTCAGGAAGTAGCAGATGCACTTGATCAAAAAATAAAAGGAGGGTTTAAAGATGAGTAAAGATTTTCTAAACGATATTATTCAACCCGAAAATCTGGTTTATAAAAAAACGGAACTAATGACAGACAATACGTTGAGTTATTGTCCGGGTTGTGGTCATGGTACTGCCCACCGTATTATAATGGAAGTAATTGAAGAATTAGGATTAGCAGAAGATACAATTGGAGTTGCTCCGGTTGGATGTTCTGTTCTGGCTTATGACTTCATGAATATAGATATGCAACAGGCAGCTCACGGTAGAGCTCCTGCAGTTGCTACAGGTATTAAAAGATGTTTCCCAGATAAAATTGTTTTTACTTATCAGGGAGATGGAGATTTAGCAGCAATCGGAACAGCAGAAACAATTCATGCCGTTAACCGTGGTGAAAATTTTGTGATCATATTCGTTAATAATGGTATTTATGGTATGACCGGCGGACAAATGGCCCCTACGACCCTACCGGGTATGAAATCATCAACATCTCCTTACGGACGTGATGTTGATATGATGGGTGCTCCATTAAAGATCACTGAATTGATGGCTCAATTACCAGGTGCTTATTTCGTTACTCGTCAGGCTGTTCATACTCCAGCTCATGTTAGAAAAACAAAAAAAGCTCTAAAAATGGCTTTTAAAAACCAAATGGAAAAAAAAGGTGGTATCTCTTTTATAGAAATCGTTTCTAACTGTAACTCAGGCTGGAAAATGTCACCTGTACAGGCAAACCAATGGATGGTGGAAAATATGTTCCCTTTCTACCCATTGGGAGATATTAAAGTTGATAGTGAATTAATAAATAAAGAGTGTTTAACCGTAGATCTTAAAGGTCAGTAAAAATATATAATTATGACTGAAGAAATTATCATTGCCGGATTTGGAGGACAAGGAGTACTTTCAATGGGAAAAATTCTTGCCTATTCTGGTATTATGCAAGATCAGGAAGTTAGCTGGATGCCTTCTTACGGGCCTGAAATGCGTGGTGGTACTGCTAATGTTACTGTTATTCTTAGTGATGAAAGAATTGGATCTCCGGTTTTAACAGAATTTGATACTGCGATCATTTTGAATCAGCAATCAATGGATAAATTTGAACGTACTGTAAAACCCGGTGGATACTTATTGTATGACCCAAATGGTATTACTCGTCACCCCGAAAGAACTGATATTAATATTTTTAAAATTGAAGGAGCAAAACAAGCTGCAGAGATGGGAAATACTAAAATCTTTAATATGGTAGTATTGGGAGCTTATTTAAAAATGAGACCAATCGTTAAACTTGAAAATGTAATCTTAGGATTGAAAAAATCTTTGCCCGAAAGATATCATTCGTTAATTCCTCTTAATGAAGCTGCGATTAATAATGGTATGAATAATATCTCAGAAGTTCAAGCAACTTAAGCATAAATAAACTTAGTAATAAACAAAGGCCGTCAGAAATGATGGCCTTTGTTTTTATCTGCATTTATAGTATATTTAAATACGAATTTACCGACGATACGAATGCAATCAAGTCCAAAATTTCTTTTTATTAATACTCAAAACTTCCAGAATAGGGTTTTAGAGGAAATATTATCCAAAAATCAGTTTCTTGAAGTCAACAACTTAAAAGATACAATTCAATTTTTTGAACAGTATAAAATCGAATTCGTTCTTATATATGTAAAATATCAGGAATATCAAAAATTTCTGGAATATCAAAAAAGCTTTTTAAAAATACCTCACCTGATACTGATAAATGCAAATAAGGATATTTTAGATTATTCGGAACTAAAAATAAAAAATAAAAATTATCTGAATATAAACGACCTTAATCCAGACATTTTATCAAAAAGCATTAAACATCTATTACGAAAAACTAATCCCGATTATTTAGAATCCAAATCAAAAAATATTTATAAATTCCTCTTTGATAATGCAGGGGATTCCATATTTATTATCGAAAACGACACTTTTGTCGATTGTAACCAGATGACTTTAACTATGTTTGGTTTAAACAAGATATCTGAAATTATAGGTCATACTCCCTGGGAATTTTCCCCGGAGTATCAGGAAGACGGCACACCATCTATAAAAAAAGCTATTAGTTATATTAATCAGGCCAAAAGGAAAAAATCTGTAAAGTTTTATTGGCTCCATAAGCGTAAAGATGGAGAAATATTCGATGCTGAAGTGAATCTTAGTTTTCTAAAGTACGAAGGTAAAGAAAGAGGTTTAGCGATTGTAAGGGATATATCTGACCAAATAAAACTAGACAAGATTATTAAGAAAAATGAAGAGCATTTAACGAAAGTGCTTAATTCATCTCCTGAAGGGATATTCAGCCTTGATTTAAATTTCTGTATTTTAAGTTGTAATGATGCCACTGTAAAAATGTTAGGTGCAAATCAACAAAAAGATATTATTGGAATGGATGCTAATATCTTCATTCATCCGGACGATATAAATACCTACAATGCAGCTAAAGAAACCCTCCTTAATGAAGAGAATGTACGTAATATAGAAATCAGAATTAAAAAGCTTAATGGAAAAAATAGTATGGTTAATTTGTCGGCACAACTTCTATATAATGAACAGGGAGAACCAGAATCTATTATTACAGTTGCAAGTGATATAAGTACTAGAGTTTTGATTGAAAAAGCTTTAAAGGATAGTGAAGCTAAAAACAAAGCTTTATCTCAATCTACAAGAGAAGCAGTATTATTTTTAAAAGATGGATATATCATTGAAACTAATGAAGCAACCAGTATCATGTTTAATTATACGCATGATGAATTAATTGGAATGTTTGGTTCAGAATTGGTTGAAGAAAGCCACCGTGAGGCTGTAAAAAACAATATGCTGAAAGGATATGATGAACCATACGAATCTTTAGCCATCACGAAAGATAGAATAAAGTTTTGGGTTGAATTCCATGGAAAAATGTTTAACTATAAAGGTGAAAAGATCCGGGTTATCACAATCAAAGACGTTGATATCCAAAAAAGAACAATGATTGAGCTTCAGAAAGCTAAAGAGAAAGCCGAAGAACCAGACCGTTTAAAATCTGCCTTTTTAGCGACAATGTCGCATGAACTCAGAACACCTTTAAATGCCATCATTGGATTTTCTGATTTGTTTAATAATGAACTGAATAAACAAGATATGGTCAGATTTGCCAGAACTATTAATGAAAGTGGTAAACATTTATTGGCAATTATAGAGAATATTTTAAATATCAGTTTAATCGAAACAGGAAAAATTCAACTTAACCCTGAAAATGCCGATCTAAAAGTTTTTCTGGAAGAAATTAATAAAATCGCAAAATACAAACTCAGAAAAAACAACAAAGACAATCTAATTAAAATACAAGGCTTTAGCTTAAGCAAACTGAAAAATTCATTTAGGACTTTTGATTTATACAAAGCCAGACAGATTATAGATCAACTCATAGAAAATGCCATAAAGTTTACCCCAAAAGGTAAAATTGAAATGAATTTTAATCTGGGAAAAAAATTTTTTATTGTTTCGATTAAAGATACCGGTATTGGCATCTCTAATAAAGATCAGTCATATATCTTTGATTGGTTCCGCCAGGTTGATGATAGCCATACCCGTGAATATGGTGGAACCGGATTAGGATTAACAATTGCAAAAAAACTTACTGATCTTATGAACGGTGATATTTGGCTGGAGTCTGAAAAGAATAAAGGGGCCACCTTTTTTGTAAAGATTCCATTTATGGATGATGTAGAAACAGTCATTGCTTTGGATAAAAGCAGTAAAGTTTCCAATGAAGCTAACAGGATATTAGTAGCTGAGGATGAAGAGTCTAATTACTTATACCTGAAAACTATCATTGAAAATATTCAGGCGGAAGTAGTACATGCATGGAATGGTCAGGAAGCTTTGGATATCATAAAAAAAGACCAGGACTTTAATCTGATTCTGATGGATGTAAAAATGCCTGTTTTAAATGGATTTGAAGCAAGCAGGGAAATATTAAAAATCACGAAAAATATTCCTATCATTGCACAAACTGCTTATGCGATGTTGGGAGATAAAGAAAGGGCATTAGAAGTTGGATGCATGGACTATATATCCAAACCCATTAAAAAAGAAAAATTAGTAAAGATTATTGAAACATATATAAGAATTTGATTTC
This sequence comes from Bacteroidales bacterium, assembly GCA_028280405.1. GTDB lineage: Bacteria > Bacteroidota > Bacteroidia > Bacteroidales. The sequence goes on from JANQLW010000065.1 coordinate 12,792, forward strand.
AATTTAATAAATATGAATTTTAAAAATATAATAGAATTAATTATACGTAATAATGAATTGTTTATGGAGCGTACAGGTGCAGATTTTTTTACAGAATATCAGGAGAAACAATCTCCGGTTATGACACTAGTTACCTGTTCTGATTCACGTGTTCAGAGTGAGGCTATTTTTGACAATGCATTTAATTTAATATTTACAATAAGAAATATAGGAAATCAGATCTATTCAAATGAAGGTTCTGTTGATTATGGGGTACGACATCTAAAAACACCGATCTTAATGATATTGGCTCATACAGATTGTGGTGCCGTTAAGGCCTTTCAAGCAGGGTATGCAAATGAATTAGGTTCTATAAAAGCGGAATTGGATCATTTAATTCCATCTTTAAACACTGAAGCAAAAAATATTACTTCAAGCATTCTGGAAAACCTGGATTATCAGGTTAAAGTTGCCTTGGAAAAATATGATGATCTCATCAACGACAACAAGCTTCTTATCGTTGGAGCCCTTTATGATTTCAAAAATGAATTTAAAGGAGGTTATGGGAATGTTATCATTCAAAGTTTGAATGGAGTGAAAGCATGATGGATAAATTACTACTGTTTGATTTTCTTGAAGAAAAATATCATCGGTATAACTCTCCGGAGTTTATTGATACTGATCCGATACAAATACCTCACTTATTTAAACTAAAACAAGACAGGGAAATTGCAGGTTTTTTTGCTGCTACCCTTGCCTGGGGGCAACGAAAAACAATTATTAAAAATGCAACAGAATTAATGGAATGGATGGATTATTCGCCATTTGAGTTTGTAAAAAATTTTAATGAATTTGATTTAAAGCCGTTTAGAAATTTTAAACACCGGACCTTTAATGGAGAGGATTGCATTCATTTTATGAAAGCTTTCAAATCATTTTATTCATCATATAATTCACTGGAAGAAGCATTTATAATTAATAACAATTTTTCAGCTAAGGAATCAATTTCAAATTTCAAAGAAAGGTTTTTGGGTACCTTTATTTTCAGCAGGACCTCCAAACATATTGCTGACCCTTTAAAGAATTCCGCAGCAAAACGGATCAATATGTTTCTGAGATGGATGGTAAGAAATGATAAATATGGTGTAGACTTTGGTATTTGGAATAAAATAAACCCTAAAGATTTATACATCCCCCTTGATGTGCATTCGTCCAATATTGCCCGTAAACTTGGATTGCTTACCCGTAAACAAAACGACTGGAAAGCAGTCGAGGAATTAACCAATTCTTTAAAAGAGTTTGATCCGAAAGATCCTGTGAAATATGATTATGCTTTGTTTGGGTTGGGGGTGTTTGAGAAGTTTTGAATATAATTTTCTTAATTGTGATTTATAGAAAAAAAGAGGGTGTCCAAAAAGTAAAAAAATGAATAAAATCTTTTATTTTGTGCTCTGCGTAGCTTTGCGTTTTTCTTTGCGAAGCTCTGCGTAACAATTATTTAGACTATTACGCAGAGCTTCGCAAAGTAAGCGCTAAGATTCGCTAAGACTTTTTGGACACCCTCTTTTTTTGTTTTGTAGTCAGCGAAGGCTTTGTTATTACAGCTATACGATGAAATCAGAAGAAGAATTCTAACAGTCATCTTTCACCCACTCCGTGGATTTTATCCAGATATATAAATGCAGAGAGCATAGGGATATATAATGTGATAGCACAAGGATATACAGCATGATAGCATAACCCGGTTAAATATGATTATGCTTTGTTTGGGTTAGGGGTGTTTGAGAAGTTTTGAATATATTTTTAAATGTTATGGTTTTGAGGGGTTACTTTTTCATAAAATCCGGAATATAATAAATGTAGTATATAACATATTTACATATTAAAACCTAATAATTATGAAAAAATTTTTAATAGTACTTTCTGTACTTATTTTAGTAGGAATTTCAGCAACTCCTACAAAAGCTTATAGTCAATATTATACGATAGACTTTACCATCAAAGATATTCTAGGGTTCCCAATACCTGGGGCTACTATAGAAGTTGTTGGAACATCAATAAGTGTTACTTCTGATTTTTGGGGAGAAGCTACTCTCAGAATTCAACCGGCTTATTGGAATGAAAATTTGAAAGTAAGGATATCAATGATTGGTTTTAAAACTGTAGAATATTCTTATAATGATTTGGTTGGCAAGACGCACATTGATGTTAAACTAGAAGATGAAATACCTCTATTTCTAAAAATCTATCAGAAATTTATTCAATTATTTAAGTAAAAAATCATAATTAATAAAATATTGTGATTTCTAGAAAGAAAGACTATTCGGACATGAATGGTCTTTTTTATTTTGCAGCCAGCGAAGGCTTCGCTTTAAGCGAAACTTTCATTATTAGCAATTTATGAGGCTGTCTAAAAAGTATCAATAAGTTGAATTTTAGTCACGGGGTAAATTTCTAATTAACTGATTATTTAAGTATTGTATTTCAGAAACTTTGCAAATGTATTCACCCCGTGACTTTTTGGACAGCCTCATCTTTCCCTACCTAAAAGTCATCCTATTTTTTTCTGAAAGTATATATAGCAAAGAAAATAGTACCTCCCAGAGCACCTGAAGTAGCAACAAAGGGAATATTAATGCTATCATTCCCTATTAAGGATAAAGCTAAATAACCACCTAAAAAACTTGTTATAAATGATAATGCAATAAGTCCTATTTTCTTTTTCATATCTACTTCTACTTTAAATTTTAGTCTTGTATATAAAACTTTTATATAATGATACTTTACTGTCTCTTTCGCCTAATCAAAATCACTGTACCCCAAAGACCTATTAAGAATGGAAATATTCCAAAGAAAATAACTTTAAAAAAAGTAATCTCATTCCGGGATATTAACAATTTATTATCTATTGAGCCAGGCCTTCTGGTGTTTATGGGGAATTCCCCATTACTAAACCATTTAAACATTCCCATGGTTAAGGAACTATTTTGACCCCTGATATTGGTTCGTCCAAGCTCTGAATTACTCATAAAATCAGCATCACCCATGATAATAATTGTTTGCTGTTTACCGGCAATCATCCGGGTTAATCCAAGTGCCAGGGGAACTGATATTTTTTTATCTGAAATAGAATCAAATCTTTCTTCTCCAGATTCCAGATCAAGTTTACCTAATCTGTTCCATGTAGATGTCGAATCGGTCATCAAAATTGGTTTGATATCGAATAGGCCTGTATTTCGGTAAATTAAACCCACAGCACCTGGCATTGTAATTTTAGATTTTTCGTTAAAGAATAATCCAAAATCGGAAGCTGTTTTTGCATATTTAGCTACAATTAAGTCCAGTTCAAAATCCTTGCTTTGCTGTAATAAATTCCCAGGCATGAACTCAACACCCAGTTTTTGGGTAATGGGATTTAAAATCGACTGTTTCCCGGGTTCTCCGGCAATAAGAAGGTTACCTCCATTATTAATATAATCATGAATTTTTTTCAGATCAGTTTCTGAATAATTAATTTTTGGGTCAGCCAATACAAGCGCAGCGAGGTTTTTTGGGATATCATCATTAATAGAAATATCTGCGACATCAAAACCCTGGTTGATCAAAGAATTCCGATAAGGTAATGATCTTGCAAATTGCTTATAACTTTTATCTCCAGCTTTATCAACACTACGCTCCATATGGCCGTTAAAAAAACCAATGATTGGAGGGGATGTAATCATTCGCTTTAATGCTGCTGTTATTTCTGCTTCACCAGGATAACGTAACATATCATCAAACATCCTAAGCTTAGCCTTCTTATCACCATATTCCAATATCCTGACAAATCTGTTTTCCTCAGAAGAAAGATCTATTATTTCTTTAATTTCTTCCGGGGATAAAATACTTTCAAAATCAAACCTGCTTGCAATTGAAACCTTTTCAGCCAATTCTTTTAAACTAAGGTTGGAATTACGCTCAATCAATTGTTTATTAACAGGAATATCATAATAGGTGATGTATTCCATCTTAATATTTGGCAGAAACCTTCGGTATTGCTCAAATGCATTCATATCATGAATACGCCTGGAAGGACTACCATACCAAGCATTATAATCCAGCACATTAACATAAGTGGTAATTTTTAAGGGTTTGTCCATTTGCTTTACAACCTTTTGGCTATTCTCTGTCAATGTTACCCTCTTATTTCTGGTCAAATCAAAATAAATTGTAAATATGGGTAGAGAGCTTAAAAATCCAATAAAAATTGCTGTCACGATTAATAATATATACCTTCCATTCTTTACCAATAAAGATCTTAACTGTCTGCCTTCGGACAGTTTCATGATACTCAGGGTTAAGAATAATCCGATAACAATAAGGAAATAAATTACATTTTTACTGCTAATCAAACCGCTTATAAAATTATCACATCTGCCTGAAATTGAGATCCAATAAGTAATATCTCTGACCGTATCAATATTTTGGCCGATGCTGCCAACAAAGTTCAATGCGGCGAGAACAGCTAATGTACTGATGGCTGCAACCACCTGGTAAGATGTAATACAGGACATGAATAACCCAATAGCTGCATAAGCACAAACCAATAAGTACAAACCTAATATTCCGCTAATAAGTACACTTATCTCTAATGATTCTATTGAAAATGCCCCCGCAAGCACAAATATAAAAAGGATCAAAACCAGGATAAAACAGTAAACCATTATTGCAAAAAACTTTCCAAAAATAATCTGGCTTACGGCTACAGGGGATGAAAAAAGCAGTTTCACAGATCCACTACTGAGTTCACGGCTCATCAGCCCCATTGTTAACAGAGGAATATATAAGTATAGGTTTTTTTGTACTTCGGGAAATATTCCATAGCTTCCGGAAAAAACTTCAAACGTAATATACCTCAGTTGGTTGCCCATTTGCTGACTAACATCAAAACCATCAAGCCTTGCTATAAATGTTATTCCTATTTGGAGAATAAAAATGATTAAGACAATCCATGCAATAGGAGAATAAAATAATACACTCAACTCTAACTTTGCAATTCTATATATTTTTTTCATATTCTAAATACCCCTATTTTAAGATTTTCTATTTGATAATTGTGCAAATATTAATTCGAGAGAGGACTTCTCAAGATATACTTCTTTAAGATTCCAATTTTTTAAAACACTTAATTCTATAATCTTTTTACTTACCTCTTCATCCTTATTAAATTGCAACCTTATTTCATTCTTTGTAATAAATTCAACATACTCAATACCCGGTATCTTTTTAAATTCATCCTCTGTAGGAGGTGTATCCATATTCAACTGTATTGTATTGGGTTTTATATAATTATTAAATGCACTCATGGTATCGGAAAATACAATTTGGCCATTTTCAATCATAATAATATCATCACAGGTAGCTTGAACCTCGGATAAAATATGGGTTGAAAGCAATATAGACCTGTCTTGGGCAATCTCTTGTATAAGTTTTCGAACCTCATTTATTTGATTCGGGTCAAGGCCATTGGTGGGCTCATCCAAAACAACCAGCTTAGGATTATGAATAATTGCCTGGGCAATACCTACCCGTTGTTGATAGCCTCCTGATAAATTCCTTAACACCCTGGAACTAAAATGAGAAATTCCACATTTTTCCTTCGCAATTTCAACGGCTTCCTCAATTTTAGAGGGTTCTATTGTTCGCATATATGCACAATGAATAAGATATTCGTCAACAGTAAGGTCAAAGTGCAAAGGTGCTTTCTGAGGTAAGAACCCAATCAGTTCTTTTGCTTCTATCGGATGTTTACGAATGTTGATCCCATCAATATAGACATCTCCTTTTGTTTGGTTTATCACCCCACATAATATATTCATCACGGTTGATTTTCCGGCTCCATTGGATCCCAACAAACCTAAAATCCCATTCTTGTTTATTTCAAAACTTACATCTTTTACCGCCCAATCCTTAGAATAACGATGATATAATCCTTCAATTTTTATAATGCTGTTCTTCATTTATAATTTAACATTTAACTATCCCGAAAATTCGGGACTAATATTTATACGATATACTGCACGTTATAATGAATATGATTTTATTCATTGATAATTAATTTCAAACCTAAAAATGGGAGAAATACGCTTTGTATAAGACTAATAAGGCAAAAAGAACTTCCATACAGTAGTTTTATTCCATTGCATTTTATAAATCAGGAATAAAACAATCATTAATCAATAATTCTTTTCGATCTAATATCAGTACTGCATTAATTTAAATTTAATACAGTACTGATATGAATATACCTCCTTTTACTTTTGAGGAGTTATTGCAGTAATGCGGCCAAAGCCATCAAAAATCTTAATATTATTAACATCTATATTCGCAGCACCTAAATTGATAAAAGGTAATAGATATACCTTACCTTCCGAACCATAGGTTGACATAATTAATTGTTTATTATTCGTTTCAATATATGAACTAGCCCAAGGGTATCCTACCTGGTTATATACCTGTAGCGTTGTAATTTCCTCTCCTGCCGGAACCGTATACCTTTCTTCAAAAGTAGGAACAGAAGTCGCATATAACATTGCATATATTTTATCGCTGGTAGCATAAAACATCACCTTTTGATTATCCAGAAATACAAATTTTGTTGCATTTTCAATATCCGGTGCATCCGAGAGATCATACAAAGCCTTTGGATTTGGAGGAAATAAATCCGGATAAATTGAAACCCCGCCATCCAAAACATATAATGCCATATCTCCGGTTGTTTTATCCTTAAGCAGATGTAAGAAGTCTCCTCCCACACCAACTCCTGCAGCCACATTAATTTTATTAGGTATGGCAGCCGGATCAAATACTTTATCCGAAGCGGATGGGATTTCATACATATTACGATCACCCCAGGCTGCAATAGTTGGTAAATATACAAAACCTTCAAGGTCTTCATCAAAAAAGTTTATGGCTATAGGAGGATTAACTTTCCCATTTATCGCGACATGATCAGGAACTGTATAAGGAAAATCAAATGGCAGGCCAAATTTGTGAGAAACACCTAGCCATACACCTGTTAATCTCCCACTTCCCACATAAATATCTCCTTGCTTCATACCACCAAGTAACTGCGGAGCATAATCACCGCTATGCGCAAAAAACATTGCTTCATTAGAACCTCCATAAGCATAATCAAATGTATTTACGCGGTAAATAGAGTTATCAGTGATAGCAAGCAAAACATTCTTACCAAAAATATTAGTAAATCTCATTTGTTTTATAAGGCCTTCCATCGTGTTTCCTCCATTATTTGTAGAAAAAACATGATTCAGAATCTTGGTACCCGTAAAATCAGTCGTAACTTCAGATGACATAATCAGGCTTAAATCCGTATTCATATCATCATCTGTTTCAGCAATGACCAATCCTTCTCCCAAACTGTTTTTAACAAGGGTAGGCCAGGACATAATATAATCTAAATCAGTTGATTGATCTGTTACAATCAATACTAATTGATACTGCTGATTTCCTTCATTAGGTTTAAGGAGAACTTCATAATTAAGGTTTTTCTCAGTACTAATCACCTCATGTATAGTATCACCCGGGTCAATATTCATTTCCCATGTATAGCTTAAATGAGTTTCTGAAAGTCCGTCCTCCAATATTAGTTTGGGGTTAACTACCAGGTTCTCAAACTGAAAAACACTAAGTTTTGACATACCGGTAGTATCAATCATTACACCGGATATTTTATTTGCATCCAACGTACTTTTGTCATCATAGCAGGAAGTTATTAGCCCTCCTATTAATAATGATATTATTAAAATTAATATATAATGTTTTTTCATACCTTAATCATATTTAGAACGTGTATAATATCTTGGAATAATATCTTCTCCTGCTTTTGCTCCATCATCATGTTTTAAGTGATTATCCGGATTATCTTTATTCCATTGTTTAATGTAATCACCATACTGAGTTCCCAAAGCCTGTGCTCCGGCCAGACCAACTGCTCTATAATCAGATAGATCAAATTTTAAGAGTCCGGTAGAAGCTACTAATACTCTATAAGCCTCCGTACTGGGAGTTGCACAAAAGAAAAACCTGATATATCTCCATGAAGGGAGCACTACTTTATCTGTCCAGGAGATTTTAAATTGGCTATTTTCAATATTGCCGGCTAGAAAATCATCAGAATCAACAATGACTAAGCCAAGAGATATCGTAGTATCCGAAAGCTCAGAAGAATTAAACAGCTTTACTGATAATTTTCCAACAAACTCACCTGCTTTAACGATTCCACCAATAATTTCATATTGATCCGCATTTGCAGTAGTTGTTGAATCTACTACCTGTACGGTAAAGCTTCGATCATGATCAGCAGGGCTGCCAATGATTCGTACATCAACTTCCTGAATATATTCATCTTCAGGGTTTGCTAAAAATGTATATTCTACAGAATCAGATATAAAATTAATTGCTGACCTGGAAGTATCATAGGTCGTTAGTTCTTCCTTAGTACATGCACTGAGAATCATTAATATTCCGCACAATATATAAAAAGGGATGTATTTTATTTTTTTCATAACTAAAATTTTTAATTATTGAGTTCTACCAAATTGTATTTCACCGTCAGGATAAGGAAGCATATAAATTTGGTCATCGGCAATTGTTTCTGCTGATAAGCCGGGAATATGTTCCAGTCCAATTCGTTTATAATAAAAAAACAATTGGCCTTCACTAATAAACTCTTTACGGTATTCCTTAAATAATTCATCATTTAAGGTGGCTAAATCAGCATCATTAGGAATTTCTTCAACAATGCCACGGCTGGATCTGACTATATTCAGATATTCAATAGCCTTATTTAAGTTAGGAGCACTTCCATTCATATAACTTTCGGCTGCTATATAATACATTTCGGAAAGTGTAATCAGCGGCATAATATCAAGATGTGAACTTAGAATGCCAGGGCTTCCGGGTCCAGTTTGTTTTAGCTTAATACATACTTTTCCTAGCAATTGATCTTCCAATAAGGTATTGAATCTTATATCAACGACTCCTATATTTGGATTCGCCGTTTCATAAATTTCTCCGGCAGTTGTATGGTCAAGATAGAAGCTTTCTTTTCTTGCAGCATCATCTGCGCTGAGGTAAGGGTTTACAATGTTCTCAAATGCCGTAATATTCAGGTTAAATATATGCTCAGGATATAAAATAAGGTCGGAAGCAATAGGATATGATTGTGAATCAATTAAACCGGCCGTAGACTTACTAATGATATCTTCGGCAATTAAACCTGCAGTATCTACATTATCTTGCCCACCTTGATACATAAGTACCCTTGCTTTAAGGGCCATCACAGCATAATAATTCATCCGGTTCTCGCGATTCTGATAAAAATCATCTTTATTAATGACATCATAATAATTCGAATCTCGTTCCAAATCATTATAAACAGGATCATTTTTTAATAAGTCCAAAGCAGCATCGATATCTTCCAGCATTACTTCAAAAGTTTCGGAATAGGATAACTGGGGAGTTTGATCCTTTGTATAATTAATAACATAAGGGATCGCTGCTTTAGCAGCAAGGTCCGTACGGTTTGCAACGTTTGCACGTCCGAATAATCTCATCAAATCAAAATGTAGAAATGCTCTTAACCCTAATAGTTCTCCTTTTATAATCGCATAATTGACCGGATCAAGCACTTCTTTGTTTTTATCCATAAAAGCAAGTCCATTATTAATATTTGCAATGACCTTATACATATTATTCCACATTGTTTCAATTTGCGAATTAGCCTTTAAGCTCTCGTATTGATACTGTTGTATGTTAAAGTATATAGCCCCCTGTGATAATGGAGCATACTGTTGTGATAATAAATCAACGATGCCCCAGGTCATGTTTCTTGAATATAAAGCAGGATTGGTCATTCCTATATAGACCCCCATTAAAGCATCCTTGAAACCGGCTTCTGTTTTAAATTGGTCTTCGGCTTTTATTTCAGAACTAGCAGTAACATCCAGCCATTTCTCGCATGAAGATGCGATAAGAATAATAAAAAGCCCACTTATTATATATGTAAGTTTTATTTTCATAATGTTTAATATTTAAAATGTTGCTGTTAAAGAAAATGACATTGTCCTGGCAAAAGGATACTGTGTTCCTCTTTCTATTTTTATAGAAGAAAATTTAGCCACCTCATTCATATTAAAAGATAATCTCAGCCTCTCTAAACCTATATTCATTTTTGTTAAAAAAGATTTATTAAAATCATAATATACATTCAGAGCCGCAATATTAAATTCATTGAAATTTTGCACAAAACGGGATGTTGCACGTGTCCTTTCAAGATATTGTATATCCTGTGTACCATCACCATCGGAATCTTCAGATATCTGCCCTAAGCGTTTAAATTGGGTAATTTGTCCGGGATATAACCACCGGCCAGTAAGCACCCTGGCATCAACATTGTAAAACATATCTACATTTTCAACCTTATCTACAAGTGTTTGATTATAGTACTGACCTCCGCCAAAAAAGCGACAGGTAATACTTAAGCCAAATCCCTTATATTCCCCATTGATTCCCAAATTTCCCTGATAGTCAGGAACTGAATTTCCACTCACCACCATATCATCTGCATTCCATTCGAAGGTTGTATTTCCATTTCTGTCAACATATATTTCCTGGCCGGTTGCAGGGTCAATTCCCAGTGATGGAACAGTCCATATTGCATCCATCGAAATACCATCTTCATATTTATGAACAGGTGTACTATTTGATCTTCTGGCAGCCTGTTCATCAGCCGCTTTATTGAAATCTCGCATGGCATCCGATAGTTCTACGATTTCATTTTTATTCGTTGCAATATTAAAGGTTAAGTTTATAAAATCACTTTCATTGGACCATAATAAATAAGAAGCACCAATTTCAAAACCACTATTCTTAACCTTGCCAATATTTTCTTTAACCCTGGTGAAACCGGTAGAATTAGGGATTGTTATATCAGTGATTAAATTTTCCGTATAACTTTGATAATAGTCAAATTTCAATCCCAGGTTGCCAATTTTAGCATCAAAACCTGCATTATACTCAAATTTAGATTCCCACTGTAGGCCTGCATTGGCCATATTTTCAAGGTAAGAACCGATATTTCCCTGATAAAATGATTCCAAATAATAAGTATAAGTTGCAATGGAAGCATTTGTATTGAAGTTTTCATTCCCTGTGGAACCCAAAGAAGCTCTAAGTTTTAGTTGTTTAAACTTACTATCTTTTAAGAATTTTTCATTATGAAGGTTCCATCCTAAACCTAAACTCCAAAATTTTGCCCAGCGTTTATCTGCACCAAATAAGGAAGATGCATTTGTTCTTAATGTCAGGTCAGACAAGAACCGATTATCATACATATATGAAAAAACACCTAAAATCCCTATACTACGGGAAATCCCATCAATGCCTGTGGGTGTTGAACCGAGAGCATAGGAACGGGCAAATATAATATTATCCATTTGGTCACTTGGAAACCCTTCAACATTATGTATTACTTCATGATATTTTCTTTCGCTAATGTTAAATCCGACATTTGTAAAATAAAAATGCTTGCCAATTTCTTTTGTATAGTTAACATTAAAGTCGCCGGATATATTGGTGCTTTTACCATTATTTACCTGGTAGGATCCTTTACGCTGCTTATCTCCAATTTTATAAGAATCGAATCTGGTATGTGAAGAAGGGTAAAACTCATCTGCATCACTGTTTTTCAAATCAACACCAATCCGGGTTGTTGCTTTCAAACCTTTTGCAACTTGCCATTCCAAATAAAAATTATTTGTAAAGTTGAAATAACTGGAAGCAATTTTAGTATTTAGGGTCGAATTATACAGCGGGTTTGTATATCTTATTCCGGTAGAAGATATTTCAGCATAAAAAGGGATACTTCCATCAATATTATTACTCCTCCAGTAAGGATTCATGATCGCATATTCATTAAATGTTCCGTAAGGAGACTCTTCGCTATTATTTGCATTTACACTTAATATATTCTGAAATAATAAATTTTTAACACGATAAGAAAGATTGATGCTACCCGAAATATTTCTACGGAAAGAGCCTTTCATGACACCGGTTACATTTTTAAATGCCAGGTCAGTAAGTGCTTTTAAATTCCCACCACCCATTTCAACAGATAATGTGTGTTTTTGCCCAACACCTGTTTGAAGTGGCTTTGATAGCCAATAAGTATCCAAGCCTTCAAGGACTAATTTTTTACGTGAATTATAAAGTTGTCTTAGTCTTACATAGCTCTCTGCTGTATTAACTTTAGGGATATACATTCCATCTATTACTTCAGCTTCCAGCTTTTGTGTTGAATTCGCAAGGTTATAACTTGTCAAATCAGGCATTTCAATATCAATACTTGATTTATAGGTTACACGCGTTTCAGTCGCTAATAGTTTTTTGGTTTCTATAATTACGACGCCATTTGCCGCCTTAGAACCGTATATTGCTTTTGCAGAAGCATCTTTAAGGATAGTTACACTTTCTATACGGTCCATATCCATATCAAATATTTTCTCGATAGAAGCCTCAAATCCATCCAGTATAAATAATGGCTGGTTTGGGTTTTTTAAATAATTACCTTTTAACCTGGAATTTAAATCTGATTCTCCATCTGCAATATCAAATGTTGAAGTACCACGTATTTGGATATCCGGCAATGCACTTGGATTTGAACCCATTGCAAAATTATCCATAATTGCCATCGTGGGGTCCAAATTCTTAAGGGCTTGAAATACATTGCTACTTCCTACCTTTTTCAACTCTTTTCCTGACATTCTTGTCGTAGAACCGGTATAACTACTTTCCTTACGTACAAAAATACCGGTAATAACGACTTCATCAAGGTCGGTTGTTTCTTCGACCATTACAACATCAATTACTTTCTTATTTCCAATAGGAATAACTTGTGATTTAAAACCAACAAATGAAATTTTTAAAGATGCATCAGGGGTTGACACATTAATTTTGTAATTGCCATCTGCATCAGATGTTATTCCCCGAAGAGTCCCAAATTCTATAATAGTTGCCCCAGGTAATGGATTTCCTGACTCATCAACAATTCGGCCATTGATTTCGAAAACTTCCTTTTTTTCCTGTGAATCTGGTGTTGGCCTGATTACAATTGTATTATTTTTAATTGTATAACTAAGTCCGGTATTTTCCAGACATTTATCAAGAATTTCCTGAATACTGGCATTCACAAAAACCAGGTTTAATCCCTTCACATCTTTAACGTCTGATGTTTTATATAACACTTTAAACCCTGACTTGTTAATGATTTCTTTTAGTGCCTCCTCAAGTCCGGCATTTTTTAGTTCTAAATTTAGTTTTTTCTGCTGGGAATAAGCTACTCCAGCAACTAAATTAAGTGTCAAAACCAAAAACAATGAGATCAAAGATTGTTTAAATTTTAGCACTTTAAAAGTACGCCTCAAGAAATTTAAGGCTTTTAATTTTTTTTCCATAAATTTGCATTTTAGTTGTTGCATTTAATTATTATTCAATGTGACATAACGGGGGGAATGTGCGTGCATTTCGCCCGTTACTATATATAGAGGTTAATTATTTTTATACTTCCATATTTTTAAGATATCATCTTCCATTGTAAATTTCACAGCTTTTGTTTCCTGAAATAATTCAAGTAAGTCATTCAAATCCTGATAACGTTCAAGCATTCCACTAAACTCATACTCTTTAAGTTCATCATTTTCAAACTGGAAATTAACATCATACCATCTACTAAGTTCCTCACAAATGGATACTAACTTTTCTTTTTCAAATAAAAAACGTCCATCTTTCCAATCTATAATTTGTGATACATTTACATTTTTAATAGCAATCTCGTTCAAAGGACTAATAATGGCCTGTTCATTTGGTTTTAAAATGATGCTTTTTCCACTTGCAATATCTTTAACATCAACAGCACCTTCAATAAGAGTTGTATAAATTCCTTCTTTTACATTATATGAATTAACGTCAAACTTAGTTCCCAATACTTTAATTTCAGCTCCGTTTGTTTCAACAATAAAGGGTCTGTTTGAATTTTTGGTTACTTCAAAATAGGCCTCACCGGTTATACTCACTCTTCTTTCATTTTCATCAAAAGGAACCAAATAATTAATACTTGATTCCGCATTTAACCAGACAACTGAACTATCAGAAAGAATAATTTTTAAACTTTTTCCTTTTGGTGTTTTTAAGGCATTCCTTTTTGAGGTTTTTATTTCAGACTTGTGATATGAACGATAATCAATTGTATTTTCTATTTTTTTAATTTTGCCTGATAATTCTGTAATATAAGTATCTTTTTTATCGTCCAACATTAATTGCCTGCCATCTGAAAGTGTTAGTTCAATCTTCCCACTTACAGGAGGTATTTTGCTAAATTTACTTATATCATTAAGTTCAATTTCCCCAGTAAATAGCGAAAAATAAAGAAAATATCCTGCAACCACCAATATTACTATGGAAGCTGCTGCATATGTTCTAATAAACCGGATACGCTTTTGCCGCTTTGGTATATCTCTTAAGAACTTTTCGAAGGCCGGTTCAAACTCAGGAAACTCAATCTTCTTTTTAGTATAATATAATTTTGCTTTTGTAAAATACTCTTGGTTCATTTTACCAGCAGAAAGCCAGTATTCAAAGTGTTTAGCTTCATCGGGATCCAGTTTCCCGGCAACTGCTTTGCGTAAAAGTTTCCAGCTTATTTGTGGTTTTATTTTTCTCATACTAATTATTTATAAACTTCATGTGAATTTTGGGTGAAAGAAAATATATCTTTTTTTAACAGGGCTCCCACTTCTTTAATCACAATACTCACGAATGTCAATCAATGGTTTAATTATAGCACCACGCAAAGGCCGCTAAAGTTTTACGCAAAAAGCGCAAAGCCTCTGCGCTTTTTGCGTGCTTTTATTTTGCGTTTTTTGCGAGGAATATGTCCGGCAGATGGGGGTTGTTCTCTACCAGTTTAACAGGTAGGATGGTAGGCAGGCTTATTTATTATTTCTAGCTTTCTTAAATCTTTCAAAATAATAATGTATGCAAAAGAGTAGGAACTTACGAGGGGGTTTACCAATTCACTAATAATAATTTACCAACCGTCAATAGTAAAAAGAGAATAGCCATCAAATTGATTTCTTCCCTAAATCTTTTATAGGCACGCTTTATGTGAGTTTTTACTGAATTTATGCTGATTCCTAATTTTTCGGCAATGTCTGTATACTTTAATTCTTGTATTACATGCATATCAAGAACTTCACGCATTCTATCCGGCATTTTATTGAGAATATCTTGAATTTGTTGCTTCTGTTTTTCGTCGGAATGAGTTTGGTTTTCAAGAGAAAACAAATAAGCTTCAGCCAGTTGTTCCTGATGCCTGTCAATAATATTTAGTTTTTTCAGCCGGTTAAAGGCTTTATTTTTTGCACAGGTATACAAAAAAGTTTTTATTGTGCTATGAATATGAACTTTCTCAGGTTTATTCCAAAGATCCGTAAAAACATCCTGAACAATATCTTTAGCCTCATCGCTATCATATACGATACCTTCTGTAAAAAGTAGCATTCCTGAATAATATTTTTCATATAGTTCAGCAAAAAATGAAGCATCCTTCCGGATTAATATTTTCTTTCCCTTTTTATTCATTAACACTAAGCAACTCTTATAAAGCATTATAGCCTAAAGGCAGTCATTTATTGTGCTACGATATTAATAAAATAAAATGAAATAATGAAGTTTCAATGAAAAAAGGGACGACATCCCATGAGCGTCAACTTAAGAGAAATTTTTATTTTTTCTGTGGTTTTCTGTGAGTTCTGTGCGCTAATTTTGATTGTTTATTCTCACACAGACTACACAGATTTT
>JANQLW010000072.1 GCA_028280405.1 Bacteroidales bacterium
GGCGATTCATTAACATATTAGCAATAACATTTATGCTACCTTGCCCGTTTAGGACATTTTCTGTCATTTTCTCATTATGCCTAATAAAATTAGGTGAAATCTCAGAATGACATACTATTACACTTTTAGGAAAACTTTTTTTATTTTATTCGAAATATTTCATAATATTTTCCATTTCTTTTTCTAATACTTTAAGGTGTTCTTCCCGCTTAAACCCAGATGCTAATCCACTCAATCCCCTAATAGTATCCACAGCTTCTACAATTTCATCATTAAACATTCCCTGATACCTGCTATCAAAAGTCATATAATATTTGATATCATCAACATATCTGTCAACAACGATTTTGGAAAGTTTTTCAGCTTTTTCAAATGCTCCGGCCATATAATAAACCTGCACAAAAGGAGTAGTAAAGCGATCTACATTAAATTTATCAGTTGGGAGTTTTTCAAAACACTTATCGATAAGTTTTTCAGCTTTTTCGAATTGTTTTTTAGAAGCAAGTGCTTGTGCAGTTCTCATTATATTTTGCTTTACCATAGTTACATTTCTGGTAGTTTCCCTATCAATATTTACATCAGGGTCATTCAAATTACCCCAGGCAGTTTCATTCATAAACACTTCATAAGACCGCTCAACATTCACTGCTCCCAAGCCAGGATAAACTTCATCTTCATGAGCTTTGATTGGCATAAACCTAAACACATTTCCTTCCAGGTAAATATATTCATCAAGGGTAAAAACACTTCTGATATCACCACCCGGATTCGTTAAATAGATATTCCTTTCCCAATTATTATTGGCCAGAAAATCAAGAAATGCCAGATCATTCTTACGAATTTCATTCGTTTTGATCGTCCATTCTATTTCATCGACAATTAAGTGGGCCAATTCCTTCGGTACAATTCCATTGTCAACACAAGCAGCTGAATCAACCTTTAGTTTTACCTTTTTAGTAGGATATGTATTGTATGCTTTATCCTGACTAACTCTAATTTGAGTATCAGGATGATCACTGGCTATAAAATCAATGAATAGTTTCAAATCCACATGTTCATCTCCCCCCCTTAATCTTTGGGGATAGTAGGCCACAATATCATTTTGTCCCTTATCGTATTTCTCAGGGGGGATGCTGAATGGTAAAGGTTCTGCATCGTATACGTGTTTTCCAAGCTGAAGAATATACCATTCTCCGGAAGATAGCATATAATTAACGACTCTTACATCGGTTCTGATACCTTCTACCTCCTGTGCATACCAAAGCGGGAAAGTATCATTATCACCTATAGTATATATCACTGAATTTTTTGGTAGTGGCTCGAGATAATTCCGGGCAAAATCCCTCGCAGCATATTTACCTGAACGGTCATGATCATCCCAACCTTCACTTGCCATAATAACCGGAACCAATAATAAGCATAATCCGGTAGTGATTACAGGTACTATTTTCTTTTCACCAAGATATCTGGATATAAAATCAACAATTGCAAACACACCTAATCCGATCCAAATAGCAAAAGCATAGAAAGACCCTGCATAAGCATAATCCCTTTCTCGCGGTTGATAAGGGAACTGATTTAAATAAATCACAATTGCCAATCCTGTCATAAAAAATAATAAAAATACTACCCAGCTATCCGCTTTACTTTTTCTAACATGGAAGAAAACTCCTATCAAACCAAGTAATAAAGGAAGCATATAAAACTTATTTGTAGCATTATTTTTGAGTGATTCAGGAAGATTTGACATATTTCCTAAACGGAAATCATCAATAAAATTGATGCCACTGATCCAGTTTCCATATCTTGGGTCTCCCTGACTTTCAATATCATTTTGTCGGCCTGCAAAATTCCACATAAAATAGCGGAAGTACATATGATTTACCTGATAATCCCAGAAAAATCGAAGATTATCACCAAATGTCGGTTTCAGCAAGACTTTCGAATTCCCTTCACGGTCAGTAACCCTTATAGGAATTCCGGTAGTATATTTCTTATACATATTAATATGTTTAGGATCACGATCGCTCCACATACGTGGGAAAAAGGTAGTAAATCGCTTATCGTAAACATATTCAAAATTTTTCCTTACCACCGTATATTTCCCTTTTTTCTTATCCTTAAAATAAACATTGGAGGTTTCAATCTGGTCTTCCCATGGTGCATTATAATACTGTCCGCTTAGCAATGGCCAGTTACCATATTGTTCTCTGTTAAGATAGGAAAGCATACTGATGGCTTCTTCCGGGCTATTTTGATCAATAGGCACATTTGCATTCGAACGAATAATCAGCATAAAGAAAGAAGAATAACCTATTAAAATGAAAATAAAGCACAAAATAACCGTATTCAACAAAAGCTTTTTCTTTTTAATAGAATATTTAACACCCCAAACCAGTAGCCCTATAATCAGAAGGAAATAAATAATAGTACCTGTATTAAACGGTAAACCAATATTGTTTACAAAGAAAAGTTCAAACAAACTGGAGAATCTTACCACTCCTGGTATAATAATATACATTACAGTTACAAGGAGTAAGAGTGAAACTATACCGGTATAAATAAAACCTTTACGGGAAGGGGTATGTTTTTTATAATAATAAACGTATGCAATAGCAGGAATTGCTAACAGGTTTAAAAGATGAACACCAATAGATAGTCCTATCAGATAAGCAATTAAAATGATCCATTTCAAACTGTATTTGTCATCTGCACTTTCTTCCCATTTTAAAATAGCCCAGAAAACGAGTGCCGTAAAGAAGGATGACATTGCATAAACTTCCCCTTCGACAGCTGAAAACCAAAATGAATCTGAAAAAGTATAAGCTAAAGCTCCAACCAAACCACTACCCAGAATAGTGTATATTTTAGTTTGGTTCATCTCACCATTCCTTAAAGCAATTTTCTTAGCCAACATTGTGATGGACCAAAACAGGAACAGAATCGTAAAACTACTGCATAATGCAGCCATCACATTCATCATTAATGCAACATTCTCTACATTACCAAAAGCAAAGAGAGAGAAAAACCTTCCTAACATCTGGAATAATGGAGCTCCGGGGGGGTGTCCAACCTGCAATTTATATGCGGTAGCAATATATTCACCACAATCCCACCAGCTGGTTGTAGGTTCAATGGTTAACAAATAAGTAATCGTGGAAATGGCAAACACAAGCCAACCTCCGACATTATTCAGTTTGCGGTAATTAATCATCGATTATGTTTATTATAAATTTGATCAAATTTTTCTAAAGCGAAAGTAGCAATTTTGCAGCATATTATCATTTTTGATTAACAAATTTTAAGTAATTACAACATTTTAATCTTCCGGAGAACTTGATTTTTGAGCATTTAAATATCATTTTTAATTTTTTTCAAAAATCTTTTTGATATTAAAAATATTTTCTAATTTTGCGTCCTTAACAATTGAGACCAAAAGCTTGTCCGATGGTGTAATTGGCAACACGTCTGATTTTGGTTCAGAAGAGTCCAGG
The DNA here is from genome assembly GCA_028280405.1 of Bacteroidales bacterium. GTDB lineage: Bacteria > Bacteroidota > Bacteroidia > Bacteroidales. Next base: position 3,495 of record JANQLW010000072.1, read on the forward strand.
TTCGAGCCCTGGTCGGACAACAGCTAAAAAAACCTGCAGTAAAAACTGTAGGTTTTTTCTTTTTTATAACATTTTGTATCCGGGCGAGAAATTTATCCTGATGGGCAAAGCGATATCGGGAAGTCTTGGTCGTTCAATCATAATGATTGGTTTGCCAATCAAATATATTTTTGTATATTTGCATCGGAATTTAAATATCGATTTGATTTGAGGGGACAACAGTCCCCTCTTTTTATAGCACTAAGTAATGATTGACAAGAAAAAAGTTTTAAAATTAGCTGAAGAGTTTATTACAGGATCTGATAAATACATTGTCGATTTGCAGGTAAATTCAAACAATATAATCCATTTATTTGTGGATGCTGATGAATCAGTTAGTATTAGTGATTGTATAGAATTGAGTCGCCATATTGAATCCAATCTAGACAGGGAAATTGAGGACTTTGAACTTAATGTAAGTTCTGCAGGATTAGATCAGCCTTTCAAAGTTTTCAAACAATACCAAAAAAACATAAACAAAGAAGTTAGTGTTTTACTTCAGGACGGCAAAAAGTATCAGGGAACACTCGTTTCCGCCACAGAAGAAGCCATAACTTTACATATTGAAGCAAATAAAAAGAGAAAAATTGAAGCACAAGAGCTTAATTTTTCTATGAATGAGATAAAAGAAACAAAAAGCACAATTTCATTTAAGAAATAATTAAAACGATGGAACATATAAACTTAGTCGAAACATTCTCGGAATTTAAAGAGTTTAAGAATATTGATCGGGAAACAATGATGCATATTATTGAAGATATCTTCAGGCACATGCTTATTAAACGTTTCGGTTCTGATGAGAACTTCGATATTATTGTAAACATTGACAAAGGAGATTTAGAAATCTGGCGTAACAGAGATATTGTTGACGATAATGAAGTGGAAGATGACAATACCCAAATTGCTTTATCGGAAGCAATAAAAATAGAACCTGACTTTGAGGTAGGAGAAGAAGTTTCTGAAGAAATGAAGTTAGAAGATTTTGGCCGTAGAGAAATTTTAACCATTCGCCAAAATCTTATTTCGAAAATTCAGGAATACGAAAAAGATAATGTATTTAAAAAATACAAAGAAAAGATCGGAGAAATTATTTCAGGTGAAGTATATCAGGTTTGGAAAAAGGAAATGCTTGTTTTGGATGATGAATATATTGAATTATTATTACCAAAATCAGAACAAATTCCTTCGGACTTTTACAGAAAAGGAGATACTATTCGTGCTGTAGTTTCAAAAGTTGAGATGCGTAATAACAATCCGGTAATTATTCTTTCACGTACTTCTCCTGTTTTCCTTGAAAGATTATTTGAGGCTGAAGTACCTGAAGTTTATGACGGATTAATTACGATTAAGAATATTGTACGTGTTCCGGGAGAAAGGGCTAAGATTTCCGTAGAATCTTATGATGATCGTATTGACCCTGTTGGGGCATGTGTAGGTATGAAAGGATCCAGAATTCATGGTATCGTACGTGAATTAAAAAATGAAAATATAGACGTAATTAACTATACTTCAAATCCAAGTTTATATATATCAAGGGCATTAAGTCCGGCAAAAATGACATCTATCAAAATTGATGATGAAAACAATCGTGCCGAAGTTTATATGAAGCCTGATCAGGTGTCATTAGCCATTGGTAAAGGTGGTTTCAATATTAAGCTCGCCGGAAGATTAACCGGATATGAAATTGATGTTTATCGTGATACGGAATCAGACAATGAAGATGTTGATATTCAGGAATTTTCTGATGAAATCGATCAATGGATCATTGATGAACTTAAATCAATTGGTTGTGACACTGCTAAAAGCGTACTGGAAATTAGCATTGAAGAACTAGCTAATCGTACTGATTTAGAAGTTGAAACAATTAATGAAGTTGTTCGGATTCTAAAAGCGGAGTTTGAATAAAAATAGTATTTTTACGCACAAATTAAATTCAATATCAGGGGCATAACCCTATTAATACAGAATATGGAAGAAAGTATTAAAATAACAAGACTTAGTAAAGCGGCCAGAGAATTTAATATTGGAATTTCTACAATAGTAGAATTTCTTTCCAATAAAGGCTATGAAATTGATGGCAAGCCGAATACTAAGCTTACCCCCGAAATGTATGAAATTTTGCTTCAGGAATTTCAATCTGAAAAGCAAGTAAAAGAGGTCTCCAAAAAAATTGGTCTGGAGTATACTCAACATGAAACTATTTCGATTGAGGATTCTGCTAAAGAAGAAAAAGAAACTGATGAAGAACCTGCTCAGGAGGACTTAATTATTATTAAAGATACGCAGGCTTCTTTTACAAAAGAAGAACCTATTGTACCGGAAGTTACTGACGAAAAAGCTGAAGTGATCGAGAATAAAGCTGTTGAAGAAACTAAAGAAGAGGAAGTTGTCATAGAAGAAGCCCCGCAACAAGAAGTTGCTGAAGAGTCCGTTGTAGAAGAAACTGTTACAGAAACTGCTAAAGAAGAAACAGAATCAACGGAAAAAGATGATAAAGAAATAAGAGTTTTAGGGAAAATAGATCTGGAGTCTATAAATACTAAAACTAAGCCTGCCCGCAAAACTAAAGAGGAAAAAGCGAAAGAAACAGCCGAAAAAGCCAAGGCAATCAGTGAAGCCAAAGAAAAAGCAAAAGCTGAAGAAAAAGCGAAAGCTAAAAAAGAACAGAAATCATTTGAAAAGAAAGCGGCTGAGGAAGCGGCTGCAAAAAAAGCTAATGAATTGAAAAAAGCAGAACAGTTAAAAGTTGAGGCAGAAGCTACTGCTGTTAAAGAAGAAGAGGATAAAGATAATTTCATTCCTACCAAGATTAAAAAATTATCAGGTCCTAAAATTCTTGATAAAATTGTTCTTCCTGAAAAGAAAAAAGCTGAGAAAAAGCCTGTTGCATCTTCTAAAGAAGAAAAAATTGAACCAAAGAAGAAAAGAAAAAGAATTAAGCAGCAAGGTGAAAAACAACAAGGAAGACAAGGAAAACCAAGAGATCAACAAAAAGATCAAAAGCAAAAACAAAGGCAAAAAAGTAAAGGGAAACAAGCTCCCAAATTACAACCTAAACCTGAACTTTCTGAAGAAGATATTCAAAAACAAATCAAGGATACTTTGGCAAGATTAAGTTCTCCGGGTAAATCGAAAGCTTCTAAACACCGTCGCCAAAAACGTGAGGCAATAAGCCAAAGCATGCAGGAGCAAATGAATAAAGAAGCAGCAGAAAAAAGCATCATTAAAGTTACCGAATTTGTAACTGCTAATGAATTAGCAAACATGATGAATGTGCATGTAAATGAAATTATTTCAACATGTATGTCATTAGGAATGTTTGTTTCTATTAATCAACGTCTGGATGCAGAAACACTTACTTTGGTAGCTGAAGAATTTGAATATAAAGTAGAATTTGTAAGTGTGGATGTTCAGGAAGCTATTTCGGAAGCTGAAGAAGAAGATGCTCCGGAAGATTTATCGCCCCGTTCGCCTATTGTAACGGTGATGGGACACGTTGATCACGGAAAAACCTTACTACTCGACTATATCCGTAAAGCGAATGTAATTGCCGGTGAGGCCGGAGGAATCACTCAGCACATTGGAGCCTACGAGGTTACCTTGGAAGAAGGGCAAAAAATTACATTCCTTGACACACCGGGCCATGAAGCCTTTACAGCAATGCGTGCCCGTGGTGCCCAGGTAACTGACGTTGCAATCATTATTATTGCAGCTGATGATAATGTGATGCCACAAACCAAAGAAGCGATCAACCACGCACAAGCAGCTGGTGTTCCTATTGTATTTGCAATTAATAAAATTGATAAGCCAACTGCAAACCCTGATAAAATCAGAGAAGAGCTTTCTCAAATGAATATTCTTGTTGAAGAATGGGGAGGTAAATATCAATGTCAGGAAATATCTGCGAAAAAAGGCTTAAACATTGGTGCTTTATTAGATAAAGTTCTTCTTGAGGCAGAAATACTTGAACTTAAAGGGAATTCTGACAAATTAGCTTCCGGTACCATTATAGAATCTTCATTGGATAAAGGTAGAGGTTATGTTGCTAAACTATTAGTTCAAAACGGAACGATTAGAATTGGCGATTATATATTGGCAGGGGCAACATCCGGAAAAGTTAAAGCAATGTATAATGAGCGTAACCAATTTGTAAAAGAAGCAGGCCCCTCTACTCCTGTATTATTATTAGGATTAAATGGAGCTCCTCAGGCCGGTGATGGCTTCAACGTAATGAAAGATGAACGTGAAGCAAAAGCAATTGCCAATAAACGTTTACAATTACAACGTGAACAAGGCATCCGTACTCAGAAGCATATTACACTTGATGAAATCGGACGTCGTATTGCTATTGGAGACTTTAAAGAACTAAATGTAATTGTTAAAGGTGATGTGGATGGTTCTGTAGAAGCATTATCAGATTCATTAATTAAGTTAAGTACTGATGAAGTACAAGTTAATGTGATCCATAAATCAGTTGGAGCTGTTACTGAATCGGATGTTCTTCTTGCGTCTGCTTCTGACGCAGTAATTATCGGATTCCAGGTAAGGCCATCTGTAGGTGCACGAAAACTTGCAGAAACTGAACAAATAGATATCAGGCTTTATTCAATCATCTATCAGGCAATTGAAGAACTCAAATCAGCAATTGAAGGTATGTTATCACCTGATATTGAAGAAAAAATTGTCTGCAATATTGAAATTCGGGAAGTATTTAAAATCTCCAAAGTGGGAACTATTGCCGGATGTATGGTATTAGACGGCAAGATACACAGAAACACCAATGTTCGTGTAATCCGTGACGGTATTGTAGTTTATACAGGAGTTCTTGGATCATTGAAACGATTCAAGGATGATGTAAAAGAAGTTCAGGCAGGTTACGAATGTGGATTGAATATTGAAAACTTCAACGATATAAAAGTAGGAGATATTATTGAAGGTTACGAACAAATTGAGGTAAAGCGAAAACTATAATTTCATTGTAAATGTAATTTCAACCTGTCAGGTTCATGAACCTGACAGGTTTTTTTATTCTTCTTAATTGGGTAAAAAAAGACGTGATAAATCACGTCTCTGCATTATGAGTTTATTCTTAAGAATAATATTACTTAAATAAAGTTTGTTTTCTATCTGGTCCCACAGAAACAACTGATACAGGAATACCTGTTTTTTCTTCCACAAACTTTACATAGTTATGAACTTCCTGAGGAGCATCTTTAATTGATTCCAGTCGATCAATATCTTTATTCCATCCTTTCAGGCTTTCCAGTTCAAGTTCAATATCTTTCGCCAGACCATCAAATGGAATTTCTTCACTTACCTTTCCATTAATTTTATAGGCAGTACAAACTTCAATGCTTTCAAATGGGCTCAACACATCTGTTTTCATCATTAGCAACTCATCAACTCCATTCAGCATAATTGCATATTTTAAAGCAGGGATATCCAACCAACCACATCTTCTTGGTCGACCAGTAGTAGAACCAAATTCACGACCAACTTCTCTTAATTTATCTCCGGTTTCATCCAATAATTCAGTAGGAAAGGGACCACTACCTACCCTGGTACAATAAGCTTTAAAAATTCCGTATACTTTTCCAACTTTCTTTGGGTTAATTCCCAAACCGGAACAAACACCGGCTGTAATCGTATTTGAAGAAGTTACAAAAGGATAAGACCCAAAGTCAACATCTAATAATGAACCTTGTGCTCCTTCAGCCAAAACAGATTTTCCTTCATTCAAGACATTATTAATAAAGTATTCACTGTCAATATGTTTAAGCTTCCCTAATTTCTCAACTGCATCAAACCACTTTTGCTCATAATCACTAAAAGTCACTCCATCTAATTTATGATTTGTATAATCAAAATTGTAGAAATCAAGAATATCAATATGCTTAGCTTTTAAAGCTTCGTATTTTTCTTTAAAGTTTCCTGAAAGAATATCACCTACTCTGATACCAGCTCGTGCAACTTTATCAGTATAAGTAGGTCCAATGCCTTTTAAAGTAGAACCTATTTTACCTTTCCCCTTTGCTTTTTCGTAAGCTGCATCCAGCAATCGATGAGAAGGAATAATTAAATGAGCTTTATTTGATACCAAAAGATTATCAGTTGGATCAAGGTCTTTTTCCTTCAAATTATTCAATTCTTTTTGCAAAATAAAAGGATCAATAATAACACCATTACCAATGATGTTGATAGTATTCTTATTAAAAATTCCTGAAGGAATGGTATGAAGGATAAATTTATTTCCTTCAAATTCTATAGTGTGTCCGGCATTAGGTCCACCTTGAAAACGGGCAATAATATCATATTTGGGGGTAAGCACATCCACAATTTTTCCTTTGCCTTCATCACCCCATTGAAGACCTAACAATACGTCAACTTTCATCTGTTTTTATTTAAATTTCATAGGTTGTATTTGCCTAAATCAATATGAATCTGTTTTTTTAGTACAAATACGGAATTATTTCAAAATTAAGCAATAAAACTTAATCTTGAAAACGATTTAATATTTTTTCATAAGTATAAAGTAATTGTATTTACCGGGGATTATTTTTTACCCGAAGCATCTAAACACTTTCCATAAAAAGTCAATGAATGATGAGAAATTTTCACATTTAATAATTTCTCAATAGAAGATTGAATTTCTTGTAAACGAGGATCACAAAATTCCAATACTTTACCAGTATCAATATCTATGAAATGATCGTGTTGTTTAAATTTAAAGGAACGCTCAAATTGCGCACAGTTATTTCCAAACTGGTGTTTGGTAACCAAATTACAATCCAATAATAATTCGATGGTATTATATAAGGTAGCACGACTCACACGATATTTATTATTTTTCATGCGAATGTATAGCGTTTCAATATCAAAGTGGCCATCAGTAGCATAAATCTCCTTCAAAATAGTATATCTTTCAGGTGTTTTACGGTGTCCTCTTTTTTCAAGATATTCAGTAAATATTTGTTTTACAGTTTCGAAGGTATCCTTATTTTTATCTTTCATAAGCCTTAATTTATTTTCTTCGATAAAAATAAGGAAAATTTATCTATTAGGATTTGGTATAAATAAAAATAATTTACTTTTTTTGGAGAAATTATTGTTTTATAGGGATTTAGAATAAAATTAAGCTTCAGAAAACCTATCAATCCTACTAATTTTTTTGATTTCTTTTAGTTTCTTCAGATGAATAATCAGGTTGTTTAAGCTGCTCAGGTCACTCACATAAATCATTACTGTAGTATTGGTTACTCCTTCTGAGGTTTCGAGGTGGAAAGAACGGATATTCATTTTAAACTCATTTGAAATAACATTTGTCATGCGATTGATAAAACCAATATCATCAATACTGGTAATTTTGATGCCGGCCAGGAAAGTAATGGTTTCTTTTTTACGCCATTTAGCTTTTACGATTTTATTTCCAAATTTTGACATATTCTGGATTGCAGTCGGACAATTGGTACGATGAATTACAATCACATCATTTTTTGAAACCATACCAATCACATCATCACCCGGAATTGGATTACAGCATTTAGAAACCCTGTGGTTAAGATCACTCATACTACCTTCAAGCAATAGATCTTCCGGTTTTTGTCGAATGTTCTCTCTAATTTTTTGAGAGATATTTTCTTCGTTATTTGGTTTAGTTCTCAAAAATGGGATATGAATTTTGCTAAACCAGCCACCTTTATCATTTTCAATAAAAGCCTGTTTTACATCATTCATACTAATTTTTGATTTAGCCACATAGAAATACAAATCAATCGGACTTGAAATTCCTATTTTTTCCAGTAAATAGTTTCTTTTGTTTCTGGAATAATCCAAACCAAGCTTATTAAAATAATCCATCAACATTTCTTTACCTTCATCTTTGAAAGATTTGCGATGAGTGTGTATGGCATGTTTAATTCTGGATTTTGCTCTGGCAGTAACAATCAGTTTTAACCATTCTTCTTTCGGAGTTTGACTGGAAGAAGTCAATACATCAACCTGATCACCATTTTTTAAGCGATAACTTAAAGGTACAAGTTTGAGATTTACTTTAGCACCTATGCATTTATCCCCAATCTGGCTATGAATATGGTATGCAAAATCAAGGACTGTTGAGCCTTTAGGCATCGTTTTCAATTCTCCCTTTGGGGTAAATAAATAGATCTCATCCGAGAATAGGTTCATTTTAAAATCGCTCAGAAAGTCAATAGCATTTTCCTCATCTCCTTTTAATATTTCACGAATCCTGCTTAACCATTCATCCAATCCTGATTCACTGCCATCAGTTTTATATTTCCAATGAGCAGCATATCCCTTATCAGCAATGTCTTTCATCCGCTCGGTCTGGATCTGTACCTCAACCCATTGTCCGGCATGACTCATAACTGTAGTATGAATGGCCTCATAACCATTAACTTTAGGAATAGAAACCCAGTCTTTTAAACGATCCATATTAGGACGGTACTGGTGTGTAACTATAGTATACACTTTCCAGCAATCAATCTTTTCATTATCTTCTTCCGGATCAATCACAATTTGGATAGAAAAGGAATCAAAAACTTCCTCAAAAGGAATTTCCTGACTTTTCATCTTTCCCCAAATTGAATTTACTGATTTTTCGCGGGCATGAATTTTATAATTGATATGATGCTTATTCAACTCTTTTCGAAGTGGAGCTAAAAACTTTCGTACAAACTTGGTTCTATCGTCTTTCGAAGCTTTAATTTTTTCCGATATAGAATCAAAGATATTCGGTTCAAGATATTTCAATGCAAGATCTTCCAATTCACTCTTGATAGAAAACAATCCCAAACGATGCGCCAGTGGAGCATATAGATAATTTGTTTCCGAAGCAATTTTCAATTGTTTCAACCGGGGCATTGAATCCAGGGTTCGCATATTATGCAAACGATCGGCCAGTTTTATCAGAATGACTCTAACATCATCTGATAAAGTAAGCAGCATTTTTTTAAAATTTTCAGCCTGAATTGAAGAAGTTTGTTCATCAAACATTTCCTCAATTTTTGTTAATCCATCAATAATTCGTGCCACTTTATCCCCAAAAATTTTTCTGATATCTTTCAAGGTATAAGAAGTATCTTCAACAACATCATGTATAAGTGCACAAACAATTGAAGTGGTCCCCAAACCTATTTCTCCAGCTGCAATCCTTGCAACTTCCAAAGGGTGATAAATATAAGGTTCACCTGATTTACGACGCACACCTTTATGAGCCTCAACAGCCAAATCAAAAGCTTTACGCACCAACCTTTTATCTTCGGGAGTTTTACGGGTATACCAAATCCGAAGTAAATTTTTATAGCGTTTTACTATTTCTTTATTTTCTAAGACCTCATCGGACACATACATAATCAATAATCGTTTGGGAAAACCTTAAACAAAATTAAATAAATTATTGCATCAACAAAGCCTTATATTTATTGATTCAATTATTTTATAAAAGATTCTTAAAACAAAACAGGGACGATATGAACAACGTCCCTGCAAGATTCATTTAACAGATGAATACAATTTTAAAATCTCATCAGCATACTAATTAAATCAACGACCCTGTTTGAATAACCCCATTCATTATCATACCAATTCAGGGTTTTAACAATCCGCTTACCCAGTACTTTAGTATATTCGGGATCATAGATACTGGAATAGGAATTTCCCACAATATCGGATGATACATACTTTTCTTCAGCATACTGCAGAATATTTTTCATTGCAGGAGAATTAGCTGCCAGGCGAACAGCAGCATTTATTTCTTCAACAGTTACATCTTTTTCCAATTCCACAACTAAATCAACGACTGATCCATCCGGAACAGGTACACGGGAAGCCATACCATCCAATTTTTCGTTTAACTCAGGAATAACTTGGCCGACAGCTTTTGCAGCACCTGTAGTAGTAGGAATAATATTTTCAGCTGCCGCCCTTCCCCTTCTCCAATCTTTATGAGGAACATCAGCCAGACGTTGATCATTGGTATAAGCATGAGTGGTTGTCATGAGGCCTTCTTTAATTCCAAAAGCATCATTTAACACTTTAGCCATGGGTGCCAGGCAATTTGTTGTACAACTTGCATTGGAAATAATTTTGTGTTCAGGTTTCAATCCTTCATCATTAACTCCAATTACAATGGTATAATCAATTTCATCTTTCGCAGGAACGGTAAGAATTACTCTTTTCGCTCCGGCTTTCAAATGTGGCTCAAGAGCCTCCCGAGTTCTGAATATTCCGGTAGCTTCAACCACTACATCCACATTCAATTCTTTCCAGGGCAATTCCGATGGTTCTTTAACACTGATCATTTTAACCTTTTCGTTCGGTGTAATCAAATAATCATCTTTTAAAGTAACATCTTGGCCAAAGCCTTTCATAACAGTATCATACTTTAATAAATAAGCCAATACATCGTTATCATACAGGTCATTGATTGCTACAACATCTATATCTTTTCTATTATTCAGAATCCTGAATACCGAACGACCTATTCTTCCAAATCCATTAATCGCAACTCTCATTTTACACCTCCTTTCTTATCAACTAAATTATAAGCTTCAATAACATCAATTATTCTCGAAGCCATTGTAAAAGATGTATGATACCAACTCAATGTTTTAATCATTTTTCCCGGAGACTTCATGATTGCTTTTGAATCGAAAATAACAGAATGTCCATTCCCAATAATATCTGTAGAAACTATAGGGTCTTCAACAACTTCAATAGCATTTGGATATTTTTTTGCAGCCTCATTCATTTCTTTAAGTACATCTCCTTTTCCAGTATTAGCGTCTTTCATTACCAGCGTAAGATCAAGTAAAGAACCATGAGGAACCGGAACATTTAAGGCAGACCCTTCTATTCTTCCATTAAACTCAGGTAGTATTTTTTGTATCCAGGCCGGAGATGGAGAATCATTCGGAATAATATTTTCTGCAGCGGAACGGCTTCTTCGATAATCAGTTCCCGCCCGGTCTCTTAAAGGCTGATCCGAGGTATAGGAATGCACAGTGGTTAACATGGCACATTCAACTCCAAATGCTTCATCCAGAATCTTTAAAATTATTGCAGTAGCATTTGTAGTTGCCGAACCAGCCGAAATCAATTTATCCGACGATTTAATAGTATTCTCATTTACTCCCACTATAACAATCCGGTCTATAGTGCATGTTGGAAGATGAGTAATGATCACCCTTGATGCTCCGGCCGATATATGCTTTTGCATCTCTTTCGGATTGTTATACTTATTGGTACCATCTATTACATAATCCAGGTTAAAGATATCCCAGGGAATATCCCCGGGGTTACCCCCCATCATAATTCTTGCTTTTCCATTTTTTGAAACTAAAAAATTACCTTCCAAACGAACATTAATTTCTGAACTTGATTCAGATACCAGTAAATAATGCAAAATTTCGGGCCGGCCGATATCGGCGATGGCAACGATCTCTATGCTATCATTATTAAGGCATAAACGGTAAATATGGCGTGGTATTTCGCCAAAGCCCATAAGTCCGATTCGTATTTTTTTCATATGATGTGATATATTAGCTCTTTTAAATTGACTCTTAAATTTACTACAAAAACGAAACCCAAGTTTAAAAAAATATATTTAATAAAGAATTAAATTTTTAATACTATTTTTGCGAGAATGAAAAACATCAGGAATTTTTGTATTATCGCTCATATAGACCATGGTAAAAGTACCCTGGCTGACCGCTTACTTCAATATACCGGAACTCTTTCTGAAAGAGAATTGCAGGACCAGGTATTGGATAATATGGAGCTTGAACGTGAAAGAGGAATTACGATAAAAAGTCATGCGATACAGATGCGGTATAACTATGAAGGTGAAGAGTATAAATTAAACCTGATTGATACTCCCGGCCACGTTGATTTTTCATATGAAGTATCCAGATCAATCGCTGCATGTGAAGGAGCATTACTAGTTGTTGATGCTACTCAAGGGATTCAAGCTCAAACCATTTCCAACTTATATTTAGCAATTGAGAATGATTTAGAGATTATTCCGGTATTGAATAAAATGGACCTGGATAATGCCATGCCTGAAGAAGTGAAAGACCAAATAGTTGATTTAATTGGATGTGAAGAAGAAGATATCATTGAGGCCAGTGGTAAAACCGGATTAGGTATCAAGCAAATTTTACATGATATCATTCATAAGGTAAAAGCTCCTGAAGGAGATGAAGAAGCTCCTTTACAAGCTTTGATCTTTGATTCTGTGTTTAATTCATTCAGGGGAATTATTGCTTATTTCCGGATTTTGAATGGAAAGATTTCCAAAGGAGATTTTGTAAAATTTGTAAATACCGAAAAAGAGTATCATGCCGATGAAGTCGGATTTCTGAAACTTGACAGAGAACCTCAGCAAATGCTTGCTGCAGGAGATGTAGGTTATATCATTTCAGGAATTAAAACTTCTAAAGAAGTAAAAGTTGGAGATACCATTACGCATGTGGACAATCCATGTGAGAAGGCCATTGAAGGATTTGAAGAAGTAAAACCAATGGTATTTGCCGGGATCTATCCGGTAGATGCTGATGATTATGAAGAACTCAGAACTTCTATTGAAAAACTTCAATTGAATGATGCTTCTTTAACTTTTATACCTGAATCATCTGTAGCTTTGGGTTTTGGTTTTCGATGTGGATTCCTCGGATTACTCCATATGGAAATTATTCAGGAACGGCTGGACAGGGAATTCGATATGAATGTAATCACTACAGTTCCTAACGTTTCTTATAAAGTTCATACTAAAAAAGGAGAAGTTTCTGAGGTTCATAATCCTTCCGGTTTACCTGAAGAAAAATTCATCGACTTTATAGAAGAGCCTTATATTACAGCACAAATAATTTCCAAATCAGAATATGTGGGTTCTGTAATGAACCTTTGTATTGATAAAAGAGGAGCTTTAAAAAACCAGGTATACTTAACCAGTGACCGAGTTGAAGTTACTTTTGAAATGCCTTTGGGTGAAATTGTTTTTGATTTCTATGACAAATTAAAAAGTATATCCAAAGGCTATGCTTCATTTGATTATTTCCAATCCAGTTATCAAAAGGCCAACCTTGTCAAACTTGATATTCTTCTGAACGGTGAATCTGTAGATGCTTTATCTACTTTAATTCACAGAGACAATGCTTATGACTTCGGAAGAAGAATGTGTGTCAAATTAAAAGAACTTATTCCACGTCAACAGTTTGACATCGCCATTCAAGCAGCTATAGGTGCAAAAATTATCGCTCGTGAAACCGTAAAAGCAGTACGTAAAGATGTAACTGCCAAGTGTTATGGTGGTGATATCACCCGTAAACGTAAGCTTCTTGAAAAGCAAAAAAAAGGGAAAAAACGGATGCGTCAGGTGGGGAATGTGGAAGTTCCACAGCAGGCGTTTTTGGCAGTACTTAAGCTGGATTAATAAAGAAAGATAATGTAGTTTTCTGTAACTATCAAGTGTTCAATTGTTAGGAATAGAAACTAAGTTCATAACAATGGAGCAATGAGCTTATTCAATTTCAATTATCTCTAAAAAAATAATCCTGTCTGTAACATTTATTTTACCTTCTTCGTCCTATCTTTGACAGAACCAAAACAAAGGAATGACAGTATCGGAGTACAATCAATGTGTTGATGAATTTTCTGACAATATATACCGTTTTATCCTAAAAAATATACAAGATGAGGATAAAGCTAAGGATATTGTGCAAGAAGCTTATGTCAGGCTTTGGAATAAGGTTGGGGAAGTTAATTTTAAAAAAGCAAAATCATATTTATTTACAACTGCTTATCATTGTTTCATAAATGTAATCAGATATGAAAAAAAGCTGAGTCCGATGGAAGAAAATTATCAGGACAACAGTATAACTCAGAATACTTATTCTGATTTAAAGGAAGTCATTGATAAAGCTGTAGATAAATTACCTGAAATTCAAAAAACTGTTGTATTGTTAAGGGATTATGAAGGTTATTCTTATAAAGAAATTGGAGCCATCACTAACTTAAATGAGTCGCAGGTAAAAGTCTATATATATAGGGCCAGGGTATTTTTAAAAAATTATCTGGTGAAAATGGATGTTGTTATTTAAAACAGGGAAAATGAATATCAATAAAAGTAATTACGAAGAATTCCTGATCGATTTTATCGAAGGCAATCTTAAGCCTGAGCTAAAAAAGGAAATGGATTTATTTCTGGATGCCCATCCGGAAATCAGGGAAGAAGTGGAAAGCTTTGAATTCATTAATATTTCCACTCCTAAAAACATCACTTTTGATTTTAAAGCTGATTTAAAGCAAACCGGAATCAATTCCACCCAAAATATTTCTGAATCCAATTACGAAGAATATCTGATTGCTTCTTCTGAAAATGATTTAAGCAATAATGAAGAAAAAGAATTAAATCAATTTCTGGAAATTAACCCACAATTAGATCAAACAAATAAGCTATACAAACTCAGTAAAGCAACTCCTAGTTTAGCTATCGTTTTTGAGGATAAGAAATCTTTGAAAAAATCTTTATTCATAAAACGTAGATGGTATTATGCAGTTTCCGCAGCGGCTTCGGTTCTAATCTTAATCAGTATCTTTCTGAATCCTTTCAGTAGCCCGGATTCAATAACAGAAACCAGAACTGCTTTAATAATTCCCGAAAACATTGAAACTTTAATTATATCAAAAATTGACAACAGGAAATTACCAAATCCTGTGATTGCCCAACAGGCTTTTTTAAAGATTGACTATAGCATTACTCCATTTGAAGATGCCGTCGAAGAAATTCAAGTGGCACCTTTAAGCCTTGCAAAGGCAAAAATAGAATCTATCTCTATTGAGATCCCTGAATTTGAAAAGCCCAAAATACTGTTTTACCAATTTGATTATATCAGAATCAACAATATCAGCACTATTAATTATGCTTCTTTTGATAAAAAAAGAAAAACTTCATCAAATAATATATTTAAATCTCTATTTGGAAGAATCAATAAAAACTCCAGAATACCGGAAGGAAAAATAGAAGAAAAGCCAAAAGTTAAAGTAAGTGCTTTGTGGGCTTTAGCAAATATTGGATTAGAAAGAATTAATGTCATGACCGGTTCTAATTTAAGCATACCTGCTTCTACAAATAGAAGAAGTGAAGAGAAGTACCGGCAGGAAGAAACGAATCCTTCTGATATTATTGAATTCCTTGAAGACTTTTATGAATAAATAAAATCGATTGTAACATTTAAAAACATATAGCCGTCCTACGAAAAACTAACACTCAAAATTAAGATTATGAAAAGGGTAAAATTAATCCAGGCATTTTTAATCATTCTACTGATTGGAGCAATTTTTAATATTCAGGCTCAGGAAAAGGGAAATAACTTAAAGAAAGAAGAAAGAATTCTAGATGAATTTAGCAGAATAAAAGCAGGAGAAACATTTATAATAACCTATATCCAGTCGGATGAATTTAAAATTGTAATTGAAACATCCGCATCAAAGCTGGATCAGATTGAAAGCAGTATTGACGGAGAAACACTTTATTTAAACAATAATAGTTTAAGGAGTCCATCTGTACTAAATGTGAGTGTATATGCACCGGCACTAAGAGAAATTGATTTATCCGGTGTAGCTGAATTTTATTCAGCGGATATCGTTAAAGCAGAAGAGATTGATATTTTTACCAGAAGTGCTTCATCAGCAAACTTGCCAATTAAAGCAAACAATATTACAGTATTCACCTACGGAGCATCAAAATTAAAGCTTTTAGGCAGTGCCGATTACCTGGATGCTTCCGTAAATGGTTCTTCTGATTTGGACGCAGAGGAATTGGAAGTGATTAACGCTTCTGTAAAAGGGAAAAATAAAGCGAAAGCCCTCGTAAATGTTCAGGAAGAATTAAAGATTAAATCAATTGATGAAAGCCAAATTCAATATGCAAATGCTCCACAAAATGTAATAAAATCAACAGATACTCGCCGCTCATCCAGAGAAAGACAATCAGAAAGAGGATATTATAGAAGTGAAAGAGGTTATAGGGACCGGTCATCAGTTAGGCTAGGCAGTTTTAATTTTGAGGTTGATACGGATAGAGATTCTACAGTTGTCATTCTTGGCAGACATAAATTCGTTGTGGATGAATATGGAAATTCAAGATTTTATAAGATTTACAGAAACCGTTTTAATGGCCACTGGGGTGGGGTTGATTTAGGTATTAATGCTTATGTAACTCCCGGTTTAAGCATGGATTTACCTGAAGAAGCAGAATTTCTTGATTTAAAATTAGGAAAATCCATAAGAGTCGATCTTAATATATTTGAGCAAAATATTCCATTATCCAGAAACAACAGATGGGGTTTAATTACCGGTATTGGATTTGAGTTAAGAAATTACAGATTCGACAGAAACATTTATTTAGACCCGGATCAGGATGTGATTAAAGGATATTATATTGAAAGAGGTGTAAACTTGAAAAAGCACAAAATGACTGCTAATTACTTAAGTATTCCTTTCATTTTTGAGTTTCAGACCAATGCCTATAACAGAAGAGATAGTTTCCATGCATCTTTAGGTTGTGTATTTGGTTTAAGAATCGGTTCCAAAACCAAAATGGTATTCGATGAAAAAAACCTGACCTATAATATTTATGAAGATGAAGACAGAACAGTATGGGCAGGTACTATCACAACTCCTGACACTAAAAAAGTAAAAAACCATGATTCATATCACTTAAATCCAATCAAAACAGATGTAATGTTCCGCTTTGGTTGGGGGTGGCTTAATTTCTATGCCTCCTATTCGTTAAACACACTCTTTAAGAAAAGCGAAGGGCCCAAATTACATCCGATATCATTCGGTATCACGCTTGTAAAATGGTAACCTTAGCTTGTTTTGGTTTTGTAAAGACTTCTCATTATGAGGAGTCTTTTCTTTTTGTTTAAGATTTAATAATTTTACTAGTAGAATTTGTATGGAGGGACGCCATCCCTTCATTGCAAATAAAAATCATATATAATTATCTGAATAAAATTTAATTAACATGGGATGGTGTCCCAGGTTGTTGTCTGAAGCCATTCTAACTTCACAATTGAAAAATCTAAAATCTAACAATATGTCAGGACATAGTAAATGGTCAACCATTAAAAGAAAGAAAGGGGCATTGGATGCAAAGCGATCCAAAATGTTTTCCCGTATGACAAAAGAAATTACTGTAGCTGTAAAAGAAGGAGGTCCTGACCCGGATGGCAACCCAAGATTAAGGCTTGCTATCTCTAACGCCAAAGGTGCCAGCATGCCTAAAGATACAATTCAGCGCTCGATCAATAAAGGTTCGGATAAGGATGCAGCAAATTTTATAGAATTAACTTATGAAGGGTATTTATCACACGGGATTGCTGTTTATGTGGAATGTACTACAGATAATCAGCAAAGAACTGTGGCCGCCATCAGGGCCATTTTTAATAAATACAATGGCAACCTTGGAACTAATGGGTCTTTAAATTTCATCTTTGACAGAAAAGGAATGTTTACAGTTCCAAAAGGAGATATTGATGCGGAAGAGTTTGAACTGGAGATGATAGACGGAGGCGCAGAGGAAATTGAATTAAATGAGGGTTTGTTTACCATTACTACCTCTATGGAAGATTTCGGCAATATGATGAAAAAGCTTGAAGAATTGAATATTGAACCGGAAAGTGCCGAACTTCAAAGGATACCAAATGACACCATCACTTTAGAACTTGAAGATGCTCAAAAAATCATGAAAGTTATTGATATATTTGAAGAAAATGACGATGTTCAGAATGTATTCCACAATCTTGAAATGACTGATGAATTGATGGAAACGATCTAAAGGGATGGCATCCCATAGCCGTCAATTTAAGCTTCCATGACAATAGTTATTAAGATATTAGGGTTGATAAGCCTGTAAAAAAAATATAGAACAAATTGATGACTTTA
>JANQLW010000080.1 GCA_028280405.1 Bacteroidales bacterium
CTACAAAAAAGCATTTTGTACAACATTCTAGTAAAAAGAAAGCTCAACAGGCATCTGGTCAACCAAAGAAAGCTAAATCAGAAATACACGATAAAAAAACAAGCAGAGGACAACGAAGACATTACCACGATATAAAAGATGAGAATGTTCATCATACTTGGGGTAAAGCCCCCGCTGCCGCACGATTGCATCGTGTGGCACAAATCTTTTACTACCATAACAAAATAAATACAGGGACATTTTCAATAATTTGGTATTAACTATTATAAGCAATATCAGATAAACATCAAATTACTGATCATATTCAGCTTGATTTTAATAAATAATCCATATTTAATTTATGAGTCGAAATTATAAGTTTCATAACCCTGATGGTGTATATTTTGTTAGCTTTGCTGTAATTGAATGGATAGACGTTTTTACAAGAAACGAATATAAAAATATAATTCTTGATAGCTTGAGCTACTGCCAAAAGGGAAAAGGCATGGAAATATTTGCATGGTGTATTATGACAAATCATGTACATTTAATTTTTCGAAGTATACAAAATCAAAAACCTCAAAATCTTTTAGGTGATTTAAAAAAGTTTACCAGTAAGGCTATCGTAAACGAGATAAAGATCAACCCTAAAGAAAGTAGAAAAGAGTGGTTATTGGAGCAGTTTCTTACAGCAGGTAAAAAATCTTCAAATGTAAGTAAATATCAATTCTGGAGACATGATAATAAGCCTATTGAATTGTGGAGCAATAAAGTAATTAATGAGAAAATTAATTATATACATAATAACCCGGTAGATGAAGGACTGGTTTTTTATCCGGAAGATTATGTATATAGCAGTGCAAGAGATTATAGTGGCGAAAAAGGAATTTTGGAAGGTATTATTGTTGTAAAGTAAGTAAGTAAATGTATACATACCACACGATGCAATCGTGCGGTAGCGGGGACACGGATCATGAAGAATTAAATTCGTGGAAATCTGTTCAAATCCGTGTCATCTGTGTTCTAGAATTACCAGCTCGTGGCTAGTTAAACCAACTATAAGTTGAAGCTTCCTTTTTTACTATCCTTTGTAAACCTTTTATAATCTTTATTCATTACACATAGATATTTTATTAATTTTCTGAAAAATTTAACCTAAGATTTATGAATAAAAAAGAATTAGTTGCTTTAATTTTTGAAGCCATGAATACCAGGAATTTCTCAAATATGGAGCAATATATATCAGATAATATTCAACTCGACTTCCCAGGTATTGATTTAGCTGTTGGAAAGAAAAGAGTACTATTGGTATTAAACGTAATTTTGAGGAAATATAGCGAACTGAAATTTAATGTGAGTGATATTTTATTGGAAAATAACAAGGCAGTTGCAATTTGGACAAATCAAGGGCTTGCTAAAACCGGTGAACCTTATTCAAACATAGGTTTAACACTTGTTGAATTTGAAGATGAAAAAATTAAGTTTCTTAGTGATTATTTTAAGGATACATCATTTACAAATCCTAAATAAGAAAAGATGAAAAAAGTCTTAATACTTGATGGTAGCACAAGAAAAAATGGCAACACTTCCTATCTTGTTCAACATTTCATGGATGGCGCAAAAGAGCATACCGATCTTATTGAACACATTTTAGTCAAAGATTTAAACATCAAATACTGTAACGGATGTTTAAGATGTAATCTGATAAAACGCTGTGCAATCAGGAATGATGACTGGGAGGAATTAAGTACTAAAATTTTAGCTACAGATGTATTGGTATTTGCTTCACCTATATATTTTCATCATGTTACCGCACCCTTAAAAAATATCATTGATCGTTTTCGCTCGTTCATACATGTTCAAATTACGGAAACCGGATTAAAACACACTCCATGGCATACATGGAACAAAGACTTTGTATTACTATTGTCGATGGGATCATCGGATGATATTGATGCCAAACCTGTAATTGAATTGTTTGAATTTATGAAAGATATACTAGGAGATGGAAATCATTTGCATACAATAAAAGGAACCCGCCTGGCAATAACCAGGCAAATTCAAAAATCAGAAATAGAACTTCAGGAATTGTATCCTAAATTAAAACTTCCAGAAAAGCTTGCCAAATTGGATTTCGAAAAGAACAAAAAACTTTTGAATGAGTGTTTTAAATTAGGAGAAAATCTCTCATCGATATAAAAAAGCCGTCAACTAAAAGTTAACTAACACCGGTTGTTTATTAAATCGCTCGCATATCGAATATCTGCTATCTGCTATCTGCTATCCTTTATAAGCTTCTTGCTGCAATAAATGATCAGCAATAACCAATGCAGCCATTGCTTCTACAATAGGCACAGCTCTTGGAACCACACAGGGATCATGTCTTCCTTTAATTTCCAGGTCCACTTCATTTCCTTTTCTGTCGACAGTTTTTTGTTTTGCAGCAATACTTGCAACCGCTTTAAAAGCAACATTAAAATAAATACTCTCTCCATTAGAAATACCACCCTGAATTCCACCTGAAAAGTTAGTAGCAGTACCTATTCCATTTTCTTTGCTGATAAACTCATCATTCAAATCGGACCCTTTCATGCCGGCACTTTCAAATCCATAGCCATATTCAAAGCCTTTAACAGCATTGATACTGAGCATGGCCTTACCCAGGTCGGCATGTAATTTATCGAATACAGGCTCTCCCAGTCCGGCCGGACAATTATTGATCATACAACAAATAATACCACCTGTTGAATCACCAACTTCTTTTAGTACTGAAACCAGGTTTTCCATTTTCTCAGAAGTTTCCGGGTCAGGGCAGCGGACAGCAGACTTTTCTACGGCCTCATAGCTTAATTCTTCAATTTCCTTATCAATGCTAACCGTTCCTATTTGAGAAACAAAAGCCAGAAAATGAATATTATATTGAATCAGAAATAATTTGGCTATCGCCCCTGCAACAACTCTTGTTGCCGTTTCCCGGGCAGAAGACCTTCCTCCTCCCCTATGGTCACGAACACCATACTTCTGTTCGTAAGTATAATCAGCATGTGATGGGCGAAAAACATCTTTTAAATTACCATAGTCTTTTGAACGGCTATCCTTGTTTTTTATCATAAAACCGATTGATGTACCTGTAGTTTTTCCTTCAAAGATTCCTGAAAGAAATTCTACCTCATCACCTTCATTTCTCGGAGTCGTAAACTCAGACTGACCAGGTTTTCTTCTGTTTAATTCACCTTGAACAAACTCCATACTGACTTCTATTCCTGCCGGGCAGCCATCTATAATGCCACCGATAGCAGGGCCATGAGATTCGCCAAATGAAGTTAATCTGAATAATTTTCCAAATGTATTTCCAGCCATAATTTTAAATATAAAAAAACCACCAAGAGCACTAAGTATAATCACCAAGAACACTAAGCTAATTTACAAACTTTGGGTTCTTTATGTAAAAGTCTTTGTGATCTTTGTGGTTGATATCGTAATTTATTTTAATCTAATTGTGTATTGTTTAATACCTTTAATTTTGCTTCCAGGATCAAAAGATCGTTTTTAGCCTTTTTTATTTTCTTTTCAAATTCAACTTTAAGCAGATCTGCATTTTTCGAAGAAGCTAAAAATCCCATATTGTTCTCCCACAAAATAATGTCATCTTTAAGTTTATTTATTTTGTTGGTCAAGAAATTACGTTCTTTAAACAACATATTTCTGGAATCCCTGGTATCTTTAAGATTCTCAAACCGGGCTTTGTAGTTCATTGCATTGATTTCAGCCTCATTGATCTTCAAAGTTTCCATCTTTTCATCCAGTACCTTACGAAACTCTTTATGAATTCTATCTTTCTCTTTAATCGGGACATGTCCGATATCCATCCATTCGCGCTGGAAGTCTTTAAACAGTTGCAGGTTTTCCTGCTTATCGGATCCAAACTCAAAGTCTTTAATTTTTTGAATCAGCTCTCTTTTTGCTTTAAGGTTTTCTTCCTCTCTTTCATGTTGGTTAGAGAAAAAGGCAGCTTTCCGGTTAAAAAAGTCATCACAAGCAGCCCTGAACCTTTTCCAGATTTTATCAGAATATTTTTTAGGGACAGGACCTATGGTTTTCCATTCTTTTTGTAAGCGAATTAAATCATTGGTTGTTTTTTGCCACTCTTCACTATCTTTCATCGCTTCAGCCTGAGCACACAAATCCAGTTTTAAGTTATAGTTATTCAGTTGTTGCTCTTTTAACTTATTAAAGAATTCTTTCTTATTTTCAAAGAATGAATTAAGCGTTCCTTTAAAGCGGCTCCAAATTTCATCATTATGTTTTTTGGGAGCCGGGCCAACACCGCGCCATACTTCCATAAGTTCGTTCATCTTATCGGTATATTCCTGCCAATCGCTTACTGTTTTAAGTTCAACAGCAGCCAATTCTTCTGCTTTTTCACACAAAGCGGTTTTTGATTCAAGGTTATTCTTTTGGGTTTCGTGAATATTGGAATAATACTCTCTTCTACGCTCATTAATTTTATCCGTGGCAGCTTTAAAACGATCCCAGATCTCATCTTTCATATCGAGGGGAACAGGACCTATTTCCTTCCACTGGTCGTGATACTTTTGTAATTCTTTAAACGACTTTATAATAGAAGTTTCTAAAAGCAGCTCTTCCGTTTTTTCACATAACTTAATTTTCGCTTCCAGGTTTTTCTTCAGGTCAAGATCTCTGAGTTCCTTATTGATCTTCACTTTATCAAAAAACATTTCAACAAGAAAATGGTAACTCTGCCAGAGATTATTGATCTCGTTTTGAGGGATCAGGCCAATTTCCTTCCATCTATCCTGAAGCACTTTAAATTCATCATAAGTTTTTTTAAGTGTTTCTTCAGAATTAATCAGCTCTTTTAAATCTTCAAGTACTTGTTTTTTAAGTTCCAGGTTCTTTGTTTTTAACTCTTCCAGTTCAGCATTATACTTGGATTTGTTTTGCTTATATATATCGAAAAGGAGCTTAAATTTTTCTTCATGTTCATCAGGCTGAGTATCAAAATCTTCTTCTTTTCCTCCGCTTTCTACAAATTCTTTCAGTTTAGCATCTTTAATGGCTTTATTCTCTTTTAGAAAAGCCATTTTAATGGATGCTACTTTCTGTTTAATTTTAGTAATATCCTGAATTTTTACAGTTTCTTCCAGCAGGTCAACCAGTTCTTCCCTATTTTTTCCTTCCAGTTCAACTTCTTCAAAGTTAACCTCTTCGGCTTCTTCCATTGTTGATTCTTCTTCAACTTCAGGCAAATCATCCGAAGTTTTACTCTCAGTTAAATCCTCAGTTTCAGAAGATTTATCATCTTTAAGATCGTTATCATTGTTTTCAGTATGATTGATAACATTTTCACTTTCGTGAGCTTGCTGGTCCTTTTCAGGTGTTGTTTCTTTTGCTTCCATATCTCTGTAAATTACAGTTGCAGAATTCGCTTTCCAAAATTGGAAATATGATATTGTTCTTTTTAATTTATAATACTATTTATGAACCTGTCTATTCTAATTCTAATTTTTAGACAATAAGTTCCCAAACGGAATGCAAATTTAGTAATTATTTAAGACAGGGGAATGTTTTAGGGGTTTTATCATCCTTTTTTAAAACAGCAAGCTTAATCTAAGGCTGCTTTATTAAAGATGTAAAAGCCGGCATTAAACAGCACAGAGAACTTTTCTTTATGTTTACTGTAATAATTAGCCATTAAGCTAATAGGCCCGAGAGGAGTATTAAGCACCAAACTTGCAGAGCCCATAAAATACTGATGAGCAAAGCTTTCTGCATAATAAGCCTTTTTAGTCACAGGATTCTGCATAATAGATTTTTCCGGTAGAAAAATATAAGCTTCAAGCCTTAAATCAATCGATTTAGTGACAGGAATGATGTCTTTCAATCCAAATGCTGCATATTTGAAAGCTCTGAATGAAGGTAGAAAAATCAGAGAGCTTTCCAGTGTAGGTTGAAATTGTCGGGCAGACAATATAGTGGATGTATAATTCTCAAAGAACGGATGATTTGAATACATAAGCTCACCATGAATTCCAAATCTTATTCCCTTATAAAGAGGTATATATTTTTCAAAGCTTCCCAGGAACTGATAAAATTGTCTGTTCTCGCTAAAACGGATAATATTATTATCCAGTTCTTTACCAGGACTATGATCTTCATTCCCCCATACATATCTGAATGATGCACTGATTTTCATTCCATCTTTAGGGAAACTCTTTGCATTTAATGTATTGTATTCATATTTTAAGTAAGGAGAAAAGAAATCAAAACGGGTTTTATCAGACTTATCCGAACTGGTAAAATTATTTGTTTGATAATACTCATCCTTTAAACGACCAAACGTAAACCCACCAAGTAGTTTAGACTGGTTATTTAAAGGGATCCCCAAGGCTACTCTGAAATATTCTTCTCTTTCTACCAGGAATGAGGGATCAATATCATCAATAAAATAAGAAGTATTTTTGAAATAGTCCCTTACCTGGCCGGTATACTCAAGATTAACATAAAATGGTAGCCGGGATGGAAAGTCAATTCTGGTTTTCAAAGCAAAAGCAGAATAAAATCTCCCAAAATTAAATTCGGCTCCATAGTCAACTCCTATTCTTCCCCAGTGTTTGTAATGTAAGCCTATAAAACCCATATAATAGGCATCAGATGAAAGGTTACCACCAAACTCAACCATATATTTGTCTACACGCTTTACATCCAGATTTAAATTATAATGTCCGGTTAATTTATTGTAAGTCAGCCTTGGATAAACCGATCGGATTTTCTCATCAGCAATTAATCCGTAATAATTATTTTTAAATTCATTTAACGTAATTAATTTTCTATCCGGAGTTTGAATATGCTTATTTATATATTCGGCTTGAAGTTGATTAACACCATTAATATTGATAGAATCAATATACACTTTTGGTTTCTTATCATAAAACTCCAATCTTCTTTTTCTGAGTATTTCGGGGTCAGACCTTCTTTCCAATAAAGAACTGATTAACTCTATCTGATTCATCGTATGGACATAACCACTGTCTATAAACTCTTTAGCCCGGCTAAAGTCCGTAACATTCATTTGGCCCAAATCAGGGCTTATAATTACGCCAGGCCCCGGGATGTAGTCATAATCGACTTTCTCCATTAACATATTCTGTAATTGAGAAATCACATCATCTTCTTTCGGAGGCTTAAAGTTCGAAGCAGATTTACTGCCAATAAAAATATCAGGTTTAAATTCTTTTTTAGCAACATTTACAGGAAAATTATTATACATTCCTCCATCAAACAATAGCTTTCCATTTAATTTAACAGGAGAAAAATAAAAGGGTACTGCCATTGAGGCTCTCAAAGCATCTCCTAATTGTCCGTCTTTAAAAACCACTTCTTCATTTGCTTCGATATCTGCAGCGACACACCTGAAAGGAATAAAGAGTTTGTTAAAATCATAATCTGCAGCAGCACTTGGGCCGGCAAATAGTTCCATAAAAGTATAATCCATCACATGTGAAGGCACTAATACCAAAGGTAAGTGGGCGTCAAAGCCTTTATTGATCGTAAACGGAATACTAACAGAAGAAGAGTTTGGGTCAGGTTTTTTATAATAGTGAATAAAATCTTTATTGATTTCGCCACTGGCCCATTCCATGAATTGCGGAGAGGTCATAAGCCCTTCAATCTCTTCCGGAGAATAGCCGGAAGCATATAAGCCCCCAACAATGGCGCCCATAGAAGTACCGGCAATATAATCGATCGGGATATTATTTTCTTCAAGGGCTTTTAATACTCCAATATGAGAAAAACCTTTTGCTCCACCCCCACTCAAAACAAGGGCTACTTTGCTCGTATCTTGTTGAGCAAAAACATTACAAACAAACATCACAAGGATGAATAAAGAAATACTCCGAAAATTGGTGACCATATTTTAACTTAGAATTTAGGATTATTCACATTTATTAACAAAATCTTACTTTTATTTGTTAATAGGGTGTTCTATTTTTATCCGTCAATCTATATAACAAATATAAACATATATCGTTATGTACTATCAAACATAAGGTATATTTTCATCCTAAATAAACACATCTATCATGAAAAAACAAAGATGCGAATGGCCATCAACTGATGAGCTGATGATTAAATACCATGATGAGGAATGGGGCACCCCTCTTCATGACGATCGAAAGCATTTTGAATATATTATTTTGGATGGATTTCAGGCGGGTTTAAGCTGGAAGACCATTCTTCATAAACGGGAAAATTTCCGGAAAGCATTTGATCATTTTGATCCGGAAGTCATAAAAAATTATGGAGAAGAGAAAATTCAGGAGTTACTACAAGATGCAGGGATTATCAGGAATAAATTAAAGATCAGAGCTGCTATTACAAATGCTATTGCATTTCTGGAAGTTCAAAAAGAGTTTGGAACTTTTGACAAATACATCTGGCAATTTACAGGGCATAAAACCATTGTTAACAATTTTAGATCGATAAAAGAACTTCCGGCTTCTACTCCTGAATCAGATGCTATGAGTGCAGATCTAAGGAAACGCGGATTTAAGTTTGTAGGTTCAACAATTTGTTATGCTTATATGCAGGCTGCCGGAATGGTGAATGATCATATTGTAAGTTGTTACCGGAGGCAAGAATTGGGATAGGAACAATAATAGGAAGCCATCCCATAAAATACAGTGTCCCTTTTACATAAAACCACTTCTAAAATTTTAATTCGTTAATCTTTATTCATAAAATATATAATTTAATGAAGAACAAGGATTGACGAATTTGGAATTAAGAAGTTTTTACACTAGTATAGTTGAAAAATGAGTAAAGAGTTGATTACTCTGCTGGATAAAATTCTATCTTAGTCCCTATATCATAAAAGGCAGGGCCTTTTTAGATAAAACCGACTGAGGCAGAGCCTCAGCCGAGCAGGGACAAACTTCGCCTAATTAAACATCAAGAATTGACAATTTTATGTTGCCAGTTCCTCTGTCTCCGAATCATCTTCTTCCAAATCATCCTCTTCCGAAGCCGGCGGATCGGGAATTGCGGTTTCCAGTCCGTAAAAGAGTGTTGCTAATCCGCCCAGACCTGTCTGAATAAGACTGAAAATAAGGGCTTTGTCTTTAGGGATCTTTGAATGTGCAGGTTTGCTGACCAGGGTCAGTGAGGAACATAAATTCATAAAAATGCTGTACCATTCTTTTTGTGTCGGAGCACTGCCTTTTTTGGCTGCAATACCAATAGTACTACCGATCAGCACTATCCCGCCGACACCTAAAAGCCAGGAACTTCCCTTACCTAATGTTTCGATGTCGTCATCTCTTTGCTGACCCGATTCACAAGCATAGGTTGTACAAAACATAAATGTAGTGAAGGTTTCTACAACGGTTAAGAAAAAGGCCAGAAAACTAAAACCTTTTTCCAGGTTAGAACAGCCAGGTCTGACATATAAGTACAAGGCCGGAAATAACATAAAAAATGATCCAATAAATCCCAGGAAGGAAGAGCAGAATACCACCATATTACGGTCACTAGCCACACTTAAGCCATCAGAAACGGCATTGAATACAGCCCAAAGCCCCATGAAAAATGTCAGGAGTTCATTGTTTTGCCCATCCATACTGTTTAAACCGATCAGGCTCATCGGGATAGCGCCGACCAGACAAATAAGATCGAGTAATGAGGGGTTTTGGCCTCCTTTTGAAATGGAACGGTAAAAGGCAGAAAAAAACGGGAGATCGGATAAGGGAGTATCCAGCCAGTTTATCAGATCATCAATGTTTTGAACAAATATATTTAAAACATCCAAGAGGTCATCAATAATGGTTTTGATATAATTTAATACGGCATTTGCTGTTTTTTGCACAGTACTAAGCAGTGTTGTAACATCATTGCTCAACATATTGTCCAGCAAAGCAATGATCTCGGTAGTAAAGGTATCGATAACGCTGCTTCCGGCTTTGTAATCAACCATAAGTTTTTGCAATGCTGGATCCAGTCCGGTAATTGTTGGTCCTTTTAAGTTCGGCATGTAGTTTGGTAATTGTGCAAAGGCAATATCCATGAGGTAATTAATCGGATTGACAAAAGATATTCCTCCAGAAGAGAAAAGGCTTACCGGTGATGCAGGCTGGTTCCCGTCAAACACAGAGGTATTTCCTAATTTCCCACCGGCCATATCACTGATATAGGTATTAAAGTTATTAATGATATCATCGGTTTGTGTATCGAAGTCTTTTTTTAGCTTTGCCATATCCGGGACTTTCGAAATAGCGGTTTTAATATTGCTTTTGAATTCGGTTTTGATGGTATCGCTTGTGCTTAAAATTTTTGCCCAGTCAAAAACAAAACCGCTTTCACTCATAACCCAACCTACAAATACTTTAAAGGGTGTTCCAACCTGATCAATAGAAGCTCTCAGAATGTCATACACTTTTGCCGGTGTAAGGTCACTGAAGCTGACATTTTCATTACTACCGGCTACTACAAAGCTCACTACTATTTTTGTAGGTGAGAAGGTCATATTCGAAACAGTAGAAGCACCATTCCAGACAGAAAGCCAGAAAGCCCCCCAATCGTTTGTGATATCATTGAGGTAAGGATTCTCCAATGCTCTTTTAACTGTTTCATCGCATTTAGCCAATCGCAATTCAAATTCATCTATAGTGATGTCCCGACAAATAACTTCTTCTTCAATAAGCTCGAAGATCCAGTGTTGATTGTTTGTGTTTTCCAAAGTTGAAGACAAACCCATAAGGTTCTTTATTTGAGCTGCTAATCCGGCGGCTTGCGTTGAAGGATTTGATAAAACCGCTCTATTGCTGATCGGGTCTACCGCCGTTGTTAATGATGTCTGGGTAATTCCGGTACTCAGGAAGTTCTTGATTTTATCCTGAGGATCTATTTCTATCGGGCTAAATTGGCTTTGCGGATCCGTAATTGTGATCTTGGGACTGGATAGGGTGTTATTTGTTTCAATAAAAATACTGATGGTGCCGAAAGGATCGGTCATGATATTTACCGGATTGCTGCCAAGACGGTAAAAATCACGGTTGATCAAAGCAGCTCTTGAATATTCACTGCTTATGTTGACTTCAATCCCGGGCACCGGAACATTGTTTTCATCAAGTACGGTTGCAGATATTCGATAGCCTGAAGTTTGAATTGCTGCGTCCGGATCCACTACTTCTACTAATTCCTCATACCAATTATAATCATTTCCGTTGGGCTGAGAGACATACCTAAGACTTACTTTCTGATCTGAATCCACAACAACATCTATGTATTGTATGTATCCGTTTGCAGCTAAAGAGGGGTCAAGGAGATGACCTCTTGAGGAATCCAGTACTTCTGTCTTGCTTTTTTTCCAGAATCCCGGATTAGTTCCATCAGGCCAAATTTTGAAATATGTAAGGCTATTTTGCTGTGGTGAAGGGGAACTAATAAAAACATGAAAAATACCGTCTTTGTCCATAAGAACATAAGGGTATATATTATCATCACTAAACGTAAGATCTAAGTCTGCTGAAAACCACTGTGCTTCCCATTGAGGCAAGTCGGTGGAACTACTGCCACCCCCGGTTTGATTAATGATGTAAAGCTTATTATTCGTACAATCAAATGCAAACAGGCTTAATTGCCCTTTAAGATTGCTAACAGCCAATGCGCCATCAACAGGTCCGGGGCAGCTGGGTATTGGAACTTCAACAGGTATTATATTTTGCACAAAAATTCCTTGAGGGCTTGTGCCAAATAAAAGCCTCAACTGATTACCTGGTAATTGTGATCTCAATAATGCCATAAAGTTGGGGAAGCCAATGCCAGAAGCAGAAGGTGGGCATAGTTTTATAGAATAACCATCAGCAATAGGCCCACCATTTGTATCTTGAAGTGAATAGCATAAGCCTGGTACTCCCGGTTGAATTACCAAAAGTTGAGATTGAGTGTTAATGTATAGATCGGATAATACCAGCAAATCTTCATTATAAATCTTTGAATTATCTCTGTAAATACGTACACAACCAGGGTACTTGTTCGCTGTGATTACTTTCGTTGATGGGTCAAAAAAAGGCTCAATAATTGAATCGTCATAGTAGAAAATGAAACGATCTCCATTTGGACCCGGTGCCTTAGAAAAACCAAGCATGGTGTTAGCAATGGGTTTCAATCCTAAAGCTTTTGTAACATCGTAAACATCCCAACCTGAAATATTATCTGAACTTCGCACAAAAAGTCTTACCGTTCCGTCTTCAGCGCCGGATAAGATACAATTGCTTCCATCGGAGAGCACTCCGCACACAGACTGGCTGGGTTGTTTATAAGGAGAAGTTCCGATATAACCTTCCATAAGATCAACTTCGGTTTGAATGGTATAGCCTGGATTGGTGTTTTTTTGAATTTTTTTCATCGCATTATCGTTTTTGTTTATAGCTTTAATATGTTATTTTAAATATTTTTCAGTATACAACTAAAAGTTCTCCAATGGCATAAAAGTCACAGGTACAACATCCAATCGCTAAAAACACAAATACGGTTTTAAGTGAAAGAATAATAAGGGAATTTTAACAGGTCAATAAATTGGGGAGATAAGCATTTTTTCAAATATGCTCTTCTTCAGAAGTTCATAAAAGTATAAAAATTATATCTGGTTATCAAATTACTGGGGAATATATTAATTTTAGCCGGATTTAACAAATTTGAACCGTAGTAAATCTCAGGCTAATGCTTTATAAAGGATTTCTATCGGATGCAAAGCCATTCTTCCCGTCATTAGAAGGGGTGTCACCCCTTATTTACCAATTAATTCTACAATAGCATTTCTAACTTACCTGCTGCAAAGTGCGGCAAGTAGACAATAAGATTTTTCACCTGCTTTCTCTCCTCTGCTTCAAGCTGTTATGCTTTCTTCGATTGTAATCCCTTAGATTTAACCATATTGAAAGAACAAAACAAACTAAAAATACAACGACAATTCCCTTGTCAACGAATGGTGCAGGAAGATCAAGGCCTGTGGTTTTCCGGATCAAAAAATGTATATAAGAATTGGAATTTGGAGGTTTTTCGAGTGCAATACGGACATCCCAATGCAAATCGGTTAAGAAGCAATATCCAAGACCATACCAAATTCCCATAATTAACCATGAAAACAAAGTAAGCAGAGAAGTAAGCAGGTGTACAAACCTTGTTTTTCGCCAGATCCATCCAAACATACTAAATGAGATATAGGCGGAATGGAATACAAAAAAGAAGTAGTCCAGAAAGACAAGGGTGCTATGGTTCAAATCTTCCATTGATAGTTAGTTAAAAGAGAAATTTGAATATCCTGTAATATTTATAAATATAACAACACATATGCCACTACCCTTCCATTTATTGTTTTGAATTGCTGGCAATGGATTGAATATGGTGTGTTAGGCATTTCAAAGTCGACACTTTCAAGTTACTATATATTTTATTAAATGTAGCAATTCTCAAGTTTACCACTATCTGCCCAATGACCTATATTTTTTGTTGTATACCGTTTTTCATTTCTTTACCTGTATGTTGGCTTTGCTCTTTGCCACCACAGGAACGAGGATGGCAATGTGCAAATAGCGTTGGACAAATCCTTTTCTCTCGCCTATAAAGTCATTCTGTTTCATGTGTTTCTTTTGAGACAAAGCTTATCCAAATATGATTCATATTTAATTCTTCAAATCCCTTTCTTTTGGGCCTAGATAAGAAACTGCATAAATTACCATTCGTCCAATTTGCTTTAAGATAATCATCAGCATCCCATATTAATATTGAATCATGGGGGCTATTAACTTCATCCTTTATCCAACTATTTATTTTTTCAATCCAATGGTCGAAAGTATCAGTTTGAACATAACCAATAATTGCAGCATGAACTACATCTTTCCCATACCTAAGATTTTTGAAGCGCTCAATTCCGCCTGAATTTTTAGTTAATTTACCTTTTTCGTACTCACCAATTACATATTCCCGTTCTCTTTTCTTCGGTAATGTTGAGCTAAGTCGTTTTGCCTCAAATTTCACCAAAGGAAATTCTTCTCCTTCTTTGTTATGTATCTGTGCATAAGTGTAGGTGCCAAATGCTGCAAAGTCGGTCGAAGTGTTTTCTTTAGCATCTTCTATGTTTTGATGTTGAAAAAAGAAAGGATATTCAGGAGGCTTTTTGAAGCCTAACTGCTTACATAATCCATTTGTAAGATGGTTTTCATTATCATCCTCTTTTCCCTCAAAATCTTGCAAGACAGATATTACGAAATCGAATACTTTTGAAATAATCTTTCCATCAAGGGCACTACTTAATGTGCCAAAGGTATTATTGCTGACGTACTCCATTATTTGCCTTGTTTATATAAGTCAATAAATGTTTCATCAGCATCACGGATGGCAATTGATTTCAACCAATATCGCTTTTGATTAGGTTTGTATAAAATAATAACATTTTTATGATAAACCTTAATTATACGCTTCACCCAGAGGTTATAGGAAACCTGATGATCTATCAGTTCTTTTAGCTTTTCTTCAACTCCATTCAATGTCTCAGGAATCTCGATTTCAGGTTTACTTCCTAAGATAAATGGATATGCTATGAATTCCTTTCCAACAATGGCATCAAGAGGCTTGAAATTATCGTATATGGAGTTAAGTATCTTACAAAAAATTTCACCAAATGTTTTTAAATCATCTTCTTCAGTAAGACAAAGTATTTTGCTTTTTTCACCTTGTTTCCTAAAATCAGAATAGTAATTCAAAATGTCACCAAGTAAGATTTTTTCAATATTATCTAATTCTACCTTAGGATATGGCAAGGTTAGAATATCTCCTTTTAGTGGGACCCCTTCACGTGAAGTTAAAACTTGTCCACTCAAAAGCCACATTAAAGAAACATTTTCATCTCCTTTTAAGTATTCTCCTAATTCTTGCAATTCAGAATCTTCTTTACTAGGTGCATGGATCCCTATTATTTTATCTTTAAAAGTCAAATAACTGTTACTATATGCTACAGGAATTTTTATTCCTGTAACACTCTCTTTAATTAGCAAATGTGGAGGTTGAAATATCTCTTTGTTTGTTTTAGCCGATCGATAAAAGTATTGTATATCACATGTTTTAGTTTGCTTAATACCATCTTCCGTAAAATCCTCCGTTTCAACAAATGGATGCCCTGTAATCCATTCCGCTTCATATTTGGCCTTTAACGTTTTTAGTTCGCTTTCTTTTTTCTGATTAAGTACATCTAATTTTGATAAAGCACTAATCCTTTGAATATCTTTTGCGTTAGGAGATTCTATCCAACCCTCTGCTACCTTCCATTCATTCAATTCGACTTTTTCCGCTAAATATGATTTTAAAGAAGGAACATCCCCTATTTTTTTAATAAGATTATGAAGTCTCCCTCCTCCCATAAAATTCACTTGCCAAATTCCGGAAACAGATAATGCTTTGCTATAAGAGATAGCGTGAATGTCGTAATGGTCTATCTCAAATTCTACTTTTTCACTAGACGCTTTAGTTCTTCTGAAAATAAGGTGCTGAACAGCTTTATCCTTTGGTCTTTTCTTCTCTGCAAATACAGCAACAACAGGAGGTTTTGCACTTGAACTACTTCCTATGAAAAGTTTAGCTCTTAAAGGTGTAAAATCAAATATTGCTTTGAAATAATTTGTCTCTAACAAATACTTTCTAAAGCTATGAACTTTGGTATTATACAAAATTGGTCCTGACGGCAATACAAGACAAGTGTTTCCTCCCTTTTTAAGTAGGTTAAATGATTGCTCTAAAAACAATAAGGCTATTTGCTTTTGCGGAACTTCTGGACGATTTATGTTTTTTGAAGAAGCATTCACAATATCAGCCCATTCTGTAAACCTTTCCTCAAATGGTGGATTACCAATAACAAGATCAAAGTCTTTGGTTAATTTTTCCTCATGCAATGTTTTGAAAAAATCGCCACCAAAAAGATTTTGGTCAATTAAATTGTCAAAATGAACATTTTTCCAAATCTCCTTTGGCGATAGTGCATCCAAAAGAGCTAAACCTAAACTAAAAAAAGTAAGTGTAACCGCTTCTTCTTCTAAATCACAACCAAAAATATTTTCTCGAAGAAGCTTTTTTAGTTCTTCAATGTTATCCTTAGTTGGCTTCGCCCAATTATTTCTAACTCGCCACCATTGAATTATTCTTTTAAAAGCCCCTACAAGAAAAATTCCTGAACCACATGCGGGATCTAAAACTTTAAATTGTTCCTTTGGATTATTCAAAGACATACAACGGTCTATGAGAAATTGCACCAGATATGGAGGTGTATAAACAACTCCCTTTTTCTTTTTGCCATTTTCATCTGCTAAAAAGTCTTCATAAATATGGCTGATTAACTCAATTGGCAAATAATTGAATTGATACAGTCTCCACAGAGACATTTGCCCTAAACCATGTTTTGAAGAAGGAAAAATAGATGCATCTCCTTTAACAAAGTGCTGAAATACAACTAAGTCAATTTGTTTTAAATCTGCTAGTTCATTCTCATTTATATCAAAAATCTGTCCATTGAAATGCTCTTTACTGGAAAGATCATTTAGCATATTTGCAAATGTGTCAGCATCTTTTAGTACACCTTCAAGCGTTGAATTTTCAGGATTATAATCTTTATAAAATTCTTCTGGATTTAATGCCCCTTTGCCATTTTCATCTTTTCGTTCCTCCAAATATTTTAAAAGAATGAGCATCATCAATATTCTCTTCACCAACTTTGCTCTTTCAGAACCAACTTGTTCAATTATATGAGCCTTAACATTTTTAAGTTGATTCAATAATTGTTCATAAGCACTCTGTCCGTACTTAAAATTTTTGTTTACTTCTGATTCCCAAAACAATCCTGAATCGAATTGTCTCGCATGGTATTGCCTGATTTTTTCTTGCACATCACTTAACAAATTAATTGTGTCATGTGCTTTTGTGATAAACTCGGCATTTCCGTGATTCCAATTCGGCTTTAGACCACAGTTATAAACGAGTATTTGTGAGGCTTTGAAAATAAAGCAATATGGTACGACACCTGCATTCCATAAACAATGATGTATTTCAGCATCTTTATTTTGATCTGAATTTAGTTCGGGAAGGTCGTAAATGTAAACCTGTGGTCTGGGTGGGTGGGTATCATCACTGAAAAACCTAAAATAGATTGCTTTTGCACCAAAGCTATCAGCTTGTTCTAGTGCCAAACGTATATATTCATCCTTTTCTTTTTCTTTTTCAGAAGTCCATTTCAGCCCTTGGGAAGTTTCGTCCATTCCCAATATTCTTATGGCTTCTGCTAAATATATGTTATTGCTAGTGTTCATTAATCATTCTTAGTTGGAACAAATAACTCCCTAATATCCACTTTTAAGAACTGGGCAATTTGGTAGAATACTTCCACTGAAGGTTGAACATCATTTGTACACCATCTTGACACAGTTGATTCTGTCTTACCCAAATGTTTTGCTAAATTTTTACTTGAAACATTTTTTTCAGCCAAAATCGCTTTAATCCTATTGTAATTTACCTTATCCATGATGCAATTAAATTGCTGTTTGGTGTAAAGATATATATATTATTTTTTCTCATTTTTGATCAAAATTATTGTTTCATGAAAATTACTTATAATAAAAACAAAAATATATTTCATATAAAAACAATTTATTGTATTTTTGTAAAAATTAATTTTTATTAAAAAACAATTCATTATGAGTCGAAGATATACAAAAGCAGACCTGGAAGAAATAGTTTCTGTTCAGTTGGAAAATCTCAATGCAATGCATGACCTATTGAGTATCATGAAATATCAAAACGAACTTTTAAACAATGCCAATAAAAAATTGAAAGATGAAATCTCCGAGTTCAAAGATAAACATGTCATGTATCTAACGAGAAGAAGAAATTCAAAAAAATAATTTACTATTTGCAAAGGCTTTCCCCAAATGGCATACAACGTATGTATAACCGTATTCTTATTATTTTACTTGTAATTTGTTTGCAGGCATTTTTTACTATGCTTCGAACATTAACTGCCGAATATTTCCCTCCATTTTGCCCTTCAACTAAATATTCGGTGAGCCTATAAACAATGTATTATATTCTCAATAAATATAAAACTTTTTCTGATAATTAATTGAGCCTGATGAAAGTAAAAAAAACATAAAAACTTCGTCAAAAATATTAAACAGGCTTTTAATTAAATTCTTTATAAACCTTCTACTGTAATTAGCTTATTTAAGAATGATATCTCTGTTACAAACCATTTTAGAATAT
Source organism: Bacteroidales bacterium (assembly GCA_028280405.1). Classification (GTDB taxonomy): domain Bacteria; phylum Bacteroidota; class Bacteroidia; order Bacteroidales. The sequence continues at coordinate 18,301 of JANQLW010000080.1, forward strand.
GTAACAAACTCCAACAACAGACAATAATTATATACCGGACATAAATACTTTATTCGAGCAAATTGTGATTTCGAAAAATTCCTTTTCAGAAAATTCACCTGGCTTGAAACCAAATTAGCGACAAAAAAATTATAATTCAGAAGGTCGTTTTCCAGTTTGTTAAATTCTACTTCATAGGGCTCTCTGACACCTAATCTGTACAATGATGTCAACAACATTACATTTTCCATAAATGAAGAGGTTTCAGCTAATGCATCCTTAATATCCCTGATTAACTGTGGCTTTAATTTTTGAAGTTGAGCAGGTTTATAATCTCCGATAAACCGGGCTAAATGATAAAGTATTATGTTTTTATTATAGTAACTGGGAGACATATAAGTTGCATGTTTTATATGGTCTTTATTGAGAACAACTTCATTTATTAAATGAATACAAGCTGAATCATGCTTATTATATTCAAGGCCATAATGTTCAATCATACACATTGCATTCAATAAAACACAAATATCCATTTCAATCGGCATATTTTTACCAAACCAGGTAGAGTAATATGGATAATCACGATACCTGGAAAAAGTGTTCCGTATTTTCAATTTAGTAAGATTGGCATGCTTACTCATTAACCGATGCAGCTTTTGTATAGTATCGATACCTGTATTTTGCTTTACTAAATAAACCAAACTGGTTACATCAATATCATCAGGAATTTTGAACTTTTTTAGTTTACTGAACAAAGTACTGTTTGGAAAATGTTTTGACGGATTGGTTTGCCAGAAGTTATAACTTAGTTTTCCATCTTTATTTTTATAATTTTTAATATTTGGGGTACTGGATTTATAGATTTCATCAACAATAGCTTTTCCTTTATCGCTAAATGCAGGCCTTAATTTATTCAGGGTATAATTAATTAGAAGCGTATAGAAAATATTATCATCCTTGATAATCTTATTGTTTTTATAATACCAGCGATAGGATGGAAAAATTCCCTTATCAAAATACTTATCACCTTTTGATTGAAAACCCTTAATTATTTTAAGTAAGGAATCTGAAGTCGAGTAAAAAGTAGAGTTCGGATTTTGAGTATATCCGTGGAAAAGTATTCCTAATAGAAAAGGAATAAGTAAAGCTTTAATTTTCATATATGATGATTATCCATCAAATATAAGCCTAAAAAAAAAGAGAGACAATTTCTTGCCCCTCTATTTCTTTCTTATGCCGATTACTATTTATAAGTCCTTTTAATTCGCATTGCTCTTAAAAGAACAATAAATATGTATCGGCATAGGCCACTGTAACCATAAAATGGCTTCTCAGCTCATTTTATGGAACATTGGCTCTAATTAACCTAATTAAAACTAATTCCTTTCAGAAGTATATTTTGCTTCCCTGGCTGCTGCTTTTTTATCCCATTCAGGAACAACAGTTTTCAGGAATTCTTGCTTTTCTTTTTTCAATTTTTCAACCGGCAAGCCAATGAATTTTTGAGCTTTAGCCTTCGTACTAATATCAGGGTAAGGAATCGGTTCCATTATACCGTGTTTAGCAAGTATTCTCGCCAATTTAATCCTGGCTTCTTTACCTTTATCAATAGCGATGGCTATTATACGGCCGGTTTCAACCGGTGAATGGAAAGAACCTCCATGGCTGGCAGCAGCATAGTCCCAGAACCATTGCGCTTCACGAATCAAATGAAGCACATCTTTCATTTCTTTTTCAGTAGCACCGGCATCCCAGGCAGCTTTTGCTTCTACATGCGCATGAACAATTTCAACCTCAGCCTGATCACGAATCTCGATTAATTTCGCCTGACGATCATATACATTTTTAATTAAGGTTTGTTCGCTTTCACGATGGCAAACCTGGCATGAACCTGCAATATTATCTAGAGGACTTACCATTTTATGATTGGTAAATTTTTGTCCACCATTCGATTGGTACGGCATATGGCAATCAGCACAACTTACACCTCTCTCAGCATGAATACCGGTCAGAAATAATTCCCAGCCCGGATGTTGAACTTTTAACATTGGAGCTTTGCTTAAGGCATGCGTCCAATCTGTAAATTCAATTTCGTTATAGTATTCAAGCATTGCTTCAGCAGTAGTACCTTTGGCCCATGGGAAAGTTAAATAAGCTACACCTTCTGCTCCCGGTCTTTTCTTATCGAAATAATATTCAACATGACATTGGGCACAGACTAAAGAACGCATCTCCTGATGAGTTGCTTTATTAATATCTTTACCCATTGCTTCAAAACCTTCTATTAAAGCAGGACGTGTAATTTTAAGATCCATGGTTTCCGTATCATGACAATCAGCACAACCAATCGCATTTACAACCTCTTCGCCTTTAGCAGCCCATTTCCCTTTATAAAATTCAGTAGGCCCCATTTTATTCATTAAACGAGGAACGTCAGGGCTTTTACAAACCCAGCATGTAGAAGGCATTGGTCCGTCATTCGGCCCTTTTGGAGCGCCCGTACGAAGAGAATTTCTTAAATCTTCAACCGCATAATAATGGCCACGTCCCTGATTATAATCTTTTGCAAAACCATAACCGGCCCATAGAACAACTAAACGAGGGTCTACTTCCAACATATCGATCATCGCATTTCCATTGTAAGCTGTACGTAGACTGGAATCAGCTGTTTGAGCATAAGTTTCAGCTTCAAGTGGATAATTTTTCGCCCATACTTCATGGCGAGGTTCGTAATCCATTAATTTCACTTTAGGTTTATAAGCAAATTGAGCCTCAGCTCTTCTCTCAGTGATAGAGGAAGCTAATAGGCCTAAAACAAATACTAGAGCAATAGTTACGATAAACAGTAACCAGTTTATCCAAGGTTTTCTTTTTTGATTGTTTTCCATGATAACACGCTTTTATATAATATGTTCTTATTTATTTTCTTCTGTTAATTCTTTCATCCAATCCGGAACCGGGCTACTGGGTAGCGGCACACGGGCATTGGGGACACTTGACAAACTATTTACTCTTCCATGAGGAACTTCTCTATGACACTCCCAACAAAATCTGCCTTTAAAGTGTTCATTATAGTCCATCGTTTGAACTTCTAATTTCGCATTAGAAATGAGTTTATTGTGACAACGTATACAATTGTTTTGTACAACATGCTTTCCTTCTTCTCTAATAAAGATTGTTTGAGGCTCGGCACGAGCTGTGAATACATAAGCATGACGCATTCCATCTTTAGCTTTAAAGAAGTATTTGTTCACCACATTATTGTGAGGAACATGGCAATCGTTACAAGTTGCCACTTCTTTGTGTGAACTATGCCTCCAAGTAGTATATTCAGGTGCCATAATATGGCAATTCACACAGGTTTTGGGATCATCTGACAAATACGAAATAGCATTGGAAGCATAAAATGCATACATCACTATTCCAATCAATGCCCCGCTAACAAGGATTGCAGCTAATCTCCATTGTTTTGGTGGAATAAAAAATCTGATAATTTTTGTCATTGTTTAGGTTATTTATTTAAGTATTTCAGTGCTTAAATTCTTAATTCAAAATTAAGAAAATCCCGAAATTTCTCATCATTTTTTGAATGATATTTATCAATAAAAACTAATTTATAATTGATCCAGATTAAGGACGTTTTCTACGAATATAAAGTCTCAGCCAAACAATAAGACCCGTAATCAGGATAGTAAAAACTGCTAAGCCTAATAAAGGTACAACAAGCATGTAGTATTTGCCAAATAAAAATTTAAAAAATCGTGCTGTATGAACTTCTAGGGCAAAATTCCAAAGAGACATCGGGCTTTTAACTTTGATAGCCTCAGGCATTGGAAACTTTTCAGATTTTCTATTTAAAGGCAATAGTCCAAAATTATAATCTACGTGGTATTCGCTTAATCCATTACGGATAATACCTGCCGACATAAACTTACCTAATGGTGGTCCACCGGGATTAAAAACAATATTTGTAGATTTAGTTATATAATCCTGCAGATAATTATAATCAGGCATCCATTTATATAAGCCCATAAAAGATCCTACAAGGTATTCTCCCCTGCCCTTTTTTTCCAATACATTAATTCCCATTACAGAGATGGGAGCTTGTACTTCAGGCTTCGTAAGTTTGGTTTTAAAATGATCTTCTGAAATATAAATCCCATTCACAGTTCCTATCAAAAACCTGTTAAGCTCATCATCATATAAAATATCTCTGAATCGGTCATACCAGGGATTTGGTTTATCTAAAGAAGTATATGGGATTTTATCAACTCGTGAACTTGCTATTGCGATTAATAAAGGTGGGCGCAAAAACATACCGCTTACTGATGTAATGATAAGAATAACAACTACCCATATCCCAATTTTATTATGCCATTTAATAGAAAATCTATTGATTTTTAGAATCCGGGTTCTATCCTTATTTTTTCTTTTTTTTCGTTTTATGATCCCGGGAGCAAAATAGTATATAATACCTGTAACCGTAAGAAAAATAAAAATAAGAGCCACAAAATCAACAATCAATTTTCCTATTTGGCCGTATAACTCTCCACTATGAATAACCCATAAGGTTTTAAACAAGCTGATTTTTCCGTCATAATCGACAGGTCCAGGAATACGTCTTTCTTTAAACATGAATTTCCCATTATCAGGACAAGTAAAGATCCGGGAACGGCTCATAACAAAAAGCGTATCCTTAACCTGGGTAATCCCAATAATTCTTTTATCATGGACATCTGGCTTTAAAATCTCTTTCCACTCTCTTTGAGCCATATCAAACTGATATAAGCCAAAAAGAGTTCCTGCCAGCAAGGAATTGTTTTTTGTTTGAAAGACTTTAAATATTTTTCGATTATCAATACCTCTTTTAAATCCCTGATTAAAATCTCTGAAATCAGAAAAAGTACTATCACTTAACCATACGCCAATATTTCCATATATCAGGACACTGTCTTCACCTATATTAACAGAAGACTTTAGAGATGCATTGTTCCAGTTATTATACTGATATTCTTTAGCAAGAATAGAACGATTAATATCTAAAGAAGAAAAAGTTGCCCGGTGGTTCAAGACAATTCCGGACAAAGCCCAGCATATAATAAATATAGCTACAACCAAACTTGGCCACCTATGCAACCATTTTACAAGTCTAAGCTTCTTCCTTTTCTTCATTGCAGGAAATGAGAAACATCCTTAATATGTTCATTAAAGAATATTCCCCTTAAGTTTTTTATTTTTTGAAAAAGTAATTTTTAAATACAGCACCTTCCTGTACTGTCCAAACATCATATCCTTTAGCCTTAATATTATCTAACAAGGGAGCAGGTACAAATGGGGTGATCAGTTCAAGGATTTCATCATCAGCAATATCATTAAGATATCTCCATACATCACTCATCGGATGTCCTCCTTGAGCTATTACAGGCCTTGCATCGAAAGTTTTTGCAACCTTGGATTCGTCAAACCATACAGGAGCTTTTGTATTTTCAATACTCGTGGGATGGGATTCTTCAATACCTTCCTGTCCGATCTCTTTCCTAAGGGTATTGATAAGTTTATCAAGAGCTATTCCTCCAACCACAGAAGCCTGTTGAAGGCTTGTTACTTTAGCAATGGTTTTTCTAAGGATTGGGTTCTTCAGTTTTTTAAATGTCGGTACAAGCTGAATCAATACATCTTCTAATTGAGGGTAATTATCAAGCAATTCACCGACTTTAGTTTTAGGAGTTATATAGAGTTTCGCAGCATCCATCACAATATGTTTGTTACTATTTTATTATTTCTTTTTCGTATAGGTTAAAAGACGTTGGTCACCTTCAAGTTTTCTTTTTTCTGTTAAATCCTGAGAGACCTCAAGTGTGCCCAGGAAATTACCATCCTCATCTTTCAAAGCAATATATTCAATATGAATGAATTTCCCTCCCATTTGGATCCAGAAGGGGGCTCTTGTCTCTTTACCTGATTTGAAATCTTCAAGGATTTGCTCCACAATACCAACACTTGAAGGCGGATGGCAAAGCTTAACATCCCTGTTCAAAATAGCACGGTTACGATCAAAGATACGTTCTTCCGACTGAGAAAAATATTTCACTTTCTCATCTTTATTCACAAAAGTCATATCAATAGGCAAAGAATTTAAAATTGCCTGTAGCTCTGTTTTAGAGAAACTTCCACTTGGCAATTGAATGATATCATCAACGGCTTTTTCTTCTGATTTCCTTTTTTCAAGCCCTTCAGGCTCCCATTTCCCTTTAGGATCGTATAAACAAAATCCTATTTCCAGGGTTTGATCCTGTATTTCATACCAATCAATATCCGTTAGTTTATCCATACACATGGGGAAAAGAATTTCTTCTTCCTTCATGATCATATCTGTCACACCTTCGGATGCTGGTTTCAAGACCAAATCAATCAGAGATTTTATTTCCTCTTTTGAAAGCGATTCTTTAATTTCAACTGCTTCAAGAGCGGCTTTCAATAATTCTCTTACCTCATCATGTTTCCCCCACATAACGGTAGGAGGCCCGGTTATTCCATAATTTTCTAAATATGGGAATAAAAGATTTTCCTTTCTCCGGTAATGTTTATCTACATCCATTAAGGCATTGAAAAGGCCTTTCAATTTCAAAAAATATTCTGCAACTTTCGTTTCATCTTCATTTAAAGCAAGTTCTTTAAACACCTCATCAAGTTGTTCGGCAATTTTTGTCAGTTCCTTGTTTTCATTTATGAAGACATCTACGGGATGATGTTCAGGAATTTCTTTAGCTCCGGTTTGATCAATAACACCTTCCAATACCTGAGTGTGTAAATCACAGAATTTTAATACTTCCTTCTCATCCAATACACCTTCAGAAATTAATTCTTGTTCTACTTCCACGACGTCACCATATGGGATTGATCTCATCAATTCAATCAATCTTGCATTAACTTCCTCAGGAGCCTTACCTTCGTGTAACTGAAGGATCATATGTTTTAAAAGTTCTTTACGCTTTTGTGAATTATTTATAAGTTCACTCATAATCTTAATTTTATAAAATCTAATTAAAGATAAGAAATTGAAGCCAAAAAAAGGATATATTACCCTCTGATCATTGTCAAAATCATTTTAAATTTCTCAACTGCTCTTAACGCATGAGGAATATTTGCAGGCATAATAATAGATTCACCGGCATTTACATTGTGAACTTTCCCATCAATAATAACCTCTGCAGTTCCATCTATCACTTGAACCATGGCATCAAAAGGGGCAGTATGCTCACTTAGGCCTTCGTTTTTGTCAAAAGAAAATAATGAAACATTTCCGACTTTATTTTTAAGAACGTTTTTACTAACGATAGAGCCATCCGAATATTCAACTTCATCCTTAAACTTGAATACCTGACCTTTTACGAATTCATTTGTGTTAATCATAGCTTAATTTTTTTATTTAAGGGAATTGCCATTCCAAATACAAACTTTTCCGAACAAAGAAACTGAAGCATTTGTATTCAGAATGGCATATCTTATTGTATCTTAAATTTAAAAATAATAAATCCTTAATGATCCAATAAGATGTTTATTCCTTCATTATTATTAATTTGCCTTTTTCTCGGCAACACCAAATAGTTCTAAATCATTTTCTACTGATCCGATTCCTGCAATACCAAATGTTTCAACTAATACTTTAGCTACATTCGGAGAAAGGAATGCAGGAAGTGTAGGTCCTAAATGAATATTCTTAACACCTAAGTATAATAAAGCTAATAATACGATAACAGCTTTTTGCTCATACCATGCAATATTATAAGCAATAGGTAATCCATTAATATCATTTAGCTCAAATACTTCTTTCAATTTAAGTGCAATTACTGCTAATGAGTAAGAGTCGTTACATTGGCCGGCATCCAGCATTCTTGGAATACCACCTATATCGCCTAATTCTAATTTATTATAGCGATATTTCGCACAACCTGCAGTTAAAATTACAGTGTCTTGTGGAAGCTGTTTCGCAAAGTCAGTATAATAATCACGACCTTTCATACGTCCGTCGCAACCAGCCATTACAAAGAATTTCTTAATGGCTCCGGATTTAACTGCTTCAACAACTTTATCAGCAACTTGCATCACCTGATTGTGAGCAAAGCCACCAATAATTTCACCGGATTCAATTTCTGTAGGAGCTTCACAGGTTTTAGCTAACTCAATAATTTCAGAGAAATCTTTTGGTTGGCCATTTTTTCCTTCGGGAATATGTCTAAAACCATTAAGTCCGGCAGCACCGGTTGTAAATACTTTATCAAAATAAGAAGCATTTTTAGAAGGAGGGACAATACAGTTGGTTGTGAATAAAATCGGGCCATTAAATGATTCAAACTCTTCACGTTGTTTCCACCATGCATTCCCGTAGTTACCTACAAAGTGCTCATACTTTTTGAATGCAGGATAATAGTGGGCCGGAAGCATCTCACTGTGAGTATATACATCAACACCTGTTCCTTCTGTTTGTTTTAATAATTCTTCCATATCTTTCAGGTCGTGACCAGAAATCAAAATGCCTGGTTTATCACTTACTCCGATATTAACCTTCGTAATTTCAGGATTACCATAAGATTCGGTATTTGCCTTGTCAAGCAGTGCCATTGCATTCACACCAAATTTACCACACTCCATTACTAATGCTACTAATTCATCTGCTGATAAATCATCATTTAGAGTAGCAACTAATCCTTTATAAGTAAAAGCATAAAGCTCTTCTTCTTCGTATCCAAGATTTAAAGCATGCTCAGTATAAGCGGCCAAACCTTTTAATCCATAAGTTAATAACTCCCTTAATGAACGTACATCTTCATTTTCTGTTGCAAGAATACCTACTCTTTCTGAAGTAGTTTCATATTCATTTTCTTCACCATACCAAATTGCAGCTTCAGGAAGTTCAGTTTCTAAAATCCCGCCAGCATCGATATAAACCTTTTTTATTTGCTCACGAATTTTTAAACCTTTTGCAATTTTCTCACGAATTTGTCCATCGTGGAAATTAGCATTTGTAATCGTAGTAAATAATGCATCCAATACATACTTACTGACTTCTTTATCATTGACACCCTTAGCTACAGCTTTATCAGCATAGTAAGCAACTCCTTTAGTAACGAATAATAGTAAATCCTGTAAATTCGAAACCTCATCTGTCTTACCACAGACTCCCTTTAATGTACAGCCGGTACCTTTGGCTGCTTCCTGACATTGATAACAAAACATACTCATTCTTATTGATTATTTTTTATTGATTTAATTTTATTGCATTAAAAAAGGGGCTTCAAAAACGAGCCCCTGAATTTCTTTTATAAAAAGTTTGGTTTAAAGACGAACATGACCCAGCCCCAGGTATTTCCTTCGTCGCTGTCTCCAACACCTTTAACGACTTCCATACTTTCTGTTGCAAACATTTTTGAAAGGCCTGCATTTACAGAAACCGATTTATTAAGTTTGTATCCCATGTAGAAATCAAACTCAGTTCCTAATTTGCTATCCATCATTGTTGTACCATTCATAACTTTTCCATCTGCAGAGAAGAAATGTAAAGCTAATGTTGCTGAAAATTTACCTTCCTTATAATTAAATTTAGTATAAAGGTCCTTAAGGCCTACACTTCCAACATGGTTACCCACATAAAAATAATCCATATGTCCGTTGAATTTATGGTTTGTCCCGTACAATGGAGTAAAGGCTTTATCTTCATTAGTGTTTCCGCCCATATCATTGCCCGATAATTGTTCATACCCCAGGCCAAAAGAAACTTGTTTACTTAATTTATAAGTTGCTTCTCCGGCAAAATAAGATGCACTTAAATCAACATTGTTCCCATTTTTACCTCCCTGGCCATAGTAAGCAACTGCAAAAAACAGTTTATCTAATTTATAAGTTAAACGTAAACCGTAGGTTTGACTGTAAACAACTTTGTTAGGATTCTGAATACCATTGTTTAATAATAATATGCTAGCCCCCAATTTATCAAAATCATTGTGTAACCAGATATACTGAAAAGCTTTATAATTAGCTAAATCATAATAAGTGCCGAATGTAGGTTCTCCTACCTGATTAAATGCTAAACCGAAATCCATCTTAAAACTATTACTTTTAACTTTGAATACCGCTACATCATGGCTACGTCCCTGCTGTGCCCAATTTACACTACCCAAAATACGCTGGTCATCATATGCTAATTCCTGACGGCCTAATTTGATAGAAAACTCTTTGGTAAAAAAATATTGAGCCCATGCTTCATGAAGGAATAAATGATCATCTGTTTTGTTTAATTGTTTTACATCACCCCAGGTACGAACATCCTGAATAGTTAAACCTACTTTAAAATTGTCTCCCTTATATTTAAGGTTTAAACGGGTTCTTTGAGAAGTAAAAAAAGCGGCTTCAGAATTTACATCCGAAAGCATTTTATATCCTTTACGATATTCTGATCTTGGGCGAAACTCACCGGTAAAAGATAATTGTGCAAGTAAATCATTTGCTAAAAATACTACGGCCAATAATAAGGAGCCTCTAAGTAAATTTCTAATTTTCATAATAATGTTTTTGATTAAAATGTTTTTGATTAAGGTTATTAAATTAAATTGACTATACTATAACTATATTATACTATACCCACTCTTCAAAGATAATATCTCCTTTGATTCCAACAATGGTTTTTTTAATAGGAATTTTTCTGGATGCTTGTTCTGCAGCTAATTTTGCCATTTGAATTAATCCGCTGCAACATGGAACTTCCATGATCATTACCTGTAGTGTATTAATTTTTGCTTCGTCAATCATTTGGCGAAGCTTCTCCACATATATTTCCATTCCCTGATCAAGTTTTGGACATGCAATTGCTAATCCTTTGCCTTTTAAATATTCAGAGTGAAAATTTCCTAATGAAAAAGCAACACAATCGGCAGCTAAAACAACATCAGCTTTTCTAAAATATGGTGCATTCGGATTTACAAGATGCATTTGGACCGGCCATTGACGTAAAGCACTTGGCTGAGGGCCACTTGCTGTTGCGTTTTCAACTTCATCCATGTCAATATCAAAACTTTTCATTGCAGCGCCTGGACATCCGCAGGCTTGGCCCTGCTCATCGTCATGTTTATGTTCTTCCATTTTTCCAATATTTTTTAATACTTCATCTAAGTCAAAATCTAAGTCATTTTCAACAGATCTTAAATAATCCCTTGCTTGTTTGAGAAAACCTGATTCACCATGGTCGTCAAGATGTTCTAAATGCGCAATGATGGTATTTTTACCATGTTTTATAATCTCTTTTATCACTGCTACTTCATCATAAGGTTCCGCTTCTCTTTTCTCGATTTCAATAGCCCCTTCAGGACATTCACCAATACAGGCACCTAATCCATCGCACATTAAATCACTTACCAGTCTGGCCTTGCCATCTATCATTTGAAGAGCTCCTTCCGGACAACCAGGAATACATAAGCCACATCCTGTACATTTATCTTCATCTATTTTAATTATCTCTCTTATCATTTTAAATCATTGTTTTTATGCACCTTAGAAGTCGTATTTTTTTAATTAAGGAATTTCGGTATTTGATTACGCAAATATATAAATAATAATTAATACGGGGCTTATTTTTGTATGAAAATTTTTATTATATTATTTAGATTAATTACAGATAGATTTACAAATACATATCTAGTGTTTGGCTTTCCAGATAATTACGATATTGAATTGTCATATCTTTAGTAACACTATTTAGAATGCATTTATTAAAGGGACAAATTTGTTTATCGAGGGGACACTCATTAACGACTATTTTTCCTTCGATGGCTTCATAAATTTCCAGCAAAGAAATCTCTTCCGGTTTCTTTTTAAGAGAAAAACCACCGGATGGACCTCTTTGAGATTCAATAAAGCTCTCTTTTACTAACCGCTGGAATACTTTTGCAACATGATGTTTTGAACTATCGGTAGCTTCAGCTATTTGAACTACATTTATAAGCTTATCCGATTTAGCTACGAGTATCATTCCATGCAGTGCTATTGAAGCTGCTTCTGAGAGGGTGACTATTTTAGACATCTTGTTAAAGTTTTATATAATAGGTTAAATGAGCTATTCAATTTTAATATTAAAAAATCAAACAAGGCCGCAAAAATAAACAAAAAAAGTATTTAATTACCCAAATGTATATTTCATTTATTAATTAAAAAAATTTTTAATGTTTTTTCTATGAAATTTCTGCTTATTTTTACTGATTAAAAATAAGTAAACTTGCCAATGGAAATTCAAATTATTAAAGACACCATCATGATTACAGCTTTTGTGCTGACCATGATGCTTATTATAGAGTATATAAATGTACAATCAAAAGGGAAATGGATCCGTCCTTTAGAAAAAAAAGGTTGGCTGCAAATTATTGTTGCGGCAATTATGGGGTTTATCCCGGGATGCTTAGGAACTTTTACAGCAGTATCTTTATATTCACATAAGATTATTAGCTTTGCAGCTCTAGTTACAGTGATGATTGCAACATCCGGAGATGAAGCATTTGTGATGATAGGCGTTATGCCGGACAAAGCGATTTTGCTTTTCTCAATCATATTTATTATATCCTTGATTGTTGGTTTTACATTATATGCTATCATGAAGAACAGAACTTTCATGAAAGAATCAGACAGGCATTTTCAATTACATGATGATCATTTAGAACAAATTAATTCTTCACCAAAGAACATCATTAAGCAGTTTAAAAAGATCAGTTTTCACAGAGCTTTAATTATAGGGGCTATCATTTTATTCCTTTTTGGATTAATTAGTGGGGAATTTACACATAGCCATGACTTTCACCCTGGTCAATTTAGTAAAGATGGAGCAGTAGAAAGTTGTGAAGTAGATCATGGTTCAGATCCGCTTGTAGGCGGAGACAAAGCTGATGATGGGCATGATCACAGTCATCATTCTCATTCTCATTCCCATGCACCTGAATATACTTTAATTCAGGATCACAGCGGGCATGATCATGGATCGAGCTGGAACTGGATATCAACTACTTTTTTAATTGTTTCAATCATTGCATTATTCATATTAGCTACCGTGAATGATCATTTCTTACAAGAACACTTATGGGGACATATTATAAAGAAACATTTCTTAAAAGTATTTTTATGGACTTTAGGCACCTTGTTTGCAATATATTTCATAAGTAAATCCATTGATATCAATTACTGGATAGAACAAAACATCATGATCATTCTTTTTGTGGCTGTGATTGTTGGGGTAATTCCTCAATCAGGGCCTCACTTCCTGTTTGTATTGTTATTTGCTCAGGGCATTGTTCCATTCAGCATATTACTTGCAAATTCGATCGTGCAAGACGGTCATGGAGCTTTACCTTTAATTGCAGAATCCAGAAAATCATTTATATGGGTTAAGCTAATCAATTTATTAGTAGGGTTAATTGTAGGATTTGCAGCCCTTCAATTTGGATTTTAAGTATTCCTGTTTGTATTTTTATAATAGCTATTATTATATAATATGAAGAAAATCTTATTAGCGGTCGATTTCTCCGAAGGTACTAATAGTGCTTGTAATTATGTAATGGAACTAATTAAATATTATGATGCTGAGATTTATTTGTTCCATTCTTATTTTGATAAAATTTTGGTTTCTGAAAGTGGCTTTCCAACCGGCATTGGAGCTGATAGCTTAATAAATAAAACGGTAGTCAGTGGGATTCGGGAACAAGCACAAACCGATATTACGGAATTACAATCATGCATATTATCAAAAACTCCCGGTACAAAAGTTCATACGATCATTGAAGGAGGTGAGGCTGAAGATGAAATTATTAATACTGCTAAAGAAGTAGGTGCTGACCTTATAATAATAGGCAATAGTGGTGAAGCCAGCAGAGGTATTTTTTCAGGAAGTATATCTAAAAAAATTCTTTGCAATGCAGATGTGCCCGTATTAATGATCCCATTAAACTTCAAATTTCAGGAATTAAAAAATGTACTATACCTGACTGAATTCAGTGAAAGAGATTTTGAAATTATCAATAGGACTTTTACCCTTTTCAATAAGCAAAAAATCACTATTCATACTGTGCATATGGATAGAGGGAACAGAGAGTGTACTGAGCAGATGGATCAGTTAAAGGCTCAGATTACGGAGAAAGAAGATCTGCTTTGTTTTAACCTGGTTGAAAGTAATGACATACATCAGGATGTGGAGAAATATATTTTAGAAAATAATATAGACATGGTTGTTTTTCTTTCCCATAAAAGGAACTTCTTAAACGAATTATTTTCGGCAAAATTCAGTAAACGTGATTTGTATAAAACAAACCTTCCGCTTTTAGCTTATAAGGCTTGATTAATTGATTTAAATATTTATATCATTATGCATACTTTTAATCAAAGGTGAAGTAAAATCTAAAGTATGTTATGTTTATAATTAAGCCATATAAAACTAAGATTCAGGGAACATTTTTCAACAAAGAAATTATAATATTTTTATTTAGAACAATTCCAAATTACAAAAATTATGCCTATCTTTGCGATATCAAAGATTTTGAAGTAATTTAGAATAACATAAGACATTTAAAACTAATTAACATATGGCCAAATTTGAGATTGTAATGCCTAAGTTAGGCGAGAGTATTATTGAAGCTACAATTACCAAATGGTTAAAATCAGAAGGCGATCAAATAGAAGAAGATGACGCCATCGTAGAGATTGCCACCGATAAAGTTGACTCTGAAATCCCCTCCCCTGTTGAAGGAGTTTTATCAAAAGTATTATTTCAGGAAGGTGATGTTGTGGAAGTTGGAAAAGTAATTGCTTATATAGAAATGGATGGTGAGGCATCCGAAGAAGCTAAGGAACCTAAACAAGATACCACACAAAAAATTAAAGAAGGATCTAAGCCTGTAATTGAAGAAAAAGTTGAAGAAGTAAAAGATGAATCATATTCTTCCGATAAATTCTATTCTCCTTTAGTAAAAAGCATTGCTAAAAAGGAAAACATTTCCCTCCAGGAACTGGATAGTATTCAAGGTAGTGGTAAAGAAGGAAGGGTTACTAAAAAGGATATTTTAGGGTATCTGGATAACAGAGGAAGTGCAAAACCTGCTGTTCTTACAAAACAAATTATTACAGCTCCTGCAGTTGTAGCAGAAAATGGAGATCAAATCGTAGAAATGGATCGCATGCGTAAACTTATAGCCGATCACATGGTAATGTCTAAACAAGTTTCTCCTCATGTCACATCATTTATTGATGTAGATGTTACAAATATTGTGAATTGGAGAAATAAGGTTAAAGACAGCTTCCTGAAAAGAGAAGGTGAAAAAATCACCTTTACCCCTATTTTCTTTGAAGCAGCTGCAAAGGCACTTAAAGATTTTCCGGGCATCAACGCATCTGTTGACGGCACCAAAATCATTTACCGTAAAAATGTAAATATTGGAATGGCCACAGCTTTACCTGACGGAAATCTTATCGTGCCTGTCATTAAAAATGCTGACCAAAAGAGTTTATTAGGCTTAACTAAAGATGTAAATGATCTTGCAAAGAGAGCCAGAGCAAACAAATTGCTTCCTGATGAAATAGCAGGAGGAACATTTACGATTACAAACTTTGGAAGTTTTGATAGTTTAACAGGTACTCCGATTATCAACCAACCACAGGTAGCAATACTTGCCGTAGGTGCAATCAGGAAAAAACCTGTTGTTATGGAAACCGAACAAGGGGATGTAATTGCAATTCGTCATATCATGATTCTGTCCTTAGCTTATGATCACAGAGTGGTCGATGGAGCTCTTGGAGGCATGTATCTGAAACGAATGAAAGAATTACTTGAAAACTTTGATCAAAATCAAAGCATTTAGTCTTTAAATTGAGGCTGAATTTTGTACTTTTGTTGTTCATTCATCCTCAACTTAAATTTTATTATTAATGGAGTTAAATTTAAACCGCCCTTTAGCCTTTTTCGATTTGGAAACAACGGGCCTAAGTGTATCTGCCGACCGCATTATTGAAATCAGTATTTTAAAAGCCAACCCTGATGGCAGTAAAAAAATTCTTACTAAAAAAATAAATCCGGGACGGCCAATTCCTCCCGAGTCTACAGCTATTCATGGAATCAGTGATGAAGATGTAAAAGATGCTCCCACTTTTGCAGAAGCCGGAAATGAATTAAACCGGTTTTTAAATAATTGTGATCTGGCAGGCTATAATTGTATCAAATTTGATATTCCTTTTTTAGTTGAAGAGTTCTACCGAAATGAAATAAACTTTGAGCTTAAAGGAAGGAAGTTTATTGATATTCAGAATATTTTCCATAAAATGGAACAACGTACTTTAAGTGCCGCTTATAAGTTTTATTGTAATAAAGAATTAATCAATGCTCATTCAGCTGAAGCAGATACAATTGCTACCTATGAAATTCTAAAAGCTCAGTTGGATAGATATACCAAAACAGAATATAAAGACAGAAACGGAAAAATCTCTATACCTGTAAAAAATGACATGCAGGCTTTACATGAGTTTTCATATCAAACTAAAAATGTCGATTTAATCGGGCATATTATCTATAATGATAAAAATGTTGAAGTATTCAATTTTGGCAAACATAAAGGGAAAGCTGTTGAAGACTTATTTAAGAAAGAACCTTCTTACTATGACTGGATGATGAAAAGCGAATTTCCTTTATCCACAAAAAAGGTTATCACAGCAATTAAACTCAGAGGCTTCAATCAAGGTCAGGGAAGTATTCAATTCGAGTAATTCATAATTTATTAAACATGAAAATCATTTGTATCGGCAGAAACTATATTGAACATGCCAAAGAACTAAGCAACCCCATCCCTAAAAAGCCAATGTTTTTCATGAAACCTGAAACGGCATTATTGCAAAAGAACATGCCTTTCTTCTACCCTGAATTTTCTGAGAATATTCATTATGAAACTGAAATCGTATTAAAGATCAAAAAGATCGGTAAACACATTCAGGAAAAATTTGCTCATACCTATTATGATGAAATTGGGATAGGAATTGATTTAACAGCTCGCGATATTCAGGATCAGTGCAAATCCAAGGGCCATCCATGGGAAATTGCCAAAGCATTTGATGGATCGGCGCCACTGGGAAAGTTTATTAACAAAAGGAAATTCGAAGACATCAACAATCTTAATTTTTCATTAAGAGTAAATGGAGAAATAAGACAAGATGGGAATACAAAAGATATGATCTTCTCCTTCGACAAAATTATTGCTTATGTATCTCAATTTGTAACTTTAAAAATCGGGGATTTAATTTTTACAGGTACTCCGGAAGGTGTTGGGCCCATAAAATTGGATGACCACTTCGAAGCCTATATTGAAGGTAAGAAGTTATTGGATTTAAAAATAAAGTAGCTACTGATTATTACGCAAAGAACACAAAGGTTTCGCAAAGAACGCAAAAGAACTATAATTTGTTCACAAACCTTCGTATCCCTTTTTTAAAGAGCACTTCATTAAAATTTAACAATAAGCCTAGTTTATAATTACCTAATCTCAAATAAGTAAGGACTTGAGCATAATGAATATCTATTAATGTATCCACAGCTTTTAATTCAACTACGACTAAATCATTTACTAATAAATCAATTCTATATCCTTGATCAATTATTAATCCTTTATAATTAATAGAAACCCGAACCTCTTTTCTGACATTCAAACCATATTGCTTTAACTCATAATAAAGACATTTTTGATAAGCCGATTCTAATAATCCAGCACCTAAACTTCTACGAACAAGAAATGCTTTATTAATTATTATAGAAGCTATTTCATTTTCTGTCATCAATTTTAACTTTAATGAATAAAATACAGCGCTCTTTGCGAAACCTTTGCGTTCTCTGCGTAACTATTAATTCCAGAAAATTAAAAAAGTCTATCTATTAAATAAAAACAATTTCGGTAATAACTTCCTGTCCGGCTTGTTTGTTCAAAGATTTTACAATTTTCTCACGGGCAAATTTCAATTCGTTAACAATAGCGGCATTCTCAATTTTAACATATAATTTTTTGTCTTTCACATACAACTTTTTTGTATAACGGGCAATCATTCGTCCAACTACCGATTCCCAGGCATTCAAAATACCTGTCTCAACATACTTGTCTTCCAACTGATATGTTTTTAGCAATTCTTTAATTGCCTCTCCTAATGTCGATTCATTGGATTTTTTAATCATTGCCTAAAATTGATTTTCACTAATACTAACGATGCCATTTTCAACTTCAAATATTTTATGATCTATCTGGACAGTTCTAAATATTTTTTCTATTCTTTGCTTTTGAGTATCCGTAATAAAAACCTGGCCAATATCTTCACCATTTACCAGGGAGATAATCTGTTCAACTCTTATATCATCTAATTTATCAAAGATATCATCAAAAAGCAATACGGGTTTAAATCCTTTAATGGTTTTTGTATAATCAAACTGTGCTAATTTAACTGCAATAACAAATGATTTTTGTTGTCCTTGTGAACCAAACTTCTTAATTGGATAGTCACCTATTTTAAAAAGAAGATCATCTTTATGTATGCCTACACTAGTATACCTTACTGCTCTATCCTTATCAATGGCTGATTTTAATAAATCGGAGAGTTCTGCTTCCTGTAGCTGAGATTCGTATTCAATTTTAACGGACTCCTTTCCGCCGGATATAAACTCAAAATAATTCTGAAAAATAGGTGCAAAATCTTTTAAAAAACTTGTACGTTTTTCAAAAATCCTTTTTCCCAGTCCTGCCAACTGTTCATCCCATATATCAAGGGTAACCGGATCATAAGATCTGGTTTCAGCAAATCGTTTTAACAAAGCATTTCTCTGCAACAAAGCTTTATTATAGTTCAGTAAATCGTCCAGATACATATGATCAAACTGAGAAATAACACCATCTATATATTTACGCCGAACGTCACTGCCTTCATTGATCAAATCTCTGTCATAAGGAGAAATCATTACCAAAAGAAACAAACCAATATGATCAGCTAATCGATCATACTCCTTCTTATTCAATTTAAACTGTTTTTTTGCCCCACGCTTTTGAATACAACTTAGTAAGTCCTCATTGCCTCCATTCTTCTGATAGGTTCCATGAATCGCAAAAAAAGCTTCCTCATGTTTTATATTTTGAGAATCGATCGAGTTAAAATAGCTTTTACAAAATGACAAATAATAAATTGCATCCAGAATATTGGTTTTCCCAACTCCGTTATTTCCAACAAAACAATTTAGCTTTGGAGAAAACTCCATCATTGCTTCTGTACAGTTTTTAAAATTTGAGAGTACCAACTTCTTTAAATACATAGTATTTCTTCAATTTTAATTTTCACTTCTTCCATTTGCCATTGAGGGGTTGAAGTTGCACCACTGACACCAACACTTTCAACATTCTGAAACATTTCCTTGTTCAGTTCATTAATATTACTGATAAATACAGATTTATTATTTTCTTCTTTACAAATCCGAAATAAAAATTTTGCATTTGAACTTTTTTTCCCTCCCACAAAAACAATCATATCTTTTGATTTTGCAAAGGCCTTAAGATTATGTTCTCTTGCGGAAACCTGTTTACAAATAGATTCATCGTACTCAAATAGCAAATCATTATCAATCCTACTTTGAATTTTTGCTACAATCTGTCTAAATTCATAAACACTTTTTGTTGTTTGAGCAAAGAGAAAAACAGGTTTTGAATAGTCAATAAGTTCTAAATCATTCACCCCTGAAATAATGATAGCTCTGAAGTTTATTTTTCCGTTTAAGCCAATTACTTCAGGATGGTCTTTTCTGCCAAAAATCACAATTTGGCCATTTTGTTCTTCCAGTTTCTCCCAAGCCAATTTTATTTTATCTTGTAAATGAAGTACAACTCTGCAACTGGCATCTATCAGCTCTATATTATTTTCTTCAGCAATTTTATAGATTGAAGGGGGTTCTCCATGAGCTCGTATTAATACTTTTACATGGTGTAGTTTTTTTAAATCCTCATGATTAATAAAAATCAGTCCCTTCTCTGATAACCGATTTACTTCAGCTTCATTATGTACAATTTCTCCCAAACAATACAGTTTTTCATGCTCATTTAAATCTTTTTCAGCCATTCGGACTGCCCGAATAACTCCTGAACAAAAGCCTGCATCTTGATCTACTTGAATTTCCATCTACTCCTAAAAATTAATAAGTAAAAGTACTAAATAATGAGATTCGCAGAATGAGATGTATGAAGTATTATAGAAAGGGATTGGTGTATTGGTAGATTAGTATATTAGTATAATGGGACTATGCTTTGATTTTTAATTTTTCTAATTAATTGGATAATTGAGCAATGAAGCTGTTAAAAGTTATTTTCCAAACAATCTATTTACATTCGTTGAGATTGTAATATAGTTAGGAGATCCTATTAAATGATATGTAGACCGGGCGTAGTCAAATTGAAAGTTTGAGATTTTAAATCCGAATCCCCAGGAAAAACCGACCAAAGAATATTTAGATTCAACCTTCATTTCCTGTCGGCGACGGTAATTATAACCGATCCTGACTGTAAATTTTTTATTAACTAAAAACTCACCTCCAATCACAACATGACTCATAAGCTTTCTTGTAAATCCCGCTTTAGGAATATTATTTTGACTTTCCCCTATAACTGATTGTACATACAAAGGGTTTTGATAAGTAAGGTCCCATTTCTCCATATGAGTTAATACAAGATGTAACCTGAACGGAACATGATACATCTTTTTTGATAAAGCGAATTGAATTTCAAAAGGCAGATTTTCAGCATTTGAAGATCGATAGGATTTCAATTGCCGACCAATATTTTTAAATATTAAAGATGACGAAAACTGGTAAAACTCATGATGATAAGAAATAGCAATATCAGTGCCCACTCCATAAGATTTATAGCTTTCCAAAGAGGAATAAATAAACTTCAAATTAGCTCCTATAGAAAATTTTTCATCTAATTTTCTTCCCCATCCCAAAACCAAAGCAAATTCTGAAGCAGTAAAATTTCCTTGTAAAGTTCCTGTATAGTCAGCATAATCAAATGAACCATAATTCACATACTGAACTGAAGCTGCAAAACTTCCAATTTTATCATATGATTTAGCATAACTTGCAAAGCCATAATTAATATCAGCATAATAATCCACAAAACTAAAAGTAATATCTCCTGAAACTTCATCATTAATCAAGGATGGATTGAGTATCATCAAACTAATATCGTTATCTCTAACCGAAACAAATTCACCTCCAAGGGCAGCAAGCCTGGCAGAATTAGTCAAATTCAGAAATTCATAGGTGCTTTGTCCTCCAATTTGTGCATACAACTGGTTATTGATGAGTATATAAACAATCAATATAGGTATTAAACCTATTTTAAGGAATGAACATTTATGATAAATTTGCATAGAAACAATTCAATTATCACAAAAGTATCTATTTTTTTACTCAGAATGAACTAAAAAAACTATCGTTTACAGGATTACTTACTATCACAATTGGGGATAATTAAATAGATTAATTAGAACGCAAACTAAGAAAAATCTACCTATGGCAAATTATCAGATTTTCATAATAGATCAAGGAACTAACTTCAGTAAAATTTTCATTGCCGAGCTGAAAAAACTGAATTATATCATTACCCATTTAAATTATAAAGACGAATTTACACCTACGGATAATAATAAACCTGAGCTATTCATTATTCTGGGTTCTGAAGCTCCTCAAAATATAAAATTAAATATTCCAAAGCTTAAAGAACAATACCAAGCATCAGTTCTATTAATTTCCGAGGGTAACAATCTTATTAACCCCAAAATTGATTATGTTGATCTGCATTTAAATTGGTTGAATAATCAGAAGGATATTATTAATAATATACTATTTGTAACGGATTATTTAAAACTGAAACGAAAGGTTAATGAATTAAAATCCGAAGACCCAAAACAGTCAGACATATCTAAGCAACTTAAAATAAACAGGGCTCGTCTGGATATGGCTTTGGAAACTGCAAAAATGGGGATATGGGATAAGGATCTGGTAAATAAAAAACTTATTACATCCCCCAGTTTAAAACAGCTATTGGGTTTTACCAAAGACGATACGATAACATCTGAGTTTTATTGGTCTGATGTCATTCATCAGGAGGATATTGAAAGTGTTAAAGAATTCATAACAAAAAAGCTTAACAATAAAGCGGAAGAAGCATATACCGTAAGCTATAGAGCTAAAAAAAAGGATAATACGATTATTTGGGTAGAAGAAAAAGCAAAAGTAGTTGAAAGAGACTCTAATGGTAAACCTATTCGATTAGCGGGAATACTAAATGATATAACAGAAATAATCGCCTATGAAACCGGGCTGAAAAAGGCTAAAGAAATTGCCGAAAATGCAAATCAGATAAAAAGTGAATTTCTTGCCAACATGAGTCATGAAATCAGAACACCAATGAATACGATTATAGGAATGTTAAGTTTGTTTTCTGAAACTCAACTGGATGAAGAGCAAAACGAATATATTGACCTTATAAAAAGTGCATCTGACCACTTGTTATCTATTATCAATGATATTTTAGATTTATCGAAAATTGAAGCCGGTAAGATTAAGATAAATAAACAGGAATTTAATTTTAAGTCTACTATTAAAGAAGTATCAGAATCTTTCAAATCTACAGCCGAAAGCAAAAACAACAAGCTTCACATAGAATTAAGTCCCAAAATTCCTTATAAACTTATTGGAGATTCCATTCATCTAAAACAGATATTATACAATTTAATTGGGAATGCTCTAAAATTTACAAGTAATGGTGATTGCTATTTAAAGGTAAGTGTAAAAAAACTGGACGAAAATAACTGTGAGTTACTATTTAATATTAAAGATACGGGAATAGGAATCCCACAAGATAAGCTGAAAACGATTTTTGAATCTTTCTCCCAGGCTCATTCATCCACTAAACGTCGATATGAAGGAACAGGTTTAGGCCTGGCTATCACTCAACAGCTTGTGAATAAAATGGAAGGAAAAATTTGGGTAGAGAGTACGGTAGACAAAGGAAGCGATTTTTATTTTATTTTAAATTTTGAGGTAAAGAAGGAAATGAGAGAGACGAACTTAGAGCAAGGGAAATTGAATTTGAACGTTCCTGTTTCTGATTCAAATTCATTGAATGTATTAATAGCGGAGGATAATTTTTTAAATCAAAAGTTAATTTCCAGATTAGTTGAAAACAAGGGCCACAGATATACATTAACAGAAAACGGACGTGAGTGCTTAGAAGCATTAAAGCAGGATACTTATGATTTGATTTTAATGGATATTCAAATGCCTGAAATGGATGGAATTGAAGCAACGGTTGCTATCCGAAGTGATTTAAGCGGGAATTTCGACCCTAATATACCCATAGTTGCTGTAACAGCTTATGCATTTACCGAGGACCGAGAAAGATGTTTTGATGCCGGCATGAATGATTTTATTCCAAAACCGATAAATAACGAAAAACTCCGAAAAGTATTTGATAATGTCATTAAGGAAAAGAAAAAGTCCTGATTTTCATCAGGACTTTTTTTAATTATTCTTTTCTCTAATCAGATTAAGAGCACTTCCAGCTTTAAACCAGGAAATCTGGCTTTCATTATAAGTATGATTGACTTTTATAGTATCATTCGTACCATCTTTATGATGGATCACAACTTCTAAAGGCTTCCCCGGAGTAAAATCTTTTAATCCGATGACATCAAATCGATCATCCTCCTGTATCTTATCATAATCAGATTTATCAGTAAAAGTCAGTGCAAGCATTCCCTGTTTTTTCAAATTTGTTTCATGAATTCTGGCAAATGATTTCACTAATACGACCCTTACACCTAAATTACGGGGTTCCATTGCAGCATGTTCCCGGGAAGAGCCTTCACCATAATTTTCATCACCAATAATAATACTACCTTTTCCTGCAGCTTTATAGGCTCTTGCATTATCAGGAACTGCAGCATATTCTTCACTTAATTGGTTCTTTACACTGTTTGCTTTATCATTAAAGAAATTTATGGCACCTATTAATAAATTATTGGAAATATTATCTAAATGCCCTCTGTATCTTAGCCATGGGCCAGCCATTGAGATATGGTCTGTAGTACATTTTCCTTTAGCTTTTATTAAAAGATTCAAATCCAGAATGTCATTTCCATCCCATTTATCAAATGGAGTTAAAACCTGTAATCTTTGCGAATCAGGAGATATATTTACCACAACTGAAGAGCCATCTTCTGCCGGGGCTTGATAGCCATTATCTTCTACAGCAAAGCCTTTGGCAGGAAAATCAATTCCCTGAGGTTCCTCCAGTTTCACTTTTTCTCCATCTTTATTTATAAGATAGTCAGTCATAGGATTAAAGCACAGGTCGCCTGCAATTGCAAATGCTGTGGTTATTTCAGGAGAGGCCACAAAACCATGGGTATTTGGATTACCATCATTACGCTTAGCAAAATTTCTGTTAAAGGAAGTCATGATTGAATTTTTTTCTCCTTTATCAGCATTATGGCGATCCCATTGCCCAATACAAGGGCCACATGCATTTGCTAAAACAATGCCTCCAATCTTCTCGAAAGTATCCAAGTAACCATCTCTTTCTACCGTGTATCTGACCATTTCGGAACCCGGAGTTACAGTATATTCTGATTCAACTTTTAATTTTTTATCGATGGCTTGTTGTGCCAGGGATGCTGCACGGGTAATATCTTCATAAGAAGAATTTGTACAAGATCCTATTAATCCCACTTCCAGTTTTTGAGGCCAATTATTCTCTTTTACTGCTTTTGCAAATTCAGAAAGAGGAGTTGCCAAATCAGGAGTAAATGGCCCGTTAATATGAGGTTCCAGTTCACTTAAATTTATTTCGATTAACTGGTCAAAATATTGTTCAGGGTTTTCATAAACCTCGGCATCCCCATTTAAATATACAGAGACACCGTCAGCTAGTTCAGCAACATCGGCCCTGTCAGTACCTAACAAATAATCTTTCATTTTCTGATCATAACCAAATATAGATGTGGTAGCCCCAATTTCAGCACCCATATTACAGATGGTTCCTTTTCCTGTACAAGAAATTGATTTAGCACCTTCACCAAAATATTCCAGGATTGCTCCGGTACCACCTTTCACAGTTAAAATACCGGCTACTTTCAAAATAACATCTTTTGGTGAAGCCCATCCACTTAATTTGCCTGTAAGCTTTATTCCTATTAGTTTGGGAAATTTTAGTTCCCATGGCATTCCGGCCATTACATCAACAGCATCTGCACCACCAACTCCAATGGCTATCATTCCTAAACCACCGGCATTTACAGTATGAGAATCTGTTCCTATCATCATCCCGCCAGGGAATGCATAATTTTCAAGCAATACCTGATGAATAATTCCCGCTCCTGCTTTCCAGAATCCAATTCCATACTTATTTGACACCGAACTTAAGAAATCATATACCTCTTTATTCGTTATATTAGCTGTTTCCAAATCTGCTTTAGCTCCTAATTTAGCTTGAATTAAATGATCACAATGAACGGTTGAAGGCACTGCCACTTTAGTTTTACCAGCTTGCATAAATTGTAATAAAGCCATCTGTGCAGTAGCATCCTGCATGGCAACTCTATCCGGGTTAAAATCAACATAAGACTCTCCCCTGATATAAGCTTTTGAAACTAAACCTTCATCAAGATGGGAATACAATATTTTTTCAGTAAGAGTTAATGGTCGGTTTACGATTTTTTTAGCATGCTCTACCTTTTCAGCTATTCCGGCATAAACTGCCCGGATCATTTCAATGTCAAAAGTCATAGGAATTATTTTTGTATTTTTTTAGATATTAATCATTTACAGACATCATAAAGGGCTCTATTACAAAAGTAATAATTTAACAAATGTTATATATATAACAATATGAATATTTGTAGAGGTTAATTGAAAGTATGAATCATTGCTGTAAAAGTGCTCTCAGCTAAAGGCTTCAAGCTTCAGACAAGTATAAAAATAATCAATAGAAAATAAAAAATTGAGCCTACTATTCCATCAATCCTCTGCCTGTTTTTTTAATTCTTTTTTCGGCCGTTAATTCAGCGATCATTTTATCCAGAATACCATTTACGAAAGTGCTGCTTTTCGGTGTACTAAAATATTTGGCCAATTCAATATACTCATTCATTGTTACTTTAACAGGAATGGAAGTAAATTCAAAAAGTTCAGCCAGAGCCATTTTCAGGATAAGGATATCCATAGAAGCAATACGTTCGTACTCCCAGTTAACTGCACGCTCCGCAATTAACTCTTCATATTCTTTTGATTTGACAATGGTTTTTCTGAATAAGTCTTTTGTAAACTCTTTGTCTTCATCTATCCGATCTCCATTCGATTTTATAATTCTGGGCAAAATCTGGTATTCATCAGAATGACCATCAAATACATTAATTATTTTTATCACTAAGGAAGTTGCTGTATGATAATCATCAGTCCAATAAATACTCTGATCTTCATAAAAATGTTTCAAAGTATCGGATTTGGATACATATTTCTTGAAAATTTTAATAATAAACTCACGATCTTCAAAAAACGTAAATTCTTTTGAGCTTATATAAGTTTTATACTCTTTACTTTCTTTTATCTGCATATAAAGTTTACGTACCAACTCTTTTTCTTCAGCCCAGTTTACTTTCAGTTTATCACATTTTTTTAAAAAAAATTTATTAACACGTAATTTTTCAATAAAACGATTATCAATAAATTTGGTATTGGGATTTAAGTCTTCGTCGGTCGGGAAATGCTTTAATTTAGCTTCTTCAAGTCGTACCTGCGCAAAATCAATAATTTCAATTAATATTGAAAGTTGCCAGAAACACAACTCATACAATTTTTCAATACTGATAAATAACTGCTTCTCCCCTATATCCAATCGATCATTATCAGATTGAAAAAATGCGTAAAGTGCCTGTAACACCTTAACTCTTAATTGCCTTCTACTTAGCATATAATTATGTTAATGAACCTAGATTAATTAATTTCAATGAAGCTCCAAATTTAAGGTAAATTCCTCAAACTTTACAAATATGAAGTAATCAATTCAGAAGAAAAGCACCTATATTGTATTTTATTTATTTCTAATTATATGGCTTGCATAATTTCAAAAAAACCTATATTTACATTTCATTTTTTAATGAATCGACATTTACTCCCCAAAAAATTGTGACTTAGTTACGACTAATTTCGTTGTAACATAATCGCAAGAAAACTTTTATTTTTAAATAATATTTTTATTTTTGCTAAACAGTATAGTCAATATTAACAAATCTTATAAGAATAAAATGGAAGAGTCAGGTAACAAAGAAAGAAGAGAAGAGATTTTTTCGAGAGCTGTCAGAGCTGGAAAGAGGACTTACTTTTTTGATGTAAAAGCAACCCGTTCAGATGAGTATTACCTTACAATTACAGAAAGTAAACGCCGTTTCAATAACGAACAAGGTAAGTTCTTCTACGAGAAGCACAAATTATTTCTTTATAAAGAAGATTTCGAAAAATTTAAAAATGGATTAACTGATGCAATTAACTTTATTGAAACAGGCGAAACACCTCAGGAAGAAGTTAATTCAGAAATGACAACTAATAACAAACATATTGATGTAGAATTTGAAGATCTGGAATCTGAAAAAAAAGAATCAGAAATTCAGGCATCTATTCAAAACGAGCTTTAATTTTCCCCAATATTGTAAAAATGCTACTTGTATAAAACAGGTAACACTTTTGCTAACATTTTTTTCAATTCAGTTAATAACTTCAATTGATTGCGTAATAATTATGTAATCAAAAGTTATATTTTTGTATGCTAAGCACAAATCTTAATATTTAATACAGCTTTTATTTTATGGGTAAAGTTATCGCAATAGCAAATCAAAAAGGAGGCGTTGGAAAAACTACCACTGCCATTAATTTAAGTGCAAGTTTTGCAGTACTTGAATACAAAACACTTATAATTGATGCAGATCCACAGGCAAACTCGACTTCTGGTGTAGGGTATAATCCAAAAGAAATTAAAACCAGTATTTATGAATGCCTGATCGACAAAGCTGATTTAAACAAAGTGGTTTTAAATACACAAACTCCTAATCTTGATATTATTCCTGCTCATATTGACCTTGTAGGTGCTGAAATTGAAATGATCAATTTGAAAGACCGGGAATTAATGATGCGTAATGTAGTGAATCATTTTAAAGAAGAATACGATTTTATTTTGATAGATTGTTCGCCTTCTTTAGGATTGCTTACTGTAAATGCATTATCTGCAGCAGATTCAGTGATTATTCCGGTTCAATGTGAATATTTTGCTTTGGAAGGCTTAGGAAAATTATTGAATACGATTAAGATTGTTCAATCCAGAATCAATCAAAATTTAAATATTGAAGGCATTCTACTTACAATGTTTGATAAAAGATTACGTTTATCTAAACAAGTGGTTGATGAAGTAAAAACACATTTCCAGCAAATTGTATTTAACACAATGATAAACAGGAATACCCGCTTGAGCGAAGCACCTAGCTTTGGAGAAACTATCATCATGCATGATGCGGAAAGTACAGGAGCTATCAATTATTTAAATTTGGCTCGTGAAATTCTTCAAAAGAATGACATGACCAGTATTAAAAATTCGGAGAAACAAATAGACCTTACTAATGAAGCCTAAGAAAAAAGCATTGGGCAGAGGATTGGATGCCATACTTCAAAGCCCGGAAACTGACATAACATCACAAGATATATCCGGCAATTATGTTGTTGGAGCTATTGCTAATTTAAACATTGAAAGTATTGATACCAACCCGTTTCAACCCAGAAACGAATTTGACGATATTGCTTTGGAAGAATTGTGTGAGTCTATAAAATCTCAAGGTATTATACAGCCTATAACCGTGCGCAAAATGGGCTATGATAAATATCAATTAATCTCAGGTGAAAGAAGGTTACGTGCTGCAAAGATTGCCGGGCTGACAGAAATTCCCTCTTATATCCGCGTAGCAAATGATGAACAAATGCTGGAATTAGCATTAATTGAGAACACGCACAGAGAGGATCTGAATGCTATTGAGATTGCGATCAGTTACCAAAGACTTATTGAAGAGTGTAATATTACTCAGGAAGGACTTAGTGAAAAAGTTGGTAAAAAGAGAACAACAATATCAAATTATATCAGGTTATTGAAACTTCCTGCAGAAGTTCAGCTTGCTATAAAAGAGAATCAGATTAGCATGGGACATGCCAGAGCATTGATCAATCTACCTGACGATGTCAGTAAGTTAAAAGTCCTGAAAAAAATTATTGAAAATGATCTTTCTGTAAGACAAGTTGAGGACATCGTTAGAGAAATAAGTAACCCTAAAATAAAAAAGGCTAAAATAGAAATGCCCGAGCACTTTCTTTTAGGAAAAGAGAAACTTATCGAGCATTTAGGCACCAAAGTTGATATTAAAAGCAATAATAAAGGAGCCGGTTCAATTGTAATCTCATTTGATTCGGATTCTGATTTTGAAAGAATTCTTAAACTTATTAAATAGTTAGAAGTCAGAAATGCTTTTGGGTAAACATATAAAATTTACTTTTTTCATACTTGTTTGTACTACCTTCTTTTTTTGTATTCCAAAATCTTCATCTGCTCAGCTTGGGAATTTTCAGCAGAGATCCGGGAAGGTAATGACCAAAGAAGAACGTAAAAAGTATAAAGCAGAACGCCGGGCCAGAAGAAAAGCACCGGGGCATTCTCCACATAAAGCAACCTTGTATTCATTAATTTTACCCGGACTGGGTCAGGCATATAATAAAAAATACTGGAAAATACCAATTATTTATGCAGGCTTGGGAGGTCTGGGGTATTTAATTGTAACCAACAGAAATGAATATATAAAATATAGAGATGCATTAGCTTATAATCCGGACGATCCTAATTCTGTCAAGAATGAGTATGTTGACCTCTATTCTGAATCTCAACTTAAAAGTGGCAAGGACTTATATCGTAGAAATTTGGATTTGAGCTTCATACTTACAGGAATATGGTGGGTAATTAATATGGTTGATGCAGCCGTTGATGCACATCTGTTTGAGTTTGACGTTTCAGATGATCTTTCCTTTAGATTAGAGCCTCAAATCCAACCTGCTTTTAACACTTATCAAAAACCTGTTGCAGGAGTTAAGTTATCTTTTAGAATTCCTTACTCCAAACATTAATGAGTGTATAATTAAATAAATTCAATGCTCCGGCCGTTTTAACATTTAATAAGTATTTCAGAAAATTGTATTAACAGTTTTTAACATGCGGTTCTTAAAATTTCAGTAACTTCGCCACACAATAAAAACAAACACATATAGAATGTTATTATTTATACTATTAATTCCATTATCATTTACAATTCCGGCTATTTGTGCTTATTTTCTGTTTGAAAAAGCAGGAGCTGATGGAAGAAAGTTATTTATCCCTTACTACAATATCTATCATTTTTTAAAATTCATAAACAAACATAATATCTGGTGGTATATATTTTTAATCATTCCATTTATTAATGTATTTGTGTTTATGCTGATGTTAGTGGAATTAGTGAAATGTTTTGGCAGGCAGAAATTACATGAGCAAGGCTTAGCTGCAATCATTCCTTTTATATACCTTCCCTATTTAGCATTAAGAACTCAAAATAGTTTTATTCCTGTTGATAAAAGAAATTTTAAAAAATCAGCTGTAAGGGAATGGGTAGATGCCATCATATTTGCAATCATTGCAGCATCTATTATCAGAATTTTCTTATTTGAAGCTTATTCTATTCCAACTTCTTCTATGGAAAAATCCTTATTAGTTGGAGATTTCCTATTTGTCAGTAAAATTGCATATGGCCCCAGATCTCCGATGACCCCATTAGCTTTTCCTTTTGTTCATCATACATTACCTATGACCCAAACAACAAAGTCTTATTTTGAGTGGCCACAATTAAAATATTTCAGATTCCCGGGATTTTCTAAAATTGAAAGAAATGATGCCTTTGTTTTTAATTTCCCTGACGGAGATACTTTGTCAACAGTTTGGCAGAGTAACTGGAGTTATCATGCAATGGTCAGACAATTCGGGAAAAAAGAAGTACATACCAATAAGCTTAAATTCGGAGATATTATAACCAGGCCTCTAGATAAGAGAGAAAATTTTATTAAAAGATGTGTGGGAATGCCTGGTGATAAACTTGAGATCAGAGATCAGGTCATTTATGTGAATGATCAAATTTCCGAATCGAAAGGGGTTCTTCAATTCAAATATATAGTTACCACGGATGGTAGTCGCATCAGCAGACGCATTTTAAATAAATTAAATATTATTGAAAATATTTCGGAACTTCAATTTGGGAAATACATTCTGACCCTTACGGAAGAAGGAGCAAGAAAGCTGAAAAATACAAAAAATGTAAAATCAGTTGAACCCTTAATGAAAGCGAAAGGTATCTGGGATGAAGATACATTTCCTTTTTCTCCCAATTATAAGTGGAATATTGATAATTATGGCCCGATCTATATTCCTGAAGCAGGAAAAACAGTTGATCTAAGTATCGAAAACTTACCTTTATACAGGCGAATTATTACAGCCTTTGAGCATAATACCCTCGAATTAAGAGATGGGAAAATATTTATTAATGGGGAGCCTGCAACTTCCTATACCTTTAAACAAAATTATTATTGGGCAATGGGTGATAACAGGCACAATTCTGCAGATTCAAGATATTGGGGATTTGTACCTGAAGATCATATTGTAGGTAAAGCCTCATTTGTTTGGTTCTCATTAGATAAAAACAAACCATTATTGGGAGGTAAAATCAGGTGGAACAAAATGTTCAGAGTTGTTAAGTAAAAAACTAATTTACACATATGAAAAAAGCAATCATCAAAACAGTAAAGGGAGACATGAAAGTAGAGTTCTTTGAAAAAGATGCCCCTAAAACAGTTGAAAACTTTGTAAACTTAAGTGAAAAAGGATTTTATAACGGATTAACATTTCACAGAGTAATTCCGGACTTCGTTATACAAGGAGGATGTCCTACCGGAGATGGTACCGGCGGGCCAGGCTACAGCATCGATTGCGAATTAGATGGGGATAATCAATACCATGACAGAGGAGTTTTATCAATGGCTCATGCAGGAAGAAATACAGGAGGCTCTCAATTCTTCATTTGCCACAACAGAATGAATACCCAGCACCTTGACAGGAATCATACGGTTTTTGGAAAAGTTGTAGACGGGATTGATATCATTGATGACATCAGAGCCAATGATAAAATCAACGAAATTATTATTACGGAAGAATAATGACTTTTAATTTCAGATATATATTTGTCTGCTTAACAATTTCTGTCTTTGCCTTCGTTCCTAAAATCGAAGGCAAAGATTTTGTTGGAGAAATAACTTACTCTATACAATTTGAAGAGGATATAGATCCATCCATTAAAGAAATGCTACCCAAACAAGCAACTCTTCTCATAAAGAATAAAAAATCCAATCTTATTACTGAAAGTGGTATAGGGAAGCAAAGTACAATATATAACCATCAAAAAAGGATTTCCTATTCATTAATAGATTTACTTACACCTCCGGTTGCTATAAAAAAAAATGAAATAGACATTCTAAATGACCGGAAACAACATCAGATAAAAGGAATCAAGCATACTAAAGATACAAAGCTGATATTGGGTAACCGCTGCCGGAAAGTTATTATAACTTTATATATTCCTCAATTGGACGAAACCGTAAATCTGGAAGCTTACTATACTACAAATCTCGGACTTGAATGGATCAATGAATCGGATCCTATTTATCATCCTGTAAAAGGTTTACTGCTGGAATACGAAGTACAGGTCAGAAGTACCTTTATAAAATATACAGTTACCGATATTTTAAAAAGAAAAGTATCCGACAAAGAATTAAAAGTTCCTAAGAACTATAAAACGATAAATGCAATTGAAGCCCAATCATATTTTAACAGCTTGAAATAATTCTGAGTTTTGTAGTACTGTAGTCTATTCAATCCATTGATTTTATTAACTTTGT
This sequence comes from Bacteroidales bacterium, assembly GCA_028280405.1. Lineage (GTDB taxonomy): Bacteria > Bacteroidota > Bacteroidia > Bacteroidales. The sequence goes on from JANQLW010000080.1 coordinate 51,431, forward strand.
TTCTTTAGTAAAAGAGAAAATACATCAATGCCAAGAAAAGCCAATCAACTTAAAAGCAATAGCTTTCGGGAAACAAAAAACAAACCTAAAAAGAAAAGATCAACTGATTCATCTTCTAATTTTTCAGTGATCGCACTTTTTAAGAATGAAAAATTCAAAAAGGTTTCCGGATTCTTTTTAATGCTCTTTTCCGTTTATTTATTATTTGCTTTTATTTCTTTTCTTTTTTCCTGGTGGATAGATTATGATAAATTAATTGACCCATTTGCTGCGAATAAACAAATTTCGAACTGGACCGGATTCCTGGGTGCTTATTTCAGTAAATTACTTATTTACGATGGTTTTGGTATATCCTCTTTTTTCATTTTACTAAGCTTTTTTATTTGGGGCTTTAAATTAACTTTCCGTTTTGACCTGCTTCCTGTTAATAGAACAGTGGCTCATTCTGTTTTACTAACATTATGGTTTTCCATAACCCTCGGTTTTATTGTCCAGTTCTCAACTGATTCTACACATTCTATATTGGGCGGAACTTTCGGGCACCAAATCAATTTAATTTTAAAAGACTTAATAGGTATTCCGGGCATATTAATCTCCCTCATATTTATTTTCATTTCATATTTAATTATCTCTTTTAACTTTCCAATATATCTTTTTAAAAAGAAAAGGAAAACTGAAAGTACAGATGACGAACCGGAACAATTACCTCTTCCTTCAAATAAATTAAAAGGAGATAAGTACAATACGGTAGAGTTTTCTGTTGGTGAAGATGAAGATTTTGATGTTGAAGCAAGTAAAACTGAAGTTAAGGATGAACAAACTGAAGTTACAGTACAAGAAATTGAACTCGAAACCGAAATTCCGGCAGATGAAACTCCAAAAGAAGAATTAACTGAAATAGAAGATAATGAAGACGACATAGAGCTTACAATAGAGCAAACCGTTGAAGAAAAACATAATTATATCAATGGTAAGATAGAACATCAGGGAATAGATTCTGAATATGACCCTACATTAGATTTAGCTGAATACAAATTCCCTTCCTTAGACCTCTTAAGCGACTATGGTGATGATGATCAGATAAATGTTCATAAGGAAGAACTGGAAACAAACAAAAACCGTATTGTAGAAACCTTGAATCACTATGCGATTAAAATTGATAAAATCAAGGCAACAATCGGGCCGGCAGTTACGCTATATGAAATTATTCCTGCTCCCGGAATCCGTATTTCAAAGATTAAAAACCTGGAAGATGATATTGCGCTAAGTTTAGCTGCAATGGGAATCCGGATTATTGCCCCTATACCGGGAAAAGGTACAATAGGTATTGAAGTTCCGAATCAAAATCCTGAAATTGTTTCTATGAAATCTCTTTTATCGTCGGAGAAATTCAGAAATACCAAGATGGAACTTCCACTAGCTTTGGGAAAAACCATTGCTAATGAAAGCTTTATTGTTGACCTGACCAAAATGCCCCATATTTTAATGGCCGGAGCAACAGGACAAGGTAAATCCGTTGGGCTAAATGCAATACTTGCTTCTTTACTATATAAGAAACATCCATCACAAATTAAGTTCATATTGGTAGACCCTAAAAAGGTAGAACTCAGCCTATTCTCTAAAATAGAACGTCATTTCTTAGCAAAACTTCCCGATTCGGAAGAAGCCATCATCACCGATACACGCCTGGTTGTACGTACGGTTAATTCGCTTTGTATTGAAATGGATAATCGGTATGAACTATTAAAGGATGCTCAGGTTAGAAATGTAAAAGAATACAATGCCAAGTTCATTGAGCGTAAACTAAATCCAAATCATGGGCATCGCTATCTTCCTTATTTGGTACTGGTTGTAGATGAATTTGCAGATCTCATTATGACTGCAGGAAAAGAAATCGAAGGCCCAATTACCAGGCTTGCTCAATTGGCCCGTGCTATTGGAATTCACTTGATCATTGCTACACAAAGACCATCTGTAAACATTATTACCGGAACAATTAAAGCCAACTTCCCTGCCCGTATAGCATTCAGGGTAATTTCAAAAATAGATTCCAGAACCATTCTGGATACCGGAGGTGCTGATCAGTTAATTGGACGTGGAGACATGCTATTAGCTACCGGTAGTGATATTACTCGTTTGCAATGTGCCTTTTTGGATACGCCTGAAGTAGATAAAATAACAGATTTTATCGGTTCTCAAAGAGCCTATGCTTCTGCTTTGTTATTGCCTGAATATGCAGATGAACAGGATGAAAATGGAAAAGCTGATTTTGATCCGGAAGAAAGAGATGAGCTTTTTGAGGAAGCTGCTAAAATTATAGTACAAACTCAACAAGGCTCAACTTCATTACTTCAGCGAAAACTGAAACTGGGTTATAACAGAGCCGGAAGAATTATCGACCAACTTGAAGCTGCAGGAATAGTAGGGCCATTTGAAGGTAGCAAAGCAAGAGATGTCAAGGTTGCCAATGAATTTGCATTGGAACAATTTTTGAAAGATTTAGAAAATAAGGATAACAATAATGAGATTTTGTAGAAGAATAATGAAAAAACTAGTTGTAATATTTATAGCCTTTTTTATTTGTAATCTTGCATTTGCAGAAAACAAAAATAAAAAGGCACATGCTATTTTAGATGCTGTAATTGCTAAAACTGAAGCCCAGAAAACCATGGAAGTGGAGTTTACGATGACCTTAATAAATGATAAAGACGATGTGAATGACAGCATGTCCGGAACTGTCCAAATCATGGGAAACAGCTACCGTTTATATATGAATGGCATGACCATCATTTCTGATGGTAAAACAACCTGGAATCTCATTGCAGATGATGAAGAGGTAATGATTAATAGCGTGGAAGAAAATGAAGAATCAATAACACCTCAAAATTTGTTAAATGAATACAAAGCAAATTATAAAGCAAGGTTTGTAAAAGAATACGAATTGAATGGAAAAATTATTCAAAATTTATTTTTAGTTCCGATTAAAGGCAGAAAGTTTACAAAAATTGATGTTATAGTTGATAAAAAAGAAAGCCTGATCCTTAGTTTCTCCATTTTCAATAAAGATGGAAATCTTTTGGTATATAAGATCAATAAATATGACTTAAAGAAAAATATACCAGCTTCAAATTTCATTTTTAATGAAGCAGATTATCCTGATTGGGAAATAGTAGATATGCGCTAAGTAATTCTCAATCCGATCTAATAAAAGCAAGCAAAATTAAGTTTAATATATAGTGAGTTTTTTTAAAACTCATCTAATAATCATTCATATGAAAACATCAGTAGAAATTAGTTACTATCCGTTAAAAGACGAATTCATTCCGGAAATCCTGGATTTTATAGACAGATTAAATGAACATGAAAGTTTAGTTGTTCAAACAAATGGTATGAGCACACAGGTATTCGGAGAATACTTTGATGTTATGAATGCTATCACTAAAGAGATTCATAAGTCATTTGAGCTTCCTCATTCTATTTTTGTTTTAAAAGTCATCAATGCTGATTTGAATAAACAATAATGGAACTACACACTTTTTGGGAGATTCTCTATCAGAACATTATGGATACTTCCATTTTGGAAGTTATTGCTGTTACATTCGGAATTGCTTCAGTTATATATTCAAAAAAAGTAAACATTCTAGTATATCCTACAGGCCTTGTAAGTGTTAGTATTTATATGTATATCTGTTTTTTTGCAAAACTATATGCAGATATGGGCATTAACTTAGTTTACTTCGTAATGAGTATTTATGGATGGTATAACTGGGCCAGAGTTAAAGATAACAAGAAGGTGGTTCCTATTAGCTGGTGTACAAAAAAAGAACACTTTATCAATGTAGGGATGTTTGTTTTCTTTTTCATCTCATTGATTTATGTACTGAAAAATTTTACTGACAGTGATGTACCGGTTTGGGATTCTTTAACTACAGCTATTTTTATCGTAGGGATGTGGTTAATGGCAAAAAAGAAGATCGAAAACTGGATTTTATGGATTATAGGTAATGTAATTTCTATTCCGCTTTATTTTTACAAAGGACTTGTACTAACATCAGTTCAATTTACTGTATTTTTAGTGTTAGCAACACTAGGTTATTTGGCATGGAAGAAAAAATATCAATCTGAAAATGCTTAAAAAAATTGCAATCACCGGCCCTGAATCCACTGGCAAGTCAACCTTAACAAGGCAATTAGCTGAGCATTATCATACTGTTTGGGTAAAAGAATATGCCAGAGAATATCTTGATGAACTTCATAGGCCCTATATATTTGAAGACATCTTAAAAATTGCCAAAGAACAAAAAAAACGTGAAATTGACCTGGCTTCAAAAGCAAGCCAGCTCCTTTTTATAGATACAGAACTTATCGTTACTAAAATATGGAGTGAAGTAAAATTCAATAAATGTGCCCCATGGATCATTAATTCAATAGAGAAGCAGGACTATATGATCTATCTGCTTATGGATATTGATTTACCATGGGAATACGACTCTCAGCGAGAACATCCTGAAATGAGAGAATATTTGTTCAACCTATATAAAAATGAGTTGAAGGACAGAAAACTTAATTTTGAAATTATATCAGGGAATAACCAGCAGCGACTACAAAATGCAATTGAGATCGTAAATTCATATTTATAATTATTATTTAGAATAATTCTAATTAAAGAAGAATCTTTTGTACATTTGCGCATCGTTTTTTACTATGACACTAGCAAACAAAAGTAATCAATTCAAAGGTATATTATGGGCACTGATAGGCGCTATAGCCATGTCGAATGTATATATATTCAGTAAGGCTGCCCTGACGGAAATTCATCTGGCTCAATTTGGGTTTTACTGGTTTGGTTTTGGGTTAATTTGGAATTTCATTTATACGGTAAAGACCGGGAACCATAAGCCCATCAAAGGCTTTTCGAATAAAACAGTCATAATCATTTTAGCAATCGGACTTATGGAGCTTTTATCAACCTCTTTATTTTTTATTGCTATTAAGAAAGTAGAAAATCCGGCTGTTGTATCATTCTTAGCAGATGTAAATCCATTATTTGTTGCCCTTCTGGGGTTTCTTTTTTTAAAAGAACGCTTCAGACCCAAAGAACTTATCGGGATGATGTTAACGCTTATTGGAGCCATTATCATTAGTTATAAAAAAGATTCAACAATAAGTAGTCTGTTTATAAGTGGAAGCGAATATATAATTCTTTCTGCATTCATCTATGCTATTGGAACCATTATCGCTAAAAAGAATATTAATAAGATACCTCCTATAATATTATCTATAAACCGGGTTTTATTCTTATTTGTGTTATCTGTAATACTTATTATTAGCTTAGGACAATCTCTTATAATTCCATGGCATGTATTATTAAACCTGTTTATCGGATCTTTATTGGGGCCCTTTTTAACCGGTCTGGCAAATTACACATCCTTACAATACATTGAAGCCTCAAAGTCTACGATCATTAGAAGCAGCAGAAGCTTATTTGTTTTAATAGGGGCTTATTTGTACTTCAATATTCTGCCGTACAATTATCAATTGATCGGCGGATTATTTACCATTGGAGGTGTGATCTTAATATCTATTAGTAAAAAGATACCCCAAAAGCGTAAAAAACCGTTCAGGCTATCTATCTGATATTATTAACACTGTAGGTTATTAACAGCTTTTTATTGAAAAAAAAATTAGTCCCGAACCGAATCGTATCATTGATTTTTTATTTTTGTTGCAAATTAGGTAAAATGGTGGAAAAGTATACGGAAGAAAGTATTAGGTCACTCGATTGGAAAGAACATATCAGGCTTCGCCCAGGTATGTATATCGGTAAATTAGGAGATGGAGCTTCACAGGATGATGGTATTTATGTATTAATTAAAGAAATTATTGATAATGCTATCGATGAATTTGTGATGGGCCATGGAAGATCCATAGAAGTTACAATTCAGGATAAAACAGTTGTTATCAGGGATTATGGACGCGGAATGCCTTTGGGTAAAGTAATCGACTGTGTTTCTAAAATTAATACAGGAGCTAAATATGATTCCAAAGTTTTCAAAAAAGCAGTTGGATTAAATGGTGTCGGAGCTAAGGCAGTGAATGCCATGTCTTCATTCTTCAGGATTCAGGCTATACGTGAGGGTGAAACTAAAATTGTCGAATATAAATGCGGCGAACTAATTTCCGATGCTGACATTACTCTTTGTGAGGATAAAGATGGAACCATTGTTACCTTTACTCCCGATGAAAAAATTTTTGGGAATTATCACTTCATACCTGAATATGTAGAAAAATTGTTATGGAATTATTGTTTCTTAAACAATGGGTTGAGTATTTATTTTAACGGAGAACGCTATTTTGCAAAGAATGGAATTCTGGATTTATTAGATAGAAACATTAATGGGAATGGGCCTGTTCTCTACCCTATCATCCATATAAAGGAAGATGACCTGGAATTTGCCTTTACACATAGCTCCAAACAATATGGAGAAGAATATTATTCTTTTGTAAATGGCCAACATACTACTCAGGGAGGAACCCATCAGGCTGCTTTCAGGGAAGCCATTGTAAAGACCATACGTGAATTTTACAATAAAGATTTTGACACTTCCGATGTCAGACAATCTGTATTAGCGGCAATCAGTATTAAAGTTCAGGAACCTGTATTCGAATCTCAAACAAAAACAAAATTAGGTTCTCAGCATATTGAACCGGGAGGTCAAACCATCCGTAATTATATTACAGATATTGTGAAGCGTAATCTGGACAATTACCTTCATATGAACCCGGAAACAGCAGAGGCCATGCTGGCAAAAATTCTTCAGTCACAAAAAGAAAGAAAAGAAATTGCCGGTATTAAAAAACTGGCTAAAGAGAGTGTAAAAAAAGCTAGTTTACACAACAAAAAATTAAGAGATTGTCGTGTTCATTATAATTCAAATCATGAGAAAAGACTGGAAACAACTCTTTTTATTACTGAGGGAGATTCGGCAAGTGGATCTATTACAAAATCGAGAGATGTCAATACACAAGCAGTTTTTAGTTTGAAAGGCAAACCGTTGAATTGCTTTGGACTAAGTAAAAAAATTGTTTATCAGAATGATGAGTTCAATCTGCTTCAATCTGCATTGAACATAGAGGAAGGCATGGATAACTTACGTTATAACAATGTAGTTATCGCTACAGATGCCGATGTTGACGGAATGCACATTCGTTTGTTACTATTGACTTTCTTCTTACAATTTTATCCCGACCTGATTAAAGCCGGGCATCTGTATATTTTACAAACACCTTTATTCAGAGTAAGAAATAAAAAAGAAACCAGATATTGTTATACGGAAGAAGAACGTTTAGATGCACTGACCAATTTAGGGAAAAATCCTGAAATTACACGATTCAAGGGTTTAGGAGAAATATCGCCTGATGAATTCAAACATTTTATTGGAAGCTCCATCCGATTAGATCCTGTTTTATTAAGCAGGGATTCATCCATACAGGAAATACTATCCTTCTATATGGGAAAAAACACTCCGGATCGTCAAATATTCATCATTAATAATCTAAGAATTGAAGAAGATATCAGATCCGAAGAAGAGAAACCGGAACTAGAAGAAGTTGCATAAAATTATAACCAAGAGGCTGTTTAAAAAGTCAGGGTATGAATATATCTGCAAAATTCTTCAAAAGATAAAATGCAAACACTTAATCAATTAACAATTCATGCCCTGACCAGAATTCGATTTATTAATACTTTTGAGATAGCCCCTTTTATTTTATTAATATGAAAAAGTTAATTCTGCTATTTATTTTACTATTTACAATTATTATACTTCATGCTAAAAACCCGATTATAGTTATTAAAACCAGCTTAGGAAGTATAGAAGTTGAAATATATGAGAAGAAAGCACCTATTACAGCAAAAAATTTTCTAAAATATGTTGATAAAGGATCATTTACCCGCTCACATTTTTACAGGGTTGTAACAGATAAGAATCAAGCTGATAATCCGTCGAAAATACAAGTGATACAAGGGGGGCTTTGGTATAAACCCGGAGCGAATGCAGAAAATCTTCCGGGAATAAAGCACGAAACTACTAAAGAAACAGGAGTTCTTCATAAAGCCGGAACTATTTCAATGGCCAGGGCTGAACTTGGAACTGCTGCAGCTGAATTTTTCATTTGTGTAGAAGATGAACCTGAATTGGACTATGGAGGAAAAAGAAATGATGACCTAGCAGGTTTTGCAGCTTTTGGAAAAGTAATAAAAGGCATGGATGTCGTAAAAAAGATACATCAGCAATATGAAGAGAATGAGTACCTGATCCCAAAGATTAGAATCCATTCCATTATAAGAAAATAAAGAATTTAAACCATTAAAGTTGAACCCCTCTGGGGTTCTGTCTTACTTCTCCCAAAACTATATATTGTTGTTTGAACCCCTTCGGGGTTTAACTAGAATACTAAATTCAATTGAAAGAATTGAAAAACCCCGAAGGGGTTTAACAAAATTATCGACTGGACATGGAATCCCGAAAGGATTCAATGAGAACACCTTAACAATTATTGGCTAAATTTGGAACCCCGGAGGGGTTCAACTAAAACAAATATTTCTCATTATAATCAATTCTTTTAGATTTTAATAATGCTTCATATTCTTTTTCAAAACTCCTTCTCTTATGATGTTCCTTTTGGTTTCTTACATAGTTCATCAAATTTTCTTTTGCAGAAATATCATAAGTAAAAGCTCCAAAACCTGATTGCCATCCATTAAAGTTTGGAAAAATTCTTTTTTCTTTAATAAAAGCTGTTGAACCTAGCTTAATATCTTTAACTAAAGATGATACTGGGACAGAAGGATGAACATGAGTTATAATATGAATATGGTTCTCTGTACCTCCTATTTGATAAAGCACACACTTTTTCTTTTTTAAAACACCCCATATAAATTTATATAGAAATTCCAGATCGGATTCAAAAAGTGTATTCTGCCGATATCGAGTTCCAAATACGATCTGATATAAAATCTGAGTATAAGTTGTCATTATGAGTATGGTTTACCTATTAATACCAAAACCCACAATTTGTGACATCATCAATACTGATTTCAACATGAATCACGAAGTGATTCAACAATAATACCACACAGCCGGCATTCCAAAATACCTTCCCTATAAAAGAAATATTAATATATTTTCCTAAAAGCCTTACCCAAAAATTCTACGATATCTCCTGCAATAAGTGATTCATGACCTTTCTTATCCAAAGCAAGGTCTCCGGCTAAGCCATGCACAAAAACTCCTAATATAGTAGCTTCAACAGAAGAATATCCTTGTGCAAGTAAACCAAGAATGATACCTGTTAAAACGTCTCCACTACCGGCAGTTGCCATACCCGGATTTCCGGTAGAATTATAGAAACATCTTCCTTTCGGAGTACAAATAATGGTATGAGCTCCTTTCAAAACTGTAAACACCTGATGTTTTATTGAAAAGTCCTTTAATAACTGAATCCTTTCATAGCTATTATCAGCTTTTCCCGCAAGGCGTTCAAATTCTTTAGGATGTGGGGTCAATATACAATTGGGAGGAAGAAACCCTAACCATGTTTTATTTTCTGCCAATATATTTAATGCATCAGCATCGAACACCAGAGGAACACCTGCATTTTGAATTAATACCTTCATTGCATTCCGGCTTTGTTCTTCCATACCTAAACCCGGGCCAATACCAATTGCATTGTAGGCCGATAATTCCGGTACTTCCGAAAAATAATTTTCAAAGCGATCCAAACTAAGCATAGCTTCAGGAACAGCTGTTTGTAAAATATCATTTCCTTTAAATGGAATATGTGTGGTCAACAAACCGACCCCACTTCTTAAACATGCTTTAGAAGCTAGAACCGAAGCACCCATACTTCCTGTACTTCCGGCAATTAGCAAAGCGTGTCCGAATTTTCCTTTATGATCAAAAACAGATCGTGTTTTAAGCAGTTCCATTGCTGACTTTGCAGTAATAAAGTATTTGTCTACCTCAACTTCGTCTATAAAATCTTCATGAAGCCCAATGGATAAAATATGCCAATCACCAACATAGCTCTCATTTTCAGGGTAAAGAAATGCTTCTTTTGGGAACTCAAAAGAAAGCGTATAATCTGCTTTTACAATTGCATTTCCTGCTGAAGGTTTATCAGCAAATAATCCGGAAGGAATATCAATGGAAAGATGAACAGCATCACTTTCATTCATTTTATAGATTACATCAGCTACAAAGCCTTCAATCGGCTTGGATAAACCCGAACCAAATATTGCATCTACTATAATATCTTCATCCTCAATCTCCGGAAGGTCATTTACAGTATCAATTTTCAGCATTTGTAAGTCTTCATACTTCTGAAGACGTTCAAGGTTTTCTTTAAAATCATGAGAATACTTCTCTGTAAAGTGCAGTATAACCACACTTACTTTTATACTATCCTCAAGTAACATTCTCGCTAAAGCCAATCCATCACCCCCATTATTACCCGGACCACAAATAATTTTCACATGACTTTCTTTTTTCAAAAACGGACGTAGCCATTCAAAACAAGCATTAACAGCCCTTTCCATTAAATCAATACTTGGAATAGGTTCGTTTTTTATCGTATAAGCATCAGCTTCACGGATTTTGTCTACTGGGAGGATTTTGATCATTAAGAATGGAGTTTAGGTGTTTTAATGTTGTTGTGCTATGGATATACTAACTTTAAACCATACCACTATAATACTTTAACACAGATTTAATTCCTAAAGATAAGTAATACTCAATTAAGTTCATAAAAAACTGATGGTATTAAATTTCGAACTATTAGCAAAATTTATCTTATCTCTGTAAAAATGAACATATCCACTTTACACTCCTTTTCTATTAGTTTAAACCCACATTCCTGAAGTCCTTTTTGAAAGGATTCGAGGTCTTTTTTTTCATACATAAATTCTCCTTTTTTATACATATATTTGGGGAAAATAAATGTTCCTTTATAATGGCTTTCATCAACCAAAGGTTTGTCAAATCTATTTGCCTTTCCCATTATGAGATATCTCATATTTATTTCTCTTCTTAAAATAAAACCATCATTTTTTCTCTCTCCTATTCCATTGTGGGCTATGCCATTAAAATCGTAATAAGGGTGTTTTTTTGCCTGTTCTTTTTTCCTTTTAATCTCCTGATCTGTTTCGACCTTAACAATTACCAGACAAGGAACCTTCCTTTTTTCCCAACGTCCCTGCAATCCAAAGAAATGATCCAGGTCGCTGATCAATTTTTTATAAGCTCCTTTTCCCCCTGTTTCAATGGGAAGTAAAGACTCATACGTGATTGCATTATTGGGTCTCCACTCTCCCATTTTCACCCTGTCATATGCTTTCAGGTATTCATATTTTGAAGGATTTTCAACTTCCCAGATAATACGGCTTTTAGCAGGCCAGGGCAAAGCAGGGTTAATTTTTCTTAAGGCAATATTGTAGATTTTAAAAATTGATTTGTTAGCAAAATGAAGTCGAATAGTTTTATTCACGGAATCAATTGAAATGAATTTCCCTGATGGGTCTATTCCATCGATATACCCTCTGATAGCCGAATACATTAATAAATCACTGTCATTATTTCCCTGATTTATTTTTACATCAAAAAATGGATCATTAAAATTAAAATTGATCAGATCTCTTTTCACCGGCAATTTAATATCCTTTCCATCTAATATGGCACATATATTTTTTGCTGTAACAGGATCTTTACCTGTAATGGCTACTACCTTACCTTTATAAATCCAAACAAAATGGGAGATGATGGTATGTTTGAACCACTCCGACAATATATTATCCTCTACAATCCATGGGAGCTTAACATTTTTTTTCGACAAAATAGTTCTTTCATTTGCTAAATATTTCTTCATAAACTCTTCTTTCTGTGGAGTAACCGCCATAATTTTAATTCTATCGCCAAACTGACGCTGTAAGCTGTCCTTTTTGGGAAGGGCAGCAATACAGCCACCTCAACCGGTATTCAGGAAGTCCAGAATAAGTAACTGATCCTTATAATCAAACATTTCTGCCTTTTTGACTTTATCATTCAAGATTTTAGCAATTTTGATATTAGGTACCTGATCTCCAATTTTTAAATTTCTTGGAATATCCTTATCTGATTTTTTTTGTGTATTGCATGAAACACATACTAAAAACAGCAACACAAGGATCGTTTTATTCACTTTCATAATGATTATATTTTTTATTTGTTTTATAATGATAGATAAAGATGTTCGTATAAATAAGTCTCTCTTTTAACTATAAACACACTGTTATTTTAAATAATATTATGCTGTTTATCGAGAATAAAAAACCCGAAATCCACTGGCACAGATTTCGGGGTAAAATATGCCTGTCTGCCGCAGGCAAGAATCAAATTTTAATTATGAGAAAAAATTTAATTTCGATTACTCTATTGTTAAATCGCTCTACTATTAGTTAATCATTAATTAATTATCATTAAACAAACGGAAGTTCAATCACAAAAATCAAATAAACGATAAAAAACAAAAGTTTAAAATGCTTATGATTTTTTTCAAAACTTGTATCATGGAATGTATTAACAAATGACGATTGGATTTTCATGTTGAACTTTTTCCCGTTTATCTAATACTAATGGTACTTCTCAAGCCTATTTGACCAGTAGCATTATCTTGGGTTCTGCTTATAACCTCCTTTTAGAATAACATCTTCAGGAAGTAAAAATGCATAGCGTAAATCCCCTACCGGCAAGGAATAAGTTTGTCCGGGATTATCCACAAATGTTTTTGTTAATTCTCCCACCATATAATTCGGATCAGCTTCTGTATTTAATCGACGAATATCCATCCACCTTATATTGCGATATATTAATTCCTTGCGTCTTTCCAATAGTATTAATTTTACCAGTTCAACCTGAGTGAAATCAGCCGCAACATAGTCGGTAAAGGTTCCTGTTTCATAACGATTAACCAATAATGCATTGAGGTCATCAACGGCTAATTCAAGCTGGTTATTACGTGCATAGCATTCAGCCCTGGTCAGTATTATTTCATCCACTGCAATTCCTATAAACCGATTCCAGTATTCTCCGGAATAAGATCCTACCATTTTCCCATTTGCATTAAAAAACAAACTGGTCCTTAAATCTGTTGCATCATAAGAAGCTAATAAATCAGGAGCAAGAGTCCCCTTACTATATTCGATAGATGAACCTCCGCTTGAATTATAAAAAATAATTTCAGGATATTCAAAGTCATTCACAAAGAAAGAAATAGTATTAAAATCCACTAAATTATTTGTTATTTCAAGTGCTTTAGTTGCATTGCTTAATGCTGCATCATAATTTCCCATAGATAGATAAACACGTGACAATAATCCGTAGACTGCATCTTTACCCGGTTGAGTTTGATGTTCAGATGTATTTGGTAATAAATCAGCAGCCTCTTTTAAGTCCAAAATAATTTTATCAAAAGATTCCTGTACACTTGCACGTGGGTATTTCAGGTTTACATCCGGATCTGTACGCAACGGAATCCCTAAATCAGTATCAGCAGTAGCTGAATTATAGGGCATTGCAAAAACCTCCAGAAGTTGATGAAACTGAAATGCCCTGAAAAATAAAGCTGCTCCCCTTAAATGATTCCATCTTTCCTGCTCCTTAGCAGTAATATTCGGTTGAAGGTCTTCCAATGAACTAAGAGCCATATTTGCATATAAAACGGCCTCATAAGGGCCATTCCATTCTCCCGAATTTGAAGGAGCATCGGCTTCCCATATAAAATAAGGTCTGTTAAAAGATGTATAACTTTCAAACACAGCCCAGCTTATTACAAAATTATCAGATGCAGGTTCCCCATGACGAGGACCTCTTTGATTCATAGATAAAAAATTATTAAGAAGCACCTGAACATCATCAAGGCTTTCAATAAGAATAAGCGTTTTTTCAGGCTTTTTATCAAGATACTTTTCACAGGATGAAAAAAACAGAAAAAGAATCAATGCAAAAAACATCCAAACTACTGAATGGCTTTTTCGCTTATATATATTTATAATGTTATTTTTTGCTTTCATAGTTTAATGTTTTTCAGATTAAAAATTAGCAGTTAAGCCAAAAGTTATCATATGTGGAGTCGGATAAGAAGTTGGCCCAAAATCAGGATCCAGATTCCAATCATTTGCACGCCACAAAATTCCTATATTGGAAATATTCACATACACCCGTAAATTTTGGATATACCAATCCGGCTTACTAAAAGTATAACTCAGATTTATATCCTGAAGCCGGATATTGTCTGCCTTTGCAACCGTTGCCGAAGAATATGCATAAAATTTATCCCTGTATCTAAGTTTCCAGTCTGATAAATTTTCCGGCATAGCAGGAATACTTGTTACATCCTCATCACCCGGATTCTGCCATCTATCCAGTATATCGGTATGTATATCTCCCCACTGATTTTCCAGGCCACTATAGTTAACCGTATTCTTTCTGAAATAATATCCCATTCTGAAGGTAATATTAAAATACAACTCAAAGCCTTTCCATTTTACCGTATTTCGCAATGCTCCATAATAAGTTGGACGGGCAGAACCGTGATAAACTAACTCTGTAACGGTATCAGGACTTAAAGTATAAGTATTCCATGAATGAGTAGAAGTAAGCTCTCCGTTTTCATCATAACCTAAAGGATTACCTTCTTCATCCAGACCTGCAAAGTTAAAACTATACAAACCATAAAGATTATTTCCAATAATAGGATTAACACCAGTTCCAAAACCGGGCAAAGATGAAGGATACACTGGACCATCATACTTAACAACCTCATTCGTTTCGTATGAGAAGATAAATGAAGAACTCCATTCAAAATTTTTCTTTATGATATTTTTCGAATTTAAAGTAATATCTATTCCATTTCCTTTTAATTCTCCATCATTTACCACCTGCAAACCTTTTCCTGTAGTTGGATCCAATTCTATTGGAGAATAAATTCTGCTGGTCTTTTTATTATAGTATTCTATAGAACCACTTAAACGGTTATTTTTGAATGTAAAGTCCAATCCAAGATTTGTTGTCCTTACCTTCATCCAGGTCAGGTCTGCATTCGGCAAATTATTAATGGTCGCATACGGACGCCCTGTCTGGTAATGATTTCCTCGATGTTTAAGAGTTGTTTTGGCACTTAAACTGGAATTCATATTTCCTGCAAAACCGTAAGTTGCTCTAAATTTCAAATAAGGCAGCCAGGTCGCTTTATAGAACTCTTCATTGGAAATGTTCCAGGAAAAACCTGCCGACCAGTTTGGGTTAAACTTTTGATTGGATTTAACTCCATATAAATTAGCTCCGTCTTTACGGGCACTAAATGTAAGTGTATACTTATAATCATAAGTATAAGACATATTCGTATATATAGAAGGAAGCCTTGTAGTGTTTTCAGTAAATGAATAAGGATTGAATGGAAATGGGGTTTGATAATAACTAAGATTATAATTCATATAGGACTGGTTAAAATCCAAAACCTGGGATGAAAGATTATCATCATTATAACCATAAATTATCAATGGCAATTTTGATTCAGAAATAGTTTCTCTTATTTCCCCGCCAAGAATAGCTGAAAACTGGTGTTTATTACTCCACGTTTTATCATAGTTAAGCTGAGCCCGTATTGTATTGGAAGTAATAGCAGAGTTAGAAAACTGAACTACATCTCCTAAAGGCAGATGCCTAATTATATTAGAGGCAGTTATTTCAGTAAAACGGTTTACCAGATCCCGAACATAATAAGATTCCTGCAACCAAAGCTGCTTGCTTTCACCATTTGCTTTTTGGTATTGATACAGTACTTCTGCTTTTAGGGCAGGACTTATTTGATAGCTTGCACCAAAGTCAAGCAATACTTGCCAGTCCTTACTTGTAAATTCTTGTTTATTAAGATCATTCAACGGTACATATGTCCAGTCCAATCCTCTTAATTGCCCTTCGATTTCCGCCCAGGAAATTCTAAAATTCTGAACCAGAGTCAACGGATTTCCCTGATTATCTGCTAAACGTGCATAGGGATAATAACCACTTTTTCCCGTTTCTTTTCCTGCACTTGTAAAAACACGATTACCCTGAATATGTTTTCGTCTACTAAAGTAAAAATTGGTACTTACCTCCAGGTTTTTAAGAGGTTTTAGCTTCACTTTTGAGTTTACTGTTATTCTTTCGTCCTCAGTACCTTTATAATCACCTGAATTTTTATCATATCCTGTAGAAAAGAAATAACTTAGCTTATCAGTACCTTTACTTATATCAAATGCATATTGCTGAAGCACTCTTTTTTTGTACACATATTTAAGCAAGTCTTTATGAAAGCTGTATCCACGTAATAAATCTATCTGAGCATTGGCTTCAGAATCCGTCAGGTCACCGGCTTTCTTTTTTTCAAGAATCTGAACAACCGGAGATAAAGGATCTCCACCTAACCATGTATCACTTATATCTGAATTATATCTGCCAAGATCATATAACATCATCTCCATATCAATAAAATCAGAGCTATTCAGGTATTGTCCATATGAATAATTAAGATCGGGCTTATCTGAAATACTAAAATTAGTATGTACATTTACCGTCAGATCTTTTTTATAAGTACCTTTTTTAGTCGTAATAACGATAACACCATTTCCTGCTCTCACTCCCCAAATAGAGGTAGCAGCAGCATCCTTTAAAAAAGTAATATCTTCTACATCATTGGTATTAATATCTCTGATATCTCCTTCGTATTCGATATTATCAACAACAACCAATGGCCGGTTTACTTCTCTCGGGCTCGATCCTAAATCCGACGGACCACGTATGGTAACATTGGTAAATCCGCCTTCACCAACTCTTTGGGTTCTTTGATCAAATAATAATCCGGGAACCATTCCTTCAAGACGATTTATAATATTATCCCCACTTCTGGAGTTAAACATTCTTGCATCAATTTTTTCAAAAGAACCGGTTGCTCTCTCTTTCGGCACAGACTGATAACCTGTTGAGTAAATAGCTATACCTTCAAGTTCAGTAGCTTCTGGTACTAAAACAACATTTAAAAATGTATCACCTTTTACTTCAACTTCTTTTGTCTGATATCCTATAAATGAGATGATGATTTTTACACCTTCTTCAATTTGAAATAAGCTGAACTCACCTGATTTATTGGTAACAGTCCCTTTTGTTGTTCCTTTAATGCGTATAGTTGCTCCTGGCAAAACATCTCCGTTTTTTGCAGATACCTTCCCTTTCACATCAATTAAAACGGCTTCCTCTAATGCTTCAGAAGAAGAAGCACCTGTATCTTCAATAATCACTACGGTTTTATCTTCTATATAATAATTCAGCGATTGATCAGCCAGGCAGGTTTTTATGACATCTTCAACAGAGGCATCTTTCACATCAATATCTATTCTATCTGCTTTATTCAGAAATTTGTAGTTATAAAAAAACACATAACCTGTTTGTTCTTTTATAACGTCAAATACAGTTTCAAGAGAAAGATTCTTACCCTGATAAGTTACCGTCTGAGGCAGGCCGGCTAAAGTAATACAACTTAGCAGCAGGATTATCAAGGTCTTTCTTAAGTTTTTTCTCCAAACCATAAAATTTCGTACGTAACAGCTTCCGTTGATCATTTTATTGTAAAAATTATTTTTCATATTTTTGTTGTTTGGGTTATACATATAAGTTATTAATGATTTAATAAAACTTAACCCGATAAAGCCATTCCGGATGCGCCCGGGATGGTTTTTTCATAGGGCCATTTCATTAAAACAATTTCACCTGATCCTTTTTGTATTAGGTCAGGTATTAATTGGGTACTATTATAATTTTTTCACGGATCCATAATTTTACTTTTTAGTTAATACTCTTTTTATTCATTATTCTCAATATAAAGTTCCTATATAAACTGTTTTATTTATCTGAATTAACAATAATCGTTTTTCCATCTATATAAAACCTAATTCCGCTTTTCTGTAGTACATTTAAGACCTGAGATAAATTGAGGTTACGTTGTATCTCACCTCCATATTCCTCCTCAGTTGAAGCTTCCCCTTCATAGATCACTTCTACATCATACCATCTTGATAATTGCCTCATAACAGTTTTTATATCTGCATGATCAAAGTGAAAGTAGCCTTTTTTCCATGCAACAGAGTTTTCCACATCCACTTTTTTAACGAAAATATCGCCTGCTTTTGAAAGAGAAGCCTGCTGGCCGGGTACAATCAAAACTGAATGTTTAGTAACAAGAGATGAAACCTGTACACTTCCCTCAAGTAAACTAACTTTCATTCTCTCTTCATTGTCATATGCATTTACATTAAAATGAGTTCCCAACACAGAAATTTCTGCATCATTCACCATTATGATGAAGGGCAAATTTGTTTCTTTTCCGTTATTTTTTGAAGAAACAGAAACTTTTGCAACTTCAAAATAAGCCTCACCTTTTAGCTTTACGACCCGTCTTTTATTATTGAAGATCGTAGGAAAACGAATGGAAGATTCTGAATTCAACCATATTTTTGTTCCATCAGGCAATACCAAATGATATTGTCCCCCGCGTGGAACACTCAAAAGATTAGAGCTTGTATCCCGAACAGGCTCTTCTTTTGCATGATAACTCAAGATTCCTTTATCCTCCTTTATAATTTCAGTTTTCCCTTCTTTTGCAATCAGTCCTTTCTGAACATCCTCAAGTAAAATTGAAGCGCCTCCCGACAAAGTCAATATTGCTTTATTTCCACCAGGAAGTACATCATTCTTGTGCATTACAGCCATTTCAGGTTTTGAAGCTATCCACAGATCACTCACGAACCAAAATAATGCACCACATATTAAGAAAAGTGCAATGGAAGCTGCTATTGCATATTTTGAATGAATCAGATTTCTGGTTATTCTGCTAATAACGAATTTCCCTTTCATTTCTGTACCAGACTGGGATTCTTCTACTATTCTCAAATTCCAGATCTTTGCAAGAATATTGGATTTAACCCTATTTTTGCTTTCCAAATCCCAGGCAACTTGTTCCTTTTTTTCATCAAAAGATAAAAACCATTGATCCAATAGTTTTTTTTGTGCTTCGGTTAATGTTTCCTTTTGATATTTTTCCAGTAGTTTTTTCACTTTAGATTAATTTTGAGAGAATTCTTATTTTCTGTTTTTTTAGTATTATATATAATTTATATTCGTTATCATATAAGGGTAAACACTATTTAATATTTCCGGTGTCTTTTATTAGTACCTTAAACCCCGTTAAACACATAGTCAGATGTTTCTTTTTTTATGGCACTACATAAAAAAACTTCCCAAAAGAACTCACTAACAATAAGTTAAAAACACTCTAAGCTATTTCAAAATATAGTAGATCAAGAGAAAAAAAAGCAAAAATTTGCTGAAACAAGTATTTTATCTTTCTTTTGTAGAAAAAGAAATTTTTATAACTACTATTTTACAAGCATTAACTTGTTATTTTTAAATTTTAATAAGATCGGGCAATGAAACGCATATATTCCTCATACAATGATTTGCAGCTTTTTCAATTATTTAAGGAAAAAGATAAATATGCATTTGAAGAATTATATGAAAGATATGCAGAAGCCATTTATAAATATACTTTTGCAAGAATAAACTCAAAGGAGATCAGTGAAGAAATTGTACAGGAAATTTTCATTTCTTTATGGACAAAACGCAATGAACTGGAAATTAAAAATTCACTGAATTCTTATCTATTTGGGGCTGCAAAATACAAAATACTCACTTATATACGCTCGAAAGGAATAGAAAGAAAATATGCAGCTCATTTGACTCATTTCCTGACCGAACAATATGACAATCCTACCGAAGATTTAATAAACTCAAAAGAATTAAAAGAAACAATAGAATCTGTAATTTCAGAATTACCCGAAAGATGCCAGTTGGCATTCAGGCTTAGCAGAATGGAACATAAAAGCATTGCTGAAATTGCAGAGATTATGGAAATCTCTCCTCGCACTGTAGAAAATTATATTACACAGGCCTTAAAACATTTACGATCTTCTCTTGGAGATTTCCTCACCTATCTTATTGTTTGGATGCACTTTAATTAGCTATTATCCGTTTGATCATTCTAATAACTAATCTTTTCACAAGTTGATATGAGTTCGATTGTTACACTGTTATATTGTTAAATAAGCTTTTTGAAGCTTTAAATTTATGAAGGCACTCAAAAAAATTTTATTATCAAAATCAGAATAAATGTACTTTTGCAAAAATTTAATTTAATGGCCAGAAGAAACAGAATAAAGTTTAAAATTTTTGAAGAAGTAGAAATCCTGGATGCAGGAGCAGAAGGCAAGGCAATTGGGAAAGTTGAGGGAAAAGTAGTTTTTGTTCCTTTTGTAGTTCCAGGTGATATTATTGATATCCAAATCACTAAAAAGAAGAAAAATTATCTTGAAGGTAAAGCCATTAAATTTCATAAGTATTCTGATATTAGAATAGAAGCCAAGTGTGAACATTTTGGAATCTGTGGCGGATGCAAATGGCAGGTACTTGAATATGGCCAGCAATTAAAATACAAGCACAAACAGGTTAAGGACAACCTGGAAAGAATTGCTAAAGTTGAATTACCGGATATTAACCCGATTCTGGGCAGTAAAGAAATATACTTTTACAGAAATAAACTCGAATATACCTTTTCCAATAAAAAATGGCTGACAGCATTTGATCCTGATAATCGTCCGACAGATAAAGAAATGAATGGCCTGGGCTTCCATATTCCCGGTATGTTTGACCGCATTGTGGATATTCAAAATTGTTATTTGCAGGAAGATCCTTCAAATGCTATTCGGCTAGAACTTAAGAAATTTGCTCAGGATAATGATCTAAGTTTCTATAATGTAAGAACCTGGGAAGGATTCTTAAGAAATCTAATCATCCGGAATACAAATAAAGGAGATTTGATGGTAATCGTTGTTTTTAGAGATCTGGAACTGGAGAAGATCAAGTTGGTAATGGAACATCTAAAAACTTCATTTCCTGAAATTACCTCTTTAATGTATATTGTAAATCAAAAACGCAATGATGATATATCCGATCAGGAAGTGATTCTTTATCATGGCCAGCCTCATATGATAGCTGAAATGCCATCAGCTAAAGGTGACAAAAACTTACAATTCAAAATTCAGCCTAAGTCTTTTTATCAGACCAATTCCGGACAAGCATATGAACTTTATAAAATTGCTGCTGATTTTGCAAACCTGAAAGGTGGTGAGCATCTATATGACCTTTATACCGGAACCGGAACCATTGCTAATTTTATAGCAGATTCAGCCAAAAATGTAATCGGGCTGGAGTACGTTCAATCAGCTGTTGAAGATGCTTTTATAAATTCGAAACTCAATGGTATTGAGAATACTGAGTTTTATGCCGGGCAGATTGAAAAAATCATGGATGATGATTTTTTAGTAGAGCATGGGAAACCCGATGTTATAATTACAGATCCTCCAAGAGCAGGGATGCATGCTAAAGTTGTAGATCAAATTCTAAAAGTAAAACCGGAAAAAATTGTTTATATAAGTTGCAACCCTGCAACACAAGCAAGAGATATTGCATTAATGGATAAGGCTTATAAAGTAGAAAAAGTACAACCCGTGGATATGTTCCCGCATACGCATCATGTCGAGAATGTAGTGTTACTAAAAAGACGATAATTTAATAGTTAGACTTGTCATCCTGATCTCGCCATAGGCGAGAGAAGGATCTGTTTAATTAACGATAGAAAGAAATTTTAGGAGATCCTTCGCTTTGCTGCCAATGACAGATTTATGCAATAAGCTTATTATTAATGGATTGCATTTTATATCCAGATGCGGCTTTTTAGAAAGAAGCTCTGTTTATGAAGCAAAGACATATTGGAATAATATATTTTTCCCGTAGGGCCCGCCTGCCGGACGGGCAGGAATAAATATTAATAGAAAATAT
>JANQLW010000087.1 GCA_028280405.1 Bacteroidales bacterium
TGATCAACTTCAATTCCTTTATAATAACCGGTACTTCTGAAAAAATCTTTATGGGTGAGATCTATTGTGATCAGGCTTTCAAGTAAAGTTGTTAATTTAGCTTTTTTTTGAATGGAGTAGTATTTATAAGGATTCTGTTTGTTACAAAGCTTTTCTTTAATCAGTTCTTTATATATAGGCTTAAGGGTATCATATTTTATTAAGGATTTTCTTTTGTCTTCAGGATCTTTAATAGACTGCCAAATATCAAGTTTTCTCTGCACACCTTTAATTATTGTACTTGAATAAATTCCAATTTGAATTAGCTCAGAAAATTCAATATATAAAGCAGCACCTATTTTTTTCATTTGACAAATGTTAATTTTAAAGAAGCTTTTGCCTTAAGTGACTTTCTATTAATTTCAACAATACTCTCAACAAGTTTTTTTAGCTCATCTGACATTCTACGCTTGCCATTACACATCATATCGATTGTTTTTTTTGTAAACTCAGTATTATTGGCTAGCCATTTTCTGTCTTCACTTGTAAGGTGTTTTGCAAGTTCTCTTTGCTCTGGATAATCATATACATACTTGACAGGTGCCATATATTTTGTAGATTTGTTGTGATTAGGCTACGAAAATAAGGTAAATATCTTGACATGTCAAGATATTTACCTAATATTTTATTATTTATGTTACAATTTGCGACAAACACTAGGCTGCTTCGTGAGCAAAAAGGGTTAAGTCAATCGGCTCTTGGAAAAGAAATAGGTGTTGGAAGAACAACAATTACGAGTTATGAGAGTGGAAGATCGACCCCCGACTATAAAACTCTTTATGAGCTGGGCAAAATATTTGCCATAAGTCTGGAGGAATTACTATTCACAAACCTCTCAAAAGTTAATGACCTAGATACTCATATAGATGAGCATCCGAATGTGCATATAAACGAGCCTATAAAAGTTGGCCAATCAAAAGACAATAAATTAGAGAAAGAGATTGAACGATTAATGGAAATTAATAAAGCATATAAAGAAACTATTGAGACTCAAAAAGACCTTATAATTTTTTTAAAAAAACAAATAGTTAAATAGGTTTTCTTATGTCTACCTAATATGTCCATCTAAATGTCCACCTAATTCTTATTTTCCCCTTCTTATCAATTACAATTTTCGTATTTTTCTATCTAATTAATGTAGAGATCATTAATATTATATAAATATCTACATTAATACTTTAACACTACAGCAATAGTATTTTAGCATTTATTAAGAAAATAATTTTATCTTTGTTTAAACACTATTTAAACGGTGTTTAGTCAATTACACTACAACCTAATTAAAATGCAATAGAAATTTACAAAAGTGTATTTTTCGTTTTTGCATAAAATTTATTAAAAACTTTATATAAATACCAAATATCTAAGGGAAGAGCCATTTTGCCGTTTTGTAGTAGATATATACTTTTGGTTTTTGCCCTTATAGTTAAATATTATTTGGAACCATTCTTAATAAGATTATAATTTAGAATGGTATAAAAAAGAGGCCCTCTCAAAAGATTTTCATATTCGGGTAGGTGAAAGATTTTATTTCATTGGCCTTTTTTTAATCATTCCTCCTTTAGCATCTTTAATACTATGCATCACAACAAAGGCGCTACTATCAATTTTATCAATTTCTGTTTGTAATTTGGAAAGCTCAAGACGGGTCACCAATGTATAAATGATATCCATTTCTTTTAATGCTTCTCCCCTTTTACCAAAACCTTTTTTACCCCGATAAAGTGTACAGCCTCTTCCTAACTTTTCAATGATTGCCAGGCGGATTTCTTCTGTTTTATCAGTAATAATAGTAACACCTAAATATTCTTCAATACCGGAAACAACAAAGTCAACAGTTTTAGAGGCCGCAAGATAAGTTAACATAGCATATAAAGAAGTCTCAACATTAAACACATATGCCGCAACCAGAAAAATCAAAATATTAAATAATAATATGACATCACCGATTGTTAAAGAAGTTTTTCTACTAATAAAAACAGCAAGTACTTCCGTACCATCAATCACACTTCCACCACGAATTGCCAGTCCAATCCCAAGCCCCAGGAAAAATCCACCGAAAGCAGCAATCAGTAATTTATCCTCAGTAATAGCCGGAAACGGAATATAATGTACAGCGATAGCCAACAGAATAATGGCTACGATACTTCTCAAAGCAAATTGCCTGCTAATTGTAGAAAGTGCCATAATTAAAAATGGCAGGTTTATCAGTACAAGCAGAATAGACAATGACCAATTCGTAACTTCCCTTGCAATAAGCGAAATACCCATTACTCCTCCATCAATAAATGAACTTGGCAATAAAAATCCTTTCAACCCGAAACTGGCTGACAATGCTCCCATTAAAATAAAAAAGCTATCATGGATCAAATGGGATACTTCAACTTTGGTTTTCGTTAGTTCTTTTTTTAATTCTTTCGAATCAATTTGTCTGTTTTTCCTTTTAAGCTGATGTTTAAGTGTTTCACCAGCAATGAAGTTTAAAATAGCTTTCATAGTCTAAAATATTAATACCTCTTACCTCTTTTCTTTGGAAACCAAAGAATCAATATGCTTGTCATTTCTTTGTATTCTTGATATTCTTTATCATTTGCCCATCTGTCGTTTGCAGTTTTTTCCAGTTGTGGCAAACCACTAACAAAGATCAACAAAATAGAAATAAATATAGGGCTAATAAGACCTATAACCATAAATTTTTGCTCCAAACTTAAAATTGTTAAAAGATAAATTCCAAGCCAACATAATATTTCTCCAAAATAATTAGGGTGACGAGAATATTTCCACAAACCATTTTTTATAAATAAACCCTTATTAGCTTTATTTTGTTTGAACTTAAATTTTTGGTAATCTGCTATCGTTTCAATTACAAAACCAAGTATCCAAACAAATAATCCTATCCAACACAATCTCTGAACTTCTGAGTTCATAAAGAAAAAACTCGGAATCAGAATAACCCATACAGCAAATCCCTGTAATATCCAAAATCCACCAAACTTAACAAATGATTTTCTCAAACCATCAAAACGTTTATCCCGTTTCATTTTATTTATACGTATAAACAGATAAATACCAAGGCGCAATGCCCACAAGACGACTATAGACATTAACAATAAATTGAGGACAGAATATGGGGTAATAAAAAACAAGAAAACAATCAATAGAATATAAGTTAATGAATAAGTAAAATCAGTGAGTTTATCTGTTTGAAATATATAAGCCGGAATAAAAAACAGAACATTTATTCCTATTGATATAAGCAGGTAATGAAAAATATTTAGTTCCATAATAACAATAACATATCTAATAGCTAAATATAGCCAAATATGAAGAACTAACAAAACCCAAAACATCCTTAATAAAATTTTAATTTGTTTGATTGAAAAAAAATTATATATCTTTGTATCGATGTTCAAAAAAGTACAAAATACAAATTGGTGGTGGTTCAGATTTTACTTTAAAATCGTGAACTAATGCTGTATTTGTATATATAAAAGAAATAATATTCAAAAAGCCCTTCGTTCGCGAAGGGCTTTTTTTTTGCAATAATAATTCATATGAAAAAATTAAAAATCGACATTCAAAAAAAGAAAATCCTGGCTGATACACTTACTCCAATTGGAGTTTATCTAAAGCTTAGGGATCAGTTTCAAAATTCTTTTCTTCTTGAAAGTTCTGATTATCATGCCAAGGAAAATCATTTCTCATTTATTTGTTTTGATCCCCTGATCGATTTTATTGTAGATCAGCAAAAAATAAAAATCAGAGGAGAAGGTCTGGATAAAGAATTTGCTGTAGATAACGAAACTTCTATAATTCAGGAATTCCAAAGATTAATTGATTTATTTGATATTGAAGATCACAGTAACATCAATGGCTTTTTCGGATATACTTCTTATGATGCCGTTAAATATTTTGAAACAATAGAAGTTGGGAACAAGAAGAAACAAGAATATATGATCCCGGAGATGTATTATTCCTTTTTCAGATATATTATTCAAATTGATCATTTTAAAAATGAATTAACCATTATCGAAAACTTATTTGAAAAAGATCAATCCAATCTGGTTAAAATAGAAAACCTTCTGAAATCAAAATCCCATCCTTCTTATCATTTTACTTTGAACGGCAATGAAAGCAGCAATTGTTCCGATGAAGAATATAAAGAATTGGTAAAAAAAGGGAAATATCATTGTCAGCAGGGAGATGTTTTTCAGATTGTACTTTCCCGCCAATTCTCACAAAATTTTTCAGGTGATGAGTTTAATGTTTACAGGGCCTTAAGATCTGTAAATCCCTCTCCTTATCTTTTCTACTTTGATTTTGGAAACTACAAATTATTTGGATCATCTCCTGAAGCACAATTAAAAATAGAAAACGGCAAAGCTATCATTAATCCTATAGCAGGTACATTTAAAAGAACCGGTAATGATCAAAAAGACCATGAACTTGCGATCAAGCTCTCAAATGATCCCAAGGAAAATGCCGAACACACTATGCTTGTTGACCTTGCCAGAAATGATTTAAGCAGAAATGGAAATGAAGTTAAGGTTACTACCTATAAAGAAACACAATTCTACAGTCATGTTATTCATTTGGTTTCAGAGGTAGAAGGTCGGTTAGAAAAAGATGCACATTCTTTACAAATGTTTGCAGATACCTTTCCGGCCGGTACTTTAAGTGGTGCACCAAAATACAGGGCCATGCAATTAATTGACGAATATGAAAATCAATCCCGCGGATTTTACGGCGGAGCCATTGGCATCTTCGGATTTGATGGGTCCGTGAATCATGCCATTACTATCAGAAGTTTTTTGAGCAAACAAAATACGCTTTATTTTCAGGCAGGTGCAGGTATAGTCGTTAGTTCAAAAGAAGAAAGCGAATTACAGGAAGTTAATAATAAACTCGGAGCATTAAAACATGCTTTGAAATTAGCAGAAAAAATATAATATGAAACCTATATTAGTACTTGATAATTACGATTCATTTACCTATAACCTGGTTCATTATGTAAAAGAACTTGGATACTCGGTAGATGTATACAGAAATGATAAAATTAGGCTTGAGAATGTTAACAATTATGACAAAATAATTCTTTCTCCGGGCCCGGGCCTACCAAAAGATGCAGGAATTCTTAAAGACCTGATCAGGAGATATGCTTCTACAAAAAAGATTTTTGGAGTTTGTTTAGGTATGCAGGCTATGGGAGAAGTGTTCGGGGGGAAGCTGGAAAATCTGGAAGAAGTATATCATGGTGTAGCTACAAAAGTTAATATTACTGCTTCAAACTGTCCGATTTATAAAGGAATTCCAAACCAGTTTGAAGTTGGAAGATATCATAGCTGGGCCGTATCTCATTCAGAATTTCCTGAAGATTTAATCATTACCTCAAAAGATATTCATGGGCAAATCATGTCATTACAGCATCGGGAATATCAACTGTACGGAGTACAATATCATCCGGAGTCAATTCTGACAGAATACGGCAAACTCATCATTAAAAACTTTTTAAACATTTAAAATGAAAGCAACTCTAAATCAATTATTTGAACATCAAACCTTAAGTGAGCAAGAAGCTTATGATGTACTCACAAGAATGGGAAACGGGGAATACAATCATTCTCAAATGGCTTCATTTCTCACTGTATTTCTTATGAGAAATATATCAGTAGAAGAATTAAGAGGTTTCAGAAATGCATTATTGGATTTATGCTTAAAGATGGATTTTTCTGAATTTAATACGATAGATGTTTGCGGTACCGGAGGCGACGGGAAAAACACTTTCAATATTTCAACCATTTCTGCTTTTGTAATAGCTGGTGCTGGATACAAAGTTGCCAAACATGGGAACTATGGTGTTTCGTCTTCCGTAGGATCTTCAAACATTCTGGAACACCTTGGTTACAAATTTACAAACAAAGAGGATATCCTAAAAAAGCAATTGGATGAATCAAATTTCTGTATGATGCATGCTCCTTTATTTCATCCGGCAATGAAAAATGTTGCTCCTGTCCGAAAAGAACTAGGGGTAAAAACTTTTTTCAATATGTTAGGGCCATTAGTTAATCCTTCTAGTCCGAACAACCAATTAATTGGAGTTTTTAATTCGGAGATTGCCAGAATTTATAATTATTTATTGCAAGGCTCAATACAGTCTTATAAAATACTTCATAGTCTGGATGGATATGATGAAATTTCATTAACAGGCCCTTTTAAAGTGATCTCAAAAAAAGGAGAGCAATTATTGAACCCGGAAGATCTTTCATTCTTAAAGCTAAAAGAGGAACATATATATGGCGGCACAAGCCTTGAAGAAACCTCCAGAATTTTTCTGAACATTTTAAAAAATGAAAGCAGTCCGGAACAAAAAAATGTTGTAACAGCAAATTCAGCTATGGCTATTCATTGTATAGAACCAAAGAAAAGCATAGAAGAATGCCTGTCAATAGCTACCGATGCTATTGAATCAGGAAAAGCAATTCATTCACTAAAAAAAGTTATCGAACTATCATGAAATATTTAGATAAGATTATAAAATATAAACGAGAGGAAGTTGAAGAAAGAAAAGAACTTCATCCAATAAAGCTTTTAAAGAAAAGTATTTATTACCAATCGGAATGTATTTCCTTGAAAGAATATATTCTCAGAAAAGATAAATCAGGAATTATAGCTGAGTTTAAGCGAAAGTCACCATCAAAAGGATTGATAAATGAGTTTGCTAATGTTGAACAAACATCGATAGGTTATATGCAGGCAGGTGCTTCTGCATTATCAGTTCTAACAGATCAGCATTTCTTTGGAGGGAGTTCTAAAGATCTGATAACAGCCCGTAAATTCAATTATTGTCCGATACTTCGCAAAGATTTTATTATTTCAGAATATCAAATCACAGAGGCTAAATCCATTGGAGCAGATGCAATTTTACTGATAGCCGCAATACTAACCATTGAAGAAATAAAGCAATTTACCGGCCTAGCTCATAAATTAGGAATGGAAGTACTATTAGAAATTCATAATGAAGAAGAACTGGCTAAATACATTCCTGAAATAGATTTGATTGGAATAAACAACCGAAACCTGAAAACTTTTGAGGTCAACTTTGACCATGCCATTCAATTAGCCACTAAACTCCCATATGAAGCCATTAAAATTGCTGAAAGTGGGATTCAGAATGCTACTGACATTCATCTTTTAAAAGAAAAAGGATTTCATGGGTTCCTTATAGGTGAACGATTTATGAAACATGCATTGCCGGAAAGAGAATGTAAAAGATTTGTGGAACAATTAAAAGCTATAAACTATGCTTAAACTCAAGGTTTGTGGTATGAGAGATCAGGATAATGTTCAGGAATTAATTAAATTAAGCCCTGATTTTATAGGATTCATCTTTCATGAAGGTTCTCCCCGGAATATCATTGAATTTCCGGGAATAAATATTCCTGAAAGTATTCATAAAACCGGAGTGTTTGTAAATAAGAGTGTCAATTATATCTTATCTGTTTGTAAAGACCATAATCTTAATTGTGTTCAGCTTCACGGACAAGAATCCCCCAACATTTGTAAACGAATCAAAAGTGAAGGCTTAAAAGTCATTAAAGCATTCAATATTAGAAAAGACTTTGATTTCAGCATATTAGGAGTTTATGAAAATTCATGTGATTATCTCCTTTTTGATGCATTTGGAAAATATCCGGGAGGAAATAATATCACCTTTGATTGGGATATTTTCCAAGATTATAATGGCACTACTCCATTTTTACTTAGTGGAGGTATTAAACCTGAATTGCTTGATAAAATAAAAGCCATAAGCCACAAAAATTTTGCAGGAGTAGATATCAATAGCGGGTTTGAAGTCCAACCCGGATTAAAGAATATTGAATTAATAAAGAAATTTAAAGATGAATTATTTAGCAGATAAGAACGGATTTTACGGAGAATTTGGAGGAGCCTACATTCCGGAAATGCTCTATCATAATGTAAAAGAACTCAGAGATAATTATAAGCAAATCATCGATTCTGAAGAATTTCAGAATGAATTCAAATCAATATTAAGAAATTATGTAGGCAGACCAACACCCTTGTATTTAGCAAAAAATTTATCAGATAAATATAATACCAACATTTTCTTAAAGAGGGAAGATTTGAACCATACAGGAGCACACAAAATAAATAATACTGTGGGACAGGTTTTATTGGCCAGACATTTAGGGAAAAAAAGAATTATTGCCGAAACAGGCGCTGGACAGCATGGGGTGGCTACAGCAACAGTTTGTGCTTTGATGGGCATGCAATGTATAGTTTATATGGGTGAGGTTGATATTCAAAGACAAGCTCCCAATGTTGCCCGAATGAAAATGCTGGGAGCAGAAGTTCGTCCTGCGACTACCGGAAGTAAAACGCTGAAAGATGCAGTGAATGAAGCTATCCGTGATTGGATAAAAAATCCTGAAGATACTTTTTATATTATTGGCTCCGTGGTTGGTCCTCACCCCTATCCGAAAATGGTAGCCAGGTTTCAATCGGTCATAAGCGAAGAAATGATAGTTCAACTCGAAGAACAATGTGGAAAGCGAAATCCGGATAAAGTTATTGCCTGTATAGGGGGAGGAAGTAATGCAGCCGGCGCATTTTATCATTATATAAATCGAAAAGAGGTGGAATTAATAGCTGTAGAAGCTGATGGATTAGGCATAGAAAGCGGAAAAACTGCCTGCTCTACTCAGGCTGGGAGAACAGGGATTATTCATGGAAGTAAAACCTATTTAATGCAAAATAAGGACGGACAAATTATCGAGCCTTATTCTATTTCAGCCGGACTGGATTATCCGGGTATTGGCCCTCTGCATGCTCATTTGTTTAAAAGCGGAAGGGCTAAGTTCTTAAAAGCTGCAGATCATGAAGCAATGGAAGCTGCATTTGAACTTACCAAATTGGAAGGAATTATTCCTGCGCTTGAATCAGCTCATGCATTAGCTGCATTGAAACAACTTAGTTTTGACAAAAAAGAATGTGTGGTAGTTAACCTGTCGGGAAGAGGAGATAAAGATATGGAAACTTACATGAATGTCGAATAACGAATTAATAGAAATGAGTCGGATATCAAATATATTTAAAGAAAAAGAAAAGGTTCTAAATATTTATTTAACGGCAGGTTATCCAAAGTTGAATGATACGGTAGAAATAGTAAAAGAGCTGGATAATGCGGGAGTTGATTTAATAGAAATAGGCTTCCCCTTTTCGGATCCTTTAGCTGATGGAGAAACGATACAGGAAAGCAGTAAAATAGCCATCGATAATGGAATGACGATTGACTTGTTGTTCAAGCAACTTAAAGAAATCAGAAAAACCTGTAATATTCCCATTGTTTTAATGGGTTATTATAATCAGATACTCTACCATGGAGCAATAGATTTTTTCAAAAAAGCAAAAGAAATTGGAGTAGACGGATTTATTATACCGGATATGCCTGTTGAAGAATATGAAAAAGAATACAAAAGTCTGTTTATTGAACTGGAACTAGATATGATATTTCTAATTACTCCTCAAAGTAGCGATGAACGTATTTTGAAAATAGATGCTTCCACCTCAGGGTTTTTGTATGTAGTATCTTCCTATTCACTTACAGGAAGTAATAATGAGATCAGTGATCCCAGCATTGAATATTTTAACCGTATTAATAAGCTCCCGATAAAAAACTCTAAATTAATTGGTTTTGGAATTTCCGACAAAAACAGTTTTGACACTGTATGCCAATATGCTGATGGAGCTATAATAGGGAGCGCTTTTATAAGGTCGTTAAAAGATTCTAATAATCTAAAGAAAAGCATACATCAATTTGTAAAACAAATAAGATCATGATTATACATTTATCAAAAGATATAACGGAAAAAGAGAAGAGCGCTTTATTGGCGAAACTTCAGGAATTAAATATAAAATCCAATCTGGTCAGTACCCAATTCAGGAATTATATTGTTGGAATTGCTTCCGATGACTTTGATATCAGAACCATTGGCAATTTAAGTGGAATAGATGATATCCACAGGGTATCCGATAACTATAAAATGGTAAGTAGAAAATGGAAGGTGAACAATACCATTATAGATTTAGGGGATCATGTAAAAATTGGCGATAAGGAATTAAGTATTATGGCTGGACCATGTTCAATTGAAGGTGAAAAGCAAATTGAAAATACTGTTCAGCATCTGCTTGAAAATAACATAAAAATAATGAGGGGTGGTGTATTTAAACCCAGAAGTTCGCCATATACTTTCCGCGGTTATGGAATCGACATTTTAAAATTGTTTTATAAACATTGTTCTGCAAACGGGATTAAAGTAATTACCGAAGTGATGCAGGTTTCTCAGGTTGAAGAAATGATTGACTATGTAGATATTTTTCAGGTAGGAGCCAGAAACTCTCAAAACTTTAACCTTTTGGATATTTTAGGAAAAGTAGATAAACCGGTTCTTTTAAAAAGAGGTATTTCCGGAACCATAGAAGAACTTCTTTCTTCAGCCGAATATATTTTTGCCAATGGTAATGAGAAAATCATCCTTTGTGAAAGAGGCATCAGAACTTTTGAAAGAGCTTATAGAAACACACTGGATTTGAATGCAGTTCCTATTTTAAAAGATAAATCTCATTTGCCTGTAATTGTGGATCCTTCTCATGGTATTGGTATCAGAAAGCATGTCAAAACGATGGCTCTTTCGGCTGTAATGAGCGGTGCCGATGGAATTATTGTTGAAGTACATCATAATCCGGAAATGGCTTTATCAGATGGCCATCAAAGTTTATACCACCAGCAAGCCTCTATAATGTATGAACAACTAAGGCTTACAAGAAAATTCATGACTGAAAATTTATGAAAGAGCGACATAAAATCGGGGCGACGCCCCTAGGGGTGATGCCCCAAAGGGCGTCACCCCTTATCCTACTCAATCAGCACCTTACCTATTAAGCCTTCTTCATGCATATCATTATGAAAATCAACAAAATCATCTTTTCCTCCAAACCAATCTAAAACATCATTTCTATTTAGAATTGTAGAATTATTACTTAACAAAGATTGATAAGATGAAAATTTATACGTTCTAAACTCATGACATACTAAATGTTTGTATGGATTAAAGTGAATATAGAATATAAGTCGGGTAAAGTAGTTTTCTGATGGAATTTTTAAGCGACGAAAAGGTTTCAGAAATAAATTGCCACTTCTTGATTCCCTGGAATTAATTCGATAAGTGTAATCTTGTATCAAATTTTTGAACTGCTCACTGAATTCACACAAGGGCGACACCCTTTGGGGCGTCGCCCCTTCATTTATTCTTATCAAAAAATGATAATGATTGGGTAATAAAGCATATGCAAAAATCTCACAAGTATGACTCACATATAATTCGAAAAGATTTAAGAAGTAAAAATAATCTTCCTCACAAAAGAATACATTTTCAAAATTGTTTCCTCTGTTGAAAATATGATAATAATTACCAGGGAGAATTGGTGTTCTAACATTTTTTGCTGGCATATTACAAAAATTAATTATTAGGATTCAAACATCTTATATTCATTTATTCCAAAATATGAAAAAAGTCCCTCTAAAAAAAGGGGCGACGCCCCAAAGGGCGTCACCCCTGAATGTTTCCTAAAAAACTCTACCAACTTAACAAAAAGATATACTATCCTGAATTCCGGCTTCTATCTTTTCCTTAAATTTACCTGAATCAAATATTACATTCTATGAAAATTAAAATACTTTTATTGTCTCTCCTATTCTCAGGCAGCTTATTTGCCCAGGGGACACAATTACTCAGACAACCGACGATTTCATCTGAAAGCATCGTTTTTGTTTATGCAAACGATTTATGGAAAGTCGATCGAAATGGAGGAGAAGCTATTCGTTTAACTACAAATGAAGGTTATGAGTCGCTACCTCATTTTTCACACGATGAAAAATGGATTGCCTTTACAGCTCAATATGATGGGAATACTGATGTATATGTCATTCCCGCTGAAGGGGGATCACCCAAAAGATTGACCTGGCATCCCGGAGCAGATTTTGTCCAGGGGTGGACTCCTGAAGGTGAAGTTATGTTCCGCTCATCCAGAAAAGGGCATCCCACTCAAACAAATAAGTTTTATAAAGTAAGTCTTAATGGCGGATTACCAAAAGATGTAGAAATTCCAAGAGCTGCTTATGGAGAAATATCTCCGGATGGAAAATATATAGCTTATACTCCTATTACCAGCTGGGATCCCGAATGGAGAAATTACAGAGGTGGGCAAGCCATGCCAATTTGGATTGTGGATATGAAAACCAAAGATTTGGTCCGTACTCCTCAACTCGACAAAGAACGCCATTTGGACCCTGTTTGGTTCAACGATAAGATTTATTATCTATCTGAAAGAGATTACGCCAGTAATATCTGGTCATATGATCTAAACACAAAACAGGAAAAACAAATTACCTTCCACAAAAAATTTGACATAAAAAGTCTAGATGCCTGTAAAGATGCCATTGTATATGAACAAGGTGGCTATTTGCATTTACTTAAAAATGGTGAAGGGAAAGCGCAACAGCTTAATATTGTCATTAAAGGGGACATGAATTACTCCAGAATCCGCTGGCAAAATGTTAAGGGAGGTATGTTGGCCAATGCCAATATTTCTCCAAATGGTAAAAGAGCTGTTTTTGAATATAGAGGTGAAATATTCACTGTACCAAAAGAAAAGGGTAGCTGGCGTAATATTACAAATTCTCCCGGCGTAGCAGACCGTTATCCGATCTGGTCGCCAAAAGGAGGGCATATCGCATGGTTCTCTGATGAAAGTGGGAACTATAAATTAATGCTTGCCGATCAATTTGGGAATAATGTTGAAGAAATAGATTTACCTAATCCTACTTTCTATTTTACACCCGACTGGTCACCTGATGAAAAATACATAGCCTATACCGATACCGATTACAATATCTGGATCATCAATATGGATACCAGAGATGTAACCAAGGCTGATACAGACAGATATGCCCATCCAAACCGGGCAATGAACCCTGTTTGGTCACCTGACAGCAAATGGATCACTTATGCGAAACAATTGGAAAACAGTTTTAAAGCAATTTTTGCTTATAATATTGAAACAGGACAAAGGTTACAATTAACTGATGGCTTAGCGGATGCTAAATCGCCTGTATGGGATCAAAGTGGAAACTACATTTACTTTCTTGCTTCAACGAATTACGGTTTACAAACCGGATGGCTGGATATGAGTTCGTATGATCCGGAAGCAACATATAATTTGTATTGCATGATCCTGAACAAAAAAACCCCTTCTCCATATCTTGAGAAGAGTGATGAAGAAGAGGTTAAAAAAATGTCGGATAATGAAAAAGCTAAACCGACTACAAAGAAAAAATCTAAAAAGGCTAAAAAATCAGCAGCCAAAACAGAATCTAAAGAAGAAAAAGTCGTAAAAATAGATACGGATAATATTGCTTTCAGAACGATTCCTCTAAAATTAAAATCAGGAAATTATACGGGTTTAGTTGCAGGGCCTGAAAATTATGTATTTGTTGCTGAAAGAGGAGGAATGTTTGGTTTCAAATTGTTGAAATATGATCTCAAAAAGCTAAAGTCATCTGAATACGTGAGCGGGTGTTCTGCAGCAGTGAGTTCTTCAAATGCTAAATTCATGCTTTACAGAAAAGGCAGTAACTGGACGATCACGTCTACAAAGTCAAAGCCATCCAAGTCCACTAAATCGTTAAAAATAAATATTAAAACTAAAATTGATCCAAAAGCCGAATATCATCAGATCTTTAGAGAAGGCTGGCGTTATATGAGAGACTTCCTGTATGTAAACAATGTTCATGGAGCTCCATGGGACAAAGTATATGAATGGTACTCTCCATGGATAGATCACGTACGTCATCGTACCGACTTAAATTATGTAGTAGATATTATGAGTGGAGAGGTTGCAGTTGGGCACTCTTATGTTTCGGGAGGAGATATGCCCAAAATTTCCTCTGTATCTATAGGGTTATTAGGTTGTGATTTAGTTGAAGATAACGGTTATTATAAAATTGAAAAAATTTATACTTCTGAAAGTTGGAATCCTGGTTTACAGGCCCCATTAGCTATGCCGGGTATTGAAATAAAAGAAGGAGATTATTTATTAGCTGTAAATGGAAATGTATTAACTGCTGATATCAATCCTTATAGTTTATTTGAACAAACTACCGGTACATCAACCAGCATAAAAGTAAATTCCAAACCTGATTTATCATCAGCAAAAGAAATCATTGTAAAACCTGTTAGCAGTGAACGCGGTTTACGAACTATGGCCTGGATAGAAAACAATAGAAGAATTGTAGACAAACTATCAAATGGGAAATTAGCCTATGTTTATTTGCCCAATACTTCTACTTCCGGGTTCAGATCATTCAACAGATATTATTTTGCACAACAGAATAAAAAAGGGGTAATTCTGGATGAAAGAAATAATGGAGGGGGTTCTGCTGCCGATTATATGATTGATGTTCTATCACGTCCATTGTTTGGATATTTTAATAGTAAAGCAAATGATAACAGGCCATGGACTACTCCAATGGCCGGATTATGGGGTCCAAAAGTTATGATCATCAATGAACGTGCAGGTTCCGGAGGTGATTTACTTCCCTATATGTTTAAAAAAGCAAAACTTGGGCCATTAGTTGGAACCCGTACCTGGGGTGGATTAGTTGGAACCTGGGATACTCCGAGATTTATTGATGGTGGACGCATGGTGGCACCTCGTGGAGGATTCTTCGATACTGATGGAAATTGGGCTGTTGAAGGTGAAGGCGTTGCTCCTGATATTGAAGTGATCCAGGATCCCAAATTAGTTCTTCAGGGCATAGACCCACAGCTTGTGAAATCAGTTGAAAAAGCAATGAAAATGCTGAAGACACAGGAATTCAAACTAAAACCTGAACCACCAGCACCTATCCGTTCCAAGCGGCCAAAAGGATTTAAGATTAACTAATATATTTTAGAGAAGTACTTGCCCTGGCAGGTACTTCTTCTTTTTAAAACTTTACCCATGAAAAACTACTGCTACTACAAATACTATTTGACTCTTTTATGCTTGCTTATTTCCAGTTTTAGCAGCTATAGCCAAAACTCCGAAAAAGAAATATTAAAAGGTATGCATGCCTTTTCCAGTCATCAGTTGGAAGAAATTGTAAAAGAATTATCTGCTGATAAATATGCCGGCCGACTTGGAGGGAGTTGTGAATATGATTCATCGGCTAATTGGTTGGCCAGGAAATTCAGGAAATACAATATAAAACCATTGGGCGATAATGGTTCATACCTGCAATGGTATAAAATTCCATACACAAAGGTTTTTAAAGGTTGTGAACTTAAGCTACGTATTCCTGTAAAAGGGGGAGAACTTATAAAAGATTACAAGTATATAAGCGAATTCATTCCCGGTGCTACATCCGGAAATGGAAAAGTAAAAGCAGAAGTTATTTATGCAGGTTATGGAATTACAGCTCCCGAATTAAATTACGATGATTATAAAAAAGTAGATGTTAAAGGAAAAATAATATTAATAGAAAGAGAAGTTCCTTTGGCACCGCTTGATAATCCGGAACTGTTTAAAAAGTGGGAACCATATTCTTACCATCAATATAAATTAAAAAATGCCATCGATCATGGTGCAATAGGAATGATCTACAATTATGGACCCATCACCAATCCGAACAATGATTATTATAAAGGATTTATCTATACTCATGTGGGAAATGCCGTTGTAGAAGATATGTTTAAAGGGCATAAGAATTCTCATAAAGAAACCATCGATATCATAAAAAATGATTTTAAGCCTCAATCATTTAAAACCGGAAAAATTGTAAGTATTAAAAACAATACCAGGCATTTTCCGGATGGCCGTAGTAGCAATGTAATTGCATGGATCGAAGGTAATGATCCCAACTTAAAAAACGAATATATTTTAGTTGGAGCTCACCTTGATCATGTAGGACAATGCTGGGAAACCATGCCCGGTGCTAATGATAATGCATCGGGAATTGCTGTTATTTTAGAAATTGCTCGTATTCTTAAAGAATACAATATTAAGCTTAAACGCTCAATTGTATTTATTGCATTTGGATCAGAAGAACAGGGTATCATAGGGGCGAAGCATTATCTGGAAAATCCTGTAGTACCATTAAAACAGACAATCGGCCTGATTAATTTAGATGGAGTAGGTTCCGGAGATAAAATTTCAATTACTGCCGGAAAGAATTTCCCTCAACTTTATGAAGCAATGGATGAGGCAAATCAAAAATATATCCACAGGGAAATGCGGCCAAATAAGTTCTTAAATATTTCCCGTCCTCGTCTGGATGCAGCCAGATTTATGAAAGCAGGAATTCCAATCCTTAGTTTTGGAGCTTATGGAAATCCAAAAACCTGGAAAGTATATCACCAACCCGGTGACAATATGGAAATCATTGATCCGGAAATTATGGAAGATATTGCACAATTGGTTTATTTAGGGCTTATTAAGCTTGCAAACAAATAGAAAATAGAATACTATATAGAACATATAAAAGCACCTTCTCAGGAGGTGTTTTTATTTGGTACACTTATCACATATACCACTGATCAAGAAATTTATGATTAAAAATTCCATGTTTTACTCAATACAGTTAAATTACTGAAGTAATCTGTATCAGGAACAATATTTCCAGGCATTGGCTTGAAGCCTTCAAGCTGGGGTAATCCCAGTTTTTTTTCAATCATTACAATTGTAAAATGATCCTGGGCACTACATTTTAACTCCAGGTTTACTCCTTCCTCATACAGACCGTAATAATTAAATAAATAAAATGGATTTCTTGTCTTCTCAAAGAATTTAGGATCATTCAAGATTCGTTCATTAATTTTGATCTCTTTAATTTCAGCTGCTTTCTGAATAAAAAATTGCGCATTCTCTGCACCTCTTAAAGATTTAATATTCATTGAAAGATTCCTTAATTCATTTATGACAGTATCTCTCAATATAGTTAGTTCAGGATGCACAATTTCCAGTTTTGGAGCATTCGCTTTTAGTCTAAGTCTCTTGGATGAAGGATAGATTTCACTTATAGCCTCTATTCGGGCATCTTTAAAGAACTGTTTATTCCATGAATCAATATAAGATTTGTTAGAAACCCAGAAACTTTCTCCGGTATTTGCATTCTGACAATAATTAACATTAGATTGTAAAGGCCGTTTTTCAGTATAATCAGATTTAAAATGAGCGATTAGTAAAAATAAAAAAGCAAACCAGATTCCGGCTATAGGTAAAACCCATCTTTTAAGGGACATAATAATATCAGCTATTGGAACCATCAACCATAAAAACAATACCCATACTGCACTTCCTGCAATTGCCATTCCCAGTCCGAATGTAATAAATAATATTTTAACCAATGGTAAGTATAAAGTAAAAACTGGTAAAACTAATATTGCTAATAATATTAGATAGCTCCATTGTATTTTATCCAGCTCAAATTTTAATTTGGCTATAAAAAAGAAGAGCAGTGAAATTAAAGGGATTAACATTACATAAATCCCGGTTGGCATATATATTTGTAATCCAATAAGGAGTATAAATGTTATCAACAGACTGGCTAGCATTAAATGAATAAGATCGAGTTTTTTATACAATAAAGACCAGAAAAACGAAACAATAGTAATACATACAGAACCAAAAAACAGAAAATACCATCCTACATTATAAAAATTAGCTTCATAAAAATTTTCATACCAAGGATAGGTAGATCGAATTCCTTTTTGACTTAACCAAACCACTCCTAAACTTATTCCAATGGAAATCAGAACTATTAAAAATGATATCAGGGATTTCCAGAATCTAATCTTTTGCTTTTTAATACCCA
Organism: Bacteroidales bacterium; assembly: GCA_028280405.1. Lineage (GTDB taxonomy): Bacteria > Bacteroidota > Bacteroidia > Bacteroidales. The sequence goes on from JANQLW010000087.1 coordinate 17,969, forward strand.
AATAAAAGGCAATTACAAATAGAACAAATAAAAAACCGATCAGGTATATATTCAAACTTTGCGGATAAGATATAAAACTAAAACCTGCCAGATTAAAATATACCAGATCCGGAGCTTTTGTATTTTCCAGATTGATATTTCCAAAATGCTTACAAATATCCATGATGTATGAACCATGATGATATAGACTTCTTTTACTCAGGTTTTCAGGATTGTCGGTAATATTATGATAGTTCACAAAATCTTCGATAAAGGCCGCATTAAAACCTGAATACCCATAATCTTTATAAATAGTGAAATCGGAATTATTCGACATGGTTTTATAAACTTCATATGCCAGCGAACTGGTAACCTTGTGCTTTACTCCCTTTCGGAACTCTTTCATGATCCAGCCATTTTCATTGCTTACCTCAAACATATAAGATGGTCCTGAACTCCCCCTGGCTTCGAGGTTTAATACAATCCCGACTTTTTTTGCAAGAGGATGTTGTTCTGCAAAGGCTTTTGCTCCAAATAATCCGGATTCCTCTCCGTCAGAAAAAAGAAAGATCACATCCTGCTCCAATGGTTCAGCATTTTTCAAAGCTCTGGCAGCTTCCAGCATGGCAGCAATTGCTGCGCCATCATCTGCAGCTCCCAATGTATGAGGCTGTGAATCATAATGAGCAGTCACCAATACTGACTTTCCCTTCCCTTTTCCTTTTAATATTCCAAATACATTATGTACATATCCGGCACTTACACCACCTCTAAAGTCATAAAATGCAGTTGTAGATTGTGTTAAAGTATCTAATCCGATCTTCAGTAACTCATTTATAATATAGCTGCGAACTCTGGCATGTTCTTTTGTTGCCATTGAATGCGGTTTCTGTGCAATATTCTGAACATGATGAAAAGCATTACTGATAGAAAACTCTTCATTTTGGAGCGTTACCAATGGAGGCTTAGGAGCTCTGAATAATGCCAGAGAAATATAAAAAAATCCTAAGATTAAAACTAAAAAAACAATCTGGGATAAACGAGAATATTTCATAAATCTAATGGTTAATAAACAAACTTACAAAAATTAATCGAGCAAATGTTCAGGGGCGACGCCCTTAAGGGCGTCGCCCCTTATTTACATCCATTCTATTAACATATTTCTATGATTAATTATTACATTTGAACTATGCTAGCTAATCACTGATTAAATAATTTAAAAATATATTTTATGAATAGTTTAAAAGGAACCCGAACCGAGCAAAACTTATTGAAATCATTTGCCGGTGAATCACAAGCCAGAATGCGTTATGACTATTTTGCCAAGGCTGCCAAGAAAGAAGGACTGGAACAAATTGCTGCTATTTTCGAAGAAACAGCTAATCATGAAAAAGCTCATGCCAAGAGGTTTTTCAGATTTTTAGAAGGTGGTATGGTTGAAATCACTGCCAGTTACCCTGCCGGAGTTATCGGTACGACATTGGAAAATTTGAAAGCTGCTGCAGATGGAGAGCATGAAGAATGGACAGAGCTTTACCCGGAATTTGCACGTATTGCAGAAGAAGAAGGCTTCAAGGATATAGCCGTAGCATTTAAAGCAATTGCCAAAGTAGAAGAAGCTCATGAGAAACGTTATCGTACGCTTTATGATAATCTGGAGTCAGGAAAAGTATTCGAACGTGAAGATAAAGTAATCTGGAAATGCCGTGTTTGCGGATTTTTACATGAAAGTAAAAAAGCACTTAAAAATTGTCCTGCATGTAATCATCCTCAAGCCTATTTTGAAATTCAGGAATCAAATTATTAACTCAAATACGCCGAGGTGACACCTTAAGGTGTCACCTCACATTTTCATTTAAACCAGCAACCGGCCATTCCGCGAGCCACATTTTTTTGACTTAATACGATATAAATCATTTTAGAAAATGGCATATCCCATCTATCTGTAGAATCTATTATATAATGTTTCCAGTAATTATAACAGGAAAATTCAGTAATATTCAATTCTTTAAAAAGATAAAATTTAAGCGTATCTGCAACTTCTTTTTTATGAATATAAGCAATTTGAAATTCAGCTTCCAATCTTTGTAAAGGAGGATCGATTTTCCCTAATAAAAGATCAAAACTCCTTATTTCAAATCTACAAATGACCTGATAACTACTGATGCTGCTGTTAGTCCGAATAAAGCAGGCATATATGAAATTGTTCCTACAATGGATTTTTTATTTCCCTCTCCATTAGTAGCCACAACACTTTCTCTAGAAACCAATTCGGTCGAATGCACAGCTTTAAACCCTTTTCGGATCCCCATATATCTTAACCGCTTACGAATCACGTGGGCCAAAGTACAATTATAGGTTTTCGAAATATCGGAAACAGTCACTTTTGAAGGGTCAAGCCTCCCTCCTGCCCCCATAGAGCTTACCAAAGGAAGTTTTCTATCCATACATTCTTTAATCAGAAAAAGTTTAGGCGATAAAGTATCTATGGCATCCACTACATAATCGAATCTAATACTAAGAATTTCAGGGATTACTCCATCTTTCAAAAAAATTTCATGAATATGAAGTTTTAATTCCGGATTAATATCCAGTAATCGCTGTGCCATCACTTCTGTTTTGGGCTTTCCCAATGTAGAGTTCAAAGCCAGCAACTGACGATTCCGGTTGGAAGCATTTACCACATCACTATCGACAATCGTAATTTCTCCTATTCCCGTCCGGCATAAGGCTTCTGCAACATAGCCTCCCACCCCGCCAATACCGGCAATCAATACATGCTTCGATCTCAAAGTTTCTATGTTCTCCGCTCCTAACAGGAGTTCACTTCTACATAACCAGTAATCCTCGTTCATTGTTCATCCTTATTTTTAACTTCCTTCATCCCGAACTTGTTTCAGGATCTAATCCTTAAATAAGATCCTGAAACAAGTTCGGGATGAAGGTTTTATAATCTAATTTCATAACTAGTAACCAGTAACAAATACGGCCATACGATTCCTTTCAATCAAATTCACCAATATCTCTATACTCACTCCCAAAATTTCAGCAGCCTTTCGATATACTTTTTCTATTGGGATTTCCGAAACATCCGTTTCTAAAAAAAAATGTCTCTTATCAATACTTTTCAGAGATTCGGAAACCTTAGCATTATTATCCATCAATGCTTTCCCAAAAGAAAAGTAAAATCCTTGTTTTTCCAATTGTCTTGTCTGAGTACGCCCCCCTTTAAATCCATGAATAATAAACCTTTGAGTAGATTTAGATTCTTTTTTAAGCTGAATCAATTCATCAAAAGCTTTTACACAATGGAGTATTAATGGAAGATTATATTTGTCTGAGATTTCGATTTGGTGTTTCAAAACAGAGATTTGCTTCTCCATTTCTATTCCCTTTATTTTATCCAGTCCGCATTCGCCTATAGCTAATATTTTTCCCTGTTTGGCTAAAGATTCTATAATCTCTAACTCATTATCTATTTGCTTTTCATTTACATGCCAGGGATGGATTCCCATAGAATACTTTTTCCCTTCGGTAATTTCATTCAATTGTTCCGGAAACAAACTAATGATTCCATGATCACAATTTAAATTATGGGTATGTAAATTGAAGAAATTCATGAGCTACTCCCAGGGTTTGATCAAAACATCTATGGCTCCCACACCATATTTTGCAATCGAAGCACTGTGGTTTTCCAGTTCTTCATAATCTTTCAAAATTTGAATAATTCTGTTTTTAAGTACTCCGTTCCCAACTCCATGAATAAAGGTGACCTTTTTATAGTTTTGTTCAATGGCACTATCCAAACAGCTTCTGAAATATTTTAACTGTACAGCCAACATGTCACGGCTTTCCAGTCCGGCTATATTATCCAACAATTCACCTATGTGTAGATCTACTTCAGCTATTTTAGGAAGTGTTTGATGTCGGTCAATCAAAGCCTCTTTTTTTTGTTCTACAGATTTCTGTTCCTTGATTTCATCTTCATCTTTACCAATATAGCTCTGAGCTTTCTCTTGTTGTTCAATTAGGTTTAAACTGATAATAAAGGCTTTTCCAGTTATCAGGCCAGATTCCAGGTAAGAATTCTCATTATTCAATTTGTTCTGCTTCACTTTAAAATTGGTATGGGCAGGTAATAAAATCTTATTCAAATTATCCGCATGATATAGGATTTGTACTACACCTTCTCTCCAGTCATCTACACCTTCTCTGCTAATTGTTTCAAGTAAAATCGAAGATTCCGGCTCAACGGATGAATAATCATATCCGGTAAATTTATTTCCGGTTTTTAAAAAGAGGCTATAAAGAATATCATATGAAGTGTGATTTACAAGATAAATATCCAGATCACCAGTAATCAACCATTTCTGGTCAGTTGGTACCAATGCTAAATAAACACCTGCTTCTTCTTTGGCTTTACTGATGTTCTTAGTAAAACCTGGTGCAGTTTGATTTGCTGATCCAGTTTCATATTTAGGAATTGGTGCCGGCGCACTTTTTTCAAGATGAACTTTATAATCTTCCTTAAACATATCGGAAACATGTCCAGCGGATTCAATCAATACCAGTTCGCTGGTCATGGTAGGAATATCAAAACCATCTTCCACTGCTACATTTACCATTGAATTGCTGATAATTTTACTTACAATTCCCCCTCCTGCTTCATTCAGGAACTTTACTTTATCACCAACTTTAAATTTCATGATTCTTATTTCTGATTAGAATACAAAAATAAGAATAAAAGAGATGAATTGTTAGATAAGTGTATTTGGTATTAGTAGATATTAAATTCAATTAAGGATGGAGGTGATGAGTTATGGAGTCAAATCATAGGTCTGTCATCCTGAATTTTTTGCAGGATCTAATTGAATTTCGAATCTGGAGACAACCTATTTGAATAAAAGCCCAATTAAATATTTCATACTGAAAAAGAATAACACTACTATCAGCAATACAGATACTATTAGCTTAAAAGTGCTTAGCTCAGCATGATTAATCAGCAACCAAAATATTCCAAATATTGAGAGTATCAGCAATAATATTGCTCTTGCAAAGGTCATTTTACATTTAATCATCATTTATAATCTTTTAGCATTGAAAAAAACTGGAGTTTGAGTGACCCTTAACAAACTCCAGATAAATTGTTAATCAATTTTTAAATGAAAGGAGCCCAGGTTTGAATAATCAAACCAATATCAGATATCCATTGAAAATAGTTTTGGCCTAATATCCTTGGACCTCATTTCCTAATAGTATAAATCTGATGCAAAATAAACTTATAGTGGGGAGATATGACTAAACCATAATTAGTAGAAGTAGCTACCATAAATGGTAAATGAGTAGATGCATAAATGATTAGATAAATATTCTATAATACTGTAGGGTAATATCAATTACTCCCCCATTTAATCATTTTATCATTTAAGTATTGTTAAACCTGTTTCTCAATTGTACAAAATTTTTACAACCTGTTTTATAAAGGATATTTTTTCTGTAAAAATCAATAGTATGCTTGCTAAGAAACAGTTTTTCTGCAATCGCTTTACTGGTATAGCCCTTATAAATCAATTCAAGGATTTCCTGTTCTCTTTTGCTAAAGAAATCTGGATCAATGTATTGGGATTCATTTCTCATAACTCCTTTTGACCGATCTCGTTGATACCGCAATACACAGGCCTTTATTTCTTCAATATCGAGTGGTTTCAGGAAATAATCGTATACATTCAGCTTAATGGCTTTAACGGCATAATGCATGGAACTGCTGAGCAAAGCGATGGCCGTATTGAATCCCTCTTTCCGAATCGCCTGAATAACATCAAAGCCTGTTAGTTCCGGTAATTCAACATCTAAGAATAATAGATCCGGTTCATATTGCTTAACGTATTTCACAACATACTGAGGATGATTGGGTTTTGGCATTAGCAATACCTCATTAAATTTTAACAGGATACGCTCCAGCCTGTCAACAGATTCTTTATCAGAATCCATGATCATACATTTGATATTCTCCATAATTTTTAAGTTTCGATGAAATGACTACTGGCAGTTAACTATTGGCTGTTAGCTTAAGGCAACCAGTAGCTAGCTAGTCCCCGTAGGCGTCAGCAATTTTCTTTTCCCTTTCTTCGATAATTTTGCGCAATGCGAGTATGGCATCTGCATGCTTTCTGGCATGATCATTATGAATAAGCTTTCTCGCATAATCCCCCGACACACCTATCATCTCACCTACAAGCTTATAATCACCATACCTAACTTTGGATAAAATGTCTTGTTTCGTCATAATTTTTGGCTTATTTTTGTCTTGAATGAGTCTCGAATCGTTCTTTTTCAAAGATACAAACATTAGTCAAAACAAACAACATTTACGCAGCATTTTTATGTCAGTTCATATTTCAAACAGAATTTCAGTTTTAATAAAAGAATTAGGATATAATTTCAATTCTTTTAGCAAAGTAATCGGATTAACAAACAATACTACCATTGGAAGAATTGTAAATGAACAGAGAAATCCCAGCTATGAAGTTCTCAGAAAGATAATGGATACTTTTGAAAATGTGAATGCATATTGGCTACTTACAGGAAAAGGAGAAATGTTTGCAAATAACAAGATGGAAGAACCTGTAGCTGAATACGTAAAATTAAGTTTTGACACCAAACTTCTTGCCTATTTTAGAGAAAAAGATATAGAATTACTAAAACTCTCTGAAGAAAACGGAAAATTAAAAGAAAAAATAAGAACTCTAAAAGAAGAATAAAACTCACAACACAAAGACAGCGAATCAAAAAGACACATCGCCCACAATAGCTTTTATTACTTATTATTTAAAATACATGAATAGGTAATCGTTTACTATAGGGAAATATCAATCGCAATTCGCAATTATTCAAGTACTCTTGCACTTACCTACTATGGGATGACATCCACTTTATTAAAAGAAGAATACTTTCATAAGGCCTTTTGGTCTCAAAAAACAGTTAGGGGTGTCATCCCTTATATGCCAATGATCTCAAGCATTTCAGCACTATTAAAAACTTGTTAAAAAAACCTCCAAATCTGGCATTTTTATTGCGCTGTTTTCCATAAAAAAGCCTTATATTTGTCTGTTTTACAAAATATATCATAACTGATTGATTATGACTGAGGAAGAAAAGAATCTAAGTGCAAAAGAAAATTATAATGCGGATAACATTCAGGTGCTTGAAGGCTTAGAAGCTGTTCGTAAGCGTCCTGCGATGTATATTGGTGATATTAGTAAGCGTGGGTTACATCATTTAGTATATGAAGTTGTAGATAATTCAATTGATGAAGCGCTTGCAGGATATTGTAGTGAAATCGAAGTTTTTATACATACAGATAATGCCATTACTGTTACAGATAACGGCCGTGGTATCCCAACCGGAATTCATGAAAAGGAAAACAAATCGGCTTTAGAAGTTGTAATGACTGTGCTACATGCCGGTGGTAAATTCGACAAAGGATCTTATAAAGTATCCGGTGGACTCCATGGTGTGGGTGTAAGTTGCGTGAATGCTTTATCATCTCATGTAAAAGTAACTGTAAACCGTGAAGGACAAACATTCTTCCAGGAATACCACTTTGGTAAACCTGTAGAAGCTGTAAAGGTAATTGGAAGTTCAACAACTACAGGTACTACTACATGGTTTAAACCGGATGATGGTATTTTTACAGAGACTGTTTACGATTTTGATATCTTAAGCAATCGTTTAAGAGAATTAGCTTTCCTTAATAAAGGAATTCGATTGACTATTACTGATGAAAGAGCTATGGATGAAGAAGGTAATTTATTATCGAATTCATTTTTCTCGGAAGAAGGTTTAAAAGATTTTATCGATTATTTAGATGCTACCCGAGAAAAATTAATGCCGGATGCCATTACGATTGAAGGAGAAAAGAGTGGTATTCCTGTTGAAGTAGCCATGCAGTATAATACTTCTTTCGCAGAGAATCTTCATTCTTATGTAAATAACATTAATACGCATGAAGGAGGAACCCATCTTTCAGGTTTCCGTCGTGGATTAACCAGAACGCTTAAAAATTATGCGGAGCGTTCAGGGATGTTGGCTAAGCTAAAGTTTGATATTAATGGGGATGACTTCCGTGAAGGATTAACGGCCATTATTTCCGTAAAAGTGGCAGAGCCTCAATTCGAAGGCCAGACCAAAACAAAATTAGGCAACTCAGAGGTTATGGGAGCTGTAGATCAAATGATCAGCGAGTCTCTGACGAATTATCTTGAAGAGAATCCTAAAGAAGCCAAAACAATTGTAAACAAGGTTATTCTTGCTGCAACAGCTCGTCATGCAGCGCGTAAAGCAAGGGAACTTGTACAGCGTAAAAATGTTTTATCCGGTTCAGGGCTTCCGGGTAAATTATCCGATTGTTCTGAAAGGGATCCTGAACAATGTGAGATTTATCTTGTAGAGGGTGATTCGGCAGGTGGTACTGCAAAACAGGGCCGTGACCGCAGATTCCAGGCTATTCTTCCATTAAGAGGAAAGATTTTGAATGTGGAAAAAGCCATGCCTCATAAAATCTTCGAAAGTGAAGAAATCAAAAACATCTATACTGCTTTGGGAATTACAATTGGAACTGAAGAAGACAGCAAAGCCTTAAATCTTGAAAGATTAAGATACCATAAGATCATCATTATGACGGATGCCGACGTAGACGGTAGCCACATTGCAACCTTGATCCTGACTTTCTTCTTTCGCCATATGAATGAATTGATAGAAAAAGGATATGTATATATTGCAACTCCTCCATTCTATTTGGTAAAAAAAGGAAAAGAGCAGCATTATTGCTGGACAGATGAAGAACGGGATGCCTTAATTGCCACGCTTTCTCCAAATGGAAAAGACAGTGGAATTCATATTCAACGATACAAAGGTCTTGGAGAAATGAATGCAGAACAGTTATGGGCAACTACCATGGACCCTGAAGTTCGTACACTCAGACAAGTAACTATCGAAAACGGAACAGAAGCAGATCGTGTATTCTCAATGCTAATGGGAGATGAAGTTCCTCCGCGCAGAGAATTCATTGAACAAAATGCGAAGTATGCGAATATTGATACTTAGAAGATAATAAATTCCTTATACGAAGGCCTCTCTTGAAAAAGGAAGGCCTTTTTGCTACAACCTGTAACCCTTCACTTTACATCGACAATCCCCGGTTAATAAACTTTATAAATGGGGTCAATGCTTTAAATCTACTCATTAAAACCTCAAAGAAATCTTCTGACAAACATTGTTCATTAGTTACAGCTTCTGCGAAAGTAAATGATTTATACTTTAACAAATCTATATCAGGAAAATCAGCAGGGAAATCTTTTGGTGGCCGTTTCAGCATATCACCCGATATATCTCCAAAATACTTCTTAACATCTTTATGATTAAGAATTGATTTAAACTCATCAATATTATAATACACCTCTTTTCTGATCTTTTTCAGCTCAGAAGACGGAGGCATATGGATTCCCCCTGCAATAAAGGATTCTCCATCCTGCAAATGCAGATAATATCCTGAATTCCCGGATCTTCTTCCATTTTTAACTAAATATCCACCAAAATTATTTTTATAAGGTGATTTATCTTTTGAGAAACGTACATCCCTGTATATCCTGAACATACATTGCTTAGGTTCCAGGCCTTTGATATCATCATCAAACAGTGAAACAGCCTTAATCATTTCTGCCACATAGTCTTTCACAGCATGATTAGCTTCTTCATAAAACTTCTTATTATCCTGAAACCATTCTCTATTATTATTCTTTTCGAGCGCTTTTAAAAACTCAAATACTACCGGATTAATCATACGCATTATAATAGTTAATAATCTTAATAAAAATTTTTAAAATCAAAGGGTTACCTTTTATTTTTATTTAGAATAAAATTAAAATTAATGATTTAAAAAAAATTAACAAAAAAACAGTCACCCATTTTATAAATTTAGTTGTCTATTATGTTGTTTAATAAACTGATAAAAATAAATAATAAAATGAAAATTAAACTTTTTAAAGCAAATAGAATAAGGACTGTGTTCACAATTCTTACTATTATAGTTATTGGCATATCATGTCACAAAAATATCATTTCTGAATTCGACACTAACTCTGAAATTAAAATCCAGGTAATAAATAATGAGAAGATAGATTTGTTAAATCCTGAATCATTAGGAAGTTTAAATACAGAAAATATTAAGATCTATATTAAGAAAGACGGTGAACTTGTTGAATATACTGAGCCGAATATGACTACCCCTCATGGTTATAGTATTGATTTCGAGGGTAATCAATGGTTTCTAAAATTATCTCCTATAAAAGATCAAAACGAAAAGATATATACAACCTATATTAAATGGAATTGTACTGATGATATGGATACAGTCAATTTACAATCATTACAAAACGATAAAATTTTAGAGATTACCAAATAAGCCTACCCTATTTGGAATCTCTAAAACTCTTTATTCATAGACTCTACAGAGTATTTGTCAAAAAAATTTCGTCACATTTTTTAAATTTGGGTATTAATATAATTAGAAGCTAATTATATTATGAGAAGACTTTATTTTACTTTATTACTTCTCCCCATATTATTTTCTATTCCGACAAAGTCTCAAGTTCTTTTTAAAGAGGCAGGAGCTCGATCATCAGCATTAGGTTATACAGGTGTTTGTACGAGTAATCTATGGGCACAGTTCAACAATCAGGCCGGGCTTGCAAATGTAAGAACCATTCAATGCGGAATTAGTTATACATCCAGATACCAGCTAAAAGAGCTGGGAACAAAAAGTATCGCAATTGTAGCTCCTATTTATAATTCATGCATTGGAGTTAGCCTAAGCAAAACTGGTGACCATATATTTAACCAAACAAATCTGGGCTTGTCCATTGCTAAAAAGCTATCAGGGAAATTAGGTCTGGGTATCGGTTTTAATTATTTTAGCTTGAACCAGTCTCAAAATTTGGGTTCTGTAAATAAAATAAATTTTGAAGGAGGTCTTATTCTCGATATTAACAGACAATTAAGCCTGGGTTTGCATATGTATAACCCCAAGCTCAAACAAAATAATCAATATACTTTCAAACTTCCTGAAATTTACAAATTTGGGATCAGCTATAAGATCAATGCTTCTCTTATCAGTTATGCTGAAGTGAAATACCATTCCGATTATAACTCAAGCATTCATTTTGGCATCGAATACATCAACAAATATTTTATTGTAAGAACAGGATATTCATCTAATCCGGATAAACTAAGTTTTGGGCTAGGAATATTATATAAAAAAATAAGCCTGAATATCTCAAATACATTACACAATACTTTAGGACACACTCCCCAACTTACATTGGTTTATAAATTCTAGAAAATGGGGACCATTAAAACACTTCTAAGCATTCTACTTTTTTGTTTTTCAATTACAGCTTCCTCACAAAGCATAGCAGATATAATTATAGAAAGAAAAATAGAAAGGATACTGGAAAATAATGATCAGAGTATAGATGATACTAAACTGCGTATACAGCTTTTATATCTTTATAAAAACCCGGAAAACCTCAATAAGGGGGAATTTCAGCTTTTGAGAGAAGTCAGATTATTAAATGCCTATCAAATATCCATACTTACGGAATATTTAAACTTAATGGGCAAAATAGAATCTGTTAAGGAATTATATTTCCTGGATGGTTTTTCCAAGAAGGAAGTAGATGAGCTATTAAATTTCATCACTCTCAAAGACATTTCAACAAAAAATTTCAACAGAACAACAAAGCATAAAATTTACACCGGCTTTATAAAACCCATTCAATCGTCTAAAGGGTTTAAAGAACCGAAGGTATTCGCAGGAACTAATGAAAAAATGGTTTGCAGATATCATTTCAATAAAAACAACCAATATTCATTAAATATTATAGGAGAAAAAGATATTGGAGAACCATTCTTTTCAAAGTCAAAGAATATTGGGAATTCAAAGCCTCCCCTTCTGTTTGATTACATTTCCGGAAATTTTGAATACAAACCACAAAGATTATTAAAAAAAATACTACTCGGAGATTACCAACTTCAGTTTGGCCAGGGATTGTGTATGTGGTCAAATTATGCATTAAATAAATCATTATATATTAATGACCTTATTAAATATGCAGGCGGAATTAAAGCTAATACTTCAGCAAATGAAAATCGGTTTTTCAGAGGTATAGCCTGTACATTTAAAATTAAATCCCTGAATATTTCATTCTTTTATTCCAATAAATACAGGGATGCAAATTTAATTACCGACACTACATTTAGTAGCTTACAAAATACCGGACTTCACCGAACTACGAATGAATTAACCGACAAACATAGTCTGAAGGAGAAAATAAGGGGAGGTAATATTCAGTTCAATCATGGAAATCTAAAACTGGGAGCAACTTATTACCGGCAAGAATTCGATAAACATTTCATTTTAAATGATCAACTTTCTCAAAAGTTTAATTTCACAGGAAAAATAAATAAATGCTTCGGCTTAGACTTTCGTACCATAATCAATAAATTTGAACTATTTGGTGAAATTTCATGTTCAGGAAATAAATCCAAAGCTTTTATTTCCGGATTTAACTATTATGCATCCTCTCTTCTTAAAATTCATTTTCACTACCGGAATTATTCAAAATCTTTTCAGAACTTTTATTCAGGGAGTATTGGAGAAAACTCAGGCAATAAGAATGAAAAAGCTGTATTTACTGCAGTTGAATTACAATTCCATCCTTATTGGAGCATGAGTGCCTATACGGATTTCTTTAAGTTTCCCTGGTTAAAATATGGTATAAACTTTCCTTCTCAAGGCAATGAACAAAGTGTTCAGTTAAATTTTAACTATTCTGAAAGTTTTACTGCATATGTCAGGTATAAGAGAGAACAAAAGCTCTCAAATCAAACAAACAGGGCTTCATGGTTCAATTATCCGACAATCAAAATAACACAAAGCTTTAGAATACATTTTGATTATATTATAAACTCATATATAAGTATGCAAAGCAGATTAGAATGGAAAAAATATGAACATGACAAGCAAATACATAATGGGTTTTTATTTCTAAATGAAATAAACCTCAATTCGCTTAATCATAAATGGAAATCAAGTTTACGATGGGCTGTTTTTAGCACAGATAATTACGAAAGCAGAATATATACTTATGAAAAGGATCTAAAACACACTTTCAGTATTCCTGCTTTTTATGGCACAGGAAGCAGAGTATATTTCATACTTCAGTATAAACCAAGCAAAAGAATAAAATTGAAACTTAAATACGCACAAACGGGCTATTCAGATCGAAATAAAATCGGAAGTGGGTTAAATATGATTGATGGAAACCTGAGTTCTGAAATAAAAGCGGAACTTCAAATCAATTTATAAAAAAAGCTATCCTAATAAACCAGGACAGCCTTTTAAATTCTTCAAGTATTATTGACTATAATAATCCTTCCAGTTTGTTAACTAAAGTTTGTTTTGGAACTGCACCAACTTGTTTGTCAACAATCTCACCATTTTTAAAGAATAAAATCGTAGGAATGTTACGAATTCCAAATTGACCCGCTACACCAGGACTTTTATCTACATCAACTTTACCTACAACTGCTTTTCCTTCGTATTCGTTGTGAATCTCATCAACGATAGGGCCTACCATACGGCAAGGGCCACACCATACGGCCCAAAAGTCTAATATAACTGGTTTATCAGATTTTAATACAAGCTCTTCAAAGTTCGCATCTGTGATTTCTAATGCCATGATTTTTAGTTTTAAAAATTATAATAGTTTTATTTGTCAAATTTAAGATTTATTTTCTAAACTCAGATTCGCAAATTTAGTTTAATTTATATTTTACTCCACTAAATTTTTGTAATTCTTTTACTAAAGAAAGCGGGTCTATTTTATTGTTTCTGGATTTAAGTTCAATATTATACCCCTCCTCTTTATCACATAAACGAACCTTAAAGGGAACTTGTCCTGAATGTTTATTGATCAATTCGTAAATATCATTACTCTTTTGTTCATCCAGTTCAAGATTATTAATAATGATCGTTAATTGCCTGGTGCTTTTTTCTATAGCTTCTGCCAATAAACTTACCTGATGAATTTTGATTTCCAAATTACCTTCCTGATTAAATCTATTCTGGACTTTTGCTTTAATCATGATATAATTCCCCTCTACAAGGAAATGACGGAATTTCAGGTAATCCTCGGAGAAAATAGCTAATTGCATTGAATCCTTAAAATCTTCCAAAGTAAAGCTGCCAAATGGTTTATTATTTTTTGTAGTTCGATGTGCTACAGAAGTAATCATCCCTGCAAAGGTTATATTTTTATTTTTAAAAGCCCGAAGTTCCGTACTTAAAGACCCTATTTCTGTATCACAGAAATGCTCCATTTCAATTTTGTAATCATCGAGAGGATGGCCGGAGATATAGAAACCGGTTACTTCTTTTTCATTTTTCAATTGTTCTAATTTAGACCATGGCTTACATTCCGGTAATTCAATTGTAGGCATTTCAATCTCTTCAACATCTCCAAAGAGAGAAACCTGAGAAGCATTTTGTCGATCCTGATGTGCACCGCCATGTTTAATAATCTTTTCAAGAAAGATACTATCATCTGTATTATCTCTATGAAAGTACTGAGCCCGGTGTGAACCTTCAAAACTATCAAAAGCTCCTGACTTAGCTAAAGCTTCAAAGCAGCGTTTATTCACAGCTCGTAAGTTCACACGGGTCACCATGTCTACTACATCCTTATAAACACCACTTTTTTCACGTTCTTCCAGAATTGCCTCCACAGCAGCTTCTCCAACACCCTTAATCGCAGCCATCCCAAAACGAATTCCTTCGTCTTTATTCACGATAAAATTCAATTCACTTTCATTTACGTCCGGCCCTAAAACAGAAATATTCTGACGTTTACACTCATCTATAAAGAAGGTGATTTTTTTAATATCTGAAAGGTTATGGGTTAAAACAGCCGCCATATATTCAGCTGGATAGTGTGCTTTCAGGTAGGCAGTCTGATAGGCTATTACAGAATAAGCAGCTGAATGTGAACGGTTAAAACCATATTCAGCAAAACGTTCCATAATCTGGAATACTTCTGCAGCCTTTTCTTTTTCAACACCTTTTTCAACAGCTCCATCCACAAAAACAATTTTCTGTTTTTCCATCACGTCCCGTTGTTTTTTGCCCATGGCACGTCTAAGCAGATCCGCTCCTGCAAGAGTATAACCACCCATTATTTGAGCTGTTTGCATAATTTGCTCCTGATAAACCATAATTCCATTGGTTGGCTTTAATATATCTTCCAGCCACGGATGCGGATACTCTACTTTTTCCTTTCCATGCTTACGATTAATATAGATCGGAATAAAACTCATTGGGCCCGGACGATATAAAGCATTCATCGCAATCAAATCCTCTATATTGGTTGGTTTCAAATCCTTCAGATAGGCACGCATACCATCCGACTCAAACTGAAAAGTACCGATCGTATCCCCTCTCTGGTAAAGCTCATAGGTTTTCTCATCTTCCAGGGAAATTTCATCGATATTAATATCAACATCATGCCGTTGCTTAATATTTTTCAGGGCATCCTTAATGATGGAAAGCGTTTTTAACCCGAGAAAATCCATTTTAAGCATTCCTACGGATTCAACCAGCTTTCCGTCATATTGTGTAACATGTAAACTGGAATCTTTAGCTGTACTAAGCGGTACATGTTCAATTAAGTCGTCGGGGCCAATAATTACACCACAGGCATGTGTACCTGTATGACGTGCTGAACCTTCAAGAACCTGGGCAAAGTTTAAAGTTTTACGGGCTAATTCATCTCCTTTCTTACGAATATCATCCAGTTCTTTAACTTCCTTATAAGCTTTAGCTAAAGAAATACCAGGTCTCTCAGGTACCAGTTTAGCCAATCGGTCAGCTTCATGTAAAGGTAGTTTCAGGACACGTGCGACATCACGTATAGCTAATTTCGCTGCCATAGTACCAAAGGTGATGATTTGAGCAACATGGCTTGCTCCATATTTTTCAACGACATAATCTAAAACCCGTTCCCGGCCTTCATCATCAAAATCAATATCAATATCGGGCATGGAAATACGTTCCGGGTTCAAAAAACGCTCAAACAGAAGATTGTATTTGATCGGATCAATATTGGTAATCCCGGTACAATAAGCAACGGCTGAGCCTGCTGCGGAACCACGTCCCGGTCCAACAATTACACCCAATTCACGTGCTTTAGCAATAAAATCCTGTACAATCAAGAAATATCCGGGAAATCCCATCTCACGAATCACTTTCAATTCGTAATCCAGGCGTTCTTTTACCTCGTCTGTCATTTCAGGATAAAGCTTTTCTGCTCCTTTAAAAGTTAGATATTCCAGATAATCATCTTCTGTTTTAAACTTTTCAGGCAAAGGGAAACGTGGCAGGATAATATCGGATTGAATTTCATAATTTTCAACCTTATCTACAATCTCGCGGGTATTAGCTAAAGCTTCAGGTATATCCTTAAAGAGTTCAGCCATCTCTCCCGGAGATTTCAGATATTCATTCCCCGTATAATGCATCCCGGAAACATCATCCAGATCTTTACCCGTATTTAAACAAATCAGGATCTTATGGGCTTCATAGTCATCTTTATTGGTAAAATGAACATCATTGGTAGCTATTACTTTACGGTTATGCTTTTTTGCTAACGCAATCAGGCTTTCATTCACAGATTTTTGTTCAGGGTACCCATGATCCTGAAGTTCAAAATAAAAATCATCTCCAAAAATATCAATATGATCTCTGATTACTTTTTCAACTTCAGCTTCATCTTTATAACGAATCGTTTTAGGAAGTTCACCTCCTAGACATGCCGAAGATGCAATCAATCCCTCCGAATGTTGTTTAAGTAATTCCTTATCAACTCGAGGTGTATAATAGAACCCATCAATGTATCCTTTCGAAACTAGCTTTGAAAGGTTGTGATATCCGGTCTTATTTTTAGCCAGAAGGATTAAGTGATAACCACTACGGTCTTCCTTGGTATGCATATTTTTTATTCCATTAGCTGCAACATAAACTTCACAGCCGATAATTGGTTTAATTCCTTGCTTTCTGGCTTCATTAAAAAAGCGTAATACCCCGAACATATTACCATGGTCCGTAATTGCCAAGGCATCCATTCCCTGTTCTTTGGCCTTGCCTACCAAACTTGATATTTTGGCGGCTCCATCCAGAATAGAATATTGTGTATGTACATGTAAATGAGTAAAGTCAGGCATATATTTTCTTGTCTAATCGTTCTACTAAATCAAAGTGTAAAAATAACATAAATGCAAGGCAAAACGACTTGTGTTAATAAAATGTGGACAGAAATATTGCTATAAGCTACAAGCTTCAGGCATCAGGCTATAAGCCAATCATCCCACAACTGTTATTATTTTCATTTCGACTTCACTTCTTTTCGCTCGATGACCTCAGCAAATCTTACATTAGACCTTTAAGGATAGCTGAGCTTGTCGAGGCTTTTTCTATCTTTGCACAAAACAGAGTCCATGCAAAAAATCATAAAACATATATACAAAGGATTTTCAGATCAATTAAAACTGAATATAGATATCAATTCGAAAGACGGGGTTCAAAAGATCATTAAACATCTTGACTCACTTGATCCTAAGCTATTCCAGTCAATAAATGAATATGAGTCTGTTTTAATAAATATTGATTTCTTTAAAAAGGAAAAAGAGATGGCCATTAAATTTCCTGAAATGTGGGAAATGCAGGTTAATCAAACAAAGGAATTGGCAGATGCCGTTAAAACAAAACTAATTGATTTAGCTTCTCAACATAAAGTTGATTTGCAAATTGTATTTGACGAATTTGACAATTTAAAGCTGAGCCTGGAAGACTTTGAAAATATTATTTAATGGAGGATGGGATGTCATCCCTGGTTTCCCCGGTCAGGTAAAATAATTCTTTCAAATACTTTTTATTTCCAAAAAATTATCGGATATTTGCACCCATTTTTAAAAAATATTATTCATTTATTAATTAGAGTATTATGCCAGCAAAAATCAGATTACAGAGACATGGTAAAAAAGGGAGACCTTATTATCATATCGTAATTGCAGATGGTCGTGCACCTCGAGATGGTAGATTTATAGAGAAGATTGGCACATACAATCCTATTACTAAGCCTGCAGATATCAATTTAGATTTTGACAAGGCTTTGGATTGGTTGAACAAAGGCGCGCAACCTACAGACACCGTAAGAGCTATTTTATCTTACAAAGGTGTTCTTTACAAAAATCACTTATTAAAAGGTGTTAAAAAAGGTGCCTTAACTGAAGATCAGGCGGAAGCTAAATTCCAGGCTTGGTTAAAAGACAAGGAAGCTAAAATTGCAGGTGCAGTTGAAGCTACTGTTAGTGAAGTAAGAGCTGAGAAGAAGAAGCGTTTAGCTGAAGAAGTGAAAATTAACGAAGCAAGAGCTACAGAAATTGCAAAAAGAAAAGCTGAAGAAGCAGGTATTGTAGAAGAAGCTCCGGCAGCAGAAACTGTAGAAACAACTGAAGCTACAGAAGAATCACCTGTTGAAGAACCTAAAGCTGAAGAGACTCCGGTAAAAGAAACTCCTGCTGAGGAACCTAAAGCTGAAGAAGCTCCGGTAAAAGAAACTCCTGCTGAAGAACCTAAAGCTGAGGAAAAACAAGAAGAGCCAGAAGCGAAAGAAGCCCCTACCGCTGAAGCTACAGAGGCTAAAGAAGAGAAGAAAGAAGAATAGTTCTTCAAAAAAGAGAATAGGAAAAGGCTGTTCCGTTAAATCGGGATAGCCTTTTTTACTTATTTTTGTTTATCTATGGACCAATCTAACTATTATTATTTAGGATATATCAGCAAAACTGTTGGAAACAAAGGTGACCTTTCATTTTTCCTGGATACTGATGAACCCGGAGCCTATGCAGAGTTATCAATGGTTTTTATCAATATAAAGGAAACCCTGGTCCCTTACCAGATTCAAAAGATAAAAATCCAGGGACAAAAAGCGCAAGTCCATCTTGAAGACATCGACAATGTGGAACTTGCTTCTAAATTAACAGGAAGTACTTTGCATTTACCCATGGAATTTCTACCAACGCTAAGTGGTAATAATTTTTATTATCATGAAATCATTGGTTTTGAAATTGAGGATACTAAATTCGGGAAAATAGGAGTTGTAAATAATGTTATTGATTCAACCAGTCAGGCTATATTTCAAATTATGCATAGCGACAAGGAGGTTCTGATTCCTATTACTGATAACATTGTGAAGAAAGTCAACAGAAAATCAAAATTAATTACAGTAGAAGCACCCGAAGGACTAATCGAGATCTATTTAAGTAGTTAAAATGGCTTTTCAATTTAAGCAATTCAAAGTAGAGGATAACCTATCCAGCATGAAAGTTGGAACTGATGCCGTATTATTGGGTTCCTGGATTCCGGCTAAAGACATGCTTTACACTTTGGAAATCGGTTGTGGTTCCGGAGTAATATCTTTAATGCTTGCACAAAAAATGAAGAGTTTTATCACAGCGATTGATATAGATGCTGATTCGGTAAAGCAAGCTCAATCAAATTTTGAACATTCAAAATGGAATCATCAATTGCAGGCTGTACATACTTCTTTACAAGACCTTCAAAAAAGAAAAACTTATAAATTTGATATTGTTATAAGCAACCCTCCTTATTTCAATAACTCTTTGAATTCTCCATATAAAAACAAAACTTTATCCAAACATACTAATACCCTTAGTTATACTGAGCTTGCCAAAGGCATCAAATATTTCCTAAAAAAGGACGGAAAGGCCTATCTCATTCTACCTTATACTGAAGCGCAAGATTTTATTCGTATCATGAAAAGATATAAACTCTTTCTAAATCAGGAATTACTCATTGCCCCCAAACAAGATAAGGCCGCTAACAGGATCATCATGGAATTTTCATTTTTAAAAAGTGAACTGAGTTCGGGAAAACTTTACTTAAGGGAAGAAAACGATCAATTTTCAGAAAGCTATAAATCATTATGTAAAGAATATTATTTATAAATGTTTAAATTTGAGTAAAATCGTTACCCATGAAAAAATTCAGTAATCTTTTATTAATATTCCTATTTATTATAGGAATTTATGCTTGTCAATCTACAGAACAACAAAACCTTAAAATTGCCTTATCAAAAGGCTATCCTGTAAAGAGTTATCAGAATTATTACAAATGGATCCATAGTGCAGATTCAACAATAGTTGTAGAAGAAATGTATCACAGAAAAATAAAAGAAGCTGTTAAAGCCTTAAAAGACTTTGATGCACTAATAGTAACCGGAGGAGCAGATGTATATCCGGGATATTATGGTAAAATTGCTGATACTGCCCGTTGTGGGAAGTTTGATCATAAACGGGATACTTTAGAATTTGCACTTATTAAAGAAGCATTAAAGTTAAAAATGCCGATTTTTGGAATATGTCGTGGACAACAAATAATCAACATCGCTTTAGGAGGTAGCTTGATTATAGACATCCCAACCGATGTAAAGGACACGACTGTTAAACATCGCATCAAAGAATGGCGTAAATGTTATCATGAAGTATCCATAGAGCCGGGAACGAAATTTTCATGGGCTACAAATGTAAGTAAAGGGAATGTTACCAGCAATCATCACCAGGCTATCGATATTTTGGCTAAAGATCTAAGAGTTTGTGCGAAATCAGCTGATGGTATTATAGAAGCCGTTGAATGGAAAGACCCGGAAAACAAATCATTCTTAATGGCTGTTCAATGGCATCCTGAGAGGATGGCAAAAGACAATCCGCTTTCATGGAACTTACTTGAATTGCTTATTGAAGAAGCGAAAAGATATAGAGAAGAATTTGAAGATATTTAAACAATTGCTCTTTTAACATGCAATACCCCGACAGGGTTTAAAACCCTGTCGGGGTATTTTTTTGTCCGACGCAACCTTATACTCCAAACTTCATCTACTATATATAATCTAAAAACTTAATCATATGAAAAAGCTCATTGTATTAGTCTTATTAGCCTCTCTTACTTTTTTCTCATGCAATAAAGGAAATAATATTAGCCCGGAACAAATGGACGAATTTAACAAAGGCATCACTAATCCGAAAGCCTTAGAAATTGTTGAATCAAATAATGAATTTGCTTTTGATATTTTTAAAACAATTAATGAAAATGAATCAAAAGAGAATTTTATGATCTCCCCGGTCAGTCTTTCGATAGCTTTGAGCATGATTTACAATGGTTCGGATGGAGATACGAAAACTGCCT
The DNA here is from genome assembly GCA_028280405.1 of Bacteroidales bacterium. Lineage (GTDB taxonomy): Bacteria > Bacteroidota > Bacteroidia > Bacteroidales. The sequence continues at coordinate 39,321 of JANQLW010000087.1, forward strand.
TTGAAGAAGTTTTGAAATACAATGCTACAGGCCAGGAAATAAATGAATTTAACAAAAACCTGATCGGGAAGTTATCAAGTGATCTGGATGGCTCCATTATGGAAATTGCCAACTCCATTTGGATGGACAATAATTTTCCTGTTAAACCGGAATTTATACAAACCAACCAGGAATACTTTGATGCAGAAGTTCAAAATCTGGATTTCGCAAACCCGAACTCAGTCAACATAATTAACGATTGGGTATCTGACAAAACACATGATAAGATCCCTACTATTCTGGATGAAATTAGTGCGGAAGCTGTAATGTATTTAATAAATGCACTTTATTTCAACGCGAACTGGAATTATAAATTTGATAAAGATGATACAGAAGTCGAAACTTTCCATACAAATAATGGGAATAAAGATGTCGATATGATGAACCTGACTTCGAAATTATTGTATACGTCCAATGATCTTTTTTCATCTATTGAACTGCCTTACGAAAAAAATAAATTCAGCATGATCATCATGCTGCCAAATGAGGACAAAACTACAGATGATATTATTGATCAACTGGATTCAGATAACTGGAACAACTGGATTGAAAGCATGGATTCAACAAAACTGGCAGTAAAACTACCAAAATTCAAATTGGATTATGAAAATGAATTAAGGGATGAGCTAGCTGAGTTAGGCTTGGAGATTGCATTTTCAAGGCAGGCAGACTTTAGTAAATTAAGCGACCTTTCAACTTTTATTTCACTGGTTCTACAAAAGACTTTTATTGATGTTAATGAAAAGGGTACAGAAGCAGCAGCTGTTACAATTATCGGAATAGAACTAACTTCCGCTCCAGGAGGACCAAAACTATTTGAAGCAAACAGGCCTTTTATTTATGCTATAAAGGAAAACCTAAGCGGTTCTATTTGTTTTATCGGAAAAGTTGGGTCGCCAGAATACGAAGATTAGTAAGTTAGCCTATTTATAATATTTTGATACTGCGGGAATTTTTGAATTAAAATTTCCGCATTCGCCATTTCAAAATCTGCAAAATCGAAGCCCGGAGCTACAGTACAACCTACTAATGCAAAAGAAGTTTTGTCTTTTAATTCTGCAGCAAACCATTCATTTTGAGGGATGATTTGCATCGGAGTTTCTTTACTAAGAGGGTATTCTTTCAATTGCCCCGATTCATTTATAGAGTAAATAATTAATTCACTGCCATCATAAAAATGCCAGATTTCATCCGATTTGATTCTATGGAAGGCAGAGAAATTATTCCCCTCCAATAAAAAATAAATTGCAGTACTTATAGACCGTACTCCTTCCCTATTCCCAGGTAACAACTTACCATCTATATTTTCAGAAGAGCGATAAATCTCTTTATAGTATCCACCTTCAGGATGGGGCAATAATTCTAATTTTTGAATCCATTCTTTTGCATTACACATAATTCATAGTTTATAATTCATAATCAAAGGGGCGAAGCCCCTTGGGGTGATGCCCCAAAGGGCGTCGCCCCTTTTTCTTAGTCGATCATCGATAATTGTATCCGTTTCCGGTTCACATCTACTTCCATCACCCTCACTTCTACTTTCTGATTTAGTTTTACAATTTCATTTGGATCTTTTACAAATTGATTGGCTAATTTACTTACATGCACCAATCCATCCTGATGCACACCTAAATCTACAAAGGCTCCAAAATTTGTAATATTGGTTACTATTCCCGGAAGTTTCATTCCAACTTGCAAGTCACTAATGTCATTGACCCCTTCGGCAAACTCAAAAAAGTCAAATTTCTGACGGGGATCTCTCCCCGGCTTGGCTAACTCACCTACAATATCTTTTAAAGTAGGCAAGCCTACTTTTTCAGTAACAAAATCATTTAGGTTTAACTTTTCAACCAATTGCTCATTTTCCATTAATTCATCAATTGAACAGCCAGCCGATTTTGCCATTTTCTCTACGATTTTATAAGATTCAGGATGTACTGCACTTTTATCCAAAAGATATTCTGCATCCCGTATTCTAAGAAATCCGGCAGACTGTTCAAAGGCTTTTTCTCCAAACCGAGCTACTTTTTTTAACTCATTTCTGGATTTAAATAATCCATTCTCCTTTCTGTAATCAATAATATTTTGAGCCAAAGCCGGGCCCAAACCGGAAACATAAGATAATACCTGTTTACTGGCTGTATTAAGTTCGACACCTACTGAATTCACACAGCTTTCAACAACTTCAGTTAATTTGTTTTGCAAGTCGGTTTGATTTACATCGTGTTGATACTGGCCTACTCCTATTGATTTGGGATCAATCTTAACCAATTCAGCCAGTGGATCCATCAACCTTCTTCCTATAGAGACGGCACCTCTGACTGTGACATCATATTCAGGGAATTCTTCACGTGCTACAGCAGAAGCAGAGTAAACAGAAGCACCGCTTTCATTCACCATTACTGCTACCAGCTTACGGTCAAACCTGATATTACGTATCATTTTTTCCGTTTCACGTCCTGCCGTTCCATTACCAATTGCAATGGCTTCTATATTGTAGGCATTCACCAAGCTACTTATTTTTTTAATCGCTTGCTTCATTTCCTTTTGAGGAGGATGTGGGTAAATCGTTTCATTATGCAATAAATTTCCCTGATTGTCCAAGCAAACAACTTTACATCCGGTTCTGAATCCCGGATCTATCGCCAGAATTCTTTTTTGTCCTAAGGGAGACGCAAGTAATAGTTGCCTTAAATTTTCAGCAAATACATGTATGGCTTCCTGGTCGGCCTGTTCTTTTGCAAGGTTTCTGAATTCTGTTTCAAGAGAAGGAGCCAATAACCTCTTATAGGCATCTTTAATCGCATCTTCAACCTGACAGGCAGCATCACTGTCATTTTTCAAAAATATCCGGTCCAGAATTTCCAGCGATTTATCTTCATCAGGAGCAATCTTTAATTTCAAAAAACCTTCATTTTCTCCTCTGAACATTGCAAGCAATCTGTGAGAAGGAGTTTTCATCAAATTTTCTTCCCAATCGAAATAAGACTTATATTTATGTCCTTCCTCTTCTTTACCTTTAGCAACCGAAGAAGTTATCACAGCATGATACCGGTATTGTTTTCGAATCTGGTCGCGGGCCTTTGTATTTTCATTTATCCACTCTGCAATAATATCACGTGCTCCTGCTAAAGCCTCCTCAACGGATCTCACATCATCATTTAAAAATGTTTCGGCTTTAGCTTCCACATCAAAATACGCCTGGCTGATCAGTTGCTTTGCCAAAGGCTCCAGCCCCTTATCTTTTGCAATACTTGCCCGTGTTTTACGCTTTGGTTTATAAGGCAGATACAGATCTTCAAGATTAGCCATGCTTTCAGCCATTTCAATCTGATGTTTCAGATCATCGGTTAGCTTTCCCTGTTCTTCAATCGATTCTAATATGGCAAGCCTTCTCTTATCCAGTTCAGCTAATTGCTGATTCCGGTCCCGGATCTTTGTAATTTCAACCTCATCCAAACTTTGAGTTCTTTCTTTTCTGTACCGGGCAATAAAAGGAATGGTTGCACCTTCCGACAATAAACTTAAGGTATTGGCCACCTGAATTTCTTTTAATCCCAACTCCTGAGCTATGAGCTGATTGTAATTTTTTTCCATTAAAAAGATATTTGGTCTTTAATCGCAAAGATAAAAGGAAAATTTAGTCGACAGACATTAAAAAGCCCGGAGGAAATATTATTAGTTTAATCGGGATTTCTATTTTCATAACGTCCTTTCTTTTGTTAAAATAAAAATTAGAAAGCCTTTCTCCAATTGGTGGGAGCCAATTTAAAATTAAATTGGCTCCCACCAATTGGAGCATGCTAATTTAATTTTGGAAAGCTTATCTCCAAACTGGAGCACGCCATTCTAAAATTAGAAACCCTATTCCCAAATTGGAGCATGCCATTCTAAAATTAGAAAGCCGCCCACCAATTGGAGCATGCCATTCTAAATTTAGATTTTCTTTTCAAACAAAGTATTTCTCACCTTAAATCACTAACATAAAGCCAATTGTACATATTTGCAAGTCACTCTAGATTTAACAAACTTTAAATAACAATTTCCTGCTTATTGGAAATAAAGGTTTCAATAAACCAATAACTAAAGTTTCATCAAAATATTAAAAACTATGAAAAAAATCACATTAGCATTAATGCTTACTATCTGCTTCCTAAATTTGAAATCACAAGATTTCACTAAGGGGCCGGAATTACCAGATGTGCAGTTTGCATCACCAAATGCAGCTGCTTTTACAAAATATTTAGGAACTCCTGTTAGCTATTATTCCGGAGTTCCTAATATATCAATTCCAATCTATAATCTTAATATTAATGGTTTTAATATTCCTATCAGTTTAGACTATCATGCAGGAGGAATAAAGGTACAAGAATCAGAATCATGGGTAGGCTTAGGATGGAACCTTAACGTCGGTGGTATAATCACAAGAACTGTAAAGGGAAAGCCTGATGATTACGCAGGAGGAATTGGTAATAACAAAACTGTCTTCTTAGAGTCCAATAAAGATATTTTACAAACTATGAACTTGAATGGAGCTTCTGGAACTGCTATGTTAACAGATATAGAAAGAGAATCTTTATTTTTGGGGTCTTATTCGAGGAATGGTTTAATTCTTTCAAAAACAAACCTTTATGATGGCACTTTTGATGAGTTTAACTTTAATTTCTTGGGTTATTCAGGGAAGTTTGTTTATAATGAATCTGTAAATCAATTCATATCAAATAATGATAAAGTAAATGTTCAAACAACAAGCAAAGGATTTTTACTAATTGATGATAATGGGAACAAATACTATTTTGAAAATGTTGAAAATTCCCCATTAAGTAGTTTAAGTGCAAATGGAATTCCACATGCTGTTTCATATCACCTTTCAAAAATTAATTTATATAATTCGGATAAAACTATAGAATTTGTTTTCGATTGGAAATTACTTAATAATATGGAGTTTAATGGAGGGAACTTTAATTATCTAATGGAAGGTTTCTACTATTTGAATGTGATTGGAGGAAGTCAATATGTAGGAACATTCTTCCATGGTTATCCTTTTCACCCGGCTCATAATGCTGTTAATCATATGCTAGCAAATGAACTGGCCTATACATTGCCAGTTACAAGTCCTTCAATGGTTGACAATGATTTTGGCTTTTTAAAAGAAATAAAGGTTGACAATACAATAGTTAAGTTTAATACTACTGTAGAAACTCTTAGTTGTATTGGAGTATCAAATCGTGAACTTGTAAAACTTAATTCAATTGAAGTATCACAAAATGGGAAAATAGTACATACAACAAATTTTAATTATGATTATTTTACACCTGATGATGGATTTAAAAAGGTTAAATTATCAGATATTACTGTGAATAATAAAAAATTTGATTTCGAATACATAGAATCATCAGGAGGTAAAAACATTCCATCATTACATACAAAAGGGATAGATTATTGGGGCTATTATAATGGGCAAGATCAAAACAGTAATCTTAATACAAATATAAAATCTTCATTAAAGCCTCCAGTAAAAAGATATGTTCCTCCGGTAAGTTCTGCTGTTCGAACAGCTAATGAAAACTATGCCAAGCTTGGATCTTTGAAAAAAATAATCTATCCTACCGGTGGATATACAATATATGAATATGAGTCAAATACTTATTCATCTTTATATTATAAAAGTAAGCATATAGAAAGTGGAGCAACAACGACCCACTCTTTAAGTAATGACAAATTAGATTTATTAGACTACAATAATGTTTCCGGTTCAAATAGGATTGGTGGAGGACTAAGAATAAAATCAATCAAAAAATATGATAAAGACAATGTAAAAGTATTACATAAGAATTATACCTATCATGATGGGACAGGTATTTCATATGGTGTATTGGAAACCCCCTTTGCAAATTGTAAAGCCAGGTTAACTGTTGATGAGCGAGCTATTAATGATGGTATTTGGGCAGGAAGAGCTTATTCATGGCTTTTGTATTTAGACGTATTTAACAATTCCCTGATTCCTTATTCCGGTAAAACGAAATGTTCCATTGGTTATAAATGTGTAATAGAATCAGACGAACTAAGCAATGGAAAAACCCAATATTATTATACAACAAGTGAAGATTATCCTGATACATATAATTCAAATACATATTACACATATAATAATGGAATATATACAAATACCGGCTATCAATTAACTTTAAATACGTTAACAAATAATTCAGATAAAAGAGGCTTGTTAAAGAAAACTGAGGTTTATGATAAAAATGATGTACTTATAAAAAAAGAAGAATTGTCATATACCTTCAGAAATTCAACTTCGGGAAACATTAACAGGGCTATATTTCCTCCTGATATGGAAGATCTTTCCATGAAAACCGTCATAACTCAATATACACCATACTACACATTACTATCTTCCAAGATAACAACAGATTATTATGGTAGTAATAATGTAATCACAACAATAAATTATACTTATAATACTGAATATCCTTATGTAGCTTCAGAGTCTTTAACTGTAAATGGAAAAAACCATAAAAAGGAATATTTATATGTAAATGACAATCCTTCATTGTCAGGTAAAGAAGCTGATAACGCAATCGCAGAACCCTATAAAATAATAAATAAGGTTGGGACAACAGAAAATTATTCAATGGAAAAGTCCTACACCTTGAAAAACGGTGCTTATGTTCCTACAACAATTACAGAAGATATTAATGCCACACAAGCTCACCAAACAACTGTTGATTATGACTCTTATAATAATATTAAAAAGATATCCAGAAAAGATGGAATGTTTGAATACTATATCTGGGCCTATGACGGGATGTATCCGGTAGTGAAAATTATCAGTGGTGAAAACTTTAGCCTGAATGTTACAATTAGTGATGCCAGTTTAAGTAAAACAGATGCAATGCAGGATGTGAAAACTGCTGTTAATTATTTAAAAACACAACTCTCATCCTACTTAAATGATGACAGATACCAGGTTTTCCTTTATACCTATGAACCCCTTGTTGGTATGACCTCCGAATCCAATCAAAATCAAATAACAACCTATTATGAATATGATGAATTTGGCCGGTTGATCCGCATCAGGGATTTCCAAGGAAATGTATTAAAAGAAAACAAATATAACTATGCTCAATAGTTTAACCATCAATATAATTAATTATGAAAAAAATAAAACATATATATAAGATTTTAACATTGACTATTGCAATGTTGATTGTTGGAGGGGCTCAGGCTCAAACGCTCTATAATATTATTCAAGCCAATCCTGATCAGGTAACCATCTCTGAAAATGGTGATGTTATACCTGTCTTTTTTCTTGCGCCTGCAGGTGTAGATTTATATGAATTACTGGATTATTTAAACTATTGTTCCGGAGAATGGAATGGGGATTTAATCTTTATTCTGGATTATTACAATTTTACAGAAGGAGTGATATTAATCGCATCTCAGCCTAATCCTAATCCAACACCCCGCTATTATACACTTATTCTGGGCAATGTTCCAATATTTATTATGCAAAACCCAGGTACTGCTCCACCACCAATCACAAAATATGATGTATTCGGAGGTGGAGAGATTATCAGTGGTGCCGAATTAAGTGTCTATCTGGAAGATTCTGAAAGTGATGTTTTGTATAAACTGAAAAAAAATGGGAGCTATGTCAGCGGCCAACAAATTCAGGGAACAGGAGGCCCAATCTCATTTGAAGGGATCACTGAAGTAGGGACTTATACTATTGATGGCTACAAATCTCCCAATACGGAAGCCATGAACAATTCAGTATCGGTAACCAGTTCATCTCAAACAGCTTCTTTAAACCTAACTTCAACCCAAAACTATATAGCCAGTTATACACTTAAAGATGCCGGAACAAATGCCGGGCTTATGGTTGATGTAGCGTATTTTGACGGTTTAGGCCGGGCTTCTCAACAAATTTCAATCAATGCAGCACCGGATCTTAAAGACATTGTTCAGCCCTTTGCATATGATGATTTTAACAGGGAAACGAAAACCTATTTGCCATATACAAAATCAGGCAATGGGGCTTATAACCCAAATGCACTGGAAATAAATGATGTGTATACCAGTGGAGAACAATATGCTTTTTATCAAATAACAACAAACAGTGTTGCTACTTCAACAACTCCCTATGCCGAAAAGGAATTTGATTTTTCTCCTTTAAACAGGCTAATGGAACAAGGGGCTCCGGGTAGCAGTTGGCAAATCCTTAAATCATCAGGAGTCTCAACAAGAACAGGTAATACGGTCCGCCTGGACTATAAAACAAATACTTCTGCTGAAGTTGCAAATTGGAGCTCTAATGATGCAGGTACTTGCACCCGTTCGGGGAATTATGCTGCCGGGGAGCTTTATGTAACAGAAACCAAGGATGAAAACGGCAATCTTGTTTGGGAATATAAAAACAAACTGGGACAAGTTGTATTAAAGAAAGCAGATTTAGGATCTTCATCCTATGCAGAGACTTATTATGTATATGACGATAAAAATCTTTTACGCTATGTATTTCCACCAAAAGCAGTGGATGAAATTGGAAGTACAACAAGCCTTACACCTGTTTCTACAGTTGTTAAAAACCTATGTTATTATTATAAGTACGATAATAAGAACCGTATGGCTGAAAAACAGCTTCCCGGTGCCGAGCCTGTCTATATGGTTTATAATGACAAAAACCTTTTAGTTTTAAGCCAGGATGGCAACCTGGAAGATGAAGGCAATAAATGGCTATTCACTAAGTATGATAGTTTTAACAGGCCTGTTTCATCCGGTAAATACACCCATTCTTCAGATATCAGCCAAACAGCTATGCAAGCCATTGTTAATGGAAATCAAAGTTTCCCAACTTCCGGCTTGGAGTATTTAAGCTATACCTATTACAACGATTATAGTTTTGATGCCTCCATGCCTTATACTAATGTATATGGGATAGCTCAAACTACCGGTGTAAAAGGATTAGAAACAGGTAGCAAAGTAAAAGTATTGAATACCTCAGTTTGGCTAGTTAGTAAAAATTATTATGATGACAGAGGAAGGTTGATTCAAACCCGTAGACAATTATACGATGGTTCTAATGGAGGCTTAGAAACAATTAGTTATAAATATAGCTTTACAAACCAGGTAGTACAACAAAAGCAAAGCCAAACTTTTGGTAGCACAACAACCACTGTTGAACAGTTTTTCACTTACGATCACAGGAACCGTTTAATAAAAACCGAACAGGAAATTAACGGGTCAAACAGGCTCACTATTGCTGAGCTTGATTACAACGGACTGGGACAATTAAAGAAAAAAACACTTGCCGGCTTAGAGCAAATAGATTATACCTATAATATCCGCGGTTGGTTAAGTAGCATTAATGATCCGGATAATACGGGTAGTGATTTGTTTGCCATGAAGCTTTTATATAATGATGATAACGCCATTGCTAACCTTACATCATCAGATCAGTTCAATGGAAATATTTCCGGGATGATATGGAATGAAAAAGAAGGCAGTGTTTATGTAAAGAAAGCTTATGGTTATACTTATGATAAACTAAACAGGTTAACCGCATCGGACTATGGAGAAGGCAGCAGTTTTAATTCCAATCCCAATTATTACAATGAATATGATATTACCTATGATAAAAACGGGAATATTGAAACCCTGAAAAGAAATAGCAACAGCCTGATTGATAACCTTTCTTATACCTATGAAAATGGCGGAGCAAGTAACAGGCTTGCCAGAGTTGATGATAGCGGGAACAAGAGTAGTGGCTTTATAGATGTGACTACAACGGATTACAGTTATGATGCCAATGGAAACCTGGAAAAAGATTTAAATAAAAGCATTAGCAATATAGCATATAATTTCTTAAATTTACCACAGACGATTACAAAATCAGGAAGTTCTTTAACTTATTATTATACGGCAACAGGAGAAAAAGTCTGTAAACAGGTTGGGGCTGTTAAAAGGTATTATGCAGGTGGTTTTGAATATGACCATAACAAAAACCTTGTGTTGATTCATTATCCTGAAGGGGTTGTTGAGGTAAATGGTTCTACTTTCAATTACGAATATTTCCTTAAGGATCATTTAGGAAATACCAGGATAGCGTTTAGGCCAAATGGTGGCAGTAAAACACTAACTCAAAGAGTAGTTTATTATCCTTTTGGACATACTGCTGAACAGGAAAACTCCAATTCAAACCAATATAAGTACAACGGAAAAGAGTTACAAGCAGAATTGGATTGGTATGATTATGGGGCCAGGTTTTATGATCCAGTAATTGGTAGGTGGCACGTTATTGATCCGTTATCAGAAGATGCTTACGGATGTTCACCTTACAATTATACATTTAACAGCCCTATAAACCTTATTGACCCTGATGGTCGGTTCCCAATGTTTCCAACAGAATGGATCGCTGATGCCAGTGCTTGGATCGTTGAGAAGAGTGGTGCATTACAGCGTTTAATTTCAGGAACTTCTGGAAATATTAACGCACCAGAGGGCATGGTCCCAGAAAGCACACAACGAATGTCCAAAGTCATAGGGACTGTCCAGGATGCTACAACTG
>JANQLW010000090.1 GCA_028280405.1 Bacteroidales bacterium
AGGCGGGCCCTACGGGAAAAATATATTATTCCAATATGTCTTTGCTTCATAAACAGAGCTTCTTTCTAAAAAACCGCATCTGGATACAAAGTGCAATCCTTTAATAATAAGCTTATTGCATAAATCTGTCATTGGCAACTTGTTTCAGGATCTCATTCTAATTATGAATGCAGTATATTTAGGAGCTCCTGAAACAAGTTCAGGATGACATGGGTTATTTTAGACCCTGTTATCAAATAACCCCATCTCTTTGGCACCCTTTCAGGCTTCACAATTCCCGGCCTAAAGGTCAGAACTATGACGGATTATTTAAAGGCTACAACCGTAATCCCATCTCCTCCAAACTCAACATGCTGGTTTTTATAAGATTTTATTTCCGGAATTGATGATAAGTATTCCCTTATTATTTGCCTTAAGATCCCATCTCCTTTTCCATGAAGGATTTGAATTTCTTTGATATTTAGCAAAATGGCTTCATCAACATACTCCCTTACCATTGATAAGGCTTCTTCTCCTCTCTTCCCTCTAACATCCATTGATAATTCAAAACGAGCCATTTTACTGTTGATGTTATTAATGATAGACGAGTAATTCGAACCTCCGATTCTCTTATCTTTTCGGGACTGTTTTCTACTAACCTTTTTCAGAGATTTCAACTTTGTCCTCACTTGAATAGAATTATAGGAAATCAATGCATCTTTACCGGAAATTTCAAGAAGTTCCCCTATCGTTTCCTGCTCTCCAACCTTTACCAGATCTCCTACTTTAAGAGGTTCATCGACTATCACTAATTCTTTAGATGATTTCTGAGTTATAGTTTTATTTGGTTCAATTTTATCCTTTTTCTTAATCTCAGGTTTTTCCGAAGCAAGCTGTTTAGATTCTTCTTTAACCTTAGCTCTTAACTTCTTTGTTTTTTCTTTCTCTGCCTGAGATTCTTTAATTTCTTTTATAGTATGCTCAATAAGTTTATTGGAGTTATCTAACAGGCTTTTGGCTTCTATTCTTGCTTCCTGAATAATTTCTTCTTTTGAGGATTCAGTTTTTTCAAGCAATTCCTGATATTTTTCAGTAATCTCTTTTAAGAATTCATCAGCAATTTTCAACTCAGCTTCTTTCTTCAAAATGTTTTGTTTATCAATTTCCAATTGTTGAAGTTGCTGATCAAAGTCCAATTGTGTTTTCCCGGTTTTTTTAATTGCTCTTTTCAATACTGCTTTGGGGAAACCAATATTTTTAGCAATCTCAAAAGCAAAAGAACTTCCGGGTTTCCCTATGGCCAATTTATAAAGAGGCTTTATTTCTTTGGTATCAAAAAGCATTGCACCATTAAACACACCTTCATTATGGTCAGCTAGTAATTTCAAATTAGCATAGTGAGTAGTAATAACTCCAAAGGATTTCTTTTCATTAAGTATTTCCAATGATGATTCGGCAATAGCTCCTCCCAACTGAGGTTCCGTGCCCGTACCAAATTCATCAATCAGAAATAGGGTATTTTCATCAGCATTTAAAACAAAATGTTTAATATTCAACAGATGAGAACTATAAGTGCTCAAATCATTTTCAAGTGATTGTTCATCTCCGATATCAATAAAGATATTTTTAAAAACCCCAAGTTCGGATTCTTCATCAAAAGCCGGCATAACACCACATTGAGCCATATACTGGTTTAACCCTACGGTTTTCAGACAAACCGACTTTCCCCCGGCATTTGGGCCCGAAACAATTAATATCCGCTGATGTTTATCCAGTTTAATGGTCAGGGGAATCAACTCTCTATCCTGTGCCTTAAAACTTTTATATAATAAAGGATGTTTTGAATTAATCCAATTTATCAAAGGTTTATTTTTAATTGTAGGAATATGTGCATCTAACACAATAGCTAACCTGGCTTTTGCTCGTATAAAATCAATTTGACCCAATAAACGATAAGCCGCAAATAAATCATCAAGAGAAGGCCTTAAGTACTCAGTAAAGGCTGTTAAAATTCTCGTTATTTCTCTTCTTTCAGCATTTTCCAGATTTCTGATCTCATTATTTGTTTCAAAAATCTCAGCCGGCTCAATATATACTGTTTGTCCCGTAGCAGATTCATCATGAATAAAACCTTTAATTTTTCTTTTATGAGTGGCTGCCATAGGAATAACCAATCGGCTATTTCTAAAAGTCGGCTCAACATCCTGTTCAGTCCATCCTGCCTTTTTTGCAAGTTTTAAAGCATTACTGATCTGCTTATCAATTTCTCTGTGAAGTTTATGCTGAGAACTTCTAATTTGTTTAAGCAAAGGTGAAGCATTATCTTTTATTCTTCCCTTATCATCTATAATATTTTCTATTCTGGAAATAATTAGTTTATCCAGTTCAACACGAGTCACTAATTCCTTAAGTTCAGGGTATTGTTCATTTTCTGTCTTCTTAAAGAAGGAAAATATTTCAAAGATCGTTATTAAGGAAGACTTCAAATCAAATAAAGCATCTACCTCTATAATGGTTCCTGAGATCCGGATTCGCTTTAACTCATGAGTAAGATCAAAATAATTTTGTGAAGGGAAGCTTTCTGAAAAATTTAAGATATGAACAAACTCATCAATCTGTGTCAACATTTTAGAGATTAATGATTTTTGGGTTGTAAACCTGATTCTTTCTACATAATACTTACCAAGTTCACAAATACACAATTGCTTCAGTTCTTCTTTAATTAAGTCAAAGCCTATTTTTTTTTCAAAATTCTTTGGAAATATCATTCTTGCAAAAATATAAATAAATGCAACAAAAGCTTACAATGACTTTATATTCCTGCTAAATTTAAAAAAAGCATTCTGGGAATTCCAGAATGCTTTTTAAAATCTCTTCTACGAAAGGAAAAATGAATTTCTGTTAATTACGCTATATAACCTCAGTTTATCTTTTCTTAATTCTTCAAAAAAGAAAACTTTTTCCCCTTTCTCATAAACCAAATAATCAATGTTTTCAACTTTATTTGGCTCTAATCCATTAGTACTAATTTCTTCGTAAGTGTATTCTTTATCAATTTCCATGACTAACTGTATATTTTAATTACAAAGATTCCATTAAATCTCTTAGTGACTAAGCTTAAGAGTTAATTTTAGATTAAGGGAGCAGTGCAAATATCACAAAAAAATTCAAGAAAAAAAATATTCGCAATTATTTTTTAAATCCTAAATATTAAAAGGAAATAAATTTTAAAACCCGAACAACACAACATACTAAAAACCAAAAAGTTCACCCCGTAATTATAATTACAAATGTAACTACTATAAACTCCATTTTGAAAGCTAGTTTCATTTTTTTATCTTTAACTTGTGCTATAGAAATCAGGTTTATTTTATCAACAATTTTTGCAGGTAAAATTTCTGCACTTAAAAGGAATTTGAGGACAAAGTTGAGGAAAACCACGATTATGGATAAGTTAAAGCTCAACAAGATTTTAAACTATCTACTTGAAGAAAGATATGAAGCGACGAAACTAATAAAAAAAATTCGTCCTGAATTACCAGTTATAGCTCAAACAGCTAATGCCATTGCCGGTGATCATGAAAAATCATTAGCTGCAGGATGTGATGATTACATTGCTAAACTCATAAATATAAGGAGCTTATAAGTAAACTATATAAGTTCTTTTTATAAATTTATAATATAACCAGTGTAAATATTGCCTATGAATTCCTTTATGCGCAAAATTTTGATTATAGATGACCAAAAAAATAACTTAATAGCTTTAAGGGCACTCCTAAAAAATCATATCTCAAATTGTGTTGTTATTACTGCTGAATCAGGTACTAAAGGAATCGATCTGGCAAAAAAAGAACAACCCGATACTATTTTACTGGATATTTTCATGCCTGTGATGGATGGTTTTGAAGTTTGTAAGATTTTAAAGTCTGATAATCTAACAAAACATATCCCTATCATAATGCTCACTGCTGTTAGAAAAGATTCTGAAAGTAGAATTACAGGCTTAAACTCCGGAGCAGAAGCATTTATTTCAAAACCTATTGATACAATTGAACTTGTAGCACAAATAAATGTAATGTTTAGAATTAAGGATGCAGAAGATAGTCTTAGGCAGGAAAAAGAAAACCTGGAAGAATTAGTTTTAATAAGAACAAAGCAATTAGAGGAAAGCGAAAAACAATACAGAAACCTATTTGAAAATAATCATTCGATCATGCTTTTTATTGATCCGGAATCCGGGAATATTATAGAAGCAAATAAAGCAGCAAATAAATTTTATGGGTACACAAAAAAAGAATTTAAAGATCTCAACATAAGTAATATTAGTACTCTTTCAAAAAATGAAACTGATATAGAGATTAAAAAAGCCTTTTCAAATCGAAAAACATATTTCAATGCTCAACATCAACTTAAAAATGGAGAAATAAGGGAAGTAGAAATTCATTCTGATAAATTAATATGGGAAAAAAAACCTTTGCTCTATTCAATTATTTATGATATTACTGAGAAAAAAGAAATTGAGAAAAAACTAAAAGAACAGGGTACATTCGTAGATCAAAGCCCTGCTCCTGTATTTAGCATCGATTATAATGGGAAACTATTAGCTGTTAATAAATCAGCAAAAAAGGTTTCAACGAAATTTAGCGAAGGAAAATCTATATATGAAATTTTCAACAAGCTTGATAAAAGCTCCTTTGAAACACTAAATCAAAGCAAGACTTATCAATTTGTAGAACTAATAAATACTAAAACTTATTTATTCACAGCAATAAAGAATGAGGATTATAAAACAATATATTTTTATGGAGCTGATATTACTAAAAGAACTATCATAGAACAAAAATTAAAAGATACTGCCTTTAATTTAAATAAATCTCAGAACATTGCTAAAATTGGCTCTTATGTTTTAAACATTGAAAAAGGGACCTGGGAGGGATCTGAATATTTAGATATCATTTTTGGACTAAATAAGACTGATCTGAAAACGGTAGAATCATGGGTTGACCTTATTCATCCGGATGATCAAAAAATGATGGCAGATTATTTTACAAATAATGTGTTAAAAAACCATGAGAACTTTAATAAAGAATATCGAATCATAAATAAGAAGACCAATAAGGAATACTGGGTGCATGGATTAGGAAAACTTGAATTTGACAAACAAGGAAATCCGGTTAAAATGATCGGAACAATTCAAAATATTAGTGACCGGTTAAAAACAGAAGAATCCATAAGAAGTAATGAACAAAAGATGTCTTTACATTTTAATCAAACACCGGTAGGTATCATAGAATGGGATTTAGATTTTAATGTCATTAACTGGAATTCTTCTGCAGGAAGAATTTTTGGTTATTCAAAAAAAGAAGCAATTGGCAAACATGCAACATTCCTTTTGAATGAAAATCAGCATAACTTAATTGACCAAATGTGGAATGATTTAATTTCTCATAAAGGAGGAAGAAGAAATACGAATACGAATATTCGAAAAAATGGAGAACAAATCATTTGTGAATGGTATACGACTCCTTTGGTTGATGAACATGGAAATGTAATTGCTATTACTTCAATAATTGAAGATATCACTGACAGAGTAAAAGCCGAACAAGTTCAAAAAATCATTTATAAGATTTCTAATACTATTATTACCAGCGAAAAAATTGATGACTTTATACAACTGATTCAATTTGAATTAGGTAAGATTATTGATACCAAGAATTTTTATATTGCATTTTATGATGAGGAAACCGATTATTTTACTTCTCCATATTATAGCGATGAAGAGGATGACATAGAATCTTGGCCGGCAGGCAAATCGTTAAGTACAATTGTAATAAAAAAGTCCAAGTCAGTTTTATTAAAAAAAGATGAAATACTCAAGATGGCAGATAAAGGAGAAATTGATGTTATTTGTACCATCCCTGAAAGCTGGTTAGGCACACCTTTATATTTTGAAAATAAAGTTGCCGGAATTTTTGCTGTTCAAAGTTATGATAACCCTGATGCTTATGATAAATCGGACATGAAAATCCTTGAATTTATTTCAAAACAAATCAGTATTTCATTATACCAAAAAAAGGCAAAAGAAGATTTAATAGAAAGTGAAAATCGTTTTGATCTGGCAATGAAAGCTTCCAGAGATGGTCTTTATGATTGGGATCTTGTAAACAATAAGGTTTATTACTCGGAAACATGGAAAAAAATGTTGGGATATGAAAATAATGAACTCCCAAATATAATTGAGACCTGGGAGCAGCTATCTCATCCTAAAGAAAGAGATGCATCTCTTAAAAAACTTAAAAATGCTATCAAAAATAAAATTCAGCATTATGATGTTGAGTTTAGGATGAAACATAAAAAGGGGCATTGGGTTAATATTTTATTGAGAGCAAATATTATTTATGATAAAGATGGTAATGGGATCCGTGCAATAGGGACACATTCGGACATGACTGATATTAAAAAAGCAGAAAAAACTTTGAAAAAAGCATTAAAAAAAGCCCGGGAATCGGATCGCCTAAAATCAACTTTCCTGGCAACAATGTCACATGAACTTAGAACGCCTTTAAATGCGATAATTGGATTCTCTGATATCATCAGTCATGAATTCACTATAGATGAGATTCTGGAATTTAACAAAACCATTAACAAAAGTGGAAAGCATTTACTAAACATTGTTGAAGACTTGTTTGATGTTACTTTGATTGAAACAGGCGAAATAAAAATTATTAAGGAAGAGCTTGATTTAAACAGTTTACTTAATGAAGTCCATGATATGATCATCATTGAACAAAACAAGGCAGATAAAAAGCATATAGAAATAAGCAACAACCAACTTTCGGAAAGTCAAAATATTGTTATACATACAGATCCTTCAAAGTTCAAACAAATTATTTTAAACCTGCTTAAAAATGCTTTAAAATTCACTCATGAAGGCTTTATTAAATACGGATTTGAATATGAAAACATTGATGATAAGGGTTATTTAAAATTCTATGTACAAGATACGGGGATAGGTATTCCGGAAGAAAAGCAGGAGTTAATTTTTGATATATTCAGACAAGTTGAAGATTCCAATACCAGAGAATATGGTGGCACTGGGATCGGGCTTACCATTTCAAAACGATTAACAGAATTACTGGGAGGAGAAATGTGGCTTCATTCAGAAGAAGGTATAGGTACTATATTTTATTTTACCATTCCCTATAAGCAAAAGAAATTTAAAGAAGATGATAGCATAATATCTGTCAGCTCAGATATCTTAAAAACGGATAGTGTTAAAACCGTTCTCATTGTTGAAGATATGCAGTCGAGTTATGAATACTTACATGTGGTTTTGACAAAATTAGGTTTAAAAACACTATGGGCTGAGAACGGAAAAATTGCTATAGAAATTTGCAAAAAAAACAATGAGATAGATTTAGTTCTAATGGATATTAATATGCCTGTGATGAATGGATTTGATGCAACCAAAACAATCAAGAAAATCAAGCCGAATCTTCCTATTATTGCTCAAACAGCTTACGCCATACAGGGTGATACAGAAAAATCTTTGGAAGCAGGGTGTAATGATTATATTTCAAAACCTATAAGAAAAGGTGCATTAATATCCTTATTGAAAAAATATATAAAATAAAAAGGTTTGGTAATAATATATACCAAACCTTTAAAATTTGTACCCAGGGCGGGACTTGAACCCGCACGGCCGCAATGGCCAAAGGATTTTAAGTCCTTCGTGTCTACCAATTCCACCACCTGGGCATTCCTTTGTGGCTACCACCACCTGGGTATTCTTTTCGAGCTAACATCCCCATAGTTATCATAACGACTTATCACCCGGGCATCTTTTTCAAGAACAGTTGTCGCATCAAATGTTTCTACAATGCAACAAAAAAGAGCGAAAGACGGGACTCGAACCCGCGACCCTAACCTTGGCAAGGTTATGCTCTACCAACTGAGCTACTTTCGCGTTTCAAAATGGTGTGCAAATATAATCAATTTTGATATATCACAATATTTATTTCAATAAAATTTAAACTTTTTTTCAGCTTAAATTATTATGCTTCTAACTACCAAGAAGTTTTTTTATTTCGTTTAATTTCATTAATGCTTCCACAGGAGTTAATGTATCAATATTGGTATTTAAAATATCATCTCTTATTTGATACAACAATGGATCATCTAACTGTATAAAGCTTAATTGAAACTTTTCATCTTTTTTCGATTTAGATGCCTTTGATATGGTTTTATTATTTAACACATCTCCTGAATGGGATTGTTCTAATTGTTCAAGTAAAGTATCAGCCCTGCTGATCACAGAGGAAGGCATTCCGGCCATTTTTGCTACATGAATACCAAAACTATGTTCACTTCCCCCTTCTTTAAGCTTTCTTATAAAAATCACTTTCTTACCGGTATCTTTAACAGAGATATGATAGTTTTTAATCCGTTTTAATCCGGAAGCCATTTCATTCAATTCATGATAATGTGTCGCAAATAATACTTTCGGCTTAAACATTGGGTGTTCATGTAAATACTCCGAAATAGCCCAGGCAATGGAGATTCCATCATAAGTACTGGTACCTCTGCCGATTTCATCAAGGATAATCAAACTTCTATTCGAAATATTATTCAGAATACTGGCCGTTTCGTTCATTTCTACCATAAAAGTAGACTCTCCGGAAGAAATATTGTCCGATGCCCCTACCCTGGTGAATATTTTATCGACCAAGCCAATCCTGGCTTCAGAAGCAGGAACAAAACTGCCGGTTTGTGCCATTAATACTATCAAAGCTGTTTGTCTTAATAATGCAGACTTACCTGACATATTAGGACCTGTAATGATAATAATCTGTTGTTTTTCAGTATCCAGATAAACATCATTACTTACATATTCCTCTCCTATAGGCAGTTCTTGTTCAATAACCGGATGGCGACCATCTTTAATATCCAAAATATAGGAGTCATCAATTTGTGGACGTGTATAATTATTGCCTTCCGCAACCAAAGCATAAGACAGCAAACAATCCAATTGAGCAATTACAGACGCATTTAGCTGAATAGCCTTTATATGTTCACTTATTGCATTTATAAGTTCATTGTACAAATTAGCTTCCAGTATAGAAATTTTCTCTTCTGCTCCTAAGATTTTTTGTTCATACTCTTTTAACTCCTCAGTAATATAGCGTTCGGAATTGGTTAGGGTTTGTTTCCGATGCCATTCTTCCGGTACTTTATCCTTATGAGTATTGGTAACTTCAAGGTAATATCCGAATACATTATTATATCCAATTTTTAGAGATGAGATTCCTGTACGCTCTGTTTCCCTTTGCTGGATATTCATTAAGTAATCTTTACCTGAAAAAGCTAAATTTCTTAAGTGGTCAAGTTCTTCAGAAACCCCTTCTTTAATCACACTACCTTTTGCCAATACTGCCGGCGCTTCTTCATTAATTTCCAACTCTAAGCGGTCTCTGATAAGCTTACAAGGATTTAACTGGTCTGCAAAGCCTTTCAAAGAATCATTACTGCTGGAAGAACAAAAAGTTTTAATTTTTTCAATAGCAAAAAGGGCTCTTTTTATTTGAAGAAGCTCTCTGGGGTTAACCCTTAAAACTGCGACTTTTGAAATTAATCGCTCCAGATCATGAATATTTTTAAATTCTTCAGCTAAATTATTCTGCAACTCTTTTTGTTGGATTAAATACTCAACGACATCAAATCTCGTTTGTAAAGATTCTTTATTCTTTAAAGGTAAAGCAATCCAGCGTTTAAGCATTCTGGAACCCATAGGTGTTATGGTATGATCCATTACATCAATTAAAGTTCTGGCACCTTCATTTTGAGAGTAAAGGATTTCCAGATTCCGAATTGTAAACTTATCCAACCAAACATACTTATCTTCTTCAATTCTGGAAACAGCACTAATATGCTCTACCTTATCATGATGTGTTTCCGCCAGATAATGCATTGCAGCACCTGCGGCAACAATAGCACCTTGGAGAGTTTCAATACCAAAACCCTTTAAAGAGTTCGTTTGAAAATGGTGTGTTAGAAGTTCGTAGGAAAAATCGATAGTAAATACCCAATCTTCAAAGGAATTTACATAAAACTTTTCACCGAAACATTCTCTAAAATATTCTCTTTTATTCTTATGTATTATAACTTCACTTGGGGCGAAACTCTGTAATAACTTATCTACATATTCATTTTCTCCCTGAGCAACATAAAATTCGCCTGTTGAAATATCCAGAAATGCGACTCCACTCTCCTTGGGAGTAAAATGAACTGCTGCCAGGAAATTGTTTTCTTTTTGTTCTAATACTTTATCATTATATGATACACCCGGAGTAACTAATTCGGTAACTCCCCTTTTCACAATTTTCTTGGTCAACTTAGGATCCTCAAGCTGATCACAAATTGCAACCCTGTGACCTGCTTTTACCAATTTAGGCAGATAGGTATCGATTGAATGATGTGGAAACCCTGCCAATTCAATATATGCAGCTGCTCCATTCGCTCTTTTTGTTAATACAATTCCTAAAACACGGGAAGCAACTATTGCATCTTCGCCAAAAGTCTCATAAAAATCTCCAACTCTGAATAACAACAAGGCATCCGGATATTTAGCCTTGATTGAATTATATTGTTTCATTAAAGGAGTTTCTGCTATTTCTTTTTTCTTCGCCAATTCTCAAATTATTTATCACAAAGTTAAAATTATAAATTGTTTTCTTAAATCTCCCGCTTTAATATTTCATTTGTAAATTTGACTTTTAAAAAAAAGAAGAATGCGGAAAATCCCAAACAATGAATTAAACCGTTTAAGCATTGACGAATTTAAATCTACTTCTAAGATTCCTTTAATAATTATATTAGATGACATTCGAAGCCTGAATAATATTGGATCTGTCTTCAGAACTGCTGATGCATTTCTGGTACAGAAAGTTTATTTATGTGGAATTACAGCAAAACCACCACATCGTGAAATTCAAAAAACAGCATTGGGAGCAACTGAATCAGTAGATTGGGAATATAATCCAAGCATTGAAAATGCTATAGCAGCAATTAAAGCTGAAGGCTATAAAATTATTGGTATTGAACAAACAAACAACAGTACAATGCTGGACGAATTTCTTATTGAACCTGTCGAAAAGATTGCTATTGTTTTTGGAAATGAGGTAAAAGGAATTAATGACCATGTAATTCCTTTATTAGATGGGAGTATTGAAATTCCTCAATTTGGAACAAAGCATTCATTAAACATTTCGGTTTGTGCAGGAATCGTAATTTGGGATCTTTTTAAAAAGTTTTCCAATTATAAGAAATAAAGGTAAAAATTTATTCCCGGATATATTTTAAGCTGTAAAAAATATTTTTACATTTGTAATACGAGTAGAATGTGCATTTTATCCTAAATAAATTGGCAATCTCTTAATAAAAAAATTATATTTGCATGTATTACATTTAATTTCAATTGAAACATTATCAATAATTTAATTATGAAAAACATCTATCACTCAATGAAGAAGGTTTTTGTTGTTTTCCTATTAATGTTAATTTCAACATCTTTCTACGCTCAGGAAAGTAAAACGACATTTTCGCCCTATTGGTACATTAAAGCTAATCTTGGTACTAGTTGGCATCATGGCGATTTATCAAAAAACAATTTTTGGCCAGACAGTGATTTAGAATTCCTTAGCCATGGAATAGAATTAGGATTCGGTAGACAATTATCAAACATCCTCGGTATTAACACAATCTTTTACAGAGGTTTTCTTGATGGACAAAAACCTGCTTTCAATGGTAAATTTGAAACAAGTTTATTTGATTTCACTTTGAATGGAACTGTTAATCTTAGTAACCTTATTTTTGGTGTAAAAGATCGCAAGTTTTCATTCCACGGCATGGCTGGTATTGGTCAAGTTCAATGGAAAGCAGTATCCTGGGTAAATAACTTACCGGGTGTTTATTATGGCTATAGCACTTCTCCTGCTGCGAATCAAGGTGGAGGATTAAATAACCGTAAAGTCGCATTAATTGTTCCTGTTGGATTGGGTGTTGAGTATGAGTTAAATGATACTTGGTCGTTAAATGCTGATGCTAAAATGAAATGGGCTGATACAGATTTATTAGACGGTTTTAGCAGAGCGGGTTCTGCAAATGATTATTATAATTTGTTCAGTGCTGGTGTTACTTATAAATTAGGCAGTAGTGCAGGTGTAAGTAAGATGGCTAATAATATTGCAAATATAGATTTCAAATCTACTCCGGAGATTCTTGAAGAAAAAGGAAATATGGTAGAGGTTGAAATCACGGGTAAGGTACCTGCAAAATATTTTGGAAAATCAGCTGCAATGTATGTACAGCCTGTTTTAAAATATGATGGTGGCGAAACTAAATTAAAACCTTTTACTCTTAAAGGAGAAAATGTTGTTGGTGACGGTATCATGATTAAAGAAAGCGGCGGAACATTCACAATTAAAGATCGCTTTAAGTATGACCCTAAAATGAACAAATCGGAATTAGTTCTTTACCCAATTGCATATTCTGCTAAAAAAGGGACTTTAGATACTAAAGAAGATATTTTAAGCGGTGCTAAAAATACAGAGGTTGAAGCTGTAAAAATTGCTGATGGTGTTATCTATACTTCTGAAAGAATTGACAAAGCAATGGGAGAGCTTGGCCCTCATATGTACAAAAAAGAAGTTATCGTAACTAAAAAAGCAAATATTTACTTTGCTAAAAACTTATACAATCTAAACTGGAAACTTAAGTTAAACAAAGCTGAAGAAAGCAAAAAAGCCGCAAAAGAATTGCATGAGTTTATGCAAAATGGCTGGGAGATCAAATCAATTGATATTGATGGTTGGGCTTCTCCGGAAGGTGAAGAAACTTTCAACGTAAACCTTTCTGAAAACAGAGCGAAAACAGCTCATAAACACGGATTAAAGAATCTTAAGAAATTATTAAAAGATAAAGAACTAAACTTAGGATTTGCATCTGTTGATGAAGTTAAGTTCAATATCAATTTCCATGGCCAGGATTGGGATGGTTTTGGCAAAGCAATCAAAGCTTCTGATATTACAGACAAGAATTCTATTTACAATGTTATCTCAAGAGCAGGATCTGCACTTAAAAAAGAGCAGGAAATCAGAAATATGATTATGATTTATCCTGAAATTGAAAAAGAAATTCTTCCTCCGTTAAGAAGAGCAGAAATTGCAGTAAATGCATATAAGCCAAGAAAAACTGATAAAGAGATTGCTTCTCTAATGAAGTCAGATCCTTCGAAATTAGATGTTTTCGAAAAGCTTTATGCTGCTCACATGGCTGAGTGTGATGACAAATTAGACATTTACAAACAAATCATCAAAGCTCATCCTAAATGCTGGGTTTCTAAAAACAATGCAGCTATGATCTTAATGATGAAACACGGTAAATTTGAAGCTGCAGAAAAACTATTACAGGAAGCTCATAAAATGTATCCAAAAGTTCCAACCTTAATTAAGAACTTAGGTGTACTTGAAGTAAATAGGAAGAACTTTGCTAAAGGAGAAAAGTACTTGCTTAAAGCTAAAGATTTAGGTGCAAACGTAGATTACTACTTAGGTATCGTTGAAATCCACAAAGGTAATTACAATAAGGCTGTAAGTTTATTTGGTAATAAAGAAAACGATTATAATGTTGCTTTAGCACAAATTCATGTCGGACAATATGCAAAAGCTAAACACAATTTAGCAAATGCGAAAAAAGGTTGTCCTGCTTGTAAAGCTTACTTAATGGCTGTAATTGGAGCACGTACAAACGATGCACCTATGGTTTATAAAAACTTAATTGAAGCGATTAAGATTGCTCCTGACTTTAAAAAGGTAGCTGCTGAAGATCGTGAATTTATGAAATTTGCTGAAACTGCAGATTTCCAGGCGATCATTAAATAATTGAAATTATATGTAAAAAAACCTTCCATCAAATGATGGAAGGTTTTTTTTATTTCTTTTTCAAATTCTTCAAAACCGTAAAAGCATTTCCGATATCATCTTCTTCAACAACTATTGTAAACTCATTGGTTGTTGATATCACTTCCACAATATTGATTTTATTCCAGGCAAGTTTTTTTAGGATATGATAATAAAGCCCGGTCATTTTTACATTATCACTTGGCAATCGCATCGTAACAGAAGAAAGGTTTTCAAGTTTCGATATCTGGTTTTCATCCTTAAAAGCCTTCTCCAGATTATCAGCAAAATTACTTGATATCACAATATTTACTTCATATACGCCTTGGGAAATAGTAAAAAACACATCATCTCTGAATGATATAAGCTCCAGTAGTTTTCTCTGATTCTCCACAAGAGTAGCTGAATTTCTGTAAGTATAATCCGTCAAATTGGAACGAACCGTAATATCTCCCAGGTTTGTACTGGCTTTTTCCAATTGCATATTCAATTTAAGATCTACCTGAGGCACATATCTTTTTAAAGCCATCACTATAGCACCCGAATTTACAGGCCGGCCTAATGCCTTTTCTATTTGAGGCTGTATACTTCTGGCAAGAGATGAATAATTAATTAATTCATCTGCCATAAACTCTTCAAGAAATGGCTTATGAGAAATAATACTTTCAACGATCTGAGCAATTGTTATCATACTAATAATTTTTACAAATATAACATTTTGTTTTATTTTAAACACCATGTTATTTTTTTGTTTAAAAATCAAAAAAATTTCCGAACTTCAAGAACTTAAAAGATTTTTGCAAAACAATTTAATACAAAAACAATTATGAATTTAAAAGGAGCAATCGTAGCAATAGTAACTCCATTTAATGAAGATGGAAGCATAGATTACAAATCACTGGAAAGGTTAATTGGCTTTCATTTATTAAATGGAACTGACGGAATTGTGGTATGTGGAACTACTGGCGAAGCTGCAACACTTAGTCACGCTGAATATAAAGAACTGATTCAATTTGTTGTTCAAAAGGTAAACAAGCAAATTCCTGTCATTGCAGGTTCAGGTACCAATGACACACAACATGCCATTGAATTATCCAAAATTGCATCCGAACAAGATGTAGATGCTTTATTAATCGTAACTCCTTATTATAATAAGCCGAATCCGAATGGAATGTACAATCACTATGCAGCAATAGCAAATGTAGTTGATACTCCTATTATTTTATATAATGTACCCGGAAGAACAGGGATTAATCTTTCACCTGCCATTGTAAAAAATTTAGCGAATGATTTTTCAAACATTATTGGAATTAAAGAAGCAGCCGGGAGCATTGAACAGGGGATGGAACTCATTCAAACATTACCGGATGACTTTTTAATTCTTTCCGGAGACGACCCATTAGCATTTGCCTTGGTTTGCATGGGAGGAGACGGATGTATTTCAGTAGCAGCAAATATTATTCCCAACGAATTTCACAAGTTAATGCATCATGCTTTAAACGGAAAACTGGATGAAGCAAGGGCTATTCAATATAAATATTTAAAATTGATGGACTTGAACTTTATTGAATCCAATCCGGTACCTGTAAAGACAGCTTTACACTTAATGGGATATATTCAGGAAGTATTCAGGTTACCTCTGGCTCCTATAGCAGAAAAAAATAAAGAACTATTAAGAAACGAATTGACTTCACTCGGAATCTTAAATTAAGATGAAAATTTTAAAGTTTGGCGGAACATCAGTAGGATCAGCAGATAATATGCGTAGAGTTGCTGATATTATAAAAAACATTGAAGGAAAAGCAATCGTTGTACTTTCAGCAATGTCAGGAACTACAAATTCCCTGGTAAACATTTGCAAGCTTCTTAGTGAAGGCGAACAAAAGCTTGCTCTTGAACAGGTTTCATTATTGGAGAAAAAATATACTCATACCGTAAATGAGTTGTTAAATTTGAAAAACAATATTAGTGAAGCCAAACAAATTTTAAAAGAAGAATTTACTTTACTGAAAGAACTGTGTAATACATTTACATCTCACAATAACAATACCAATAACATAGTAATCCGCGGTGAGTTCATTACTTGCCGTATATTCCAACTCTTTATTCAGGAATCTAACATATCATCAAATTTGATCCATGCACTTGATTTTATTAGAACTGACAAGGATGGCCACCCGGATTATTTTTACATTAAAGAAAAAACCAATGCAATTGTAAATGCACATCCTGCAGATAACTTATTTATCACTCAGGGATATGCCTGCATCAATGCTTATGGTGAAATAAGCAATTTAGGCAGAGGAGGAAGCGATTTTACAGCAACGATACTTGGTTCTGTATTGAATGCTGAAATTGTAGAGATCTGGACAGATATCGATGGATTGCATAATAATGATCCAAGATTTGTAAACGACACCTATCCAATTTGTGAGCTATCTTATGAAGAAGCTGAAGAATTAGCCTATTTTGGAGCAAAAATCCTGCATCCGACCTGTATCAAACCTGTAAAATCGGAAAATGTTCCTGTGGTATTGAAAAATACATTCAATCCGGAAGCAAAAGGAACTTTGATTCATAATAGTTCGGAAAAAGAAGGAATTAAAGCCCTTGCGGCAAAGGATAATATCATTGCAATTAATATTAAATCTGGAGGCATGATGATGGCTTATGGTTTTCTGAGAAAAATATTTGCAGTATTTGAAGATTTCAAATGTTCAGTAGATATGATCACAACTTCCGAGATTGCGGTAAGTGTTACTATTGAAGATCATCCTCAACTGGAAAACATTCTTAAGGAACTAAGAAGATTGGGTGACATCAGAGTATTTAAAAATCAAAGTATTATTTGTTTAGTTGGAGCTTTTAGCCATGACTCTAAAGGGACTATAGCAAGAATCAGTCAATCTATGAATGAAACATCTTTAAGGATGATCTCATACGGAGCCAGTGAAAACAACATTTGTTTATTAATTGACTCAGAAAATAAAGTAGATGCCCTGAACCAAATAAACAAACAATTGTTTAGCACCAATAATAATTGTGCGTAAAAGAAACTCTCTATAATCAATAACCGGGGGCTCGCTAAATTGACCCAAATATCAATAAGCCATAGCCTCTGGTTTTATAAGAAATTAAAAAATATGAAGATAGTACTTATCGGTTACGGAAAGATGGGAAAAGAGATCCATCAAATTGCTTTACGAAGAGGGCATGAGGTTGTAAAAATTATTGATCAGAATAATAAAAAGGAACTTTATGATTTAGGTAATAAAAGTTCAAAAGTTGATATTGCTATTGAATTCAGTCAACCATCGGAAGCAAGAGTAAATATCGCAAATTGTCTAAAAATGGATATCCCGGTAGTAAGCGGAACCACTGGTTGGAATGAAGATATGGAAGATATCAAATCCCTAAGCCATAAAACCAATGTGGGATTTTTACATGCATCGAATTTCAGTTTGGGAATGAATCTGGTTTTTGCAGTAAATCAAATTTTGGCAAAAATGATGAATAATACAGATGCATACAGTGTAAGAATTTCTGAAACTCATCATACACAAAAACTGGATAAGCCTAGTGGCACAGCTGTTACTTTGGCGGAACAAATCCTGAATAACATTGATAATCTTAGCTCATGGGAATTAGATTCACAAAAAGACGGAGTATTAAGCGTCGAAGCTATCAGAAAAGAAGACACTCCCGGGATCCATAGTGTGATTTATGAGTCTGAATTTGATGAAATAGAAATTTTCCACTCTGCTAAAAACAGAAAGGGCTTTGCTTTAGGATCAATTATTGCTGCTGAATTCCTTCATGGTAAAAGTGGAGTTTATGAAATGAAAGATGTGATGAATGCCCTGTTGGGAATGGCTACTCCAGAGTAAAACGGTGTATCCCCTTATCGTATTTGCCCTTTATAATCTCCAGTAACTTCTGATAATCTTCTTCTTTTTCTACAAAATCAATATTATTGGTATCAATAATCAATATGCGCATATCCTGTTGTTGACGAATATAATCAAAATACCCTTTTTGTATTTTCTCCAGATAAGTTGGCTCAATTTCCTGCTCGTAAGAACGCCCTCTTTTGATAATATTCTTTTTTAGTTTATCAACTTCCAGATACAAATAAACCAGTAAATCCGGTTTTGGCAAGCTGGCATTTATAATATTGAAGAACTTTGAATAAAGAGTCATCTCGTCATTTTGCAAGGTCTTTCCAGCAAAAATTAAAGACTTATTGATAAAGTAATCAGAAATGGTAAACGACTTAAATAAATCCTGATCGGATAATTGGTCTTTTAGTTGTTGAAAACGGGAAGCCAGGAAAGACATTTCAAGAGGAAATGCGTATTTATCAGGATCTTTATAAAATTTGGGCAAAAATGAATTTTCTTCAAATTGTTCGAGTATTAATTTAGCATTATACTCTTCAGCAATTCGGGTAGCAAGTGAAGTTTTACCTGCTCCAATAGCACCTTCGATGGCAATATAACTATAATTCATTCATCACAAAAATAAGGTATAATCCAAATCAAAAATTTAGCTTTCCCATTTTTTTACCCACAATTTATCCTCACATTTTTCAAGCAAAGATTTAATACTTTTATTAAAAATAGGATGAATGGATTGGGGGAGTATTTCATTAAGAGGCTCTAGTGTAAATCTTCGTCTGTGCAATGAGGGGTGAGGGATTGCAAGCTCCCTCGTTTTCATGATTATATTATTGTAAAATAAAATATCAATATCAATAATACGAGTTTCATAGTTCCCACTGATTCTAATTCTTCCCAAGTCATTTTCAGTTTTTTGAATTCTATTCAGAATATCTTCAGGCTTAAGCCCCGTATTAAAAACAACTACCTGATTTAAAAATGTATTTGAACTCTCAAAACCCCAGGCTTCGGATTCATATACAGATGATTTTTTACCCAATGGTCCAATATGATTACAAAGTTCTTCAACAGCTTTATTCAGAAAAGATTCCCGATCGCCCAAATTACACCCTAAAAGCAAAACTACCTCGTTCTTCATTTCAAAAAAATTAGAAATCGCCTGCAAAAATAATTGATTATCCTAAATAGCATACATCTTATGCAACAACTTATATAATTTCTTTCCGTATAGTGGATCCATTGCCCATTTACCACTTAAGTCATAAATTGTTTTGACACTACCTCGTTTAACAAACTTATATCTTTTATCAATGATAGGTGAGTTAAGTTTTTCAATACTGGAATAAGCCTTCAAATGTTGAATGTGGGCCCTAATGCCTTCTTCCATACTATTAAATGAATCTCCACATGACCTTTCATCTACAGCTCCTAATCCGCAATAGTTATTTTACTCTATATTTACACTACCTCCGAATTTCAAATATCCGGTTTCAAGGCACATTTGAGCAAAAGCGATATCATGATTAACACCCTCTATTTCACATTCCTTTACATAAATAGTTGCAAACTTAAAAGCATTCAAATAATCCAGGTTCTGATTATTCTTAGATAAAAACTCGGCAAGCTGAATATTATTTAACCCACCATTGGTTTGTATAGCGATCTCAATATCTTCTTGTTCAGCCTTATTTTTTAAAAATAATAGGGGATTTAAAGTTAAACTGCCTTTTTCATTTTCTATTAAAAGAATTAAGTCAGCATTTTGATGATTGAACGACATATTTAAGTCATTATTCGAATAAGATACCAGTTGTCCGATCTGGCTAAAGATTATAGCTACTAGTAAACTTATACTCTTTATATATTTTCCGCTCATTAAATGCATGAATATTTACGCTACAAATATCTATGCTATGAAGCCTATTATTTGACCTGGTCTGTTTTTCTTTTAAACAAAGGCATGTTAATAATTGTAGAGAGTTATAATTTTCATACTTTTATGTTGAAAATTTATTACGAGTTTAATTTTATCAGATATGAAAAGTTTTTTTAAGTATTTATTGGCAACTGTAACAGGCTTTTTTATTTCGCTTTTCTTAATGTTTATTCTTACCATTGGTATAGTTAGTGCCATTGTTTCTTACTCAGATAATGAAGTAGTAAAGGTTGAAAAAAACTCAATTCTGCATATCAGTTTTAATGACGCAATCTCTGACCGGACACCGGAACCTGGCTTGCTCGAAGCTCTATCATTAACTCCAAGCAATAAAATAGGATTAAACGATATCTTAAAATACTTAAAGAAAGCAAAGACCGATCCCAATATTCGAGGGATATTTATGGAATTAAGTAGTATTCAGGCAGGGATTTCAACTATAGATGAGATCAGAGAGGCCCTGATCGATTTCAAATCATCAGGAAAATTTGTAAAAACATATAGTGAGTATATGAGTCAGGGAGCATATTATCTGGCTTCAGTCTCTGATGATATCTATTTAAATCCTGAGGGAATCATTCTGTTTAAAGGGTTGAATGCACAGGTTATGTTCTTTAAAGGACTATTTGAAAAACTGGATATAGAAGCCCAGGTGGTTCGGCATGGAACTTACAAGAGTGCGGTAGAACCATTTTTAGAAACTCAAATGAGTGAAGCCAACAGGGAACAAACTAAAACATATGTTCAAAGTATTTGGAAAAACATGTTAAACGCTATCAGTGAAAGCAGAGGCATAGAAACTTCTACTTTGAACAAATTAGCTGATGGATTGGAAATTCAACATCCCAAAGATGCTTATAAACACAAACTGGTTGATTCATTACTTTATAAAGATCAAATCATTGACGAGTTAAAAGATCTTTTAGGAGTTAAGGCAAAAGAAGATATCAATTCGATCAGTCTGGCAAAATATACCAGGTCTAAAGCCCCCCAGGAAGCAAGAACCAGAGACCGTATAGCTATTATTTATGCGAATGGAACAATAGGCCCGGGTTCAGGAAATGATGCCTATATTGGGTCGGCCGGAATATCCAGAGCAATCAGAAGGGCAAGACAAAATGATAAAATAAAAGCGATCGTATTCAGGATAAACTCCGGAGGAGGTGATGTTGTTGCTTCCGAAGTAATCAGAAGAGAAATAGAATTGGCAGCAAAAGTAAAACCGCTTATAGCTTCCTATGGAGATGTTTCGGCATCAGGAGGGTATTGGTGCACCTGTCAGGCCACTAAGATCATTGCTAACAAAACCTGTTTAACAGGCTCAATCGGAGTGTTTGCAATGCTTCCTAACCTGCAAGGATTACTTAATAAAAAATTAGGTATAACTATTGATAATGTAGGGTCTAATAAAAATTCCAGCTTCGTTTCTACCTTCAGGCCGTTATCTGAATTAGAAAGAGCCAAAATGCAGGCCAGTGTGGACAATACTTATGATACATTTATCAGTCATATTGCTAATGGCCGTAAGCTGGAAAAAGACTTTATAGATGATATTGGACAAGGCCGCGTATGGAGTGGAGAAAATGCTCTGGAACTCGGACTTATCGACGAATTTGGAGGACTTCAAAAAGCAATTGAATTAGCTGCCCGGGAAGCCAGTTTATCAGAATACAGAATTGAAGAATTACCGGCTCAGCAAGATCCTATAGAAGCTATTGTTAAAGAATGGGGGGCTGCCACAAAAGTTAATCTGCTTGAACAAGAACTGGGATTCCATTTCAATTTCATTAAATCCTTAAAAGATTTATTAAAGGCCAAAGGTGTACAAGCAAGACTACCTTTTGAAATGATCATCGAATAAAACCGGTTTTATATCGACATAAAAAAGCTGTCAGTCTAAATGATCTGGCAGCTTTTCTATTTTAACTTATCTTTAACTAAATAGTGTTCTCTAATTCAATAGTTTTATGATTGCATGAAAATACTAATATGAATCAACCTTAAATCGCAACTTATGTTATTAAATCAGATAAAATTTGCAATACGCAATATCACTAAAGATATTGGTTATAGCCTAATCAATATATTGGGTTTAACCATAGGAATTAGTAGTACTCTCTTTTTACTGATCTATTCTTTTGATGAACTGAGTTATGATAAATTTCATGATAATCATGAACAGATATATAGAGTAGTTTCACATATTTCGGAACCGGATGACAAATTTACCTGGGTAGTTGCTCAAATACCATTTGCACCTCAAGTGAAAAAGGATTATCCTGAAGTGGAAGAAGCAGCAAGGTTCCAGGGAATAGGAAAAAGTTTGTTTGAGTATAAAGAAAAACAATTTCATGAAACAGAAGTTCTTTATGCAGACTCCACCGTTTTTAATATTTTTACATTCCCAATGATTGAAGGAAATCCTTCTACATCCTTAAATGAACCAAATTCTATCGTTCTTACTGAGACTTTTGCCAAGAAGTACTTTGGTTCTGAAAACCCTATGGGCAAGCTTATTAAAAATGAAGGAAGATCTCTAAAGGTAACAGGGATCATTAAAGATGTTCCTATGAATTCACATATTCGGTTTGAAGCTCTAATGTCATGGACAACTGTAGAATCCAGGCGTCAAAGCTGGGGTAATTTTGGATTACCCACCTATCTAAAAATAAAAGAAGGAACAGATATGGTAGCTTTCGATAAAAAGCTGGAAAAAATGTATGACAAATTTATGGCTTCCATTTTCAAGCAATTTAATGTTACTATTGATTACGAACTTCAGCCGATTAGCAAAATACATTTATATCCAATTGGGCAGGGAGAAACAGAAGCGAGCGGAGACATCCGTTTTGTTCAGATTTTTTTAATCATTGCCCTGTTTATGTTAATCATTGCAGGAATTAATTATATGAACCTAACCACTGCAAGATCTGCAAAAAGATCCAGGGAAGTGGGAATACGTAAGGTTGCGGGAGCCCATAAAGGAATGCTCATCCGACAATTCTTAATGGAATCTGTTGTTCTTACAATTATATCTCTTTTAATTAGTTTACTCCTTTGTTATTTCCTATTGCCAAATTTTAATGACATTTCAGGGAAAACATTAGATTTTAGTTTCTTTGCGAACACAAATATTTTAATCTCAGTTTTGGGGGTTATTATAATCCTTGGATTCTTAAGTGGAACCTACCCTGCTTTCTTCTTATCCAGATTCAAGCCTATAAATGCGCTAAAAGGGAAACAAGTAAAAGGGAGTGCTCATAGCGTTCTAAGAAAAGTTTTAGTAGTTGTTCAGTTTATTATTTCATTAGGAATGATCATAAGCACTCTGGTTGTTTACGAACAATTGGATCACCTCAAAAATAAGGATATGGGGTTTAATAAAGATAATGTGATTCGATTGGTATTAAACACTCAGCAAATGAGAGAAAAACTTCCGGTATTACGAAATGAAATGAATAATATAACAGGTGTTAAAAATGTAGGAGGAACAAACACTCCTATGGGGCAAGGATCTGGAAAATTATTGCTGGCAGTGGAAACATCAGAAGGTATGCAGGAAAAGGGTGTAAACCTCGCCGGATGTGATTATGAATTTATAAACACTTTAGAAATCGAAATTTTGGAAGGTAGAAATTTCTCCAGAGAATATGGTACTGATACCTTGGGTTTAATTGTTAACGAAACCATTGCAAAACGATTTGGATGGAAGGAGCCTATAGGAAAGAAAATCAGATTTGATGAAAACAATACAGCCAAAGTAATTGGGTTAATGAAAGATTATAACCAGACTGGTTTATATAACCCAATTGAATCTCTGGTACTTTTTCTAAGAGAAAATCCTAGAATTGTATATGTTAAACTGGATGGGAAAAACAATCAACAAACCATTAACCAGATCGAGACTGCCTGGAATAAAACCTATCCGATGAGTCCGTTTGAATATACTTATCTGGAAAACGATTTATTCGAACAAATTGAACCGGATGAAAAAAGAGGAATACTATTTACTCTTTTCTCCATAATTGTAATTATCATTGCGACTCTTGGAGTATTCGGATTAGCTTCATATACTGTTGAACAAAGAACCAAGGAAATTTCGATCAGAAAAGTTTTGGGTGCAAAAGTTCAAACCATCATACATTTAATTTTTAAAGACTATCTGGTTTTAATAGGAATAGCAATTGTGGTTTCATTCCCGGTTTCTTATTATATGATGCAAAATTTCTTAGATAATTATGCGTATAGAGCAGAATTGAGTGCTGTTACGTTTATTATTGCTGGTTTGCTTCTTCTGCTTATTACCTTGCTAACTGTATTATATCATACGGTTAAAGTAGCAAGAGCTAATCCGGTGGATTCCTTAAGAATAGAATAGAAAATTTTCAATTTACAATGTTCAATATTCGATTTGGTTCGACAGGCTCAGTGGCCAACGGGTCATTGAGCGCAGCGCAGCGGAGTCGAAATGCCTGTGTTGAGCAGAGTCGAAATGCACTTCGACAAGCTCAGTGACCCAAATTCATAATTCATAATCCAAAAAAACCTATCTTAGCATATCTATTAATCTAATTCATTTTCCATTGAAAAGATCCCTTAAACATCTTCCCCTTGAAAAACAAAATGAACTAAATGCGATCGTTAATTTTGTAAAGGAAACCCATGCCGTGGACATGATCATTTTGTTCGGGAGTTATGCGCGTGGCGATTGGGTGGAAGATAAATACGTGGAAAACGGAACCACCTATGAATACAAAAGCGATTACGACCTTTTGTTTGTAGTGGAAGATGAAGAAAAGGCAAATCGTCCACAGTTTGCAAAGCGCCTTAAGCGCCGCATTCTGAAAAATGTGGAAACCGATACCGCCCTCAATGTCATCTATCACGGCATTGATTATTTAAATACCGAAATTGAAGACGGAAATTATTTCTTTACAGATATCCTGAAAGAAGGCATCCGTTTATATCACAGCAAAAAACGCACCCTCTCCAAACCGAAACCACTATCGACTAAAGACCGACAAAACAAAGCAAAACTCTATTTTAAGAAATGGTTTGAGAGTGCCAATGAATTCCTGATTGACTTTAATAATGCTTTTGAAAGAGCAAGTTATAATAATGCAGCATTTATGCTCCACCAGGCTACGGAGCGCTATTATACTACCCTGCTACTTGTATACATCGATTACAAGCCCAAAACTCATGATCTTGAAGTACTCCACAACCGTAGCTGTCGCAAGGATGCCCGCTTCAAAACCATTTTCCCCCGGAAAACCGAAGAAGAAGAACGCCTTTTTACTCTTTTAAAGAAAGCTTATATCGATTCCCGCTATAAAATGGGATATGAAATTAAAAAAGAAGAATTAATTTATTTAGGGGAGAGTGTGAAGGCTTTGAAGGAGTTGGTTGAGGAGAGCTGTAGGGAGAAGATTGGAATGTTAGGTAAGATGTAAAGAGTTTGATTTGGAATGAGTGTTATTATAAGATATATAATTGGTTAGCACACATAAAGCAATCATATGAAATACAAAGAAGACGTAGAAAACATTATTAGCCTCTGGAAAGAAAGAAATGATAAAGAATTTGCATGGGTAAAACAAGCTATTTCAGTTATTTCAATTATTTTAGGACTAATACTTACATTAAAAACAGGAAGCCCTAAAAATCAGACAGAATATATTATATACATAATTGCAATATCAATTAATGGCCTAACTATATTAATTGGATTATTATTTCTTTATTCAGAATCTGACACTGTACATTCTTTAATATGTAAATACACAGATTATTTGACAATAAAGAAATATACTGATGGAGAACAACTAATCCAGGTAAGACCAAAGAAAATATATTCTATTCTTAGAATACTCTTTTTTACTTTCCTCATTTCTGGCATTCTAAGTTTAATATTTTATGCAGCATATTCTAATATACCAGATAAGAATACAAAAATAAAAACGTGTGCTAACAAAACCTAAGTCGCATGGCTACTATAATTTTGCTATTTAGGTTTTGTACTTACTTTTTATTTCTTGTCCTCAGCGGACAAGAAAGCGCGGCGTTAAGCCACCACGCAACTTAACCAAAACGTTATAGACAATTAATAATAAAATTAAGCTACACAGCAATCAAACTAATCCCATAAAACTTAATAATAAATCTAATTTGGAATTTGTTAACAAACTTGTTAACTTTGTTACATGGCCAGAGAGATCAGATTCTATAAAAAATATTTCATTGAGTTTTATTTAGAACTAGACTCTACTGTTCAAGAAAAGATTGAATATGTATTTAAATTAATTAAAACTGTTGACAAGATCCCTCAGAAATTCCTGAAACATATAAAAGGAACTGATGGGCTTTATGAGATCAGAATTAAAGTCGGGAGTAATATTTACAGAATCTTT
This sequence comes from Bacteroidales bacterium, assembly GCA_028280405.1. GTDB lineage: Bacteria > Bacteroidota > Bacteroidia > Bacteroidales. The sequence continues at coordinate 26,180 of JANQLW010000090.1, forward strand.
TGTTGTTTTGATGCCGGAAGAATTGTTATATTATTTAATGGATTCCAAAAGAAAAGCCAAAAGACTCCCCAAAAGGAAATTAACAAAGCATTAAAGCTAAAACAGGAATACTTTGAAAAGAAGAAAGGGTAATAATTATGAAAAAAGTAAGTGATGCAAAAACATTCGATGAGCTTCTTGATATCAAGTATGGAAAAACCGGAACAAAAGAAAGAGATGAATATGAAGCTAAAGCAAAGTCATTTATCATTGGCGAAATGATTAAAGAAGCCCGGAAAGAAGCCCAAATGACCCAGGAAGATTTAGCCGCAAGAACAGGCACAAAAAAGAGTTACATCTCAAGACTTGAAAATGGGAAGATTGATATACAAATTTCCACGCTTTTCAAAATTTTTGAAGAGGGCTTAGGAAAACGTCTTCGATTCACATTATTATAAACTCTTAATAAATGAAAAAGAGAAGAGGACTTAAAAGATACTATAGAAACCTTTCAAACTTAAATCTTGACTGGATGGATTTTAGTGGTTCTGAAGATTCATGGTTCGATTTATATCACATTCATGTTGATAACACAGGGCTAGGCAATAAAAGCTGGAAATCTAGAAAACAACATTTAGATGCATTGTTTCTTATGGCTGATGTGCTAGAAGAAAAACTAAGTTAATATCTAATTCTGAGCATTGCTGCCCCAGATGTGGTTCAGATAGATTGTTTATTGAAACTGATTATGAAGAAAGAAGTACAGGACACTTCGCTTCTAAAACAATAGCCATTGATACGAACAGATGTAGATTATGTAATTACAACCCGGATAAAATTAAATCACGAAACTTCATAGAAAGGATTAAGCGACTTTTCAAATTTAAAAATGAAACAGGTCATTGAACAAAGCGCAGCGAAGTCAAAATACTTTTATTGAGTTATATCCAACAACGCTTTGACAAACTCAGCGACCGAGTCATTGAGCGCAGTGTAGCAGAGTCGAAATGTCATCCCATTTATTTAATATTGTACATTGTAAATTAAAAAGCTTCAAGCATTTGATTAAGTTTCTTTAATTTCTCTGCTTTTGGCAAATTCTTATATTTTAACATCGCCCCTACCCAGTCGCCATACATTGCATTTGGAAGAACGATGAATTTTTTTCCGAATTCAGCTTTTAGATCCGATACAATTTTTGATCTGTCGGCAGGCAGCTTTTTATCAAACAAGTCTGTAAAATCATTTAGGTTATCTCCCATTAGAATAACAATTTCATGAGTTTCCAGAACTTTATTTCTACGGGGCTGCTTATTCGATTCAGTAGTACGTAACATCATATGAGCATCATCCACATAAGGAAACCCTTTGGCTTTTAGATTCTTCATGGTTGCTTCCTGAACCTCAATTTTCCGATTGGTAATATAAAAGGTTTCAACTCCCTTCGATTTTGCATAATTCAGAAACTCAACTGCACCTGGTAAAGCTCTTGCATTGGCCACTTCACACCACTCAACCCAGAAGTTAGGATAATCTTTATTTTCCAAAATACATTTAGCTTCAAACGGGCTGTTGTCCAATACGGTTTCATCTACATCTACAACAATGGCCAAAGGTTTTTTATACGGATTGTTTTCCAGAATTTGATTTAATCTTAATTCTGCAATATTATAAGCCTGATAATATAAAGCTTCTACTTCGGCTGATTTTTGTTGGTAGAGGGTTGCGTATAATAAGGATTCATTATCTAAATGGTTTTGGGATTCTTGTTTTGGAGTACAAGAGATGAGCATTATATTAAATGCTAAACTGATCAATAAAAAGGTCTTCTTCATATTTTTTACTTTGTGTTCTTGGAGAAATGGACTCTGTGTACTTTGTGGTTAATAATTTTACTACGAAGAGCACAAAGTGAAGGCACGAAGTTACTCAAAGATTAATAGATAAAAAACGGTTAAACCTATTAAGAATTCTAATTCTTAATAAAGTTAGTCAAAAATATGAAATAATGAGTTATAAAATTTACTTATTCAGCTTGGTTAAAAGCTCATCTGACACTATTGAAATAGTTTCCTTTATTGTGATTTTGGAACTATCTATCTCATATATATTACCTATTTTGGTTAGTTCTGGTTTTAAATCATTATAAGAGTTTTTATAAAGGTTTAGTGTTTGGGGATTCATCACCTTGCCATACTTTCGACTAATTTGTCTTTCAAATTCTCGATCTAATATCACATCAATATCAGCTGTAAAATAAAAAGTTGTTAAATAATTGGAAAGAATAAAGTTTTGATCAATTAATTTTTCAAAATCTGATAGCAATTTTTTCTCTGATAAAAAGTTAATCCAGACAAAAGCATCAAAAATTCCTCTATCAGCCAATACAAAATCAAATCCTTTATCATTGGCTTCAATATACTCTTTAATTAATGAAATTGATGTCCAAAAATTAAAGGAAGGATGAAGTTTATCATTTAATGGACAAACTGAAGCTCTTTCTCTAATAATATCAACCTTAAACCCAGCATTTTTTAAATGCTTCTTTAGAGCAACAACAGTTGTAGTTTTGCCAGTTCTTGGCAAACCAAATAATTCTATGATTTTAGTTTTGAATTGCAAATTCATCTGATTCTTCGATTAACAAGGCAAAATTAATAATTGCTTCAAGATATCCATTATATAGTTTTATATAAATAGAGCGAAAATAAATGCCACAAATTAAAGTTATTAATAAAATAATAAGATTAATTAATGAGAAGTTTAGATTATCTCCCAATATAAAATTCATAAACAGTGAATAAAAAACATGTAAAATTATAATTAAAAAGCAAGTAAAAATAAATGAACGAATAATTCTTAACATTGTTCTTCTATAGGATAAATATTCAAATGAATTTTTAGAATATAAAACAATTCTTTGAAGAGCATTATGGTAATCATAACCTAATTTTGCTTTTAAATCTTCCTTTTTATTCTTAATTGACTTTAAAAAAAAAGTCAACTTAAAAAGCTCAATAACCTGATCTGACAATTGGTTATAAAAAATTCCAAATGAATAGACCAGAATTGTTACTAATGCAATTAGTAATCCTGAACTTTTTAAATTAACAATTACAATTTTTATTGGGTTTATATCAATTAAAACAAAAGGAAATACAATTCCTAAAATTCCAAATGCTCCAATGATTATAAAATCGATAAAAAGGTTTGTTGTTTTCATTACTAAAAATTGAAACTTATAAGATACAAAAAAACCGGATCAAATGTTTGATCCGGTAAAATTTTATAAAAAAACAATTCGTTTCCTAGTATTCCTGCTCAGCTAAACGCTTGTATTGAGCATATCTCCATTTTGCATTATCTTCTGCAATTTTATCAAGAGATTCAGCTTCTTCCGGGAATGATTTCATTAATGACGTATAGCGAACCTCTCCTCTTAGGAAGTCCTGGAATTTACTCCAATCAGGCTCTTTAGAATCTAAGATAAATGGATTTTTACCTTCAGCTTCTAATTGAGGATTGTAGCGGTAGTTTTGCCAGTAACCGGCTTCAACAGCTAATTTAGACTCTTCCTGGGTTTTACCCATACCACCTTTTAAACCATGGTTGATACATGGAGAATAAGCAATGATGATTGAAGGTCCCGGATAAGCTTCAGCTTCTTTCAATGCTTTGAAGAATTGAGCCTGGCTGGCACCCATTGCAACCTGAGCAACGTAAACATATCCGTAAGTCATAGCCATTAAACCAAGATCTTTCTTACGGGTTTTCATACCTGAAGTAGCAAATTTAGCAACCGCACCTACTGGAGTCGCTTTAGAAGCTTGTCCACCGGTATTTGAATAAACCTCAGTATCCATTACTAAAATGTTTACATCTTCGCCAGTAGCGATCACGTGATCTAATCCACCGTATCCGATATCATAAGCCCAACCGTCACCACCAAAGATCCATACAGACTTCTTAGCTAAGTATTGTTTAAGTGCTAAGATTTCTTTTGCAATAGGAGCTTTTTCTTTTTCCAATAATGGAACTAATTTATCAGTAGCTTTTTGAGAAGCTTCACGGTCATTTACACCGGCAATCCACTCTTCCATTGCAGCTTTAGTTTCAGCAGAAACTTCACCGTTTATTCCTTGCATTTTCAATACCAGACGCTCACGAAGTTTGTTAATACCCGTTGCGAAACCAAATCCATACTCAGCATTATCTTCGAATAATGAGTTTGCCCAGGCAACACCATGTCCGCTTTCTTTATGCTTACAGTAAGGAGTAGAAGGAGCAGAACCACCATAGATAGAAGAACATCCTGTAGCATTCGCTACTAACATTTGCTCACCATATAATTGAGTGATTGTTTTAACGTAAGGAGTTTCACCACAACCGGCACAAGCTCCGGAGAACTCGAATAATGGTTGAGCAAATTGTGAATTCTTAACAGACTGGAATTTATCTACAACTTTATCTTTATAAGAAACTTTTGAATCGAAATGATCCCATCTTGCAATCTCTGCTTGTTGAGAAGCAAGAGGCTTCATGATTAATGATTTCTCTTTAGAAGGACAAATATCAGCACAGTTACCACAACCTGAACAGTCAAGTACAGAAACCTGCATTCTGAATTTAAGTGGAGCAAATTTACCTTTGGTAGCAATTAATTCAGTTCCTTCCGGCAAGTTAGCCTCTTCTTCTTCGTTTACCAAGAATGGACGAATAGCAGCGTGAGGACAAACATAAGAACATTGGTTACACTGAATACATTTATCAGCCTGCCATTCAGGAACATTTACTGCGATACCACGTTTTTCGAAAGCAGAAGTACCTGCATCGAAAGTACCATCTTCACGGTTAACAAATACACTAACCGGAAGGTCATCTCCTTTAAGTGCATTCACAGGATCAACGATCTTAGAAATGAATTCTGGAACATTACGTTCCGGTTTTTCATCTGCGCCATCCAATTTAGCCCATTCAGCTGGGATCTCAACTTTAATTACATCTCCACCACGCTCAACAGCAGCATTATTCATCTTAACGATCTCTTCACCTTTACGACCAAAAGATTTCACGATGAATTTCTTCATTTGGTCAACAGCTAAGTCATAAGGAATTACTTCTGCAATTTTGAAGAATGCAGATTGCATGATGGTATTGGTTCTGTTTCCAAGGCCAATTTCCTCAGCAATCTTTGTTGCATTGATGATATAGAAATTTATGTTGTTTTCAGCTAAATGTTTTTTCAATGAATTTGGAAGTTGGGCTTTAGTTTCTTCAACATCCCAAATTGAGTTCAACAGAAACGTACCGCCTTTTTTCAGTCCTTTGTGCATATTATATTTGTCCAGATATGAAGGAACGTGACAAGCTACAAAGTTAGGGGTTCCAACCAAATAAGGAGCACGGATTGGGCTATCTCCAAAACGTAAGTGAGAAGTAGTAATACCACCTGATTTTTTAGAATCGTAAGCAAAATAGGCCTGACAATATTTATCAGTATTATCACCAATAATTATGATAGAATTTTTGTTTGCACCTACAGTACCATCAGCTCCTAAACCATAGAATTTAGCTTCGAAAGTAGTTTCATCAGAAATTGAAATTTCAGGAAGCAAAGGTAAAGATTTGAAAGTAACATCATCGACAATACCTACCAGGAATTGGTTCTTAGGTTCATTCATTTTCAAATTATCGAAAACAGAGATCATCATCGCAGGAGTAGTATCTTTAGAACTTAATCCGTAACGGCCACCAACGATTAATGGTTTGATTTCTGAATCGTAGAACATTTCACGAACGTCAAGGTATAATGGATCCCCATTAGCACCCGGCTCTTTAGTCCTGTCAAGTACAGCAATACGTTTTACCGACTTAGGCAGCACATTCATAAAATATTTACTGGAGAAAGGACGGTATAAATGAACACTGATTAAACCAACTTTTTCACCTTTAGCATTTAAGTAGTCAACAACTTCTTTAATTGTATCAGTGATAGATCCCATTGCTACAACAATGTTCTCAGCATCTTCAGCACCATAATAAGTGAATGGGTGATATTCACGGCCAGTCATTTTTGAAATTTCTTTCATGTAATCCTCAACAATATCAGGTATTACATCATAGAACTTATTTGCAGCTTCACGAGCCTGGAAGTAAATATCCGGATTTTGTGCAGTACCACGAGTCACAGGATGTTCCGGGTTCAAAGCATTGTCACGGAATGATTGTAATGCTTTCCAGTCTACTAATGGAGCAAGGTCTTCATTTTCGAAATACTCAACTTTTTGAATTTCGTGAGAAGTACGGAATCCATCAAAGAAGTGAAGGAAAGGAACTCTGGTTCTAATAGAAGCTAAGTGAGCAACGGCTCCAATATCCATAACTTCCTGTACAGAACCTGTTGCCAGCATAGCAAAACCAGTTTGGCGAGTTGACATAACATCACTGTGGTCACCAAAGATAGAAAGTGCTTGTGCAGCCAAACTACGAGCACTCACATGGAATACACCTGGTAATAACTCACCTGAAATTTTATACATATTAGGAATCATAAGTAATAATCCCTGAGAAGCAGTAAAAGTTGAGGTTAAAGCACCTGACTGCAAACTACCGTGAACGGCACCGGCAGCGCCACCTTCCGATTGCATTTCAACCACTTTAACTTGCTCTCCGAAAATGTTTTCACGTCCGAAAGCAGCCCACTCATCAATATACTCCGCCATGGTTGATGAAGGCGTGATAGGATAAATAGCTGCAACTTCTGAGAACATGTAAGCTACATGGGAGGCAGCATAGTTACCATCACAGGTGATAAACTTTTTTTGTTTTTCCATAATCTATTTATTTTAAAGACTTTATAATTTTCATTCACAACTCAAAAAATTCATCGCGAAATTAATAAATTTACGCTTTAGAACCTTGTAATTGTATTTATTTTCAGAACGCAAAACTGCAATTTATAATCAGTTTAGATTATAGGATTTTTCCAATATTTTTTTATATTTGTTTAAAGGTGAATTTAAGCCTTCCAAAGAATATTTTTTAACTAAAAACTCATACGTATGAATTTATCAACTAATTACCTTGGACTCGAACTTAAGAACCCGATTATTGTAGGAGCAAGCAACCTGGTATTGGACATTAATACACTCAAAAAACTGGAAGACGCAAATGCAAGTGCAATCGTATATAAATCCTTATTTGAAGAACAAATCCAATTAGAAAACCTGGAACGTTTTCAAATAGCAGAAGACTATGGAACAAGACATGCTGAAATGGCTTCTTATCTGCCACACATGAATGATTCCGGGCCAGAAGAATTTCTATACAAACTAAGAAAAGCAAAAGAATCAGTCGGCATCCCTCTTATTGCCAGCTTAAATGCGGTATATGAGGAAAGTTGGGTAGAGTATGCTCAAAAGATTGAGCAAACCGGAGTGGATGCATTGGAACTAAATTTCTATTCTACCCCTTATGAATTTGATGTGATGGGGAAAGCCATTATTCAGGAACAAATAGACATACTGGAAGCTATCAAAAAAGCAGTAAAGCTCCCTATTGCAGTAAAACTTAGTCCTTATTATTCAAACGCATTGTATGTGATCAATGAAATGGATAAAATCGGTGCAAATGGATTTGTGTTGTTTAACAGATTATTCCAACCGGATATAGACATTGAAAATGAAAAACATCATTTCCCCTATAATTTAAGTAGCCAGGAAGATAATAGATTAGTTTTAAGATTTGCAGGATTATTGTACAATCACATTAAGGCTAATATTTGTAGCACTACAGGTATTTTGGATGGTGCCGATGTTATAAAAATGGTACTTGCAGGTGCAGATGTTGTTCAGATAGTAAGCGCTATTTATCAGAAAGGTCCAAAAGTAATTACTAAAATGCTTGAAGAAGTAGAAGCATGGATGGAGAAAAAGAGCTATAATTCATTAGCTGATTTCAGAGGCAAACTTTCTAAAGACAGCCTGAATGATATGTTTACTTATAAACGTGCTCAATATGTTGATATTCTCATGAAATCTGATGAAATCTTTAAGAAATATCCTATCGCGTAATGCAATTCAGAAATAAAAAAAGGGTAGTCAATTTTATGGCTACCCTTTTTTATTAATTGTCATCCTGAACTTGTTTCAGGATCTCATTCTGACACGATAGAAGTTTAATTAGGAGATCCTGAAACAAGTTGCCAATGACAGATTTATGCAATAAGCTTATTATTAATGGATTGTATTTTGTATCCAGATGCGGTTTTTTAGAAAGAAGC